>NZ_JAVDWV010000009.1:0-208267 GCF_031457465.1 Sphingobium xenophagum
CACCCGCTACGACAAGACCGTCCTCTCGTTCGAGAGCTTCCTCAACCTCGCCGCCGCACGCCTATGGCTAAAATCCTTTGTCAACATGGCCTAGCGAAAAATACCGGGATCAATGGCCAGCACCGGCACCCGGCCGATCCCCGCGCCGCCCCCCATGCCAAAGGTCACCACGCTGCTGCCAGCATCGCCCAGCACCAGCGGATCGAGCATCAGCGCGGCGCTCAGCCGGTCGGTTGTCACCTCCGTCAACGTGCCGATCCGCGTCAGCGCAAACAGCTTTTGCGCAAAGGCATAAGGGAGCCGGATGCAGCCATGGCTGGCGGGATAGCCCGGATTATGCCCTGCATGCAGCGCGATCCCGTCCCAGGTCAGCCGCTGCATGAAGGGCATCGGCGCATTGCTATAGAGGTTGGAGCGGTGCCATTGCCGCTTTTGGAGGATCGGGAAGCTGCCGGTCGGCGTGGCCTTGTTTTTCGTCCCCGTCGACAAGCTGGCCGCGCCGATCAGCCGGTCGCCGCGATAGACATGCACCTGCTGCCGCGCGAGGCTGACGATCAGATAGAGCGGCCCATCCGCGACCCCATCGTCGCTCCAACTGAACGCCCCCGGCTTGAGCGGCCCATCGGCGACCTGCGCCCGCACGGACGGCACACAGAAAGATGCGCAACACAGGAGAATAAGCAGCCGGAAGAAAAGCATAAGCCTTTCTTAACCATAACCCCGCCCCACGCCAGAGGCAGACAAGCGCTTTATCGCATCGGTCCCGCCTTGGGACAGGGGGGTGGAATTGGGTCAGGAGATCAGAAATGGGACGAAGGGCATCACCCGACCCCGTTCGTTTCGAGCGCAGTCGAGAAACCCCCTAAAACAGCACCAACTGCGCAACCGGCGCAAAGCTGCGCCGATGCAGCGGGGTCGGCCCATGCGTCCGCAGCGCCGCGAGATGCTGCGCGCTGCCATAGCCCTTGTTGCTGGCCCAGCCATAATGCGGATGGCGCACTGCGGCCTCCACCATCATCCGGTCCCGCGCTTCCTTGGCAAGGATAGAGGCCGCGGCGATCGACAGGCTCTTGGCATCGCCGCCGACGATGGCGCTCGACGCATGTGGCCAGTCCGGGCAGCGATTGCCGTCAACCAACACATGCGCGCAATCCCGCCCCAGCGCCGCGACAGCACGGGTCATGGCGAGCATCGTCGCCCACAAGATATTGAGCCGGTCGATCTCCTCGACACTGGCAACCCCCAGCCCCCAGCAGACCGCTCGATCCTTGATCTCCACCTCCAGCGCCGCCCGGCGGGTCGCCGACAATTTCTTGCTGTCGTCCAACCCCTGCGGGCAATTTTCAACGTGCAGGATCACGGCAGCCGCCACCACCGGCCCCGCCAACGGCCCCCGCCCCGCTTCATCCACCCCGGCGACGAGGCCCGGATGGTGCAGGCTTTCATGCGCAAAATCAGGCATGGAAAGTGAACGGTGCCCCCATCGGCCCATGCCCGCCGCCAAAGCCCGGTGCCAGCCTCAACGCCGCCCGCACATAGTCTCGCGCCCGCGTGATCGCGTCAGGCAAAGCCATCCCCTGCCCCAACCCAGTCGCAATCGCGCTAGCCATGGTGCAGCCGGTGCCATGGGTATGCAGCGTGTCGATCCGCGCATCGCTCCAGCTCTTGGCAAGCCCGTGCGGGCCGATCAGCCGGTCGGTGAGCATCGCCCCCTCGCCATGCCCGCCCTTAGCCAGAACATGGGTACCAAAGCGCGCTGCGATCTCCTCCCCACCAAGCGCCGCCAGTTCAGGAATATTGGGCGTGACCAAAGTGGCGATGGCCATCAACTTGTGGAAAGCCGCAATCGTATCCGCATCCGCCAACAGCGACCCACTCGTGGCAACCATCACCGGATCAAAGACAATCGGCACGCCATCAAGCCCAGCGAGCCGCTCCGCCACCGCCATCGCCGTCTGCGCCGACCCGATCATGCCGATCTTCACCGCATCGACGCCGATGTCGCTGATGCAACTCTCCATCTGTGCCAGCACCATCTCGGTCGGGATCGGGTGAACGCCCTGCACCCCCAACGTATTTTGCGCCGTGATCGCCGTGATCGCCGTCATGGCAAAGCCGCCCAGCAGCGTCACCGTCTTGAGGTCCGCCTGAATCCCCGCGCCCCCGCCACTGTCGGACCCGGCAATGATCAAAATCCGCGCCGGCTTCATGGCTTATGCCTGCGCACGGTGGCCGCAGGATTAGCGGCCAGCACCTTCCCCGTTCGCGTCGGCCGGTCCATCAACTCGCCGCCGCAATTGGGGCAGCGATCGTCCAGCGCCTCGGCACAGGTCGCGCAAAAGGTGCATTCGAACGAACAGATGAACGCGCCCGGCACATCGGCCGACAAATCCGCACCGCAGCGCTCGCAATCGGGGTGCATGTCAAGCATGGTTCAGCCCGCCGCCTTCTCGACCGCGGCGCAAATGCGTTCCACCACGTCCCTCACCTGGTCCGCGCTGTCGCCCTCGGCCATCACCCGGATTACCGGCTCCGTCCCTGACGGGCGGATGACGAGACGGCCCACACCGGCCAGTTCCGCTTCCGCCTGCGCAATAACACGCTGCACGTCGCCATGCTCCAGCGGCTTGCCCCCGGCAAAGCGCACATTTTTGAGCAATTGCGGTACGGGATCGAACTGGTGCAACGTCTCGCTGGCGGGCTTGCCCGACCGGACCAGCGCGGCCAGCACTTGCAATGCCGCAACCGTGCCGTCGCCGGTGGTCGCATAGTCGGACAGGATCATATGCCCTGACTGTTCCCCCCCGACATTGAACCCCCCCTCGCGCATCCGCTCCAGCACATAGCGGTCGCCGACCTTGGTGCGCTCCAGCGCGATCCCCTGCCCAGCCAGACAGCGCTCCAAGCCCAGATTGGACATCACCGTCGCGACAAGCCCGCCGCCGCGCAGCATCCCATCGCGTGCGAAATTGGTCGCGATCAGCGCCATGATCTGATCGCCATCGACGATCTGGCCTTTCTCATCGACCACGATCAGCCTGTCCGCATCGCCGTCCAGCGCAATGCCGATATCCGCGCCCGCCGAGACGACCGTTTCCTGGCACAGCAGGGGCGATGTCGACCCGCAGCCGTCATTGATATTGGTGCCATTGGGGCTGACCCCCACCGCCACGACGGTCGCGCCCAATTCCCACAGCGCGGACGGCGCGACCTGATAGGCCGCGCCATTGGCGCAATCGACCACGATCTTGAGGCCGTCGAGCCGCAAATCGGCGGGGAAGCTGGACTTGACCGCATGGATATAGCGTCCGCGTGCATCCTCGACCCGGCGCGCGCGACCAATATCCTTGGACGGCGCGAGCGGGATCTCCTGCCCGATCAGCGCCTCGATCTTCAGTTCATCCTCATCAGACAGCTTGTAACCATCCGGCCCGAACAGCTTGATACCATTGTCGAAATAGGGATTGTGGCTGGCCGAAATCATGACACCCAGGTCCGCCCGCATCGAATGGGCGAGCAGCGCAACCGCAGGCGTCGGGATCGGCCCGAACTGCACCACATCCATGCCCACGGCGGTAAAGCCCGCGACCAGCGCATTTTCGACCATATAGCCAGACAGCCGCGTATCCTTGCCGATCACCACGCGATGGCGATGGGCACCGCGCAGGAAATGCTTGCCCGCCGCCATGCCGACCTTCATCGCCAGATCGGGGGTCATGGGCCATTGGTTGGTGCGCCCGCGGATACCGTCGGTGCCGAAATATTGCCTGCTCATGCCCTTGTCATGCACCGGAGAGCCGCCCGGTATCAAGCCACAACCGCGACGCTGGAGCCGATAGGCAAGGCGCGGCAAGTTTTTCTTGATCGACAACTCACCCGTCGCCCGTCATCGGCGCAGAATGGAAAATTTCAACGCCATCGTCGATGCCATCTCGGCCGCCGTGTTCTTCAAGCTGCCGATGCTGGGGACGGAGATCGAACTGATCGTCCTCTATCTCGCGCTGCCGATGCTGTTCTTCACGCTATGGCTGGGCTTCCCCAATATCACCCAGGTCGGCCGCGCGATCCGCATCCTGCGCACCCAGCCCGACAAGGGCGAAGCGCAAGGCGATGTCAGCCAATGGGCCGCGCTCAGCACCGCGCTGTCCGGCACGATCGGCCTTGGCAATATTGCGGGCGTCGCCGTCGCGCTGACGATGGGCGGTCCGGGCGCGATCCTGTGGATGTTCGTCATCGGCTGGTTCGCGATGACGGTGAAGATGGCCGAAGTCACGCTCGGCCTCAAATATCGCGTGTTCGATGCAGAGGGCCATGTCCATGGCGGGCCAATGTATGTCCTGAAGGCCGTCGGCGCAGCGCGCGGTTGGCCCAAGGTCGGGCTGGCACTGGGCGGTGCCTACGCCTTCTTCGCGCTGTTCGGGGCGATCCCGATGGTGCAAGTCAATCAGAGTTTTGCGCAGGTCAAGGTCGTCACCGGCCTCACCAATGGCTGGGGCTATGGCATTTTCCTGGCCTGCGCGGTGGCGCTGGTGACGCTGGGCGGCGCGGCCTGGCTGGGCGAAGTCGCCAAGCGGCTGACCCCGCTCAAGGTCGCCGTCTATCTGGTCGGGGTGTTCGCGATTCTGATCCTGCACTTAGGCGCCATCCCCGGCGCGCTCGTGCTGATCTGGGACGGTGCCTGGACCGGCAATGCGGCCACCGGCGGCGCAGTGGGTGCCTTCGTCGCAGGCATGCGCCGCGCGGTCTTCGCCAGCGAGGCCGGTGTCGGCTCAGCGGTGATGGCGCACAGCCTCGCCCGCGCGCGCCATCCCGTATCCGAAGGCCTGGTCGCGCTATTGGAACCGCTGCTCGGCACAATGATCGTGTGTGGCCTCGGCGGCCTGGCGCTGGTCGTGGCGGACACATGGAATAGCGGGCTGGAGGGCATCGCCATCACCTCGGCGGCCTTCGCGCAGGTTTCGCCCTGGTTCCCCTGGCTGCTTGCGGTCGTGGTGTTCCTGTTCGCTTATTCGACGCTGGTCGCTTGGGGCTTCTATGGCCTGCAAGCCTGGGGCTATCTGTTCGGCCACGGCGCGCGTGCGCAATGGACCTACAAGATCCTCTATGTCGTCGCGCTACCCCCTGCCGCCGCGATCGACCTGGGCCGGGTCGTCGGCATCGTCGATTCCAGCTTTTTCCTGATGGCCATTCCCAACGTCATCGCGCTCTATCTATGCGCAGGGGAATTGCGGCGGGACGTCAAAGCCTATCTGACGCAAAAAGAAAACCCCGCCGGTTAGGGCGGGGCTTCCTACTCATTTGGTAGCGGTGGCGTCAGATCTTGTCGCCGAGCGCACCCTTGACCGAACCAGCCACATCCTGACCAGTGCCCTTGACCTGCTGGGCCTTGCCCTCGGCTTCCAGACGCTCATTGTCGGTCGCCTTGCCAACGGCTTCCTTGACGTTGCCGGCCAGTTTGTTGCCAGCGGCCTTCAGCTTGTCAGTTGCTTCACCCATGTTCAGTCTCCTGTTGGTTGGTGTTGCCTATTCAACCGACAATCAGAATAAAGGTTGCCGTCAAACCGCACCCGTAACGAAATCACCGATAGCTGTTGCGATCATCACGGCTTGATGCCGAACCGCGCATAGTCCGCGTCGATCCGCGGGTTCAGCCTGCGGGCCATGGCGATATCTTTGTCTCCCTCGCCCCCGCGACCAAGTTTGTGCAATGTCATCCCGCGCATAAAAAGGCTTTGCTCCTGGCCCGGCCCCTGATCAATCACGGCATCCAGGTCTTGCAGCGCATTGTGATATTCGCCTTGGCGGAACCACACCATCGCACGACTATCCAGAGCGGCTACGGTCGTCGTGCTGAGTTCGATCGCACGGGTGCAATCCTTGAGCGCGGTGTCGAGCATCATGTTGCGCGTGCCCTTGATCCAGCAACGCTGATTGAGCAACGAGGACATGCCTGGCTTTTCCGCAATATGGGCATCAAGCAGTTCCACCGCCTTTGCCGCATCGCCATAGGTGCCCAGCAGATTTGCCTTGAGACGGCGATAAGCGTCGCGGGTTTCGCCGCCGATCGTGATACGCTGGTCCACCATCACCAATGCTTCGTCCAGCTTGTCGTTTTCAGCGAGATAGGTCGCCACCGCCTCGATCGCCTCGATCGAAGACGGGTCGAGCTGGCGCGCCATCCGCGCATCCGCCAGCGCACCGGGCAGGTCGCCCGATTTGAAACGCCGGTCAGCCCGTTTGACATAAAGATCGACATTCGGTTCGATGGCAATCGCCTTGTCGAGATCGGCCAATGCTCCTTTTCGATCCCCTATGCCCCAGCGAAAATTGGCGCGACTGCTATAGCCTGACACCTCGTCCGGTTTTTCGGCAATGGCCTTGGTAAAGGCTCTCTCCCCCGCCTTGACCTGCGACCAACTGGCCACCACTTCGTGCGGGACATCCCAGTAAAAAGTCGGCTTGGCCGGTGCGATCAGGCGCGGAGCCAGCGCCTTTGCCGTGGCGAGTCGATCCCGTTCGTCCGGCACCTGCGCGGCAGGAATCTCGATCCCGGTCGAATCCATCCGCTCGTCCAGTTCGAGCAGCCCGTCGCGCAACTGAACATTCCGCTTGATCGTGAAGCCCGCGATCGACTGGCTGACATTCTGGTCACCTTCCAGCACATAATCCTTGCCGCCATCGGGCAGCCGCAATTTGAGCCGATACCGAACACCCGCCGGGACGGGAGTTGCCACCGGAATATCAAGCCAGGCGGGGCGGCCCCGGTCAGGCGCAAAGCCAATGTCATTGGCACCCCGGCCAATACGCCGCCGATAGCGATTATCTTCCATGCGCCAGGGCGTCGTCGTCACTCCATGCGCTTTCAGCGTAGTGGTTGCCGTGGCGGCATCCATTGCCACGCTGACATCGCTGAACTGCGACTGTCCCATCTGACGCATGAAGAAGCCACGCACCATGTCGGCGCGCTGCTTGGTGTCGAGTTGCCCCAGCGCGACATTGATCATCGACGCGGCCGGACCCCGCAGCACCGCCACCGCATCGAAGACGCTGGGCAAGCGGATACTGCCGCTCTCGTCGGCCTCGATCGCGATGTCGATGATCGGCCGGGCGTTGGCGCGGGTCTGGATCGGCAGCAGGTCCGCGCCCGCCGTCCGCACCGGCAGCACCGTACCGAAAGGCGGCGTATCGCCCAGATCGTCGATCCGCGCGCCGCTGCCCGTGCCATCCATCCACAGCGTCTCGCCGTCGATGGTAGCGCGCACCAGCACATGGTCGAACGCAGCGACGCTCGGCAGCCGTTCCGGCACGAAATCGCCCATGGAGGAACTGGCCAGCACCGGCTCCGCCTCTATCCCCATGCCCCGCAGCAACGACAGCAGCAACAGCGTCTTGGCCTTGCAATCGCCATAGCGCAGCGTCCAGGTCTGCGCCGGGGTCTGGGGCACATAATTGCCGCCATTCATGCCGATCGCCAGATAGCGGATACTATCCTGCACCAGTTGCAGCGCCGCGGCCGCCTTCGCGCGCAGCGACCCGCCCGATGCCTTGAGCTTGTCCAATTCACCCGCCAGCCCGCTACCCGGCGCGATCAGCCCGTCGGTCGCATAAAGCGGCGCCATCGTCTTGGAAACATCGCCCCAGGACGCGAAGGTCGAAAGCTCGAACAAGGGCGGATGGCGATAGCGCAGCGGCGCATCCTCCGGCATTTCCGGCTGCTTGACCAATGGCAAGGCGACGGTCAGTTCATGGAACCCGCCCTTCTTCTGCTGCTTGATGACAGCATCCTTGGCCAGCAACTTCCATTTGGCCCCGCTGCGCTCATCCCATTGGACACGCAACTGACCCTGCCCCATCCGCAACGGCGCAGCGAACAGCGGCATCGCGCCCTGGACGTGGCCGCCAAGCGCGTCATCCTTCATCGACGTCGTGTAGCGCAGGCGGACGATATCGCCGACCTGCACCCCTTCGACCGCCAGCGTCGCGGTAAGAACGCCGGTAATCTGCCGCGCTTCCAGATTTTCCTCGCGGCGCAGCACAGCGAAGCGCTTGTCGCCCGCTAGCGCGTCAATCACCTGATCCCCACGCAGGATCGACACTTCGTGGATGATGAGGTCGCCCTTGTCGGGTGCCCATGGCAGGGTGAGCGAGGATAACTGCGCCAACGCCTCGGCCGAACCGGCGCGGGTCGCGACATCGGCATAGCTCCACAGGCGGCCATCCTCAACACGCTGCTGGCTGTCGAACAGCAGCATCGTCGGCGGTTCGCCCTCGAAACTGGACAGCGGCGGCACGCTGGCCTTCTCCACCCAGGCAGGTGCCGCCTGATAGAGCGGCGCTTCGCCCGCCACAGCCGGCGCAGCAACCATCGTGGCGATCGGCATCGCCATCCACATCGTCTGTCTCATAGTCCCCCGCACATCCCCCGGCATCAGCCTGTCGACGGGCAGGCTATTGCATCATTACAGGGCACTCAAGCGATCAGACGACGCACGCACACGAAAAAAGGGGCCGGAAAACCGGCCCCTTTCCTGAACTTGCAGTCGGTATCGACTTAGCGCTTCGAGAACTGGAAGCTCTTGCGCGCCTTCGCCTTGCCGTACTTCTTACGCTCAACGACGCGGCTGTCGCGGGTCAGGAAGCCTTCGGCCTTGACCGCGCTGCGCAGCGCAGGCTCATATTTGGTCAGCGCCTGGGCGATGCCATGCTTGACCGCACCGGCCTGGCCGGACAGACCGCCGCCCTTGACGGTGGCGATCACGTCATACTGACCGTTACGGTCGGTGACGCCGAAGGGCTGGTTGATGACGAGACGCAGGGTCGGACGCGCGAAATAGATTTCCTGATCGCGGCCATTGACCGTGATCTTGCCGGTGCCGGGCTTTACCCAGACGCGGGCAACGGCATCCTTACGACGACCGGTCGCATAGGCGCGGCCCAGATTGTCGATCTCCTGCGCACGCAGCGGCATGGTGGGCGCTGCAGGCTCGACCGGAGCGGCAGGCGCTTCGGCTTCGACGGGGGCAGCAGCCGTCGCGGCGGCTTCAGGAACAGCGGGCGCTGCAGCCGGAGCGGCAGCCGCTTCGGCGGCGATCGCCGCGAGGTCGGACAGGGACTGGCGGTTATCGGACATTATGCACCCACCTTGTTCTTGCGGTTGCGCGACGCGAAGTCGAGCACTTCGGGGTTCTGGGCTTCATGGGGATGCTCGGCACCGGCGAAGACGCGCAGGTTGCGCATCTGCTGGCGGCCCAGCGGGCCACGGGGGATCATGCGCTCGATCGCCTTTTCAAGCACGCGCTCAGGGAAACGGCCTTCCAAAATCTTGGCAGGCGTGGTTTCCTTGATGCCGCCGGCATAGCCGGTGTGCTTGTAATAGATCTTGTCGGTCAGCTTCTTGCCGGTGAACTTCACCTTGCCCGCGTTGATGATGATGACATTGTCACCGCAATCGACATGGGGCGTGAAGCTGGTCTTGTGCTTGCCACGCAGGATATTTGCCACGGTCGAAGCGAGACGGCCGACGACGAGGCCTTCCGCGTCGATCAGGACCCACTTCTTATCAACCGTTGCCGGGCTTGCCGACTTGGTCGTCTTCATCAGCGCCTTCATGGTGCCAATACTCCAGAATGAATTAAAGAACCGCAGGCCGTTACCGACCCCCGGAAGTGGGGCGCTAATGACTGGGGAAGCCGCCCAAGTCAAGCGATATGGCGGCTTTCCTGACGGGTAAAATAATACCTGCGTCTAAATCGCGCTCAATCCAGCGTCCGCCAACCCCCGCCACAGGTGCAAGGCCTGGACGCTTTCCTTCACGTCATGGACCCGCACCATCTGCGCGCCGAGTTGCGCGGCCCGGAACGCCAGCGCGATGGAACCGCCCAGTCGATCCGCCGCAGGCGCTTCGTTCGACAGCGCGCCGATCAGCCTTTTGCGGCTGCCTGCAAACAGCAATGGCACGCCCAGCGCCTGAAACGTCGCCAGGCCATTCACCAGCGCCAGATTGTCGGCCAGCGACTTGCCAAAGCCAAGCCCCGGATCGACCATGATCCGATCGCGCGCGATGCCCGCGTCCAGGCAGACCGCGATCCGCCTTTCAAGATGATCGAACACATCCGCCACGACATCGCCATAGCCCGAAGGATTGTCATGCGGATCATCGCCTGCCGACGGCGCATGCATCAGGATGACAGGACACCCTGCTCCGGCCACGACCTCCATACTGCGCGGATCATGCGCCAGCGCACTGACATCGTTGACGATCTTCGCCCCCGCCGCCAGCGCCGCCTCCATCACCGCCGCCTTGCGCGTGTCCACCGACACCGGCACGCCCGCCGCCGCCAGTCGCTCGATTACGGGGGCAATGCGAGCGATCTCATCGCCTTCCCACACCTTGTCAGCGCGCGGCCGGGTGGACTCGCCCCCCACATCAATCAACGCAGCACCCGCCGCCGCCATCGCGAAACCCGCATCAGCCGCCGCCTGCGGATCGCCGACATGCTTGCCACCGTCCGAAAAACTGTCGGGCGTGACGTTCAGGATCGCCATCACTTGCGGCGCATCGAACCGGATGATCCGCTCGCCAAGGACGAGCGGCGCGCGCATCGCGGAGATATTCGCGGCCAACCTCTGCGCCCGCTCCGCCAAGGCGTCAGGCAAGCCGGCGATCGCATCGGCGAACCCGCCCACCGGCACCGTCACCCGCACCACCCGGTCCCGCCCGACAAAGGCGCTCAATTCATAGCCCTGGAACCAGAGCAACCCATTGCCCATCCGCGCCACCGACCCGTCCGGCAAGCCGATCGGCGACGGCACAAACCATGTCGGCCGCAAATACAGGCGCGCTTGGGGGGGGATGGCGGGCAATGTCATCGAGCGGGAATCCCCTCTTTCGTCATGCTAAACTTGTTTCAGCATCCATTGGCTCTAGCCCTGTAAAAACACGCAACGCCAGAACCAATAGATCCTGACTTTCGTCAGGATGACGACGTAGCTGTGGCAGCGTTTAAGGCTCGTTCGCCAGCAAATAGGTCTGGCGCAACGTATCAATCGGCTTCAACCCACCCTCGGCCTCATGATGCCAGAAAGTCCAGCCATTACAGCTCGGCGCATTCTGCAGCGCCGCGCCAATCTTGTGGATCGACCCGGTGTCGCTCCCCACCGCCAGCGACCCGTCGGCGCGCACCACCGCCTGCCAGCGCCGCTTGGCGTCGGTAAGGATCGCGCCGGGCTTCAAATAGCCCGTTTCAACCAGCGTGCCGAACGCAACCTTGGGCTGCGACCGGGCGCTCTGCATGATGGTAAGCGCGGACTCATCCAGTGGCAGCGCCGCCTCGATCCGCTCCAGCGCGACCTCGATATAGGATTCCTCCCGCTCGATGCCGATCCATTTGCGCCCCAGCCGCTTGGCCACTGCGCCCGTAGTGCCGGTGCCAAAGAAAGGATCAAGCACCACATCGCCCGGCTTGGTGCAGGACAGCATCACGCGATAGAGCAAGGATTCCGGCTTCTGCGTCGGATGCGCCTTGGTCCCGTTGCGCTTCAACCGCTCCTGCCCGCCACAGATCGGCAGCACCCAGTCGGAGCGCATCTGCAGCTCGTCGTTTAGCGTCTTCATCGCCTTATAGTTGAACGTATATTTGGCGTCCTCACCCTGGCTCGCCCAGATCAGCGTCTCATGCGCGTTGGTAAAGCGCGTGCCCTTAAAATTGGGCATCGGGTTGGCTTTGCGCCAGATTATGTCGTTGAGGATCCAGAAGCCTTCATCCTGCAACGCCGTGCCGACGCGGAAGATGTTATGATAGCTGCCGATCACCCAAATGCTGCCATTGGGCTTCAGGATGCGGCGCGCCTGTTTCAGCCATGCCTTGGTGAAACGGTCATAGGCACCCAGCGTGTCGAACTTGTCCCAGTCATTGTCGACCGCATCGACCCGGCCGCCTTCGGGCCGGAACAGGTCGCCGCCTAGCTGCAGATTATAGGGCGGATCGGCGAAGATCATGTCGATGCAATTATCGGGCAGCGCCGCCATCTGCGCGATGCAATCGCCCCGCAGCAGGCAATCGGTCGCAATCTCGGCCGCTGCGACCGCGATCGGTGCGATCGCCTTCTTCCGTCGCGCTGGTGCGACCCGCTCCATGACACCCATGCGTAAAAACCCCCGTTCGTCTTGAGCAACAGCGATGAGTCCTTGGGAGTCCGGCGTCAAGCCCGGCCCCTTGGCCTGCCCGATGCCGAACGACACAGATGTCGAGCAGAACGAAGCGGGGAACCACAAGATATGGAGTCTGGCGAGTCGCGCTGGACTCAAGATAGGGCGGTGTGACTCAAAAGACTCACGGCGATCCCGACCCAAAGTTTTTTTGGTTAACGGCGCGCGGCGGCCCAAATCGGCGACAATGGTTGACCCATTGATAACCCTATGGTTATGACTGACCGATGACAGTTGAATTACAGGAAGATAATCGCGGCGCGACGATCGACGCCCAGTTCAAGGCCTTGTCGGACGGCACCCGCCGCGCGCTGCTGGAATATCTCGTGCGCGAAGGCGAACAGAGCGTCCATGCGCTCACCGCGATCGCGGGCGTATCCCAACCCATGGTATCGCGCCACCTGGGCAAGCTGAAACGCGCCAGGCTTGTGACAGCGCGCAGGGCGGGGCGCGAAACCTTCTACAGCGCCCGCGCTAAGGGGCTGGCCCCCGTGGTGCAATGGATGGCGGTCTATGGCGCGCTATGGTCGCAACGCTTCACCGCGCTGGAGGATATGGGGGCCTAGGAACGCCAGTCTCTCCTCCGACTGCCCCTTCTCTGTTCCCCGGCGCAGGCCGGGGTCCAGGGTTTTGGGCACATCCCCTGCCGCTCCTGGACCCCGGCTTCCGCCGGGGAACAAGGATCGCCGAAGCGCTTGGCCTCAAATCATCGCCATGCCGCCATTCACATGCAGCGTCTGGCCGTTGACATAGCCCGCCTCGCGGCTGGCGAGATAGACCACGGCCGCACCAATATCCGCGCCATCGCCCAGATCGCCGACCGGAATCTTCTGCAAAATCGCCCCCTTCTGCGCGTCGTTCAGCGCATCGGTCATCGCAGACCGGATGAAGCCCGGCGCGACGCAATTGACGGTGATGCCGCGGCTCGCCAGTTCCTGGCCCAGCGATTTGGACATGCCGATGATCCCGGCTTTCGACGCGCAATAGTTGGACTGGCCCGGATTGCCGGTAACGCCGACGACCGAGGTGATCGAGATGATCCGCCCAAAGCGCGCCTTCATCATCGGCTTGGCGGCCGCACGGCACAGGCGGAACGCCGCTTCCAGATTGACCGCAATCACGGTCGACCATTCCTCATCCTTCATCCGCAGGATCAGATTGTCGCGCGTCACCCCGGCATTGTTGACCAATATGTCGAGCTTGCCGCCCAATGCCTCGACCGCCTGCGGCACAAGCGCATCGACCGAAGCCGGGTTCGACAGGTTGCAAACCAAAGTCTTATGATCCCCGCCCAGTTCCGCCGCGAACGCCTTGAGCTTCTCTTCATTGCTGCCCGAAAGCGCCAGCGTCGCCCCCTGCGCGGCCAGCGACCGAGCAATCTCGGACCCGATCCCGCCCGAAGCGCCCGTCACCAGCGCGGTCATTCCTGTGAGGTCAAACATGGTCAGTCTCCTTATTCTATTTGGTTCACGCGGAGGCGCGAAGACGCGGAGGGGACATAGTCGTTGACTATGCGCTTCACCCCTTCCTTGAGCGTGGCACCACCGAAATTGATCAGAAGCCCTACGGGCTGATTGGTCAGGCGAAGATAGGTCAGCAATTGTTTGGCATGGGCAGGGTGGAGGCGTTCGGTCGACTTGATCTCTACCAGCAAGCGGCCATCGACCAAGAGGTCGATCCTGAAAGCCGCCGTGAAATCCAAACCATCATAGCTGATATCGACGGGTTTCTGCCGTTCGACGCGATGGCCCATGGCCACAAGCTTGGCCGCCAGGATCATCTCGTACACATTTTCGAGCAGTCCCGGCCCCAGATCGCGATGCATCCGCAAGGCGAGGTCAAGAACGTCTCCGCTGATGCGATCAATATCCGCCAAATTCCCTCCGCGTCTCCGCGCCTCCGCGTGCCCAAATCCTGTACCCGCAACCCTATAGCATGGCCCGGTCAGTCTCCTTTGAACTGTGGTGGGCGGCGGTCGAAGAAGGCGTCGATCGCCTCGTCATGGTCCGCCGTCGCGTGGGCCAGCGCCTGCATCGCGCCTGCCATTTCGAGTATCTGGTTCAATTCCGCCGTCTGCGCCGCGCGCAGCAACCGCTTGGTCATGCGGGTGGCGTGGGGCGGATTGGCGGCGATGGCGTCGGCCTGCGCGCGGGCAACCGTCATCAGATCCGCGTCCGGCACCACCGCACCGACAAGGCCAATGCGCAGCGCTTCGTCCGCGTCGATCGTCTCGCCGGTCAGCGACAATTGGCTCGCCTTGGAAAAACCGACGATGCGCGGCAACAGCCACGCCCCGCCGTCCCCAGACACCAGCCCCAGCTTCACGAAACTCTCGGCAAAGCGCGCCGACTGCGCCGCAATGCGCAGGTCGCACATACAGGCGAGGTCCATCCCCGCACCGATCGCCGGGCCATTGACGGCCGCGATCACCGGCAGTTCGATCGCCTGGAACAACAAGGGCAAGCGCTGAATGCCCGCCCGATAATTGCGCCGCGTCTGCGCCGGTAAGCCTGCGCGCAAGCCACCCCCATCGGGCCGCATGGCATTCAAGTCACCGCCCGACGAAAAGGCGCTCCCTGCGCCGGTCAGGATCGCGACATGGATCGACAGGTCGCGATCCGCCGCCTCGAACACAGCGCACAGCGCGTCGACCATCGCCGGATCGGAGATAGGATTGCGCCGGTCGGGCTGATTCAGCGTGACCGTCAGGACCGCCCCATCCCGCTGGGTGAGAACAGCGCTCACAGCGCGCCCAGCGCCGCCTCGATATCGTCCATCGTCACGATGCTGCGCACGGTGGCGTCTGGGGCGATGCGCTTGATCATCGGGGTCAGCACCTTGCCGCCGATTTCGACAAATTCGGTAACGCCTGCGTCCCACATCGCCGCCACGGATTCGCGCCAGCGCACCCGCCCCGTCACCTGCTCGACCAGCCGAAGCTTGATCTCGTCCGGCTCGGCGATCGGCGCGGCCAGCACATTGGCATAGACCGGCAGCAGTGGCGCCACCAACGCGACCTCGGCCAAGGCCTGCGCCATCGCATCGGCCGCAGGCTGCATCAAGTCGCAATGGAACGGGGCGGATACCGGCAGCAAGATACCACGCTTGATGCCATGCTCCTTCACCATCGCCACGGCGCGGTCGATCGCGCCCTTGTGGCCCGAAATCACGACCTGGCTCGGATCATTGTCGTTGGCGACAGCACAAACCTCGCCTTGCGCCGCCGCATCCGCCAACGCCTGCGCCTTTTCAATATCGGCCCCCAGCAAAGCGGCCATAGCCCCCTCGCCCACCGGCACCGCTGCCTGCATTGCCTGCCCGCGCAAGCGCAAAAGCCGCGCCGTCGTGCCAGCGTCGAACGCCTCGGCGGCGCACAGCGCGCTATATTCGCCCAGGCTATGGCCAGCGACATAATCGCCCTTCTGCGCGATCGAAAAACCGCCCTCGCGCTGCATCACGCGCAACGTCGCGATGGCATTGGCCATGATGGCGGGCTGGGCATTTTCGGTGAGGGTCAGTTGATCCTCCGGTCCCTCCGCCATCAGGCGGAACAGGTTGAAGGACAGGGCGTCATCGACCTCCTGAAACAGTTCCCGCGCGGCCGGGCTGGCGTCGGCCAGGGCCTTGCCCATGCCAACCGACTGGCTGCCCTGACCCGGAAATACAAATGCGCGCATCATCCATCCTCTAACCATCAACCAAAAAAGCGCCGATATTCAACGTCGTTACACTTTGAGACATAAATGCCATTGAGACGTACACGACCCTGCGGCAGTCAGGGCGCGCACGCTTTACCGCCATCTGTTCTGGCGCGTGGCGGCCCCTTTAACGATGACGGAGTGCTAGGAAAAGGTGCGATATCGCTTTGCAGGGATATGTGGGACGGCGCTGAGCCTGTCGGCCTGCGCCGTCGGCCCGGACTATCGACCGCCACAGGCCACGTTGATGGGGGTGCCCGCCACCTATTATCAAAATGTCGGCACCGCCCAGAATGAGGCTGATCTCGCCCTATGGTGGACCCGGCTCAATGATCCGACGCTCTCGGCACTGATCGACACGGCCATCGCCAACAATCTGGACATCGTCCAGGCCCAGGCCCGATTGCGACAAGCGCGTGAAAGCCTGGCGCAAAGCAATGCAGCCTTCCTGCCGCAGCTCAATGCGTCGGGCAATGGCGGCAAAAATTACCGCAGTCAGGCGGGCGGCACGCGGGTTGATGATAGTGGCAACGTCATCAGCACGGGCGAGAGCAACTGGTCGAGCAGCTATTCGGCCAATACGTCAGCCAGTTGGCAGATCGACCTGTTCGGACGTCTCTCTCGAACGGCGGAGGCCGCGCGGGCGGAGCTTGCCGCGTCCGGTTATGACCTTGCAACGGTTCGACTAACGATCATTTCCGAACTGGTCACCAACTATGTCCAGGCCCGCCTCGCCCAGGAACAATTGCGCATCGCCCGCGAAACGCAAAATGTGCAGCAGGATAATTTCGACATAGCGGGCTGGCGCCTGCAGGCGGGCCTCGTCTCCTCGCTCGACGAACAACAGGCCCGCGCGCAACTGGCGCAAACCCGTGCCTCCATCCCGCAGCAGGAAGCCAATCTGCGCGGCAGCCTCAATCGCATTGCGGTACTGACGGGACAGGCACCTGGCGAAGCAACCCGCACACTTGAAATCCCCGCCCCCATTCCCACCGCCGCGTCGCAAATCGCCCTCGGCATCCCCGCCGACACCTTGCGCCAGCGACCCGATGTGCGCAGCGCCGAACGGTCGCTCGCTGCTGCTACCGCGCGGATCGGCGTGGCACAGGCGCAGCTTTACCCCTCGCTCGGAATCAGCGGCAATCTGGCGACCACGTCGAACGCTTTCAGTGATCTGTTCAGCCTCATTACAGGCGGCGTGTTCGCCAATGTGTCGCAGGTCATCTTCGACGGCGGCCGCCTTGCCTCGCAGGTCCGCTCGCAACGGGCCGCAACCGACGCCGCTTTTGCCGCCTACAAGCAAAGCGTGCTGACCGCACTGGAAGATGTCGAAAATGCCATGGCCTCACTCGCCAGCGCGCGGACAAGACAGGCGGAATTTGCCACCGCCTATGATGCGTCGAACAACGCGGCCCTGCTGGCGCGCAGCCAATATCAGGCGGGCCTCATCGACTTCCAGACTTTGTCGAACACCGAAACCACCCTTTTGAACGCCCGCAACAGCCTCGCTAACGCCCGTTCGGACGAAATTCTGGCCATCGCCCGGCTCTATGATGCACTGGGCGGCGGCTGGCAGAGCATGGACAACCGCCCCGATGAGCAATGACGTGACCACCGATCCGGCCCTCGACGAATTTCTCGGTGCCAAGCCCGCCAGACCATGGCGCAAATGGGCGATCAGGGGCGGCGTCGGTGCCGCGCTGGTCATCGCCATCCTGTTGCTGGCCCAGTGTTTTTCCGGGGAAGACAAGCCCAATTACGCGACGCGCGAAGTGCGCAAGGGCAGCCTGACCGTTGCCGTGTCCGCCACCGGGAATCTCAAACCCGTCAATCAGGTCGATGTCGGGTCCGAACAGTCGGGCAAGATCACCGCCGTCTATGTCGACGTCAATGATCGCGTGACGCGCGGCCAGCGGCTCGCCGAACTCGACACCCGCCGCCTGGTCGACTCGGTGAACCAGAACCGCTCGCAGGTCACGGCTTCCCAGGCCAGCGTCGCGCAGGCACAGGCCCAGGTCGCGCTCGCCAAGGCAACGCTCGACCGCCAGCTCAACGTCTATCAATTGTCGGGCGGCAAGGTGCCCGCCAAGACAGAGATCGACACGGCCCGCGCCAATTATGAAGGCGCAGTCGCCAGCCTGCGATCGGCGCAGGCGCAGGTCGATGTGTCCCGTGCCCAGCTTTCCTCTGCCCAGACCAACTTGTCGATCGCCCAGATCGTCTCGCCGGTAACCGGCGTGGTCCTCTCGCGCGATATCGAGCCGGGCCAGACCGTTGCGGCGTCCTTCAACGCTCCGGTGCTGTTCACCATCGCCGAAGACCTGACCGAGATGGAGGTCGAGGTGTCGGTCGATGAAGCTGACGTCGGTCAGGTCAAGGACGGCCAGACCGCGACCTTCGCGGTCGATGCCTTCCCTGGCCGCACCTTCCCAGCCAAGGTCAGCCGCGTGAATGTCGGCTCGAACGCCAGCAGCACCTCGTCATCCTCTACCACCACGACCAGCACGACCGGCACCGTGGTCGCCTACACCGCCGTTCTGACGGTGAATAATGAGGATGAAACGCTGCGTCCCGGCATGACCGCCACCGCCGATATCGTGACCCAGGAACTGCGCGACGTGCTGCTTATCCCCAACAGCGCACTACGCTTCAAGCCCAGCGCGGGCGCAAAGGGTGGCGGCATCACCAGCGTCCTCCCCGGCCCCGGCCGGATGCGGCGCGGCGGCAATACCCGTCAGGTCAATTTCGGCGCGGGCAGCAGCCAGACCGTCTATGTGCTGGACGCCGACGGCAATCCCAAGGCGGTGCAGGTCACCATCGGCGCCAGCGACGGATCGCGCACGGCCATAACCGGCGGCGAGATCAAGGAAGGGATGCGCGTCATCACCGGGCAATTGGCCGCCGGCCAGGAAGCCCCGGCCGAGGACCAGCGCCCCGCTGACACCGATGCCAAGGCACCCGACCGCCAACGCAATCCGGCAGCGGACGGCAAGCCCGCCAGCGTCGGCACGCTCGGCAATTCGGGTGACAAAGCCCCCGAAACTGCGCCTGTCGCCCCCACCGAAACGCGCGGCACTGGCCGACCGAGCGGGACGTAAGGCGCATGGCGATCGCACCGATCATCTCCTTGCGCGGAGTCACAAAAGTCTATGGCGAAGGCCCGACCGCCTTTCAGGCATTGAAGGGCATCGACCTCGACATCGAACAGGGCGATTTCGTCGCCGTGATGGGACCATCCGGCTCCGGCAAATCGACGACGATGAACATCCTTGGCTGCCTCGACGTGCCCTCGGCAGGCACCTTCCTGTTCAAGGGGCATCATGTCGAAACGCTCGACCGCGACCAGCGCGCCCTGCTGCGCCGCCGCTATCTCGGCTTCGTATTCCAGGGCTTCAACCTGCTGTCCCGCACCACCGCGCTCGAAAATGTCGAACTGCCGCTCATCTATCGCGGCGAGGACAAGAAGACGCGCTATGATCTCGGCATGGCAGCGCTCGACAAGGTGGGCCTCAAACAGTGGTGGGACCATACCCCCGCCGAACTGTCGGGCGGCCAGCAACAGCGCGTCGCCATCGCCCGCGCCATCGTCACCAGCCCCGACGTGCTGCTGGCCGACGAGCCGACCGGCAATCTCGATTCGGAACGATCGGTGGAAATCATGGAATTGCTGACCGACCTCAATCAGAACAGCGGCATCACCGTGCTGATGGTCACCCACGAACCCGACATGGCCGCCTTCGCGCGGACCATCGTCCATTTCAAGGACGGTCTGGTCGAACGGATCGACAATGAGGTGACGGCGTGATGGGGATAGCGATCAAGCCTTCTCCCCGTGGGGGAGAAGGATACGCAGCCTTAGGCGCGAAGCGACTTAGGCGGAGTTGGAAGAGGGGGATAGGCCCTCGCGGCGGATCGCTGCCCCCTCTCCAAGCGACGCTAGCCAGCAAGCTGGCAAGCTTGGCTCTCCTCTCCCCCAAGGGGCGAGGAGAGTTCGGATGCTAGGCACCACCATCACCCTCGCCTTCCGCGCGATCAACCGCCACAAGTTGCGCAGTTTCCTCACCACGCTGGGCATCATCATCGGCGTTTCCGCCGTCGTGACCATGGTGACGCTCGGCAACGGCGCGACGGCGGCCGTGCGCCAGCAGATCAGTTCGCTCGGTGCCAACGTCCTGCAATTGCGGCCAGGGCAAGGCTTTGGTCGCGGCGGCGGCGGCCCCCGCCCGCCCGATTTCAAGACAGCCGACCTCACCGCCATTCAGAACCAACTGACCGGCGTGCGCGCCGTCGCGCCGCTGGTGCAGTCGAGCGGCACCGCCATCTATGAAGGCAATAACTGGTCCACCACCGTCTATGGCACCACATCGGCCTATTCCGAGGTCCAGCAATGGACCACCGATGTCGGCCGCCTGTTCCTGCCGGAAGAAGAAGATGCCGGACGCCCAGTCTGCATCATCGGCAATACCGTGCGCACCAACCTGTTTCAGGGCGCGGACCCGGTGGGTCAGCGGATGCGGATCAAGGGCGTCTCCTGCCAGGTGATCGGCGCGCTCAAGACGCGCGGACAGGGCGGCTTTGGCGATCAGGACGATGTCGTCGTCATGCCGATCAAATTCGTGCAGCGTCGCTTCACCGGGAACCGCGACATCAGCCAGATCATGGTCGCGGTCGACGACGCCTATGACACCGCTGCGGTGCAGACCAGCCTTGAGGAACTCATGCGCGAACGGCGCAAGATCAAGGCCGGGTCGGAGGATAATTTCAACGTCTTCGACACCAAGCAGATCAGCGATACGCTCACCGGCACCACCACCATCCTGACCCAGATCGTAGGCGCGGTGGCGGCCATCTCGCTGCTGGTCGGAGGCATCGGCATCATGAACATCATGCTGGTATCGGTGACCGAGCGGACCCGCGAAATCGGCATCCGCCTCGCCATCGGCGCCGTCGCGCGCGAAGTGCTGATGCAGTTCCTGGTCGAGGCGATCGTGCTGTCATGCCTCGGCGGCCTTATCGGGCTGTTGCTGGCACTGGTTGCCACTTTCGCCATCGCGCCGCTGATGCAGGTGCCCTTCCTCTTCGACATCAAGGTCAACCTGATCGCCTTCCTCTTCTCTGCGGCAATCGGCGTCGTGTTCGGCTATTTCCCGGCACGGCGAGCAGCAGCCCTCAACCCCATCGACGCCCTGCGCCACGAATAGCAGACAGTTCATCCTCCCCCTGCGGGGGAGGTGGCTGGCGCAGCCAGACGGAGGGGTGTCCGGCTATCCATCTAGCGCCCAAACCCCTGAAATCTCGCCTTTCCTGAACAGCCATTCAGCCAAAACACCCGCTTGATACAATTTCCGACATCTTCGCCTCTTCCTGGCACATCCTCGCGACAAGCGCGGCCTATCTCTGTTCTCGACGCCGCAGAGGGCGCCCGAAACAAAGGCAAAGGAGCAAGCACATGTTCAAGAAGATCATCATGGCCCTGGCCACCACAACCCTGGTCGCCAGCCCCATCATCAGCGCGCAGGCCCAGGCCCAGAGCTACGGCCCGCAGCACCGCCAGCAGCAGACCCGCACAGTCGTCAAGCAACAGCCCAACGGCCGCACCGTGGTCAAGCAAAAGACCGTCGTGAACAAGCCCGGTGTGCGCAACAACGGCAATGTCGTCTATCGCGGCAACGCCTATCAACCGAACCGCAATGCCGTGGCCAATCATCGCTGGGCCAAGGGTCAGCGTTTCGACCGTCGCCAGGCCACCAACTATCGGGTGATCAACAATTATAGCGGCTATCGCCTGAACGCCCCGCCGCGTGGCTATCAGTGGGTCCAGTCGGGTAACGACGCGGTGCTGATCGCCCTCACCAGCGGCATCATCGGCGCAGTCATCGGCGGCGCGATCCGCTAAACCAGATACCTCCCGAAAGCCGGAGGGTCGCATGGATGCCCCAGGGGTTCTCTCTCCCCCCTGGGGCATCTTCATGCCTGATCCAGGTTAAATACCGCATATTAAGGGGTTTTCCCTATATTGGGCACAGGGGCCGAACCGGGAAAGTCCATGTCACTGCATCAGATCATGTATATCAGCACCGTCGTCGGCACGGTCACGCCGCAGGAATGCGCTGAAGTCGCGCAACTCTCCGCAGTCAACAACCAGCGCGACGATGTGACCGGCCTCCTGCTGTTCAACTCGCGCCGCTTCCTCCAGGTGCTGGAAGGGCCAAGGGATGCGGTCGAACGCATCTTCGCCCGCATCTATGACGACCCCCGCCACCGCGCCGTCGTCAAGCTGCGCGAAGGCACGATCGAGACACGCGAATTTGGCCAATGGACAATGGCCTATGACGACCCCGCCCGGCCGTCGAACAGCCTGAAGGACAAGGTGGCCGCCTTGCTCGAACGGGCCGGTCCCTCGACCCGCGCCCATTTCATCGGCTCGGCGGACCTGCACCGCTCGGCCGCCCGATAAGGGATCAGACCATCCCGGTCAGATAATAGACCGCGATCACGACAAAGACGGTCAGCGTCTTGATAAGCGTCAGCGCGAAAATATCCTTATAGGCCTGCCGATGGGTCAGCCCCGTCACCGCCAGCAGGGTAATGACCGCGCCATTGTGCGGCAGGCTGTCCATACCCCCCGACGCCATCGACGCCACCCGGTGCAGCACTTCGCGCGGGATGCCCGCCGCGTCGCCCGCCATCATGAACTGGTCCGCCATGGCGGCCAGCGCGATCGACAGGCCACCCGAAGCCGATCCGGTGATCCCGGCGAGCGACGTCACCGTGATCGCCTCGTTGATCAACGGATTGGGAATCGCCTTGAGCGCTTCCTTGACGACCAGGAAACCCGGCAGCGCCGCGATCACCGCGCCGAACCCATATTCCACCGCCGTATTCATCCCCGCCAGCAAAGCGCCACCCACCGCCGCCTTCGACCCTTCGGCAAAGCGTTTCGCCACGGTGCGGAAGGCGAATATCAGGATCGTCGCAATGCCGAGCAGCAATGCGCCCTCCACCGCCCACAGCGCGGACACCTGCGCCACCTGCACCTCCACCGGCGCGGCCATCCCCACCAGCGACAAGGTGACGACATCGTCGCTCACCCAGCGCGGAATCGCCATCGTCAGCAACAAATTGCCGACCCCCACCACCAGGAGCGGCAGCAGCGCGATCAGCGAATGTACCGGGGTGGCGTCCTCCACTGGCTCCGGCTCGTTGACCAGCGTTTCGGGCGCACCATAGCCCTCGCCTGCCGCCATCAGCGTCCTTCGCCGCCAGCCAAGATAGGCCAGCCCCATCGCCGCGATACAGACCGACCCGATCGTCCCCAACACCGGCGCGGCCCAGGTCGTCGTGCCAAAGAAGCTCGTCGGAATGATATTCTGGATTTGCGGCGTGCCGGGCAGCGCATCCATGGTGAAGGTGATCGCGCCAAGGCCGATGGTCGCGGGCACCAACCGCTTGGGAATGTCGGCCCGGCGAAACATCTCAGCGGCAAACGGATAGACAGCGAACACCGCGACGAACACCGACACCCCGCCATAGGTCAGCAATGCCGTCACCAGCATGATCGCCGGTATCGCCCGCCCCGCGCCCACCACGCCGATCACCGCCGTCACGATCGCGCGGGAAAAGCCCGAAATCTCGACCAGCTTGCCAAACAGCGCGCCCAGCAGAAACACAGGGAAATAGAGTTTCAGGAAACTCGCCACCTTCTCCATGAACAGGCCGGAAAAAGCAGCAGGCACAGCGGCCGGATCAGTCAGGAACACCGCCAGCATCGCCAGCAACGGCGCCATGATGATGACACTCATCCCCCGATAGGCCGCGATCATCAGCAGGATCAGTGACAAGGCGGCAATCGCAACGGCCATATACTCTCCTGCTCCTCAACACCGCCAGGCGTCTTGTTTCTGTTCCCCGGCGAAGGCCGGGGTCCAGTCCGAACGTAACAACTGGACCCCGGCCTTCGCCGGGGAACGCTTTGCGATGGTCGCGCACTATCTATATTCAGTCTGCGCTGGCAAGTCTGTCGGATCACATAGCCACGCGAGCCCCTTGCCTTTCCCCCGCATTTCAGCCATAGGCCCGCCTTCGCGACGGACCGGGGTGACTCGCTCTAGTGCGAAGATACGGAACGAGACGACAGCCGGAGGGGCGCTGCACATGGGGTGCGCGTCAGCAATCGGCCAACAGAAAAGGCATTATCATGGCTCTGTACGAGCATGTGTTCCTTGCGCGCCAGGATCTGGCACAGGCGCAGGTGGACGCGCTGGCGGAAATCGCCACCAAGATCGTCGAAGAGAATGAAGGCAAAGTCACCAAGGTCGAGACCTGGGGCCTGCGTTCGCTCGCCTACAAGATCGCGAAGAACCGCAAGGCGCACTACGTCATGCTGAACATCGACGCGCCGGGCAATGTGATCGCGGAGCTGGAGCGCCAGACCCAGATCAACGAAGACATCATCCGCTACATGACCGTCAAGGTCGATGAGCTGGAAGGTGGCCCGTCGGTCATGATGCGCAAGCAGGAGCGTTCGGAACGTGGTGATCGCGGTCCCCGTGGCGACCGGGGCGATCGTGGCCCGCGCGAAGACCGTGGTGATCGTGGCCCGCGCCGCGACCGCGACGAAACCGCTGGCGAATAAGGAGACCTGAACCATGGCACGCCCATTTTTCCGCCGCCGCAAGAGCTGCCCCTTCGCCGCGAAGGATGCGCCGAAGATTGATTATAAGGACGTCCGTCTGCTCCAGGGCTTCGTGTCCGAGCGCGGCAAGATCGTTCCCAGCCGCATCACGGCCGTTTCGGCCAAGAAGCAGCGCGAACTGTCCCAGGCCATCAAGCGCGCCCGTCATCTGGGCCTGCTGCCCTACATCGTGAAGTAAGGGAGTAAGCCCCATGGAAATCATTCTGCTCGAACGCATCGAGAAGCTCGGCGCCATTGGCGACATCGTAACCGTCAAGGACGGCTACGCCCGTAACTTCCTGCTGCCGAACAAGAAGGCGCTGCGCTCCAACAACGCCAATAAAAAGGTGTTCGAGGCCAACCGCGCCAAGATCGAAGCTGACAATGCTGCCCGTCGTGCCGACGCGGAAGCCGCGGCCGATGGTGTCAACGGCACCCAGATCATCCTGATCCGCCAGTCGTCCAACGCTGGTGCGCTCTATGGTTCGGTTGCGGTTCGCGACATCCTCGAAGCGCTCAGCGCGCAGGGCATCAGCAATGTGACCAAGTCGATGATCGTGCTGGAACGCCCGATCAAGACGCTCGGCGTGTTCGACGTCAAGGTTGCGCTGCACCCTGAAGTCGTGACCACGATCCAGGTCAACGTCGCCCGCTCGCCGGAAGAAGCCGATCTCCAGTCGCAAGGCGTGGACGTGATGGCTGATCTGTTCGAAAAGGACGAGAGCGGCTTCACCGAAGACTATGATCCTAACGCTGAACCAGGCGAAATCGCCACGGACAAGGCTGAAGACGAAGCCCCGGCCGAAGACGCCTGAGCCTCCTCTTCCGATCAAACGAGAAAGCCGCCCCGCAACGGGCGGCTTTTTTGTTGATAGGTCACTACATGTTAGAGCAAGCCGCGTAAGTAAATGCTGCACTGCGGGATCAAAGTTTCGCGCGGCCCGTTTCCCTGTTAAGGCTTGCATCGTGGTTCGCCCGCAACCGCGCGCCAGCCAAGGGGACGTCCCATGAAAAATCCATTCGCCTCGGCCATGAAGGCCGCACGACTCATGCAGAAGGGCCGCCCCCTCTCGGCGGCACTGGCCATGCACGGCGCGCTGTCCCCTTCGCCCAAGCCCGCCAAGCGCAAACCCGCCGCCAAGCGAACGCCCAAGCCGACGCCGCCCGCCCGGCCCCTGCCCGGCAGCTTCATCGACGGCCTGTTCGAAAGCAAGCATGGCACGATCCGCTACAAGCTCTACACGCCGACCGGCTCCGCGCGCCGCCGCATGCCGATCGTCGTGATGCTGCATGGCTGTTCCCAATCGGCGGGCGATTTCGCGACCGGCACCGGCATGAACCAACTCGCCGACGAACGCGGCGTCATCATGCTCTATCCCGAACAATCCCGGTCGGCCAATATGGCCCGCTGCTGGAACTGGCACCGCCCCGGAGACCAACTGCGCGGCAAAGGCGAACCAGCCCTGATCGCCGGGCTGACCCGCCACGCCATCGCGTTGGCCCGCGCCGACCCCACGCGCGTCTATATTGCGGGCATATCCGCAGGCGGCGTCGCAGCCGCCATCATCGGCCAGGCCTATCCCGAACTGTTCGTCGCGGTCGGTATCCATTCCGCCCTGACCCGTGGCGACGTCAGCACCGTCAGCGGCGCGCTGGCCGCCATGCGTGGCCGCGCCACGAGCGAGGCCCCGACCGGCCGCACCCCCCGCCCCCGCCCGACCATCGTCTTCCACGGCGACGCCGACACCGTCGTCCATCCCTCCAACGCCGATGGCTTCCTATCGCTGCTCGAACGGTCGCCCCACGGCCCGCTGGTCAGCCGGTCGGAGGAAGGCATGTCGGAGGGCGGACGCGCCTTCACCCGCACCGAACATCGCGATGGGAAGGGCGACGTCATGCTGGAAAACTGGACCATCCATGGCAGCAGCCACGCCTGGTCCGGCGGTGCGCGCGCAGGCTCCTATACCGATCCCGCCGGTCCCGACGCCTCGCGCGAAATGCTGCGCTTCTTCCTCGCCCGCAGGCGCAAGCCGGTGCGTAAGGCGGCATCCTGACACCACGGAACGCCGCCCCGCGCGGCGCGTTGCGCCATCATGGAAAACCCTGCGCTGATCGAAAAGCTGGCCCGCCATCTCGCCACGGACGCACCCGACGACTGGCCCGCCCGCGTTCAGGATGCGGCCAGCATCCTTGCGTTGATGAAGGAACCCGACGAAGCCATGCGCGCCGTCGGCGATGCGGCGATCTGGGAAGCGATGATTGACGCTGCCCTGCGCGAACGCTGGACTGTGGCGCAGCCAAACGCAACCGATAGCGATTCGGGTGGTTCGGACGAAGAAGGCGAAATCCGGCTGACATCCGACGCCGTCGGCCATGACAAAGCCGATTGGGTTCACATGCATCATGAGGGGGATAAGCAATCATGAAGGGTCTGTTCAAACTGGCCATCGTCACCGGCCTCGGTGCCATCGCGCTCAAGGGCTGGCGCGCATGGATGGGCGACGGCAAGGTGGCCGATGATCGCGGTGCCGTCGGCTCGTCAGGAATCGTACGTGACGCCGGGCCACAAGAAGGTATTGCAGAGGCGGATTGGGACAAGGTCGATGAACAGTCGGACCAGAGCTTTCCCGCCAGCGACCCGCCGGGCAATTACTAACCTATACACGCCATTGCTCCCCAGTCGCCCGGCCTCTATGAAGCGCGCGCAAGGGGCGGCCGATTTTCGCCCATAATAGGGGAATAACCGTCCATGCCTTCGGGTCTGATTGCGCTGCTCGACGATGTCGCGGGCATTGCTCGCCTCGCCGCGACATCTTTGGACGACGTCGCCGCCGCAGCGGGCAAGGCGGGCACGAAGGCGGCGGGCGTGGTGATAGACGACACCGCCGTGACGCCCAATTATGTCATGGGCCTCAGCCCGGAGCGCGAGTTGCCGATCATCTGGCGGATCGCCAAGGGGTCGCTCCGCAACAAACTGCTCTTCCTTCTACCCGCAGCTTTGCTCATCAGCGCCCTGGCACCATGGCTATTGCCGCCCCTGCTCATGGTAGGCGGCGCTTTCCTCTGTTTCGAAGCGGCGGAAAAACTGCTGGAGGCGTTCCAGGGTGGTCATGACGTTGTCGAAGAAGCACTGGCGACCCTCAATTCCACTGATCTTGAAAATCAGAAAGTATCAAGCGCGATCCGCACCGATTTCATCCTGTCGGGTGAGATCATGGCCATCTCGCTCGGCACAGTGGCCGACAAGCCCATCTGGGAGCAGGCGATCGTCCTGGTCGTCGTCGCCATCGCCATCACGGCGGGCGTCTATGGCGTCGTCGGGCTGATCGTGAAGATGGACGATATCGGCCTCCACCTCGCCCAGCGCGCCTCCTATGTCACCCGCGCAATCGGCCGTGGCCTCGTCAAGGCGATGCCGATCCTCATGAAGATATTGAGCGTCGTCGGCACCGCCGCGATGCTGTGGGTCGGCGGTGGCCTCATCGTCCACGGCCTGCACGAATTTCACTTCGACCTGATCCCCGGCACGATCCATCATGTAGCGCAGAGCGCGGCGCAGGCCCTGCCCGCCATCGGCCCCGTGGTCGATTGGGTGGTCAATGCGATCGGCGCAGGCATTGTCGGCCTCATAATCGGCGCCATCATCGTCGCCGTCCTGCATCTGTTCAAGAAAAAGCACTAAGCCAAACGGTCCGTGCTCCTGCGCAAGCAGGAGCCCAGGGCGCAACGGCACACCCGATCTTCTGGACCATGGCCGTGACCCACCCCTCCCCCTGGCGCATCGAAGCCACCGCGCTCATAATCCTCGCGCTGCCGATGATCGCGGGCAATATCGCTTGGTCGGCGATCGCCGCGACCGACCTGCTGCTGCTCGGCCGCCTCGGCGCAGAGGCCGTCGCAGCGGGCGCGCTCGCCATCAACCTGTTCCACGCCTTCCTGCTGTTCGGCATGGGCCTTGTCACCGCCGCCTCGCCGCTCATCGCCAGCGAGCGCGGCCGCCGCCGCCATTCCGTGCGCGACGTCCGCCGCACCGTTCAGCAGACGCTGCGCGCCGCCCTCTTCTTCGTCCTCCCCGCATGGGTTATCCTGTGGCAGTGCGAGGCGATATTGCTCGCCATGGGGCAGGATGCCGACCTCTCGCGCAATGCCGGACATCTCATGCACGGCATGCAATGGGCGCTGCTCCCCTTCCTTGGCTTCACCACGCTGCGGACCTTCATCGCTGCGCTGGAACGACCGATCTGGGGCCTGCTCATCATGCTATGCGCACTGCCCTTCAATCTGCTCATTGGCTGGGCGCTGATCTTCGGCCATCTCGGCTTTCCGCCGCTCGGCCTCTTCGGCGCCGGGCTGGCCGGCACCATCTCATCGGCCTTCCTCTTCTTCGGCCTGCTCGGCGTCATCCTCATCGACCGGCGCTTCCGCCGCTATCGCATCCTCGGTCGCTTCTGGACGCGCGACCGCGAGCGGCAGCGGCAGGTATGGGCGCTCGGCCTGCCGATCGCGATCACGCTCGGCTTTGAAACCACCGTGTTCAACGCCTCGGCGCTGCTCATGGGGCTGATCGACCGCGATTCGCTCGCCGCCCATGCGGTCGCGATCCAGATCGCGGCGCTCGTTTTCATGGTGCCGATGGGCATAGGCCAGGCCGCCACCGTGCGCGTCGGCATCGCCCATGGGCGGCATGATCGCGCCGGGATCGGCCGCGCCGGCTGGCTGGCGCTGATCCTGGGCACGGGCTTTGCCGCCGCCGCTGCCGCCGCCCTCATCCTGATGCCCCGCACCCTGGTATCCGTGTTCCTCGACCTCGACAACCCGGCCAATGCCCGGACCATCAGCCTCGCCGTCAGCTTCCTCGCCATCGCGGCCCTGTTTCAGCTTGTCGATGCCGCGCAGGCCGTTGGCGCGGGCGTGCTGCGCGGGTTGCAGGACACGACCATCCCGATGATCTTCGCGCTCATCGGCTATTGGGTGGTGGGGATCGGCGTCGGCAGCCTGCTTGCCTTCCCGCTCGGCATGGACGGTCTCGGCATCTGGCTGGGCCTCGCCAGCGGCCTTGGCGTTGTGGCCGTCATGCTGGTCATCCGCTGGTCCTTACGCGAACGGCTCGGCCTCGTCCCGGCCTGATTGCGTTGCGCGTCCATGGTGCGGCGCACAAAGCAATTGAAAGAATCGGCAAAATCAGTCATGAATCGGACATCATGCAAGCCCCGACCGAGATTTTTGAAGCGATCGCGCTCCAGAAGTGCCTTAAGGTGACCTATAACAAGATGGTCGTCACCCTGGCCCCGCACATCCTCTACACGCGCCATGACGAATTGTTCATCGACGCCGTGACCGTCGATCGCGACGGCACCCCCCCGCGCGAGCTCAAGCTCGGCACCTTCAAGCTGGTCGGCCTGTCCGACCTCAAGGTGCTGGACGAGCAATTCGAGGCGATGCACGGCCTCTACGACCAGAATGACGACAAATATCGCAACGTCACCCTGTTCGCCGTAGCCCCGGAAAGCGCCGCCGCCTGATCGGCAGCTTTGCCGTATAAACCCCGTTCGCCCTGAGCCTGTCGAAGGGCTAGGCTGAGCGAAGTCGAAGCCCCTTCTCTTCGCTCAGTCGGCATCGGCGACCGTTACGGCCCCCTCACTTCTTCAACCGATACCCCGTCCGAAACATCCACGCGATGATAGCAATACACACCGCCAGCATCCCTGCGACGAACAAGAGGCTGAACTCGATCCCCACATCCCCCTGGCCAAAGAAGGTCCAGCGGAAGCCGGAGATCAGATAGACGATCGGGTTGAAGAAGGTGATCGTCCGCCACGGCTCGGCCAGCATCTGCACCGAATAAAAGGCCCCGCCCAGAAACGTCATCGGCATGATCAGCAGCATCGGGATCACCTGCAACTGCTCGAAACTCTGCGCCCATACGCCCAGAATGAAACCGAACAGGCAGAAGCTGATCGCGATCAGCACCATGAAACCCGCCATCGCAAAGGGATGCGCCACCTGCACATCGACGAACAGATGCGCGGTCAGGAAGATGATGCTGCCGACGATCAGCGACTTGGTCGCTGCCGCGCCGACATAGGCGATGATCGTCTCGGTCGCCGACACCGGGGCCGACAGCAATTCATAAATGGTGCCGGTGAATTTGGGCATATAGATGCCGAAACTCGCATTGAAGATGCTCTCGGTGAACATCGACATCATGATGAGGCCCGGCACGATGAAGGCGGCATAGGGGATTCCGTCCACCTCCGTCATCCGCGACCCGATCGCCCCGCCGAACACCACGAAATAGAGCGATGTCGTGATCACCGGCACCAGCAGGCCGGTCATCAACGTGCGCCGAAATCGGTGCAATTCGAACAGGTAGATCGCCGCAATGGCGCGCAAATTCTGGAGCATCACGCTGCCTTCTCCTGATGAACCAGGCTCACGAAGATATCCTCCAGGCTGCTCTGCCGCGTATTGAGATCCTTGTAGGCGATGCCCAGGTCACCCAACCGCCGCAGCAACGACGACACCCCGGTCCGCTCCGCCGTCGTATCGAAAATATATTCGATCTCATGGCCATCATCTTTCAGCGTCACGTCCCACTCGGCCAATTCGCCGGGCACGGTGGTCAGCGGCTCGGCCAGCACGACGCTCAGCGTCTTCTTGCCCAGCTTCTTCATCAGCGCGACCTTGTCCTCGACCAGCATCAGCTCGCCGCGGTTGATCACCCCCACCCGGTCGGCCATTTCTTCGGCCTCCTCGATATAATGGGTGGTCAGGATGATGGTGACGCCGGTCTGGCGCAATTCGCCGATCAGCGTCCACATGTCGCGCCGCAACTCGACGTCCACGCCCGCCGTCGGCTCGTCCAGAAACAACACGCGCGGCTCATGGCTCAGCGCCTTGGCGATCATCACCCGGCGCTTCATGCCGCCCGACAATTCCAATATCTTGCTGTTGCGCTTGTCCCACAGCGACAGGTCGCGCAGCACCTTTTCGATATGCGCCGGGTTGCGCGGCTTGCCGAACAGCCCGCGGCTGAACGTCACCGTGTCGATCACCCGTTCGAACTGGTCGGTGGACAATTCCTGCGGCACCAGCCCGATCGCCGACCGCGCCCCGCGATAGTCGCGCACAATGTCATGCCCGGCCACCGTCACGCTGCCGCCCGTCGCGCGCGCAATGCCGCAGATGATCGAAATCATCGTCGTCTTGCCCGCGCCGTTCGGCCCCAGCAGCGCGAAAATCTCGCCTTCCTCGATGGTCAGGTCAACGCCCTTGAGCGCCTCGAAGCCTGACGCATAGCGTTTGGTCAGGCCTTCAATCTCAATGATGGATGCCATGAATGGCTCAGCCCCTTTTTGCAGTGCGGCAAAGATAGGGACAAGATTGCCAAACGCAACCTATTCGCCCCGTCGCGTGAACCGAAAGACCGTTGCAGGCGGGAAATTGCGCACAGTCTGGCCGACACGCACTACATCCAGCCCCAGCGCCTCGATAACCTCCCGATTAACCGGGTGCCGCATCGAATAAGTGAACTGCACGAAGCTGCCCCCCGGCTGCAACATGCGGAAAGATTCGGACAATATGTCGTGATGCATATAGCGGTCCATCGCCAGCAGCGGCAGCCCGCTCACCACCACCTGATAATCGCCCGGTTCGCCCGTCGTCGCGGTCGACACGATCTGCGCCGGGGTTTCCAGCACGGATACCTGCGGAAAATGCCGCCGCAATCCGCGCGCAAAGGCAGGGTTGATCTCCACCACCTCCAGCTTTTCGGGCGGCAGGCCAGTCTTCAGAATGGCGCGCGTGAACACGCCCGTTCCCCCGCCCAACTCCAGCACCCGGCCATCGGCGGGGTCGATCTGCGCCACCATCAACCGTGCAAGATAGCGGCTCGACGGCACCACCGAGGCGGTCTGGCGCGGCTTCTGGACCCAGGCGGCCAGGAAATCGAGATATTCGGTGGCGCGGGCGCGAAATTCCCCGCTCGGAAGAGCGATCGCCCGGCTGCGCTTGGGCTTATGCTGCATGGGCGAAATACGACCGCTCTCTATCCATCGCGACTCCCTTAGCGAGCCGGAGCCGTCCCGTCGATTGGCTTTAGCGTTTCGATGCGTTCTTGCAGCCAATCAGCCACCGCCGCGATCCGCGCCAGTTTGCGCAGGTCGCCATGCATGACCAGCCAGAAGCTGCGCGTAATCTCCACCCGCTCGGCCATCAACGGCACCAGCGCCGCGTCACGCCGCCCGATAAAGTCCGGCAACACGCCGATCCCCGCGCCTTCCGCGATCATTCGCTGCTGCATGATGATGCTGGTCGATCGCAAATGCGCCTCCAGCCCCGCCTCGACCTCGTCCAGATAATCCAGTTCCGGCGAAAAGATGAACTCCGGCACATAGCCGATCAGCGTATGCCCGCGCAGGTCAGCGGGCGTATCCGGCCGCCCCGCCCGCGCCAGATAGTCGGGCGAGGCATAAAGATGCAGCCGATAATCCCCCAGCCGCCGCACCATCAATCGCCCGCGCTGCGGCCGCGCCAGCATCACCGCCATGTCCGCCTCGCGCTTGGACGGATTGAGGAAACCCGACGCCGTGATCAGGTCCAGCCTTATGCCCGGATGCCGCCGGTTGAAATCGCCCATCCCCGGCGCCAAGACCCAGGTGCCGAACCCTTCCGCCACCGACAGCCGCACTTGCCCCGCCAGCGTGCGCTCCTGCCCGCGCATCTCCTCGACCGCCGCCAGCGCCGCGCTCTCGGCCGCCTCGGCATGGCCCAGCAACTCCTGCCCGCGCACCGTCAGGCTCCGCTCGCCCGCACCCATTTCGAACAATTCGGCATCCAGCGCCTTTTCCAACCGCGCCAGCCGCCGCGCGATCGTGGTCGCGTCGATCCCCAGCGCCCGCGCCGCCGGTGCCACCTTGCGCGCCCGCGCCACGGCCAGAAACACGCGCAGGTCATCCCAATCGAACATGCCGCCCCACCCCTGCAAAATTGCAGGCCACCCATGCATAACTTCCCCATTGCTTGCAATAACGCAAGAAGCCTAGAAGGCGGCAACAATTTGAGAGGATGCCTTCCATGCGTGAGATTTCGCACAAGCTCGCCTTCACCCATGACGCGCCAGCGACACGCTATAGCGACGTGTTCGATCCCAATAATGGCGGCGTCCAGGCCCGCGTGGCGCTGGGCGATGCCGCCCTGCTCGACCTCGCCGTCGCGGCTGCCAAGAAAGCGCAGCCCGCCTGGGCCGCCGTCAACCCGCAGCGCCGCGCCCGCGTCATGTTCAATTTCAAGGCGCTGGTCGAAGCGAATATGAACGAGCTGGCCCACCTGCTCAGTTCCGAACATGGCAAGGTCATCGCGGACTCCAAGGGCGATATTCAGCGCGGCCTCGAAGTCATCGAATTTTGCTGCGGCATCCCCCACGTCCTCAAGGGCGAATATACCCAAGGCGCAGGGCCGGGCATCGACGTCTACAGCTTCCGCCAGCCGATCGGCATTGGCGCGGGCATCACCCCCTTCAACTTCCCCGGCATGATCCCGCTGTGGATGTCGGGCGTCGCCATCGCGACCGGCAACGCCTTCATCCTCAAGCCCTCCGAGCGTGACCCCTCGGTCCCTGTCCGCCTCGCCGAACTGTTCAGCGAAGCGGGCCTGCCGGACGGCATCCTGCAAGTCGTTCAGGGCGACAAGGAAATGGTCGACGCCATCCTCGACCACCCGGACATCAAGGGCGTCAGCTTCGTCGGCTCGTCCGACATCGCCCATTATGTCTATAATCGCGGCGTCGCCGCCGGAAAGCGCGTCCAGGCGATGGGCGGCGCGAAAAATCACGGCATCGTCATGCCCGACGCGGATCTCGACCAGGTCGTCAACGACCTGTCCGGTGCCGCCTTCGGCTCGGCCGGCGAACGCTGCATGGCCCTCCCGGTCGTCGTGCCGGTCGGCGAAAAGACCGCTATTGCCCTGCGCGAAAAACTGATCCCCGCGATCGAAGCCCTGCGCGTCGGCGTCTCCACCGATGCCGAAGCCCATTATGGCCCGGTCGTGACCGCCGCGCACAAGCAGAAAATCGAAAACTGGATTCAGACCGGCGTCGATGAAGGCGCGGAACTGGTGGTCGATGGCCGCGGCTTCACCCTGCAAGGCCATGAGGAAGGCTTCTTCGTCGGCCCCACCTTGTTCGACCATGTCACCACCGGCATGAGCGCCTACAAGGAAGAGATTTTCGGCCCCGTCCTCCAGATGGTCCGCGCCGACAGTTTCGAAGAAGCCGTCGCTCTCCCCAGCCAGCATCAATATGGCAATGGCGTCGCCATCTTCACCCGCAACGGCCACGCCGCCCGCGAATTTGCCGCCCGCGTCGATGTCGGCATGGTCGGCATCAACGTGCCCATCCCGGTCCCGGTCGCCTATCACACTTTCGGCGGCTGGAAACGCTCGGCCTTCGGCGATACCAACCAGCACGGCATGGAAGGCGTGAAATTCTGGACCAAGGTCAAGACCATCACCCAGCGCTGGCCCGACGGCGGAGTAGGCGATGCGGCGAATGCCTTCGTCATCCCAACCATGGGGTGATGGGATGGGGGGAGCGACAACGCATCCCCCCACTCTGCCGTCATGCCGGACTTGATCCGGCATCCATTGGCTCTACGCTTGATCCAGAGGCGGCAAACCCAACACCATGGCTCGATCCTCCCAAAAGGGATTATCCTTTTCGATGAGCGCCACCTTCCACTCCCGTCGCCATCTCTTGAGCTTCTTCTCAAGCGCGATCGCAGTGGGGAAATCGGCCTGATGTTCGAACCATACCAACCGCTGGACCCCGTATCGCCGCGTAAAACCATCGAATACGCCGGTGCGATGTTGATGGATACGCTCGAACAAATGCCCTGTAACACCAATATACAGCGTAGCATGCCGACCGCTTGCAAGGATGTAGACACAGGGCTGGTTGGACATGATGATCATATGAAGCGCCAATGGATGCCGGATCAAGTCCGGCATGACGCCAATTTAGGGTAAGGCAATGACCAACCAATTCGACCTCACCGACGACCAACGCGAAATCCAGGAGCTCGCGCGCCGCTTCACCGCCGACGCGATCACCCCGCACGCCGCCGAGTGGGACGAAAAACACATCTTCCCCCGCGACACGATCCGCGCGGCGGCGGAACTGGGCTTTGGCGGCATCTACGTCTCTGAAGGCTCCGGCGGTATCGGCCTTGGCCGCCTCGAAGCCGCGCTCATCATGGAAGCCATGGCCTATGGCTGCCCCTCCACCAGCGCCTTCATCTCGATCCACAATATGGCCGCGTGGATGATCGACAGCTATGGCAGCGACGCGCTCAAAGCCGCCTATCTCCCCGACCTCATCCCCATGGCCCGCATCGCCAGCTATTGCCTGACCGAAGCGGGCGCAGGCTCGGACGCGGCCAGCCTCAAGACCAAGGCGGTCAAGGATGGCGACCATTATGTCGTCACCGGCTCCAAGCAATTCATCTCCGGCGGCGGCGAGAATGAAGTCTATCTCGTCATGGTCCGCACCGGCCAGGAAGGGCCAAAGGGCATTAGCTGCCTCGTCATCGACAAGGACATGCCCGGCGTCAGCTTCGGCGCGCAGGAGCGCAAGCTCGGCTGGCACAGCCAACCCACCGCCCAGGTCAATTTCGACGCCGTCCGCGTCCCCGTCGCCAATCTCGTCGGCGCCGAAGGACAGGGCTTTGCCATCGCCATGGCGGGCCTCGACGGCGGCCGCCTCAATATCGGCGCTTGCTCGCTTGGCGGCGCGCAACGCTGCATCGACGAAGCGGTCCAATATACCAAGGACCGCAAGCAATTCGGCCAATCCATCGCCGATTTCCAGAACACCCAGTTCATGCTGGCCGACATGGAGACCGAGTTGCAGGCCGCCCGCACGCTCCTATACGCCGCCGCCGTCAAGGTGACCGACAATGCCCCGGACAAGACACGCTTCGCCGCCATGGCCAAGCGCTTCGCCACCGACACCGGCTCCTCCGTTGTCGACCGCGCGCTGCAACTCCATGGCGGCTATGGCTATCTGATGGACTATCCCGTCGAACGCTTCTGGCGCGACCTGCGCGTCCACTCCATCCTCGAAGGCACCAACCAGGTCATGCGCATGATCATCGCGCGGGACATGTTGCGGGACTGACTACCCCCCTCTCCCCATGGGGGAGAGGGTTGCGAAGACTTGGCAGCGTGCTGCCTAGTCGTAGCTGGGAGAGGGGGATGCGCCCGCGCGGCCCCCTCTCCAACTTCGCCTAGGCGCGTACGGCGCCAAGGCTTCGTATCCTCTCCCCGCCGGGGAGAGGAAGGAGAGATATATGACCGACCAAGTCCTGACCTTCATCGAAAACACTATCGGCCGCATCCGCCTCAATCGCCCCAAGGCAATCCACGCCCTGACGCCAGCCATGTGCGACGCGATCAACACCGCGCTACTCGCCTGGCGCAGCGACGACAGCGTAACCGCCGTGATGATCGACCACAGCGAAGGGCGCGGCTTCTGCGCGGGCGGCGACATAGCGCTCATCGCCAACAGCGCCAAAACGGACTGCGTAGAAGCCGAACGCTTCTTCCACCACGAATATCAAATGAACCATCTGCTGTTCGTCTATGACAAGCCGATCGTCGCCTTCATCGACGGCATCGTCATGGGCGGGGGCGTGGGCATCTCCCTCCCCGCCCGCTACCGCGTCGCGACCGAACGCACGACCTTCGCCATGCCCGAAACCGGCATCGGCCTCTTTCCCGATGTCGGCGGCGGCTGGTATCTCCCCCGCCTGCCCGGCCGGGTCGGCGCATGGCTGGCGGCGACCGGCGCGCGGATCGACGGCGCCGATTGCGCCGCCAGCGGCATCGCCACCCACTATATGCCATCCGAAACAGTAGATGACGTCAAGGCCCGCATCCTCGCCGACCCCGCCAATCTCGCGACCATCCTCGACGCCGCCACGCAAACGCCCCCACCCTCCAAACTCGAAGCCGCCCGCCCCGACATCGACCGCCTCTTCGCCTCGGACAAGGCGGAGGAGATCGTCGCCGCGCTCGACGCGGACGGTGGCGAATGGGCGACCAAGCAGCGCGCTACCCTGGCCACCAAATCGCCCCAGACGATCAAGGTCGCCCTGCGCCAACTGATCGAGGGCGCGGCCCAGCCCAATTTCGCATCCAACATGGCGATGGAATATGGCCTCGCCTGCGCGATCATCCGTCGCCCCGATTTCGTCGAGGGCGTGCGCGCGCTGATCTTCGACAAGGACAACAAGCCGCAATGGAACCCGGCCACACTGGAAGAGGTCAGCGAAGCGATGATCGATGCGATTTTCGTGCCCCTCCCCGCCGACCAGCAATGGACGCCGCTTCCAGCGCTCGCGACCTGATCTGTCCTACACCGCAGGCGCCTGCTATCATCCCGATGCACGCTGCCTGCCCCACGCCGCCCGCTTTCCGATAGGATCAGGGCCGCGCACGAATATGTCCGTTTTTACGGGAAATATGCGAAGTTAAGCAGGAGAGAAGAGCATCATGACCCAGACCATCGCCTTCATCGGACTCGGCAATATGGGCGGCGGCATGGCCGCCAATCTGCTCAAGCACGGCTATGCCGTCCGCGCCTTCGACCTGTCGGAAGAAGCAATGGCCAAGGCGGAAGCCTTGGGCGCCATCCGCGCCAGCAGCGCCGCCGACGCCGCGACCGATGCCGACGCCGTCGTCACCATGCTGCCCGCCGGCAAGCATGTCGAAAGCGTTTATTCGGGCGAAGTCTATGGCGCGGCCAGCCCCGGTGCCTTGTTCCTCGATTGCTCGACCATCGACGTCGCCACCGCCCGCCGCGTCATCGACGCCGCGACCGACAGAGGCTTCGACATGGTCGACGCCCCCGTCTCCGGCGGCATCGCGGCGGCCAATGGCGGGACTTTGACCTTCATGGTCGGCGGCACCGACGCCGCCTTCGAACGGGCCAAGCCGATCCTCTCGGCCATGGGCAAGGCGGTCATCCACGCGGGCGGCGCAGGCAATGGCCAGGCGGCCAAAATCTGCAACAATATGCTGCTCGGCGCGACGATGGTCGCCACCTGCGAGAGCTTCGCCATGGCCAAGAAGCTGGGCCTCGATCCCCAGACCTTCTACGACATCTCCAGCGTCTCGTCGGGCCAAAGCTGGTCGATGACCAGCTACTGCCCGGTCCCCGGCGTCGGCCCGCAATCGCCATCCGACAATGGCTATCAGGGCGGTTTCGCCGTCGGCCTGATGCTCAAGGACTTGAAACTCGCCACCGAAGCCGCCGCCTCGGTTGGGGCATCCGTCCCCATGGGCAACGTGGCGGAATCGCTCTACCAACTCCTCGCCAACCAAGGCGAAGCCGGGCGCGACTTCTCCCTCATGATCGAGATGCTGGAGGGGAAGTAACCCCCTCCGTTCGTTTCGAGCGAAGTCGAGAAACGCTGGCACCCCGCTTGCCGCTTCTCGACTTCGCTCAGGGCGAACGGTACATCACGTCCCCTTCCCCGCCTCAGCCGCCGCCAACACGCGCAACACATTGCCCGCCCAAATCTTCTGCACATCCGCCTCGCTATAGTCGGCCTTCAACAGCGCCTCGGTGATCCTGGGCAGGTCGAGCACATCCTCCATGCCGACCACCCCGCCGCCGCCGTCCCAGTCCGCGCCGATGCCGACATGGTCCGGCCCCACGACCTTGAGCGCATGCAGCATATGCGCCATGAAATCATCGAAGGTCGCCCGGTCGGTCTCAGGATAGAGCCGGTCGATCTCCTGCCGCTTCGCCAGCAGTTCCGCCCGCTTTTCCGCCGTCATCTTGCCGCCATCCCGCATCGACGCGAACAGCGCGCCCATCGCCTTCTGCCGTTCGGGGTTCGGCTTGGCCGCCTTCAGATAAGCCCCATAAGCGTTCATCTGAATGACGCCGCCCTTGGCCGCCAACGCCTTCAACCGATCATCATCAATGTTGCGCGGATGGTCATACACCGCCTTGCACCCCGAATGGGTCAGCAGGACGGGCGTCGTCGACAAGGCCAGCAGATCGTCCAGCACTTGATCAGAACTATGCGATGCATCCGGCACGATGCCCAGCCGATTCATGTCCTTGAGCAATTGCTTGCCCAGCGGACTTAGCCCGCCATAGCGCGGCTTCTTCGACGGGTCGGTCGAACTGTCGGCAAACTGGTTATGCGCGAAATGGGCAAAGCCCACCACCCGCACGCCCATGTCGTAAAAGGTCTGGAGCAGGCCGACATCCTCGCCCAGCGGATAGGCATTTTCGATCGACATATAGACGACCCGCTTGCCCGCCGCCGCGATCGGTGCGGCGTCCTTGGCCTCCAGCGCCAGCGCGAAATTGGCCGGGTCCGCCGCCACCATCTCGCGGATCGACACGCCCCGCATCAGCGCGAAATCGCGCGCCTTGGCAAAGCCCTCGACCGTCAACGGCCCTTGGCCCGTATAGATGGCCCAGAAACCGCCATCCAGCCCGCCCTTCTTCATGCGCGGCAAATCGACCTGGGTATAGTCGCTATGCACGCCATGTTCCTCGTCGATCGACCAGTCAGGCAGGTCGAGCGAGGCGGGCGTGTCGAGATGGCTATCAAGCGTCAGCAGCTTCTGGTGCAATTGCTGCACCTTCTTGGGCAACTCCTGCGCCGACACCGCAACCGGGAGCAGCGCGATCAGCGCTGCACCCATCATAAGTCCAACCCGCATCAGATTTCGCCCGAAATGGTGAACTGGAACGTCCGCGGCGACAGCGGACGGAATGCACCGTCGCCGGTTACCGTCGATGAAATATAGGACAGCGTGTCCTTGTCGAACAGATTGTCGACATTGATCCGCGCCTTGATCCCCTTGACCGGGCCAAGGCTGATGCCGTCACCAATATCGACATAGGCACTGAACACGGTGAAGCCCGGCACGCTCGACCCCGGCGTATTGGTGAAGGTCGACCAGCGCTTCGACGTATATTTGCCCGAAATATTGCCGACCAGCCAGCTTGCCGGTTCCACCGTCACGCCGCCGCTGACGATCCATTTGGCGCTGTCGGGAATATATTTGTCGGCGATCAGGATCGGCGTCGCCGCCGGGATATCATCCTTGAACTTGGCATTATTGTACGTGACGTTCATGTTGCCATAGGCCAGCCCGTTCAAGAATGACGGCTTGTAGGTGCCGGCAAACTCCACGCCATAGGACCGCACCCGACCGACATTCTGGAAGAAGGTCTCGGTCGATGCGCCACCACCCGGCACGAAGCTGGTGATCGACTGGATGCGGTTGTCGAACTTGGTGTAGAAGGCCGCCAGCGACGCATAAAGCTGGCCCTGATTGGTGCGGATGCCCAATTCCATATTCTTCGACCGTTCGGGCGCTGGCTGCGGCACCAGCCCGCCGCCGGGGCGGATCACCGAATAAATATCGTCCATCCCCTTGGGCAGCGCCATATTCTCGGCATAGGAAGCGAACATCTGCGTCCGCTCGTCGAACTTGAAGAGCAGGCCCGCCATCGGCAGGAAGAAGTCGCTATAATGGGCGGTATTACTCTGCGGCCCATAGCCCGGCACGCCTTGACCTGCGACAACGCGATAATAATCGTCAAACTCGCGATAGCCGCGATAGCCATAGTCCAGATTGAGCCCCTTGAACCCGACGTCCAGGATCAGGCGATCCTCCATCAGCTTGAGCGTATCCTTGAGAAATATCTGCAACGTGTCGCGCTTCGAACGATAGTCGCGGCGCAGATAGACCAGCTCGTCCAGGTTCGGCGCGGAATCGGGTGCGCCATCGACCGTGTTATAGCGGGCCTGGGTCCGGTGATATTTGTCGACCTCGGCCCACATTCCGGCCTCGACCATGTTGTTGCCCATTTCCCAATGCAGCTTGGTGGTGATGCCATAGCGATCACCGCCGACGCCCGACACCCCATATTGCACGCCCTTTGGCGCAACGACGGCCAGCCCGGCCTGCGCCTGGGGCGTATAGCGGCTCAGCGAGTTGGCATAGCCATCAGGCGACACGCCATAGCCGTCCTTGTCTTCCCAATAGAGGGTCGATTCCGCCCACACGCCTTCGGCAATGCCCGCATGGAAGGTCGCGCCATAGAGCTTGTCCTTGCGGACGTTGATCGCCAGATTATAGACGCCGGTATAAGCAGCGTTGGAATAATAGACGTTCGGCGCGCTCGCCAGCGGCGCGAAGCCCGGCGTCGTATTCGGCACATTCTCGATCAGGGCAAAGTCACGCCCGCACTGGCCCAGCGCATTGCGCGACACGCAATTATACTGCGCGCGGGTGATGGTCGGCGAGTCATAGTCGAAAAAGTCATTCGACACGAATTTGAACCGCGCCCAGCTGTCGCCGCCAAGGTCCGCGTGAATCTGCCCTTCCCAATGCTCGCGATCGACCGTGCCAGGTCCACGCCATAGGTCGGTGTTCAGCTTGGTGCGGCTGACATAGGCGCGGAACGGGCCGACCTGGCCCGTGCTGGCGCGGATGAAGGTGCGCTTCATGTTGAAGTCGCCAAAGCTCTGGGAGACGAACAGGCCCATCTCTTCCTGCGGCGCAATGCTATTATATTGCACCACCGGCCCCAGCGTCGAATAGCTGGGCAGGCTCACATCGCCCGCCCCGATCGCGGCCTCGACCACGCCCAGATTTTCATTGTCGACATAGCGGAACACCGGGCTGCCGCCGAACGCATCGCTGCGCCCCGTGGGAATGCCATCGACCACGAACCCGATCTGGTCCAGGTTGAACGCGCGGGTCTGGACGCTGTTACCGAATTCATAGAGGCCCAGCGCCCCGTCGGTCTGCACGTTGAAGCCGGGCAATTGCTCCAGCATTTTCAGGCCCGAAATGCCGGACGGCGCGGACAGCAGCGCCTCGCGCGTCACCGCCACGACATTGCTCACCTTGTCCTCGCCGATCGCCTCGGACGATTGCGAAATACGGCGGCCGGTAACGGTGATGCTCGTCTCGTCATCGCCGACCGGCTCCTGCGCATGGGCGGCAGGAACCAGGGCTGCGGCGGCACAGGCCAGCAGCAGCGCGCGAGTGGACGGACGGACGACAAAATGGACGGACATGAAGAGGCTCCCTGGGTGTCATGAGCCGATCAGGGTGACGCGCAGGGCGTCGCACCTCTCCATGGATTGTTGTTCAGTTTCCTTCTGAAACGAGGATGCCCAAAAAAGCCGCCATCATTCTGTCATAAAATTGCTGATTGTTGCTGATCGGCTCCAGCAGCTCAGCGCCCCTTCCAGACGCCGGGTCGCTTCTCGACAAAGGCGGTCATGCCTTCCTTCTTGTCCTCGGTCGCGGTCAGGATCTGGAACATGCGCCGCTCGGTCAGCAATCCTTGGGCAAGGCCCGTCTCGAAGGCGATATTGACCATTTCCTTGTTCACCATCGCGGCCATCGGCGGCATAGCGGCTATGGTGGCCGCCGTCTTGAGCGCATCGTCCAATAGCTCGGCGGCAGGCACGATCCGGCTTACCAGCCCCGACCGTTCGGCTTCCTCAGCCCCCATCATCCGGCCGGTCAGGCACATGTCCATCGCCTTGGCCTTGCCCACCGCACGAGTCAAACGCTGCGATCCGCCCATGCCCGGCGCGACGCCCAGCTTGATTTCGGGCTGGCCGAATTTCGCCGTGTCGGCCGCGATGATGAAATCCGCCATCATCGCCAGTTCGCACCCGCCACCCAGCGCAAAGCCCGCCACCGCCGCAATCCACGGCTTGCGGGTGGCAACCACCTTGCTCTGCCAGCCGGAAAAGAAATCTTCCAGGAAGAAATCAGCGCCATCCTTGTCGACCATCTCCTTGATGTCCGCACCCGCCGCAAACGCCTTTTCGCTGCCGGTCAGAACGGCGCAATGCTGGGTCGGGTCCGCATCATAAGCGGCAAAGGCAGCGCTCAGGTCGCTCAGCATCTGGCCGTTGAGCGCATTCAACGCTTGCGGCCGGTTGAGCGTGATCAGCGTCACCGCATCGCGCTGCTCGACCAGGATCGTTTCATAGGTCATTGCCATCTCCCATTATTGCGTTGCCAATCAAGACCGCATCAATTCCGATAAATCCTCCCCCTGTGGGGGAGGTGGCAGCCCGAAGGGCTGACGGAGGGGTGTCACCCTCTCGATAGCGGGACACCCCTCCGTCTGGCTGCGCCAGCCACCTCCCCTTCCAGGGGAGGATCAATTATCCACTCTGCTCTATGGACAAGCGACGCCATCCGCCACCCCCTTGCGCCCTAGCACTTCCGCCAAGCCTATCGGCACAGATGCATGAAGTCCCGGTCATAGCTTTTGAGGTGCGCGCCGCCATCGACATAGAGCGTCTGCCCCGTCACCGCAGTCGCATCGGCTAGATAGAGCACAGCCTGCGCGATCTGGTCGGCCTGCGGCAACCGGCCAAGCGGCATCATCGCTTCCAGCCGGGCCATCTGGTCGGGATCATAATCGGGCGTCGCGATGGTCAGCCCCGGCGCGACCGCATTGACCCGCACCTTTGGCGCCAGCGCATTCGCGCTCGTCTGCGTCAATCCCGCCAGCGCCAGCTTGGACAGCGTATAGGCCAGCTGGTCGCCATGGGGATGGTCGATCCGCTGGTCGAGAATATTGATGATGCAGCGATCACCCGTGCCCGCCGGTACGGTCGCAAACGCCTTGGTTAGCATCGTCGGCGCAGCGCAATTGACGGCATAATGGCGCATCAGGTCATCCGCCGTCACCGTGTCGATCCGGTCCTGCCCGAACATCGCGGCGCTGTTCACCAAAATGTCGGGGGGACGACCGAACCGCTCAGCGACCCGCGCGATCAATTCCTCGGCATTTTCCGGGTCGGCGAAATCGACGACAAAGCCATCCCACTCCGTGCCCTGCGCCTCCAGCGTCAGCGCCAGATGGGAATCGAGCCGCGTATCATGGCTGCCATGGATCGCAAGCGAATGACCGGCCTTGGCCAATGCCCCGCTTATGATCCCGCCCAGCCGCCGATGACCGCCCGTGACCAGCGCGAGCCGCTTGGTCGCCAGCGGCAACGGACCGACCGGTTCCACCGTCGGCCGCGCGCTGCCCAACGGACGATAGGGACGTTCCTCTTCGCTCATGAACCGATGAGCTTCAACACTTCCTCGCGCGACTTTTCATCGTCGCGGAACACGCCCAGCATCCGGCTCGTCTTCATGATGACGCCCGGCGTGCGAACACCCCGCCCCGTCATGCAGCCATGCGTCGCCTCGATCACCACGGCCACGCCCTGGGGTTTCAGATGCTCCCAGATGCAGTTGGCGACTTCGGACGTCAGCCGTTCCTGCACCTGCAACCGGTTGGCATAGGCATGCAGCACGCGCGCCAGTTTGGAAATGCCCACCACATAATCACCCGGCAAATAGGCGATATGCGCCTTGCCGACGATCGGCGCCATATGATGTTCGCAATGCGACTGGAACGGAATATCCTTCAGCAACACGACATCGTCATAGCCGCCCACTTCGTGGAAGATGCGCGACAGATGATAGGCCGGATCATCGCCATAGCCCCGGCAATATTCGCGCCACGCCCGCGCGACCCGCTCCGGCGTTTCCACCAGCCCTTCGCGTTCCGGCATATCGCCCGACCATCGGATCAGCGTGCGGATCGCGTCCGCCACTTCGGACGGAACCGGCTCCTTGCCGTTGCCAACGGTTTCCGCATCGGGATCACATGCCATGAACAGCGCCACTCCTTCTTAATTGCCCCGCATATGAGGATTTGATCCTGTAATGGCCAGCCCTTTCGGGATGACTGGACATGGTATCGCACGGGTGGCAAATCGGCACCGAACGGGATCGTGAACGAACAATAATGACCTTCAAACACCTACCTCATGCGCACTGAACGGATCGCCGCCGTGCTTCTGGCCGCGGGCATGTCGTCCCGCTTCGGCGAAGACGACAAGCTGATGGCCGACCTGCGTGGCAAGCCCGTCGCGGCGCATACTTTGGAAACCGTCGCCTCCATGGCCTTTGCCGAACTGGTCGCGGTGGTCCGGCCTATCGACGTCGCCCCGGTCCTTCACCGCAAACTGGATCGACGGGGCTATACTATCATCGTCAATGACCGCCCCGAAGACGGCATTTCGGGCAGTATCGTGCGCGCGGTCGAACATCTCATGCCCATCAACAGCGTGCGCGGCATCCTCATCTGCCTAGCCGACATGCCCGACGTGCCGCAAAGCCATTATAACCGCATCTGCCTCGCGGCCGAGGATATCCGCTCGGTCGTCGCCAGCACCGACGGCTTCTCCTCCTCGCCCCCCGCCTTCATCGGCCGCAAGCATTTCCCCGAACTGCTGCGTCTGCGCGGGGATCAGGGCGCGCGCGCCTTGCTCAGCCATGGCCTTCAGATCGACACCAGCGTCGGCATCCTTCACGATATCGACACGCCGGAGGATCTGGTGAGCAGCGTGCCGCCCCTATCCGGCGGCTCAGCTTGACCGGGTCGGGTCGGTCATCGCATCGGCCATCTCGCGCGGATCAGGCGCGCGGCTGAGCGGCAGCGATCCGGTCTGCCGTTCCAGCATCCGATGCACCACCGGCGGCACCGGCCCGGTATGCAAGGCCCAGATGGCATCGCTATTGGCGATGTCGGCGACGGTCCGCCGCTGGTTATGCCGCACATAATCCAGCCAGGTCGACACATGATAGCGCTCGATCCACAGTTCAGGATCGCTCAAGTCCCGCATCAATGACCAGCCATGCGCGCCATCGCGCCGCCTGATCCGCCGCCGCTCGCTCATCGCGGTCAGGAACGGCACGACCGATCCCACCGGGATGCGATATTCGATCGTCACCACCACCGGCCCGCTGCGCGGTTCGACCGGCACCGCCGTATCCGGCTCCCGCCATCGGTTCTGCAGGTCCAGATTATCGTCGCCAATCTGCGGCAGCGGACGCATCAGGCCGATCAGCGCCGCCACGAACTGCACCGCCGCCGACGCATAGAGCGCCTCGACCACGCCCTGGCTTTCCGCCAGCCAGCCAAATAGCCAGGCCCCGATCGCCATCCCGCCAAAAGCGCTCATCTGGTACAACGAAACCGACCGCGCCACCACCCAGCGCGGCGCGGACATCTGCACCGACACGTTGAATGTCGACAGCGCCGTGACCCAGCCGAACCCCGCCAGCAGATAACCAAGCAGCGCCAGCCCCAGCCAGCTGCTCATGCCGGTGATCGCCGTGCCCAGCGCCAGCATCAGCGCCGCATAGCGCACGATATGTTCGACCGACAGCCGCGCCCGCAACTGCCGGGTCGACAAGGCTCCCGTCACCGCCCCCAGCCCGAAGGCGCCGCTCGTAAGGCCGAACGTCAGCGCACCGCCCCCCAATATATCGCGCGCCACCAGCGGCATCAGCGCCGATACCGCGCTCGCGCCAATGCCGAACACCGCCGCGCGCAGCAGCACCAACTGGATATTGGGCGACATCGCCACATAACGAACCCCCGCTCGCATCGCCAAGGCCAGCCGCTCGCGCGGCAATATCTTTGGCGGCAGCTCCGGCTCCCATCGGAACAGCACCACCAGCAGCCCGACATAGCTGACTGCATTGGTCAGGAACGCCGCCGCCGCCCCTGCGGTCGCGACGATCACGCCGCCCAGCGCCGGGCCGACGCTGCGCGCCAGATTGAAGCCCATCGAATTCATCGCCACCGCGCTCGGCAATATCGCGCGCGGCACCATGTCACCGACCGCCGCCTGCCAGGCCGGACCATTAATCGCCGTCGCGCAGCCCAGCGCAAAAGTGAACGCCAGCAGCAGCCAGGGCGTCATCCACCCGGCCCAGGCCGTCACCGCCAGCATGGTCGACACCACGAGCATCCAGCCCTGACAGGCGATCATCACCTTGCGCCGGTCCAGATTGTCGGCCACCGCCCCGGCCCACAGTGACAGCAGCATGATCGGCAGCGTCGTCGCCGCCGGGACCAATGCGATCAGCATCGGCGAGGCCGACAGCGAAATCATCATCCACGCCGCGCCCACCGACTGGATCAGCCCCCCGAAATTCGACGCCAGGCTCGCCATCCAGATCGCGCGAAAAGTGGGGATGGAGAAGGGCGACGGCGCGTGAGGAGACTCGGCGGGGGACACGCCCCCCATGAAGCGGAATTGGACCGCAGCGTCAAACCCGCAACGGGCGCAAACTGCCCCTACGTCACGGCCAGTAAGGGCAGAAAAACATATTTCCCGCTTGCACTTTACGTAAACGTAAATACATTCAGTGCCGGTATCCGATGCGCCCGGCAGGGGCGACCCACGGAGAGGAAAGCCACATGGAAGCTTATATTTACGACGCCGTCAGGACACCCCGTGGCCGGGGCAAGCCGGACGGTTCGCTGCACGAAATCACCCCCATTCAACTCGCGACCCAGGTGCTGGAGGCGATCCGTGATCGCACCGCGATCGACACCGTCGATGTCGACGATGTCATTCTGGGCTGCGTCACGCCAGTCGGCGAACAAGGCGCGGACATTGCCCGCACCGCCGTCCTCAACGCCGATTATGCGCTGACCACGCCGGGCGTCCAGGTCAACCGCTTCTGCGCCTCCGGCCTCGAAGCCGTGAACATCGCCGCAGCCAAGGTGCTGTCTGGCGAAGCCCTGTTCGCCATCGGCGGCGGCGTCGAGTCCATGAGCCGCGTGCCGATGGCATCGGATGGCGGCGCGCTCGCCATGGACCCGGCGGTCGCGTACAAAACCTATTTCGCCCCCCAGGGCATCGGCGCCGACGTCATCGCCACCAAATTCGGCATCAGCCGCGACGACGCCGACGCCTATGCCGTCGAAAGCCAAAGGCGCGCCAAGATGGCGTGGGATGAAGGCCGCTTCGCCAAATCGATCGTCCCCGTTCGCGACGTGATGGGCCAGGTCGTTCTCGACCATGACGAACATATGCGGCCCGAAGCCACGATGCAGTCGCTCGGCGCGCTCAAGCCCGCCTTCACCGCGATGGGCGAGGAAATGCCCGGCTTCGACACCGTCGCCCTGCTGCGCTACCCCGAACTGGAGCGGGTCAACCATATCCACCATGCCGGCAACAGCAGCGGCATCGTCGATGGCGCGGCGGCCGTGCTGGTCGGTGGCAAGGATATTGGCGACAAATACGGCCTCAAGCCCCGCGCGCGCATCCGCGCCATGGCCTCGATCGGCTCTGAACCGCTGATCATGCTGACGGGCCCGGAATTTGTCGCGGGCAAGCTGCTTGCCCGTGCTGGCATGACCACGGCCGACATCGACCTGTGGGAACTCAACGAAGCCTTCGCCAGCGTCGTGCTGCGCTACATGCAGGCGATGAAGCTCGACCATGACCAGATCAACGTCAATGGCGGCGCGATCGCCATGGGCCATCCGCTGGGCGCAACCGGCGCGATGGTGCTGGGCACAGCGCTCGACGAACTGGAACGGTCGGGCAAAGGCACCGCGCTCATCAACCTGTGCGTCGGCGCAGGCATGGGCACCGGCATCATCATCGAGCGTATCTAACGCCATCATTCCCCCTCCCGCAGGCGGGAGGGGGTCAGGGGGTGGGCCAGGCCGACGATAGCGTCCGGTAGGTCGCCTCCAAGGAATCGGAGAGAGCATCATGCAGACCATCGCATTCACCACCGACGCCGACGGCATCGCCACGCTGACGATCGACGTCCCCGACCAGTCGATGAACGTCATCGGCCCGGACTTCCTGGCCGATCTCGACGCCGCCATCACCCGCATCGCATCCGAGGACGCGATCAAAGGCGCGGTCATCGCGTCGGGCAAGGACAGCGGCTTCATGGCCGGCATGGACCTCAAATATTTCGGCTCCATGCTCGCGACCAAGGATGGCAGCCGCTCCACACCCGCCGCCATCTTCGACCAGGTTTTCGTCCTTAACCAGCTCTTCCGTCGCCTCGAAACCTGCGGCAAGCCGGTCGCCTGCGCGATCGAAGGCACCTGCGTCGGTGGCGGTTTTGAACTCGCCCTCGCCTGCCATCGCCGCTTCGTCGGCGACAGCAGCAAGACCCAGCTTGGCCTGCCCGAAATCCTCATCGGCCTCTTCCCCGGCGGCGGCGGTTCGCAACGCCTGCCGCGCCTGATGGGCGTGCAGGCCGCGCTCATGTATATGCTGCAAGGCAAGCTGTTCCGCCCTGCCGAAGCCGCCATGCTCAAGGTGGTGGATCAGGTCGTGCCGCAGGGCACGGCGGTCGAGGCGGCACGCGAATGGGTCAAGGCGAACCCCAGCGCCAACACCCAGCCCTGGGACGTCAAGGGCTTCAAATTCCCCGGCGGCGTCGGTCAGTTCAACCCCGGCTTTGTCCAGACGATGGTCGGCGCGCTGCCCATGACGCTCAAGCAGACCCAGCGCAACATGAACGCCCCCGTCGCCCTGCTCTCTGCCGTCTATGAAGGCGCGCAACTTCCCTTCGACCGCGCGATCCGCATCGAAAGCAAATATTTCGCCAATGTCGCCGCCGATCCGCAGGCAAGCAACATGATCCGCAGCCTGTTCGTCAACAAACAGGCCGCCGAACGCGGCGCGCGTCGTCCGAAGGCTGAACCCAAGGCGCCCACCATGAAGCTCGCCATGCTCGGCGCAGGCATGATGGGCGCTGGTATTGCCACCGTCGCCGCACAGGCGGGGATGGAGGTCGTCCTGTTCGACCGTGACATCGCCTATGCGGAAAAGGGCAAGGCCAATGTCGAAACGGTGCTCAAGAAGCGCCTTGGCAAAGGCATGACGCCGGAGAAGATGGCGGCAACGCTCGCCCGTGTCACGCCCACCGCCGACTATGCCGATCTAGCCGGTGCGGACTTCGTGATCGAAGCCGTGTTCGAGGATGTGGCGATCAAGGCCGAAGTCACCAAACAGGTCGAAGCCATCCTCGGCCCGGACGTGATCTTCGGCTCCAACACCTCCACCCTGCCGATCACCAAGCTAGCGAACGCCTGGTCCAAGCCCGCCAACTTCATCGGCGTCCATTTCTTCTCGCCGGTGGAAAAAATGCCGCTGGTGGAAATCATCCTCGGCAAGGAAACCGGCCCGGCCGCCATTGCCAAGGCGCTCGATTTCGTCGCCCAGATCAAGAAGACGCCGATCGTCGTCAACGACAGCCGTGGCTTCTACACCTCGCGCTGCTTTGGCACCTATGTACAGGAAGGCGCGGAACTGGTCGCCGAAGGGATCAACCCGGCACTCATCGAAAATGCCGGCAAGCAGCTTGGCATGCCGGTCGGCCCGCTCGCGGTCAGCGACGAAGTCTCGATCGAACTGGGCTATAAGGTCATGACGGCGGCGAAGAAGGAATTGGGCGACGCCTATGTCGTACAGCGTTCCGACGATGTCATGACGCAGATGGTCGAGCGCGACCGGCTGGGCCGCAAAAATGGCAAGGGCTGGTACGACTATCCCGAAGGCGGCAAGAAGATGCTGTGGTCGGGCATTGCCGACCTCTTCCCCCGCGCCGATGATCAGCCCGATGTCGAAGCGGTAAAGGAACGCCTCCTCTATCGCCAGTTGATCGAATGCGCCCGCTGCTATGAGGAAGGCGTGCTGGAAACGTCGGAAGATGGCGACATCGGCGCGATCTTCGGCTGGGGCTTTGCGCCTTATACAGGCGGTCCCTTCGCGCATATGGACACGGTCGGCATCGCCCATGTCGTGGGTGTGCTGGACCGGCTGAGGGCCGCCCATGGCGACCGCTTCGCCGCCACCGAACAATTGCGCGCCATGGCCGCCACCGGCGCAACCTTCTACCAGTCGGTGCCAGACCGCGCGGCGGCATGATCGGACTGTAAATCTTAACGACGCTAAGCTACGTCTCCCCGGCAGCAGTTGGGGAGACGTTTTTCTTATGCGCGAAAAGCCGACGATAATGGTCACGGGCGGCGCTGGCTATATCGGCAGCCATGCCGTGCTGGCGCTCAAAGACGCGGGCTATGGCGTCGTCGTGATCGACAATCTCGTCACCGGCTTCCGCTGGGCGATCCCCGACGACGTGCCTTTCGTTCAAGGCGACATTGCCGACCAGCCACTCGTCGAAGCCACGCTGCGCGACCATGGCATCACCGCCATCATGCATTTCGCCGGGTCCGTCGTGGTGCCGGAATCGGTCGAAAACCCGCTCAAATATTATCATAACAACAGCGCCAAGACCCGCGACCTGATCGACAGCGCGGTGCGCGTCGGCGTGCCCCATTTCATCTTTTCCTCCACTGCCGCTACCTATGGCACGCCCGATGTGGAAGCGGTGCGGGAAGATACGCCGCAACAGCCGATCAATCCCTACGGCATGTCCAAGCTGATGACCGAATATATGCTGCGCGACGTCGCGGCAGCGCATCCGATGAACTTCTGCGCGCTGCGCTATTTCAACGTCGCGGGGGCCGATCCGCAGGGGCGCACCGGCCAGTCGACGGCGGGCGCGACCCATTTGATCAAGGTCGCCGTCGAAGCCGCCTTGGGCAAGCGTGAGAGCGTCGCCATCTTCGGCACCGATTTCGCCACGCCCGATGGCACGGGGGTCCGCGACTATATTCATGTCAGCGACCTCGCCGCCGCCCATGTGCTGGCGCTCGAAGCCTTGATGGCGGAGCCGGATCGCAATCATCTGCTCAATTGTGGCTATGGCCGTGGCTTTTCGGTGCTGGACGTCCTCGACGCCGTAGACCGGGCCACCAACAATCCCATCAAGCGCATCATGGCTCCGCGCCGGGCGGGCGATCCCGCCGCGCTGATTTCGGACAATCGCGCCATCCTTGCCGCCTTCCCCTGGCAGCCGCGCTATGCCGATCTCGACCTGATCGTCGCCCATGCGCTCGCCTGGGAGCGCGCCCTGGAGACTCGCGCATGAGCGAAGCCTCGGTCCGCGCTTTCTTCGCCGCCAATGCGCCTGACGTCACGATCATCGATCAGGGCATCAGCACCGCCACCGTGCTGGAAGCCGCCGCCGCGCTTGGCGTCGAGCCCGCCCGCATCGCCAAGACCCTGTCCCTGCGCGTTGGCGACCAGGTGGTGCTGGTCTGCACCCGCGGCGACGCCCGCCTCAATAATGGCAAGGCCAAGGCCGCCCTTGGCGCAAAGCCCCGCATGCTCGGCGCGGATGAGGTCGAAGCGATCACCGGCCACCCGGTCGGCGGCGTCTGCCCGTTCGGTCTGACCGCTTCGCTTGCGATATATTGCGACATATCTTTACAAGCCTTCGACACCGTCTTCCCCGCCGCCGGTTCTCGCACCACCTCGGTCGAACTCACGCCCGACCAACTCGCCGCCTTGACCGGCGGACAATGGATCGACATCTGCACCCTCCCGGAAACAGGGGATTAATTTCCATGCCGACCGAACATCATTTCACCGACAGCGCCGAGGCGGCCGCCGACATCGCCATTCGCATCGCCACCACATTGGAACAAGCCATCGCCACCCGCGGCGTCGCGACCCTCGCCCTGTCGGGAGGCCGCTCCCCCCGCCCAGTACTCGAATCATTGTCCGCTTCGCTGTCCGATTGGCGCAAGGTCATCGTCACCTTGGTCGACGAACGCTGGGTCGATCCCACCGACCCCGACAGCAATGAAAAGCTCGTCCGCGACACCTTGCTGCAAGGGCCAGCCGCCGCCGCGCGCTTCGTGCCGATGAAAAATGCCGCCGCCGACGCCTATCTCGGCCAGCCAGCGGCGGAAGCGGACTTCGCCGCCCTCCCCTGGCCGCTCGACATCATCCTGCTCGGCATGGGCGATGACGGCCACACCGCCTCGCTCTTCCCGCAGGCCAAGGAACTGGACGAAGGCCTCTCCAGTTCCGCGCTGACCATCGCGGTCACGCCACCCGCCGCCCCGCACCAGCGCCTCTCGCTCACCGCCCACGCCATCCTGTCCAGCCGCCACATCTTCCTGCAGATCAGCGGCGCCGCGAAAAAAACCGTCTATGATCGCGCCATAGCGGGCGGCCCTGTCGAGGAATTGCCGATCCGCGTCGCCCTGTGCCAGGACGCCGTTCCGGTCGAGGTGTGGATCAGCCAGTAAGCCCGGCCAGTTCCACCGCCCGCGCAAACACCGCCTCGAACATCTCCGCTGTCAGCCGCCCGGTATTCTGGTTGTAGCGCGAGCAATGATAGCTATCGATCAGCATCCGCCCATCCGGCATGCGATGCTCGGCGAGATGGGCAAAGCGCGCCTTGGGCAATCGCCCACCCAGAACCTTGACCGCTGACTGATGCGCGATCTGGCCAAGCGCCACGAACACCCGCGCATTGGGCAGCGCAGCCACACCCTGCGCCAGAAACGGTCGGCACCGATGCACTTCGTCGGGAACCGGCTTGTTCTGCGGCGGCAGGCAGCGCACGGAATTGATGATGATCGCGTCCTTCAGCACCAGCCCATCATCGACCCGTGCATCATAGACGCCCTCGGTCAGCCCGAACTTCGCCAGCGTCTCGAAGAATAATAGGCCCGAATCATCCCCGGTAAAAGGTCGCCCCGTCCGGTTCGCCCCCTGCTTGCCCGGAGCCAGCCCGATGATGCCGATCCGCGCCAACGGATCGCCAAAAGCAGGCACCGGCGCATTCCACCAATCGGGATGTTCGACGCGGCATTCCTCGCGCAAGGCGACAAGGCGCGGGCAGAGCGGACAGTCGCGCGGCGGTTCGGTCGGTTCAAGGGGGCTTTCCAGGATCATGGGCAGCAGATAGGCGCTGATCCATGGCCGACACAAGCACGCACATCTATGCCCTGGCCTTGGGGTCCAACCGGCCGCTCTCCGCAACCCGCACCCCTGCGCGCCTGCTGGACCAAGCCGTCGCGCTGATCGGCCAGCAGATGCGCATCATCGCGCTCGCCCCCACCATCGCAACAGCGCCAATGGGACCATCCTCGCGTATCTATGCCAATAGCGCGCTGCTGGTCGAAAGCCCCTTGCCCCCGCCCGCTTTGCTCGCCCTGCTCCAGTCGATCGAGCACAGGCTCGGCCGCCGCCGCTATCGCCGCTGGGGCGCGCGCAGCGTCGACATCGACATCATCCTCTGGTCGGGCGGCATCTGGCGCAGTCGCCTGCTCACCATCCCCCATAGCGCCTTCCGCCAACGCGCCTTCGTCCTGACCCCGCTCGTCACCATCGCACCGCGCTGGCGCGATCCACTTTCGGGCCTCACCGTCCGCCATCTGCACGCCCGCCTGCAAAAGCCTGCGCGAAGAGGTTGACCATCGCCATCGCCGCCATTAGGGCGACCTCCACCGCTAAACGGGTCCATAGCTCAGTCGGTAGAGCAACTGACTTTTAATCAGTAGGTCGCTGGTTCGAACCCAGCTGGACTCACCACCGCAGAAATGCGTGGTTTTTTCCCTGATCGAGACTGCCAAAAATGGCGTTGGATTTGGCCCTAGTAATCACCCGGTAATCACGGTGCAACTTTGCCTAGCTTGCATGGGCGGCTAACACAGTTGTCTCCGAGCGAGCTTCAACGCACATTACCACGCATGGAATTTTCCGAATCATGGCGCGTCGGGTTCGAGCTGGAGTTAGTTCTCGGCGATCTTGGAGACGTTCGATTCGAAGCGTTCGCAGAAGATCCGATGGACGTTGCCAGCACCGACTATTGCCAGGCTGTAGCGCGGCAACTCAGCGGGTTTACAGGTAAGCGATGGCTGGCGGCGCAGAAGAAGCAGCGTCATAATGGCTACTTCGTTTATCCAGAATATGACTTGGACCCAATCGATTGGTCGGACGGGCTGGTCGCTGGTGTAGAGCTTGTCACCCCTCCACTCCGGATGCCAGATGCAACAGAGGTTCGCGATCAGATTGCCGACTGGGTTTACGAGGTCGAAGGAGAGATTAATACCTATCCAAACTGGCTATCACTCTCGTCTGGCTGGCATATCAATATTGATCCGGGCAACGATGATAGGCATTTGGATATACCCAAGCTCCTGCTGGGTGCAGATGAGCTGCCCCTTCTGCTATCATCACAGCGCCTGCCGTCAAAATACGCCTCACCCCAGCGGCACAGCTATGGGGTGCCACTGCTTCGGTATTTCCAATCCAAAAGCGCGCGCCCACTTCTCGATATCGATCTAGATAATTTTCTTATGCACTATGGCGGTCGCGGCAAGCGGTACGCCATGAACCTCGACAAACTCGACTCCGGGTATCTCGAATTAAGGCATTTTGGGTCAGAATGGTTTTTTCGCGGCCAATCGCTACTTGAAACGCTATCGTCATTCTTCGCGGCAGCGGAATGCACACGAGCCAGCCATCAGGCTAGAGAGCATCGCCTTCTTGCGACTTTCGGCCTGTTAGCAGAATGGACACGCGAAATAGTCCCATCGATTACCTATGGATGGAACGAACAAGGACATCCTGGCATCAACATGGTGCACGGCGAAATACAATTTGACGGCGAGACTTTAGCAGACGCACGGTGGAGCGGCACGGCCGACTATGTCCTTAAGTTGAAGTCTGGGAAGCCAGGTCCCACGATATTCGATCAAGCTTTTACCGATATGCCCCTTAGCCTCGCGGTTTTGGCGCTTGATGTAGCCGAAATTAGAGGGCGCAAACTTGGCGCGATTCCCCTAGCAAATTCGGCATTTTCGCGCGCTGTGGATAGACTGTCTGTAGCGTTAAAGAAAGCAGGCTTGATAGAACCGCCGCCACTGGAGCAATCCGTGTTTTGGACCAAGCCGCCGCAAGACCAAGAACGTGTCGGTTCCGAAACTGGGCTGAATTGAGTGCCAGTAATCCGGCATTTGCGACCAACTAGATTTAAGTTCAAGATTGGGGCTAACGCTTCCCAAGCTGACGACGGGGGTTCGCATAGTCACCCCTAGAACGGCCTATCAACCTACTTGGCATCTTGAAATGCCGCCCATGGGTCACTCTGCACGGCAGGCTGGCCGAACATGCCCCGTTTGACCGATTTGCGGCCTTTGCTCACCAGTCCGCGAATATCGTCCTGCCGGTCCTCTTGTGGCTTGGCCAGCCAATCGGGTGCGGCCAGCATTTCGGCAATACCGTTATAGCTCAACGCGCCAGCCTCTTCACGAAACCGGCCATAGTCGGCAGATGACATGCCATCGCGCCGGAACGCTGGCACCGTCAAACCCTGATTGAGCAAAGCATTGTTAACCGGATCGTCCTTACGGGTCGATAGCCAGACCGGCGACAGAATGTCAGGTCCAAGCCCGCCTTCACTGGTCACTGCCTGCCCCCACACGTCCCTTTGTTCAGGTAGCGAGCGGGAAACGCCCGGCACGCGGCGTTTGATGGCATCGAGGACGGTTTCCGCTTCACGAAGCGTGGGGTCGGTTGTGCGCGCAATCTGGGCGACACCGGCAGGCACAGCGAGCGATCCCGCCGTTCGCTTCATCCACCCACTCGCGTAACGACCCGGATCATTCACCGCGTCCACCAGATCGCCAAGGCCCGAAAGCCATGTTTTGGACGCAAGATTCTGCATGACGGAGGCAGTGACCAGTAGCGGAATATCCTCCTTCTGCTTTTCCGTCATGTGATCCTGCAGCTCAACCATTCCCGCGACAACGCCGAGCGTAGAGGCGAACGGATCGAGGCGCTGATAGCTGACATATCGGTCACCTACCTTGATCGAATAGGGCTGCCACCCATCCGCGCGAAGCAGCGCGCGCGCCTTTTCGTCCGCAGGGCCGTTGCCCGTAATCAAACCGTCGGCGGCCATCTGCGCGACCAGTGCGCCGACACCCGACCCGACCAGAGCGCGCGCCATGGCAAGATCGCGCTTCGCACCACCCGCCCGAAAATCACGCCGCCATTCCTTGACGAGCGGCGCGGCAGGGGAACGCTCCAGCGCGAATTTCAACAAGTTGGTTGGCGTCCGAACGAATGGAAGAACCACCTTCATGGCGGGACTGGAATTGCTCAGCATCGTGGCAGCGGTGCCTACCTTGCCAAGCGGTCGCTGGAAGGTGAGATAGCGGCCATAGTCAAAAGCCTGCTCCAGCATTTCGTCAGTGGGATTGCTCACCAGTTCCGCAACGCGACGCTTGCCCTCGTCGCCGCCTAAACCTTCCGCCGCTGCCTTGCGGACAGCCAAGCCGTTCAGTTCCATGCGCCGGGCCATGCCCTTGAACAGTTCATCAGCCGATGACAGCAATCGTGTTGGCGTGCGGATGACCTTACCCGCCATGCCGCCGATTGCGTCCTGATGCACGGTATCGACCTTATTAGCGAAGTCAGATGCCTCTCCCGTCCTAAGCGTGCGCGCGGCCTGCCGAAGGCCATCCTTCACGCCCTGCACCAATCCGACAGAGCGTGCGCCCAGTTCAGAAAACAACACGCGATCGGCAACCTTGCCCCGCGCCGCGACATTGCGGACGCCACCAATGCCAGCGGCAATCGCATGTTCGGGAATCTGCGCGAGCGCCGTCATCGTGTTCGACACCGCGTTGACGACATGGGTTTGTGGACCCGACAGGAGCGAGTTGATCCAAAGCTCTTTGAACTTGTCGCCCCAGCCCGGCTTGAGCGCGTCGCGCGCCGCACGGTTCAGTGTGCCGGGATCGCTTGCCCCGTTTTCAAGGATAAGATCGGCAGCTTCCTTGAGCCGCCCTTTCCCGCCGCCGCCTTCCGCCAATGCGTTCAGGACATTGCCCCGCACATTGCGACCATCGGCAACCATGCGGAATTGGGCGAGCGTGCGCCCGGCCTCTGCGGTCGCCCCTGCGATTTGCTCCTGTATGGCGACGTGACGGACGAGCGCTTGGCGGAAAGCCGAGAGGGCTTCTTCGCCGGGATCGTCCAGGCGCTGGATTCGGCTCGCCATGTTCACCAGTTCGTTCCCAGACTTGGCGAGTATCTGCCGGGCGGCAAGCGCCTCCTCTGCATTGAAGGCCTGCCCCTTGCGCCGCGACAGCAGGCTTTCCGGCGTCATGCCCAATTCGTCGGCAAGGCTCTGCGTTTCGGCCTGGGTAATGCGACCCCGGCGCGCAGCGTCAAAGCCGCCCGTCATCTGTTCCGCCTGCACCAGCGCACGCTTGATCGACTGGGGGCTGTCCAGATTCGACAAGCGGATATTGCCCGCAAAGTCGGGTGCCTGATCGCCCCATTCCTCGTAGGCCGGCACGGGGGGCTGATTGGCCTCCAGATCGTCAAGAGTGACAGGCTGCCCGCGATCCTCTGCGAGAGGCGCGCCTTGTTCCCGTGAGCGCTCGACCGCAAGACGCTGCTCACGCGCAGCATTGAAAGCGTCCACTTCCGCCATGTCCTCGACGCGGAACGTGCGATTGATGCCTCTGTTCGACCCGTCCAGAGCATCGAGAAATTCGGGGATCGTGGGGCGGCTGTCGTGATCAGGGAAATAGCCCGAACGCCAGGCCAGATCGGCGGCTTCATCCAGCGTCATGCCGTTCTCATCGTCCAGCAACTTGCCGAAGCGCCGTTCGCCGCGCGCAAAGTCCAGATCGCGCCCTTCGTTGCGCAGATCGAGGGACCGCAATTCACCCTTATGATCGATAAGGCCGCCACGGGTGCGAAGGAAGGTGATCAGATCAGCCGGACCACGCTTAGGTAGGGTACGCAGCGGATCGTCACCCCGGAGTAGCGCGCGGCTTTCAAGGGTCGCTGCTTCATTCGGAGCTTTGACGGTCGGATAAAGGCCGTCGCTGATTGACGCCGCTTCGTCCTGACTGGCCACCACATTGGACGGCAAGGGCAGAATGTCCGATGGCTGGACCTGCTCCGCCTGACGCATACGCTCCATGTCGCTGGCAGGATCGAGCATCGGGCGAGCCCTATTGTTCACGTCGATGCGATCCACGAGGCGTGGCGACGACATGGAGGGCATTGCCTCCCGCCCTTCGCTCGCCATGTCAGCAGAACGCGCGCCGGGCTGTGGTGCGATCTTGAACGCCTGATCAACCCCCTGGCCGGGCACCTGCTCCACCGCCGCTTCCGCAACCGTGCGCCCCCTGATGCGGTCCAGCGTCTGCCGGGCCAGGGGGCCTACCTCCTGCGCCAGCGCACCGGAGCCATAGCCCAGAGCGCCGCCGACCCCAGCGCCGAGCGCAGCGGATGGGAGGCGGTCAACGATACCACCCTCTGCCTGCCCGAACCCGGCTAGGCCGCCCTCAATTGCCCCGGCACTCGCCAAGCGCTGGCGAACAGCGGCCTTTGCTGCCCCCTCTGCGGCGAACCGCGATCCACCGGCGCGCATTGCCTGCCGAGCAGCAGCCAGTCCGACGCCTTCCACGGATGCGCCAGGAAGCGCGATGCCGCTGGCAAGTTGACCACCGAAACGGGCATAGGGATGCTCCTGATCATCATAGGCAAGGATACTGCGGTTCTGGCCGATGTTGTTGCCGAGAATGTCCGCAAAGCGCCGATCGCTCGACCAGATGTTTTCGCGGCCCGGTGTCAGGCCAACCGTATCCACCACGCCGCCCATTTCATCGAGCATGTTGATCGGATCGGACAGCCCCCGAACGGCAGACCCAACCGCCCCATCCCCGTTATTGGTCAGGACGCGGGGAAGGTCGCGATAGATTACGTCCTTGCCGACCGTGACGCCGGGCTTGCTCCGATCAGCGAGAAAGTCGGCAATGTCGCTCTCGTCAATCTGGAAACCATTTTTCGCCGCGAACGCCTTGATGTCGTCGGCGGTGCTGGCCGGATTGGACGTGATGGCCAGATAGCCCGCCGCAATGTCAGGCCTCAACCCTTGGAATGGCGTCCGATCATCGAAGAACACGGCAACACTTTCGCCCTTCCGCCCCGGCTGTGGCGCTGCCCAAGGGTCAGGCTCGCCCTTCCGAAATGAAGCAGGGTTTTGGAAGTCGCCCGCGTGTGCGCCGCGCCGGTTCAGCCGCGCCAGCCGCTCAGCCTCCATATAGGTGCCGAAGCGTTCCGGATCGGCACGGAGATATTCTGGCGTCGCCAGTCCATAGCCCTGATCGAGTATCCCCCGCCCTGCGTCCTGCCCATCCACGGACAGCGTAGCGACGGGCCGTCCATATGTGCTGCGCCCTGTTGGAGTGACCGTTGCATCAGGTCGAAGATAGGGAAGCAGCGCCGCGCGTGCATCCTGCCCGATCGGTCGCAGATCCCGTCCGAATTTACCTTGCTGTTTCAGCTCAAACGCATCGACGCCCAGCAGGCGCGCATTCTGGCCTGTGTTGAGGCGGAACGTATCACCGTCATACGCTTCGCCGGTAGCGACAAGCGGCGCACCGGGCGCGACCTTCGGCGGACCAGCGAACGCCATGCCTGCCCGTTGTTTTGCTTTGCTGCCGCCTGCATCGGGATATGCGGCCCATGGATCAGGGGCAGAAGAAGCCTCGTCCGGAAAGTCGGCCCAAGGATCACGCCCCGCCATTAGCTGACCACCTTGATGCGACCGTCTGGTGTGCGAAACCGCGTGCCTTTGGGCAGCTTGGCGGCTTCGGCTGGCGTGCGGACAGTGGGAAGCGCCCCGCCGCCTCCACCCGTGCCAGCGGCAGCGCCACCGGCCCGCGCGCCGCGACCATAGAGCGATAGCACCTGCTGCTCGCCGGGCGTGAGAGGTTTGCCCGCCGCCACCTTGGACAGGATCGGTGCATAGACGTTGCCCGTCGTGCGCGGTGGACGCCCGTTGCCGCTCCCGCCGCCGCCAGCGGCCGGACGAGGATGAAGATTGGAATAGGTCGGCGTCTGGCGCAGCGCCGCCCTGTTGCCATGACGCACCCCCTCCAGCGAGACACGATTACCTTGCCGAAGGTTCTCTAATTCCTGACGGCCCTCAAGAGCGGTGGGGCCATTCGACCTCAGCACAAAATCTTGCACAGCCTCGTTGTATTCATCGCTGCCAGGCTCAAGCCCAAGCAGGCTGGCATACTCCTCAAAATCGGCCGGCCCGTCATAGATCGTCTGCGCGGAACCCGTGACAGGATCGAACATCACACGATCGCGGCCGGACATGAAATATTGCGGCTGCGCCAGCTTGGCGTCGCGGTCCTGCTCCGCCCATGCGCGATCCTGTCTGCGTTGGGCGTCAAGCCGCTCCCATTCCGCTTGCTGTTGACGCTGGCGATTCTTGTTTGGGCCGTAGGTTGGCTGCATGCCTGCCGCGCCTGCCATACCATCAGCGAGAGCGCCCAGCACGTCACGCCACGCGCCATCGCTATCGAAGAACCCAGCCTTGGGCTGCTCCAGCTTCGGCATCATCGGGATAGGCGGAGCCTGCCCCGCATCTTGCAGGGGAGTATCCAGCGGCATCGTTGATAGCGCGGGAGTTTCCGTTGTGCCGTTGGCAGGCCGCGCGGGAGGCGCGCCGCGAAACGCCATGCGGGCAGGACCGGGAGGAACCGAACCGGCCAGATATGCCGGAGCTTCCATGCCCCCGATCGGCTTTGCGCCGGGCAGATCGTCGCCAATGCCAGGCGTGCCATAATAGGGGGGCGGCGCGAAGAATTTGCGGCGGTTAGAATTAGCGCCCAGCATCGACCATCTCCGTTATGTCACGCGCCTGCCTGAGAATGCGAGGAGGAACCTGTTCAGCCAGTTGGTTCAAGGCGTTCGCCACTTCCTCATTCCCGTTCGAAGCGAGACGATCGAGGATTGAGAACGCTTCGCTCAGCATGTCATTGCCGTGCGTTTCGCCCTCCCGATGGCAACCCCAATATTCGGCCAGATAGGCCAGCGCGGAGGTGAGAATGACGGCATCATCGTCATTCCCGTGGCTGGCGGCCAGCCGCCCCCAGAACATGGCTTCCAGAGAATGGGCGTGCGCCTCGGCAAACGAACCGGCGCACGCCTTTTCGTGCATTTCGCGCAGGCAGCTATCCCGTAGAAGCCGCTGGGCAGATATGTCGCCGGTCGCGCCCGCAGTGATATAGCTGGCCATTTCGCCGCCAAGCGCAGCGTTGGGGTCAATGCCGGGCGTCATGCAGCGTCTCGCACTTCCCGACGCACCGCATGACGCAAAAGCTCGGACAGGCTCATCCCCTCCTGCTTCGCCTTCGCTGTAGCCGCTGCCAGCAGGGCATCGCTGACCCGGAACCGGACAGCCGCATTGTGAACATGACCGCGCATAATAGCCTCCTTAACGGGTATCTAGATACCACTTTTGGGCTACAAGAGATAGTCAATTTCGTTCCCAGGAGATCGTGTGCAGGATTAAAATCATATGCGAATCGTTGTTGTGACGTTCGATTCGCTATCATTCGCGACGAGGCCTGACGCCATGCCGCTATCCGATTGGGAACTCTGGGCCTGCGCCCAGCAGGTGATCAAATAGCACAAGGCCAAGGCCCCGCTGCATTGCGCCTTGCGCATCGCCGAGCTGGCGACATGCGGGGATTAGGACGGAGTGCAGACCTGGCAGGCGATCGCCGCCAAGGTCGACCAGTTGATGGACTATCGAACCGGGAGGCCGCTGAGCAAGCAGTAGCGCCTATCGACTCTGCTGCATTTCTGGGCCAGCATATCCCCCAGGGGTGAAAATGACTGACCTTCCAGAAGATTATATTCTGAAGTTTGATCTCGTGCCGGGTCTCTATCCTCGAGCCGAGGCCGTGGCAGAGGCGATCATCAACTATGTCGAGACGGTTCGCACCGCCGCTGGATTGATCGACCCGATGGCGCAGGTTGCCGTCGAGATAGTCGGGGTGGAAGAAGGGAGCCAGATTTTCAGGCTGGCGATGCGGCGGATGGAAAACGCCGGAGAAAGGATGAAGCGGGGCGCTGAAGAATACCCGCTCGTCGGCAAGGCCGCCATGGCATTGGGCGGCTTGATAGCAAGCGCCGCGATCGGCCAGATGGTCGTTAACTCCATCTCGCCTGATCCCCGCATCCCGGAGGACCAAATGGCCGTCTTTCACCGGATGGAGGACGATTTACGCGAGTCCGTAGAACTTCAGCGCCAAGCGGCTGAGCTATTCGGCGGCTTGCAGAGCGAACCTGCATTCCTGAGTGTGCAGGTCATGTCCAACACGCGCGTCCCGATAATCACAGTCCCTCGCGACGAGTTCGCGCTGCGCGGCGGGATATTTAACGCTGACCCGGAGCCCGAACAAGACCGCGTCGAAAATCGAAAAGCCGTTTGGGATGTGACGCTCATCAAGCCAGCCCTAACCCCGGAGAAACGCCGCTGGACTTTCGCGCGTGACGGCATCGAGTTCAGCGCCCTGATGGTCGATCAGGCGGTCCTCGATGCCATCCACAGCAAAACCTTGCCGCTACAGATCGCGGAGGGCGTCGTCGTGAAAATTGAGGTGCAATATAGAGAGCGCTATAACGGTTCGGCATGGATAGTTGACCCGATGTCGCGGCGAGTAACGCGGCTTCTCCAGCCGCTGCCGCCAGCTGCGGGCGGGCTACCCCTTTTTCCCGCCCCCGGCCACCCATAGGAACGTAATAAGCCCGAGGAAAATTGCGGTCGAGACGACCAGCGTCCAACCAATCGAGACCCGGGAAAAGCCGATAAACGAAACGACCACAGCGATAACGACCGCGAGGCCGGAAAGCCACGCGCGGGTCGTCCCGCTTGGATCTTCGTTCGGTTGCATGTCGGTTCGCACACTATAGAGTCGCATGGAAGGCCCTGCCACGCAACTGGCCGCCGGTCTATATCTTGCGATATGCTGAATTGCTGGAGGCGCGCCGCGATGAGGTTGTGCCGCAAGATGCGGCTAAACCTAAATCTGGGCCTCAAGGTGGCCGACCCAAAAGCATCGCTCGTGAAATAGCAGATGCTACCGGCTTGAGCGACGACACTATTCGCCGCGCTCTCAAGCCCGCCCCGGTCGCTAATCTTGTATCAGTCAAGGAAGCCGAGACAGACGAAGAGGCGATTATCCGCGAAGCCAACGCGATCGTGGCGGCGTGGAACCGCGCGCGTCAACAGGCCCGCGAGTTGGCCCTAAGGCATGGCCATCATGGCCTCTCCCTTCACACGGGTGGGGTCAGATTCGACTCCGTCCGATCGGGGGCGTAGCGTCTCACAATGCGACCGGCGTGGATCATTGGCCTATGGGGCTGTTTTGCTGATGCAGCCTTCGCGCATGGCGGCGGATTGAACGCCGAAGGTTGCCATAACGACCGCAAAAATGGCGGTTATCATTGCCATCGCGCGCCGTCTGCACCTGCCCGTCAGCCGCAGACCGCCATCAGTGAACGGCAAATAGCCTTCGCGAACTGCACCGCTGCCCGTGCCGCTGGTGCTGCGCCCGTCCGTGCAGGCGATCCCGGCTATGGTCGCCACCTCGACCGGGATGGCGACGGGGTTGGTTGCGAGTGATGATCCGTCAGGCGCTGCGCAAACTGGAAATTGCAGTTGTGGCGGTCGCGGTTGTTCTGCCCGTGGCGATCGGCCTCTGGAAGGCTGTCAGGTGGATCGTCGCAAAAGTGATGTGATTGCGGGGGCCAGTGTCCATTTTCGCGCCATTTAAAAATGGAGGTTCGCCTGTCTGTCCAGTTTGGGCATCCCCTCTGGATCAAGGCCTATTGTCTCTATTGTCCCTATTGTCCCAAGGGTGTCATGTCTCGCCCGCCCCGTTGCGGGGGCTTTGCAACCGTGACAAAAGCAACCAGCAGACAGGAGCGGAACCATGGACGGGATCACCGAAGCACTTTCCTATTGGTGGCGGCGTTGGACGCGCGGCCTTGGGTTGCTGGCCTTGGTCGGAATGACCTTGGTTGCCGCCGTCTTAATGGTTGGCCTGCCCATGACCATCATTGGCGAGGTGACAGGGAGGGCCGCTTGGCAGTCGTGGCCGAACATCGTTTTGGTCGCTGTGGTAGCCGTCATTCCATTCTTCCTGACCCGGCAATTCCCAGCAGCGGCAGAGCAGCTATTCGCAGATCAGAAGGCGGATGAGCAGAGGCGCAGACGGCGCAGTCGCTGAGAGCGTCAGCCCTTTAGGCGCACCCCAGCCCCACCCGATAGGGACGCCTCACCATCGGCCAAAAATGCGACCCCGGCATCCTCCAGCGCTAAACGGAGTTTGGTGATGGTCGAGGCGTAGGCGTCTCGCCCGCGTTCAAAACTGGAAACCGTCATATCGCGGACCCCGGAGGCTTTTGCCAGATCAGCAATCGACCAACCAAGAGCGGCGCGAGCCATGCGGCACTGAGTAGCGTTCATATCCATACCGCTAATTTATATTGCTATACCGCTTGACACAACCCGCAAGACGTATATTTTCTAGCTGTCTGTTGGGAAATTCCAATGGACGGCCCGACAAGCTGGTGGAACAGCGAGCCGGGCCTAACCGCAACCCTCTGTGACAGGGATTGAAGCTATGCACGAAGTAGCATCTTCGCGGCGCGACGCAATGCGCGCGCTCGCCATTCTACCTGCAATGATTGCCATGCCCAACGTCGCCAGCGCCGCGCCGTTGATGGTCTGCGCACCCACCGACGCATGGGACGCCGCGATGGCCCGTTACTGCACGTCGAAAGCGGATCTGGCCACCTACGAACGATCATATTATGAACCAAATCTTGAGGCCCAACGCGCCAAATTCGGCGAAGACCATCCGGTGAAGGGTGAAGCCCGATGGTTGGAATATCGGGAATGGCGCGCTGTTAGCGGCTTCGATGCCGTCGTGAAACAATGTGACATAATGGCGGAGGCGGAAGGTGATGCACAGGTGGCGTTGCTACGAATGCCTGCGCCTCATTTAACGGCACTGCGTTGGAAGCTGGAACAGACATTCGAACTGGATGGGGAGATTGCTCTTTGGGTTGAGGATATTGCGCTGACCATTCGGTCGGACTTCCTTCGGTTACTGCCTGGGGAGGCTTGAGCCATGGCCGAGATCATCATGTTTCCACCTGACAAGGTGGTGCGTTCACCCGGCTATATCGACGCGATCGAAAAGCTGGCGCTGCTAGACGACTACGACCTGTCGGGCGACCCCATAAAGGTCGCAATAGCTGGTCCAATGCGGCAATTCTGGACGGAGCGCCTGCGCGAGTTGGGCGGTGTTCAGCGCCGCTGCGACGGCCTCGGGGAGGGCGTGTCATGCTGATACTCTGCACCGACGCCATACAGGTCGATCCAGTTGGCGAACGCATGCGTGTCACCTTCCCAAGCGGATCCGATAGCGTGGTTATCGACCTGTCGCTTAATCAGGCGCTCATGCTTGGCGAGGCCACACGGCGCGCTACCTCCAAGGCGATGGTCGATGGCTTTGCCTCTGCTCCGGCGACATTGCTGCGCTTCCCGAAGCCTCGCAAGGCCAGGAGGGTCTGATCCGTGGACATTTTCAGCAACAGGAACGGGGTTTCGGCCCCGTTCCACGCCACGCGCCCGTTTGATCCAGCGGAATGGCTCGCCCGCTTCGTGGCAGCGGGCGGCCGCTACGCCAACACCAGTTCAGGGATATGGATATTCAGCCCGGCAGACCGCGCGCCTCTGGCCATCCAGCAGGAGATTGCCGGGAACCCGGCCTGGCGCGATGCAGTGACAGCCCATATCAGTACCACGACCACGCGGGAGGCACTCCCATGCTGAGATACCGCCACAACGTGACAGGGCCGCGCTACAGCGTTTCCATCGCCGTGCCTGCCCCGGTAGTAGCCAAAGGGGGGAGGGCGTCACAGAGCAACACTTATACCGCGCCGATCCTTCTGGAGATTGAACGGCATTTGCGCAGGACCGGCATGTCAGATCGCCGGTTTGGCATGGAGGCCATAGGCGACCCTGCCTTGATCCATGACTTGCGCCGGGGCCGTGATCCATCGTCCAAGACAGCTGCGCGCATCCGGGCCTTCATGCAGAGGGAGGCGTGATCATGGCGACCTATGAACGCGCCACCTCCCGTCCAGCCCCCCAAACAGCAAGCGCTCCGGTCCTAATGGATCGGAGCGCTCCGTCTTGATATACTCAGTTCAGCAGTTGCCAATTTCCACCCACTTGCCGTTCCAGCATTTATATTTCAGGCGGGAGTCGCACACGACACCCCCATCAGAATACTCGTTGCCGTTCCATTTGCATGAAGCATGACCAGCGTCTTCCATGAATGAGCCTTCTTCACCTTGCCCCTTTGATGCCTTCGGGGAGTTTTCTTGAGAAGCGTCTTGAGGTTCAACCTGTGTGATCTTCTCTGGACTGTCGCTGCTCATAACGCCTCCGATTCGTTTGCGGTGACATATGAGGCAGAAAGTCGGCTATTCTGCCAATCGTTTTTCAGCGCGCCGCCACGTTAAGGCCTGACAAAATTACCGACCTCCGGTCCAGTGTGGCCGGGGTCTTTTCGATCACCGCCGCGCACAGTTAATCCTCTGTATTATCAGGTCTCGACCAAGCCAATTGTGACGCTCAAAGCCGTCCGCCCTCACGCTTGCCGTCACGGCTTGATTCCGTTTGATTGTTTTTCAAAGGATGACGGGCCGTCCTCCCTCGCGCGCGCGCGCGTAGGGCTCCGGAAATTACCGATAATCGGCAGCGCCACACTTATCGCGTGTTTTCCTCACGCAACACCCCATCCCACCCACCTGACCGCACTGGCATTGAGCGTGCATGTTCGTCGCGATATCAGCCATCCATTGAGGGTCCGAGGCTATGGCCGCGACGATAAGCCGTATTGCTGGTGTCGGCTTCGTTTCCCCCTGTTCAAGCGCCCGAATCGTAGGGTAGCCCAGCCCGTAACGAGACGCGAATTGCCTCTGGGTCAGTTTCAGATCGCGAAAGCGCAGCCTGAACAGGTGGCGTGCAAATCCTTTCTTCCCAAAATCGGGGTCAAACCCGCCTGGCGTGTCGTCATTGGCTGCTGTCATTCGCTTAACTCCCACACCGGCACAAATGGCGATGCCAGCTCCGCCAGATAACTTTTCGCATAACGGCTTGTCCTGTCAGAGAAGGGCCAGCGATATGTCGCGACATGCCCATCCATGGCGATAATCCGGCCACCATCAAGCCTCCAGGCCAAGCCCCCAGTGGTGTCGCAGTCGCCCGCTGGAAAGCCGAACAGATCCAGCGTTGACCAGCCCAGTGATGCAGCACCCTTGCCAAAGTCGGCAATCAGCCGGTCGCAATCTCTCACGATCCGCTGCCAGCGATCGGGCGCATAGCCGCCAAGAGGCTTGTCAGGATCGAGCGAGGCGACCGATTTGTCCCACGAACGGAACAGATCGCGAGGCGAGGGGGTCAGGACAATAGGGACATTAGGGACAATAGCCCCATCTTGCCCGGCAGTCGCCCGCCCATCTATTTCCTTTGCAAGGTCAAGCCAGCGCCCCATTTATCGCCCCTCAAATACCAATGGATTGACGAGATAGTCGCTTGTTCCGCGACCTTTGCCGCCCCCTTCGCGCGTGGAAGCATTCGAGAGCCAGCCAGCATCACACAGATATTCAATCGCGGCACCGCGTGTGTCCGCGTCGCGCATCGCCGAGAGACGGGATTTATGGGGGGACCGCCCCAATTCCCGCGCGTTCACCTTGGCCATGCCCTGCTTGAGGATATAGCGCGCAAGGATCGCAGCGTTGCGTTCGACCAGAGGCAAGGAGGCGTCCCCATAGACACGCAAGGCCATAGGCTTCGCATATTCATCAATCCATTCTGCCACCGCCGCGACCGTCTGGACCGTGACGGCTTCCGGTTCATCCCCGCCGCGTGTCGCCCAAGCCACCAGTTCCATGGCCAATGACAGGCGAAGCAGAGCGCCCGGCAGTTTGCCGCAGAACGACTTGTAGAGCGCGCCCGCGTCCTCGACCCCCAGCCCATTGCTCAAACGCCATTCATGGAACAGGTCGGAGGCTTCCGGCGTCAACGGAAAGGTTATGGCTGTTGCGTTCCCGGCTTCATCACGACCGAATTGCAGGCCATCAAGCCGCCTGTAGATCGCTTCAAGCCGCGACACGTCGGCCAATTGGCGAGGGCGCTGGAGAGGCACCGGATCAGGCCAGACCCAAAGGAAGCGGGCGACCAGTCCATCATCTACCGCGTCGAGCAGCGCCGCCGCCATCTTGTCAGGCTGGATACCGCCAACCACCGAGACGCCATTAAACGGGATCGTGAGGGCGGATTTGCTTCCCTTGCGGTCAATGACGAACGGGCGGCCCCCATAGGCCTCTAGCCAAAACTCCCGGCCACCGGGCGAGTAGCGATCAAAGCTGGTTAGCCAGCCCGCCAGCTCGTCGCGGAAATGCAGCGTCCCAGCAGGATTGCCAGACAGGATCGCGCCCACCGCTTCCGGCGTGGCGTCCATAATCATCGTGCGGCGGCGTTGTGGCTCCTCTGGTTCAACTGCCACGGCAGGCATTGAGGGCGTGCCTAAGCCTTCCTTATGGGCGGCCTCAACGTTCTTCTGCCAAGCCTGCTTTTCGACCTTCGCGCGCTCGCAATCGGCATAGTAGCCCAGCATCCGCGTCTGATGGTCAAAGGCATGGTCCGCCTCTATCCGCCGCAAATGTGCGGTCACGGCGTCCAATGCAGGTGACTTGTTAGCCGAGGGATCGCCAACGGCACCGGCCCAGATGATGCACGGCTCAGACCATGAACTTGTGATGTAAGGGCGCACTTTCCGTTTGCCACCGATCAGGCTGGCAACAGCAGCGATGAAGCCAACAGCGGTGTAATCGACTGGAGCGCCCGCACCTTCCGCCAAATCTTTCATCAGCCCCCATGTGTCCCCGAACATATCGGACGGCATCGGCACTGCTACGCGCCGCCCGCCGCGCAGGACATCCATGTCAGGCATCACGGCGAGAGAGGGAGGGGCCTTAAAATCCACAGCCCTGTCGAGCGGCGTAACACTTGCAACCGTCATAGCCGCGCCTCCTGCAATTCCTGATTGAAGTCTTTTGCGCGCTTGGCCGGCGGCAGGATGCGAACCCGCAAACCTTGCTCCGCGTGGCGCTGTGCGGCGCGGTTCGCCGCTTCGATGCCCGAACGATCCGCGTCATGACCAACGACGACCGAACGAACCGAGGGAGGAAGATCGAACCTGTCCAGCATCGTGTCGCCGGTCACCGCCCATACCGGCAGCGCCGTCAACGCGATCAGGCTCAGGCCGTCCTCCACACTGGCGCACAGACCCATTTCACGCGCAACAGGCGACAGCCGGATTGCGCCGCCACCAAGCGGACCAAGGCTGAATTTGACCTTGCCCCCTGGCAGATCGGCCTTGGCTCCCGATTCATCCAAAAAGATGCGATGCACCGCTTGCGGGTCGCCGTTCGCGGCCTGCACCAGCGCAACCAAGCAAGGCCGATGCCCGCCCATGAAACGGAGCCGGGCGAAGCGAAGGCTATCGGGCAGCGGGATCATGATGGCGCGCCGCCGCAGATAAACCTCCGCAGGCGTTCCACCGATCGGGCTGGCTGCGGACCAGAGCGCCGCCGCTTCCGCCGTGCGGTCGCTGTTCGTGCGGTCTTTGCTGGTAAATTGGCGCGCTGGCGCGGTAGGAAGTCGCCCCCCTTCAAGAAGGGCGAGGGCTTCACGATAGCCCACGCCGTGCAACGCCATCACGAAGTCAACAACATCGCCACCAGCATTACAGCCGAAGCAGTGATAGCGCTGATCAGGATAGACCACGAAGGAAGGCGACCGATCCTCATGGAACGGACAGCAGCCTTGCAGAAGATTGCCAGACCGGCACAGCTTCACCACCGCGCCAATCACTGCGGATAGCGGATTGTCGGAGCGCAGCCGGTCGAAGTCGATAGAGGCGCGTGCAGCCACGCCCCGCGTGGGTCCAGTAGGTGAGTAGTGATCGCTCGCAGACAGTCCATCCATATGCGGGCCATCGTGCCGACCATCGGCACCGTTGGAAAACTCCAACACCATTATGCCGCACCTCCCCATGGATCAGGGACCGGCCCCAAAATATCATCGAGCGAGCGGCGCTTGGGTTCGGCCTTGCCCGCGTAGAGCGAGCGCAGAATTTCGGTTTCACGGCTGGCGCGCCGTTGTTGTGCTGCGCGCCAGTGGTGAACGTCGAGAATGCGGCCAGTGCGATCGGCGCTCACAGATCGCCCCCTTTGTCGGGGGCAAATCCCGCCAGCACCCAGACAACGGCGCGCTTGCGGCTCGACGGGTTGACGCGGCGCTGCCCGCTGTCCTTCACCAGCCCCAAGGCCTTCAATTCCGAAAAGCGCGGCTGCACCGACACCCGATCGATGTCGAGAATGTCCGCGCCCTCCTCCGGCGTAAGGCCATAGCGTCCCCGGCCTTTCACCGCGCCGAGGACGAGGCGTTGCAGGCGGCCCAGCTTCTTGTTGATCGCCTCCGCAGCCTCGCGGCCAGTTTCGGCGGAACCCTTGAAACCGGCAGTATAGGGAAAGATGGCACCCGGCGACGAATAGCCGCCAGCAGCGTGCGCCCGCAGTTCGCGGTCATACAGATCATTCATGATTGTCTCCTGCGACAGGAGGAAGCCCGGCCCTTTCGAGCAGCGTGGCAAGCCAAGCGGCCTGCGCTGGCGTCATGGGCGTCGGATCAACGACAAGCTGGCCGAGGAAGGAACCAGCCTTGCGGGTCTGGCGCTCGCCCAAATTGAGGAGGGCAAGCGCAGCGGCGCTTTGATCGGCGAACGGAGGCATGTTGATCTTATTCGGCATCGCGGACCTCCCCGAAATGGAGGGCCAGGATCAGATCGCCGATGCGAGACGTAACATGGTGGCGCTGCATCAGCAGTTGCGCGCGCCAGTCGGTTGCCTTATCCTTGATCGCGTCGTTGTGATCGATTTTGAAGGGGCTGCTCTTGCCGGGGCGGCCCTTTCGGTTTGCGGCGCTATCGGCGCGCGGTGCCGTGACGACCGGCACTAGGCGGTCACCTCCGAGGTGCTGCCGTAGCGGTTCGCTTGCTTCCAGGCTTCAATATCGGCGGGATCGTAGAGAACTTTGCCGCGACGACCCGAAGTGGTCTTAATGAACTTCGGGCCGATCCCTTGAGTTCGCCAATTTTCCAGTGTGCCAGGAGCCACTCCGATACGGGGGGCGGCTTGGATGGTATTAAGTAGATCCATTTCTTCATCCTTTGCCCCTGCCATGCATCGGCATGGCCTCCAGTGGGCGTGGATGAAGTGTCCTTATTCTATCGGCTCACTCCGAGGGGGTGTAGTGAGTAAGTCCACAACTGATAGCGGTTCCTTGGATGCCATCTCGCCAATGAATTTCTCAACATCAGCCACTGTCTCAAAATGAAACCCGCGCGTAACTAGGTCTCGAAGTAGTTCATCCGCCCGCTCGCCCAGCGGGGCAAGTCTGCCACCGTGCCGTGAGGCCTCCCAAAGGCTTCGAATCGAGCCAGGTGTAGGTGCTCGCCCAGCGTGGTGATCAGTGTCGGCCTGCCGGCCTCCTCCGTGGGTAGTCATACCAGCACGCCCGAGTAGAGTCGCGACGCGCTTGTAGGCGGCCCCCTTCCCCAAGCCTGCCCCCGTGAATATTCGAACAAACAAAATCGCGTAGGCGTCAAGTTGCCGTTCTGGCGTGGCGCGCCCCCGACCACCTTTGGACACTACAAATAGATCATCGACGCGGCCGTCAGCAGTACGAGCGAGAGCCATGCTCGCCCTTATCAATGCAGCGCTCTCAATCCCGACTGGCAAATTACGTTGAATTGCGGCCATTGCGAACAGACAGGCGCGTTGTTGCATTTCTCGATCGCCGCGTTTTACGCCGACAGCAAGCATCTCGTCGGCTGCTTTTAGGTCGCCAAGAATCGACCCGTAAATGAACTTTTCCATTCCGCCTCCGCTGGCGAGCCCGCATTGAAATTGATGGCGCGACGGGCTGGTGCGGATCCAGCTTTTCGGCGGCCAAACCTAGCCGCGCCATCTGTTCACCCTCGCGCAACCGCGATGGGAACCACGTTTGTTTCGTCAACTTTCGTAAGCAATGCCTGAATATGGTTGGCCCATGCCGCAAGCGCAGCGCGCTTTTCCGGTGCCCAATCGTGGCGCTGATATACCCCAGCGACGCCTGACTTCGACCCGCTGACATGGTTCAAGATCGCTTCGGTTACCTCGAACCTGACACCCAGGCGCTGCATCCCGGTGGCAAGTGTCCTGCGCAGATCGTGCAGCCGCCAAGGCGCAATCATGATAGGATCATCCTCGCCAGCCGCCAACTTCGCTGCCTCTGTGTCCAGCCGCCGCTTTGCCCGCGAAAATCCGCTAACCGTCGTCTCGCCTGTCGTCGTGAACACAAAGCCCGACTTGGGCCACCTGTCCTTCTTCGTCTTGGCGAGCGCGTCAAGCTGAGCAATGGCGAGATCAGAGAGAGGCACCTCCGACGCCTCGCCATTTTTCGCACGGTCGGCGGGAAGCGACCACATGGCACGCGCCCTATTCAGTTCCGACCAATCCAGCCCGGCCACCTCTTCGACCCGCTGGCCGGTGATGATCAGCAACCGGAAAAGCGGTGCGAAGGGGAAACCCATTTCCTCTGTGCCGCGCCAGACAATACCAAGCTCCTCATCCGTCAAAAACCTGTCCCGCTTCTGTGGCAGTGCGGGCGGCTCGACACCAACCATGGGGGAAACATCGAGATCGCCCTCGCTAACAGCCCAGCGAAAGAGGCGACGAAGGACTGCAAACAGGTTTCGGCAGGTGGCGACCTTCCGACGAGCGGGAGCAAGCACTGCGCGTATATCCGCCCGGGTGATGTCAGGCAGGGGTTTGCTGCCGAGAACCGGCTTTGCGTAAAGCCGAAGCAAACTCTCCCCATCCTTGTGCGACCGCTTCCACCGGACCTTGAGACAGTCATCCACAAACCGATCCGCATAGCCGGAAAACGCGAGATCAATCGCCTTGCGCTGCCTGTCCTGCTTTTCGGCTTGAGGGTCGATACCCTGCCGGACAAGAATATGAACGCGATCAGCTTCGCGTCTCGCCTTTTCAGCCGTCAACGCCCCATGCTTGCCGATGGTGAAGCGCCGCGTCTTGGCCCCCCTTCCCCCGATCCGATATTGGAACAGGTAGGTTTTCGCACCCGATGGCGTGACCTTGAGGCCGAAGCCCTTGATCTTGTCATCCCACAGCATCTTGTCGGCTGTGCCTGGATGCGTGCCATCGACGGCAGTCTTGTTGATGGTTCCGGTTGCCATGTGCTTACTAGCCCTATTTTCAGTAAGCACGTTAGCGGGAATATGCGTGAACATCAAGGCAACGGCAGGAAACCATAACCCTTGCTTGCGCGGCGAGTCGGGTCCATAACCCGCAGGAGGCTTATTGGCGACCAGCTAACTTTTAATCAGTAGGTCGCTGGTTCGAACCCAGCTGGACTCACCATAGCCTCCCCCGCCAAATGTGAACCGCCCCATTGGCGGACCGGGAGCAAGCCATGACCCGCATCCTTTCCACCCGACCGATCTACCAGGATTGGCTCAACCTGCTGATGGTGCGGATGCGTGCGCCCGATGGGCAGGAATGCGACCGGCATGTGGTGGAGATGCGCCGCGCGGTGGCGTTGCTGCCCTTCGATCCGGTACGCCGTGTCGCGCTAATCGTATCGATGCCGCGCGCGCCCGTGATGATGGCGGGGCTGCCCGACATGCTCGAAGCGATTGCGGGCCTGCTGGAGGATGAACCCGAAGACTGCGCCCGGCGCGAGGCGATGGAGGAAGCGGGCGTGGAACTGGGGACGCTCATCCATCTGGGGCAAATCTGGAGCATCCCCAGCGTCGTCACCGAGAAGATCGACTATTATCTCGCCGAATATAGCGCCGCAGACCGGATCGCGGCAGGCGGCGGCCTGGACGAAGAGCAGGAGAATATCACCGTCCACGAACTGCCGCTCGATACGCTATGGACGATGATGGCGAACAAGCAGATCAACGATGGCAAACTGGCGATCACGCTGATGGCGCTACGCCTGCGACGTCCCGACCTGTTCAGCGTGCCGGTGGAATGACCCTCACGGAGCGGGCGGCAACGTTCACCGCCTGCCCCTCCAGCAGGAATTTACACGCCTCCCCGTCGCCATTGACACAGATCGCCAACCCACTGCCGCGATAGTGCAGCGCGAAACGACGCCGCTGCGGGTCTTCCCACTGCGCGACACTCAACGGCGCGCCGCTCTCATCCAGCCAGGCGACGTCCGCATCCCGCAGGATCGCCGCGCCACGCAGATCCGCATTGCCCGCCCGCAAGGCCGCCAGCGCAAAGGCCTCCGCCTCCAGCGCGGTGTCGCGCCCTGCCCAATCGACCCAGCCGATCGCATTATCCTGCGCATAGGCGTTGTTATTGCCCTGCTGCGTCCGCCCAAACTCGTCGCCTGCGGTCAGCATGATCGTCCCGCGCGAACAAAAAAGCGTAGCGAGCAGCGCGATGTGGTCGCGTCGCCGCGCCGCTTGCACGGCCGGGTCGTCGCTCGGCCCCTCGACGCCATTATTCCAGCTCAGATTCTCGCCATGGCCATCGCGATTTTCCTCGCCATTGGCATGGTTATGCCGCTGTTCGTAGGATGTAACGTCCGCCAGCGTGAAGCCGTCATGGGCGGCGAGGAAATTCACCGTCCGGGTCATCGCGCCGCTGAAAATATCCGACGATCCCGCCAGCCGCGTCGCCATAGCGCCCAGCATCCCGCTATCGCCGCGCCAGAACCGGCGCATATCGTCGCGATAGCGGTCGTTCCATTCCAGCCAATTGTCGCCGAAATGCCCCAGTTGATAGCCGCCCGGCCCAATGTCCCATGGCTCGGCGATCATCACCCTGTCGGCCAGGATCGGATCGGCACGCATTTCCTCCAGCAGTGGCGAACGCCGATCGAACCCATCCGCCATCCGCCCCAGCGCTGGCGCCAGATCGAAGCGGAACCCGTCCACCCGCGCCTGCGTCACGAAATAGCGCAGCGAATCGAGGATCAGGCGGCGGACCATCGGTTGGTTGCACGCGATGGCATTGCCGGTGCCGGTATCGTTGATCAGTTGCCCATTGGCCGCATGCCGGAAATAGTCGCGCGCATTGAGGCCACGCAGCGATAGCGTCGGCCCTTCGGCATCGCTTTCCCCGTCATGATTATAGACCATGTCGAGCATGACGCCGATCCCCGCCGCATGCAGCGCGGCTACCGTCTCGCGCAGTTCGGCGATACCGCCGGGGGCGAGACGCGGATCAAGCGCGAACCAGTTGACCGGATTATAGCCCCAATAATTGGTCAGCCCCAGCGGCCCCAGATGCCGTTCATCGATCCAGGCATTGATCGGCATCAACTCGATCGCCGACACATGCAGTCGTTGCAGATGCGCGATCACCGCCGGGTGCGCGAGCGCGGCGATCGTCCCGCGCTGCGCCTCCGGCACATCGGGATGCAGCATGGTGAACCCGCGCACATGCAGTTCGTAGATCAGGCCGCCGGGACGGAAACAGGGTAACGCGCCCGACAAGGGCGCCAAGGGCGCTTCGACAACACCCTTGGGGATCATCGGTGCGGTGTCGCCCCCTTCTCCGCGCGGCGCGGCCAGGGCGGAGTCATAGATGAAAGCGCGGTCGATCGCCGTCGCATAAGGATCGAGCAGCAATTTGTCGGGGTCGAACCACAGCCCCGCCGCCGGATCATAGGGGCCGTCGGCGCGATAGCCATAGCGCGCCCCTGCCCCCACGCCCGTCGCCTCGCTATGCCAGACGCCGCCCTCGCCGCGCGTCATCGGCATCCGGGTTTCGCGATCATCCGCATCGAACAGGCAAAGCCAGACATGGCTGGCCTCCGGTGCCCAGACCGAAAAATGCGCGCCACTTGCGCTTAGTCGCGGCGCGGCCGGGTCTGCGCTCACGCGGTCGCCGTCAACAGACTGCGATAGAGCGCCGCATAACGCGCCGCACTCTGGCCCCATGACACATCGGTCCGCATCGCTGCCCGCTGCATTGCCTGCCAAACTGGCCGGTCGCGATGCAGCCGCACCGTGCGCGCAATCGCGCCATGCAACGCCAGCGGGTCCGACGGAGCGAACACAAAACCCGTCGCCGCGCCCGCCGCCACCGCCGCTGCATTGGCGTCGATCACCGTATCGGCCAGCCCGCCGACCCGCGCGACGACGGGGAGGCAGCCATAGCGCAACCCATAAAGCTGGGTCAGCCCGCACGGCTCGAACCTTGACGGGATCAGGATCGCGTCTCCCCCCGCCTGCATCAGATGCGAGAGCGGCTCGTCATAGCCGATCCGCACGCCGATGCGCCCACGATGGCGATCCGCCGCACCCAGAAAAGCGCCCTCCAGCGGATGATCACCCGACCCCAGCAGCGCCAGTTTCGCGCCCAGTCCCACCAGATGATCGAGCGCATCGACCGTCAAATCCATGCCCTTCTGCCAGGTCAGACGGCTGACGATGATGAAGATCGGCGAACCATCGGCATCCAGCCCGAACTGCTGCTCCAACGCCCGCCGATTGACCCCTCGTCCCGTCAGCGCCCGACCGCTGAAAGCCTTGGGGATCAACACATCGTCCGCCGGGTTCCAGATCGCGGTATCGACCCCGTTCAATATCCCGTGCAGCCGCTCCACGCGGCCATTGATCAGGCCATCCAGCCCCATGCCATGAACAGGCGACCGGATTTCCTCGGCATAGGTCGGGCTGACCGTCGTAATGGCGTCGGCCGAGACCAGCCCTGCCTTCAGATAGCCCACCCCGCCATAATATTCGACGCCATCCATACCCCAGGCTTCGGGCGGCAGGCCCAATTGGCCGAACACGTCGGCAGCATAACGCCCCTGAAACGCCAGATTATGGATCGTCACGATCTTGGGCACCGCATGGGCCGGACCAAAACGCATATAGGCCGCCGTCAATGCCGCCTGCCAATCATGGACATGGACGGCATCAGGCCGCCAGCCCTTGACCCCGTCCGCCGCCAAATCCGAGCCGACCCGCGACAGCGCGGCAAAACGCCGCCAATTATCGCCCCAGTCATTGCCCGCATGGTCGCCATAAGGCCCGCCTTCGCGCGCGAAGAAATCGGGCGCGTCCAGCACCAGCAGGTCCAGCCCATCGACTCGCGCAGCCAGCACCGTTGCGGTCACGCCGAACAACGCCTCATAGCGGCGCACGACCTTCGCCTTGCCGATCCGCGCGATGACGGCGGGGTAGCCCGGCACCAGCGTCCGGGTCGCCACGCCCTCTCCGGCAAGCGCAGCGGGCAGCGCGCCCGTGACGTCGGCCAACCCGCCGGTCTTGATCAGCGGATAGATTTCGGACGCGACCGAGAGCAATTGCATGGCGATCAGGCGACCAGACGTTCGATCATCGGCTGCGTCACCAGGCAGATGCCACTGTCGGTCCGGCGGAAGCGTTGCGCATCCTCCGTCGGATTCTCGCCGATGATCAGACCCGGCGGAATGATGATGCCGGAATCCAGCACGCATTTATGCAGCCGCGCGCCCCGCCCGATCTCGCAATTGGGCATGATGACGCTATCGGTCACCGACGAAAAACTGTGCGTCTTGACGCCGGAGAATAACAGGCTGCGATGCAGCGAAGAGCCGGACACGATGCAGCCGCCTGCCACCAGCGAAGAGGTCGCCGACCCGCGCCGCCCATCCTCATTATGCACGAACTTCGCGGGCGGCGTGACCTCCGAATAGGTCCAGAGCGGCCAGCTTCGGTCATACAGGTCGAGCGAGGGCACGACATCGGTCAGGTCGATGCTCGCCTGCCAATAGGCGTCGATCGTGCCGACATCGCGCCAATAGGGCTCCAGCTCGCTTTCGGCGCGCACGCAACTGGCGGAAAAGCGGTGCGCGACGGCTTTGCCATGCTTGACGATATAGGGGATGATATCCCCGCCAAAGTCGCGCTTGCTTCCCGGCTCGTCCGCATCGCGCCGCAATTGTTCGATCAGGAAGCGGGTCTGGAACACATAGATGCCCATCGACGCCAGCGCGACGTCAGGCTGGCCGGGGATCGCGGGGGGGTCTTTGGGCTTTTCGATGAAAGCGGTGATGACATCCTTTTCATCGACATGCATGACGCCAAAGCCGACTGCGTCCATCCGCGGCACTTCCAGGCAGCCCACCGTGACATCCGCGCCGCTGTCGACATGCTGCTGCAGCATCAACTCATAGTCCATTTTATAGACATGATCGCCCGCCAGCAGCACCATATATTCGGGCGCATAGCTTTCGATAATGTCGATATTCTGGAACACCGCGTCGGCGGTCCCTTCATACCATTGGCTTTCCGACACGCGCTGGCTGGCGGGCAGGATGTCGAAACTCTCATTGCGTTCGGGGCGCAGGAAGTTCCAGCCGCGCTGCAAATGGCGGATCAGCGAATGCGCCTTATATTGCGTCGCCACGCCGATGCGCCGGATACCGCTGTTGAGCGCATTGGACAGCGCGAAATCGATGATCCGCGCCTTGCCGCCGAAATGGACCGCGGGCTTGGCGCGCTTGTCGGTCAGCTCCGCGAGGCGGCTCCCGCGTCCCCCGGCCAGCACATAGGCCATGGCATCGCGCGCGATCGGCTGGTGTCTTATCTGCATTATGGGCCTCTCCTCATTATCGCCCACGATCGCCTGCACGCGCCCGTTGGTGTCACATATCAAGTTCGAACATCAGCGTGGCGAAAGGCGGCAGGGTGATGTTCGCCCAGCCCGTCTCATCCGCCATCACCATGCCCATATTCCCCGCCCCGCTACCGCCATAGTCGGCCGCGTCGCTGTTCAATATCTCGCGCCAGCGCCCACCCGAAGGTAGCCGCATACGATAACCATGACGCAGCACAGGGGTAAAATGGCTGATGACCACAATTGGTTTCGCGCCGGGCGCCCGCCGCTGCCAGGCGAACACGCTATCCACCGCGCCATCGACCAGCACCCATTCGAAACCTTCCGGCTCGCAATCGCGGGCATGGAGCGCCGGGCGGCTGCGATAGAGGCGGTTCAGATCGCCCACCAGATGCTGCACCCCCAGATGGGCACCATGGTCGAGCAGATGCCAGTCAAGCGCCCGTTCCTCGCTCCATTCGCCGCGCTGGGCGAATTCCTGCCCCATGAACAGTAACTTCTTGCCCGGATAGCCCCACATCAGGCCATAATAAGCCCGCAGCGTCGCGAATTTCTGCCAATCGTCGCCCGCCATCTTGTGCAGCAGCGATGATTTGCCATGCACCACCTCGTCATGGCTGAGCGCCAGCACGAAATTCTCGGCGAAGGCGTATACCAGGCCGAAAGTGATGTCGTCATGATGATGGGCGCGATGCACCGGGTCGCGCTGCAAATAGCGCAACGTGTCGTGCATGAAGCCCATATTCCATTTGAAGCCGAAGCCCAGCCCGCCACTCTCCACCGGATGCGACACATTGGGCCAACTCGTTGATTCCTCGGCGATCGTCATGATGCCGGGCTGCGCAGCATAGAGCGCCCGGTTCATCTCCTGCAGGAAAGCGACCGCCTCGACATTCTCACGCCCGCCATGGTCATTGGGTATCCATTCGCCCGGCTCGCGCGAATAATCGAGATAGAGCATCGACGCGACCGCATCGACGCGCAGCCCGTCGACATGATAACGCTCGGCCCAGAACAGCGCATTATTGACCAGGAACTGCGCCACCTCGCGCCGCCCGAAATTATAGATGGCGGTGTTCCAGTCAGGGTGGAATCCCTTTTTCGGATCGGCATGTTCGTACAGCGCCGTGCCGTCGAAATGCGCCAGCCCATGTTCGTCGGTTGGAAAATGCGCTGGCACCCAATCGAGGATCACGCCGACCCCCGCCCGGTGCGCGCCATCAACGAAGCGCGCAAAGCCCGCCGGATCGCCAAAGCGCGCAGTCGGCGCATAAAGCCCTAGCGTCTGATAGCCCCAGCTCGGATCATAGGGATATTCGCTGATCGGCAGAAATTCGATATGGGTAAAGCCCATGCCCACAACATAGGGGATGAGCCGCCGCGCCATCTCGTCCCAGTCGAGGAAACCGCCATCATCGGTCAGCTGCCACGACCCGGCGTGAACCTCGTAGATGGAAATCGGCTCGCGCCGCGCATCGGCCTTCTGCCAATAGTCGCGGTGGCGCGCGTCGCCCCAAACATGGTCGAGCGGCGCAGCGACGATGGAGGCGGTGGAAGGCCGTAACTCGCTCTTATAGGCGAACGGGTCGGCCTTGAGCGGCAGCGTTACGCCATCCGCGCCCACAATCTCAAATTTATAGGGCGCACCCGGTTCGATTGCGGGCAGGAAAATCTCCCACACACCGCTATCGACGCGATGGCGCATCGCGCCCCGGCGGCCATCCCACTGATTGAAGTCACCGACCACCGACACGCGCCGGGCATTGGGTGCCCAAACGGCGAAATGCACGCCGGCCACCCCTTCATGGGTCATCACATGCGCGCCCATCTTGTCGAACAATCGGGCATGGGCGCCCTCGGCCAGGAAATGATCGTCCATCGGCCCCAGCACCGGCCCGAAGCCATAAGGGTCGATCAGCGCATAGTCGCTGCCATCGGCATAGCGCGCGACGTAGCGCAGCGGCTGCCGCTTGCGCAGGGCGACCTTGCCATGGAACAACCCGGCCGGGTGCAGCGCGGTGAGATCGCCCACGGCCTTGCCATCGAGTGTCTGCGCGACGACGGATGTGGCTCCAGGCAACAGGACGCAGGCGGTAAAACCCATGTCAGCCGGATGAACGCCGAACGTGGCGAAGGGATCGTCATCGCGGCCTTCGACCAGCCGGTCGATCTGCTCGCCTGTCAGCACGATCCTGTCACCCAGCCTCCCATCCTCAGCCGATCTTCCAGATGTCCCGCGCATATTCGCGGATGGTTCGATCGGACGAAAACCATCCCATGCGCGCGACATTGTGGATCGCCATCTTTGCCCACAAGGCCTCGTCCGTCCAGAGCCTATCGACATGCCGCTGCGCGGCCGAGTAGCTGTCAAAATCCGCTGCCAGCATGAACCAGTCATGGTCATAAATGCCCTGGATCAGTCCCTTGTACCGATCAGGGTCGTCGGGCGAAAAGACGCCGCTGGCGATCGCATGCAGCGCTTGGGCAAGTTCCCGGCTCTTACCGATGACGTCCATCGGCACATAGCCCTTGGCGCGGCAGTCATTCACCTCCTGCGCGGTGAGGCCAAAGATGATGATATTGTCGGCCCCGACATGATCGCGCATTTCGACATTCGCGCCGTCGAGCGTCCCGATCGTCAGCGCGCCATTGACCGCGAACTTCATATTGCCCGTGCCCGACGCTTCCATGCCCGCCGTCGAAATCTGTTCGGACAGGTCGGCGGCGGGGATCATCATCTCGGCCATCGAGACATTGTAATTCGGCACGAACTGCACCTTGAGCAGCCCCTGCACCGCCGGATCATGATTGACCACGCGCGCGACATCGCCCGCCAGCTTGATGATCAGCTTGGCATTATGATAGCTCGACGCCGCCTTGCCGCCGAACAGCTTGACGCGCGGCACCCAGTTGCGTTCGGGATGCGAACGGATCTGGTCGTAAAGCGACACTGCCTCGACGATGTTGAGCAACTGCCGCTTATATTCATGGATGCGCTTGATCTGGATGTCGAACATCGCCGACGGGTCGATCCGCGCATTCAACCGCTTGCGCAAAAGGTCGGACAGTGCCGCCTTGTTCGCGCGCTTCACCGCGATGAATTTCTCCTGGAACGCCGTGTCGTCGGCAAAGGCATCCAGGTCGCGCAACGCTTCCGCGTCGTCCAGGAACGCCTCGCCGATCGCCTCGCGGATAAGGCCGGTCAGCCCCGGATTGCATTGCATCAGCCAGCGGCGATAGGTGACGCCATTGGTCTTGTTGTTGATCCGGGTGGGATAGAGATTGTGCAGGTCGGCAAAGACCGTGACCTTCATCAGGTCGGTGTGCAGCGCCGATACGCCATTGACGCTATGTGATCCGGCAAAGGCCAGATTGCCCATCCGCACGCGCCGGTCGCCGCCTTCGTCGATCAGCGAGATCGCCCCGATCGCCGCGTCATCGAACTGCCCGGCCCGCCGCGCTTCAGCGAGCAGGCGGCTGTTGACCGCATAGACGATCTGCATATGCCGGGGCAGCAACCGCTCGAACAATGGCACCGGCCAGCTTTCCAGCGCTTCGGGCAGCAACGTGTGGTTGGTATAGCTGAACGTCCGCCGGGTAATGTCCCACGCCTCGTCGAAATCGAAGCCATGCTCGTCCAAGAATATCCGCATCAACTCCGCCACCGCGACCGCCGGATGCGTGTCGTTCAGCTGGATCGCTGCCTTGTCGGGCAGCGTCGCAATGGTGCCGAAATATTGAATATGCCGCCGGACGATGTCCTGCAACGAGGCGGACGAGAAGAAATATTCCTGCCGCAACCGCAATTCCTGGCCAGCGGCGGAACTGTCGGCGGGGTACAGCACCCGCGTCAGCGCTTCGGCCCGGTTGCTTTCGGACAGCGCACCGACATGGTCGCCGGCATTGAACTTGTCGAGCAGGATCGGGTCGATCGGCTGCGCTTCCCATAGCCGCAACGTATTCACCCGCTTGCCGCGCCAGCCCGCAATCGGCGTGTCATAGGGGGTGGCGATCACGCGCTCGCTGGGCTTCCAGTGCATCTGGTGCGGCCCGCTATCCTCGCCCTCGGCCGGATCGACCAGCCCGCCAAAGCCGACCTCATAGCTCGCCTCGCGCCGCTCGAACTCCCACGGATTGCCATGCGCCAGCCAGTTTTCGGGCAGCTCGACCTGCCAGCCGTCCGAAATCTCCTGCCGGAACATGCCGTTCACATAGCGGATGCCATAGCCATAGGCGGGCACATCGACCGTCGCCATACTCTCCATGAAGCAGGCCGCCAGCCGCCCCAGACCCCCATTGCCCAGCGCCGCATCCGGCTCCAGTGCGGCGATGATGTCGATATCGACGCCCAACGAGGCCAGCGCCGCCTGCATATCGTCCAGCATTTCCATGTTGGACGCCGCATCGCGCATCAACCGCCCGATCAGGAATTCGAGGCTGAGATAATAGACCCGCCGCCCTTCTTCCTCATAGGTTTTCTGGGTCGATGTGATCCAGGCGTCGATGACCCGGTCGCGGATCGAGAGAATGACGGCGTGCAGCCAGTCATGCGGCTTGGCCGCAGCGGCATTCTTGCCGATGCGGTAAGTCAGCCGCTCGACAATCTCATGCGCCAGGATTTCCGGGTCCATCCGCCGCGGCGCGGGTTTGGGAAGTTTGGTCTGGCCCTTGAGGTTCATGGCACACGGTCCCCCTGTCTGATCCACGGGGATGATGGCACAGCCGACAAGCCCGCGCCAACGGCAAATTTTGCAGCGCAGCAATTATTTCCGCTGTTTCGCGGGACTTGAGCCTACCCCCTGCGCACCAGCGCCTCTGTCACCCCGGCGCGCAATTGCGCGCGCACGGGATAGGCGCTCGATGGCAGCAATTGGGTCATGAATATCCCGATCAACCGCTCGACTGGATCGACCCAGAAATAGGTCGAAAACACCCCGCCCCAATAATATTCGCCGCGCTCTAATCCCATGGCGAAGCCCAGGCCGAAGCCCACATCCTGGTAGTCCGCCTCGCTGAACATCGCGCTCGACAGGCTGGCAAGGTCGCCGCCGCCGGGCAGTTGGTTGGACCGCATCTGCGCCACCGTATCGGCCCGCAGCAGCCGCACCCCGTCCAGTTCGCCCCCGCGCAGCAGCATCCGCGCAAAACGATGATAATCCGCCACCCCCGACACCAGCCCGCCGCCGCCCGACAGGAATCGCCCCTGCCGCCGCCAGCCGCTCCGCGCACCCAAATCCGCGACCTGCCGCTCGCCCTTCTCATCCAGCCGCCAGGCATCGGTCATGCGATCCGCCTTGGCATCGGGCAGTGCGAAGGTCGTATCGACCATGCCCAGCGGCGCGAAGATGCGCTCGCGAAACACGCTTTCCAGGTCGCGCCCCTCCAGCCGCTCGATCACGACGCCCAGCACGTCGGTCGCCACCGAATAATTCCACCGCTCGCCCGGCGAAAATTCCAGCGGCAGGCTTGCAAGGTCAGCGATGAACTGGTCCGACGTGCGCGGCTGCTGAAATTCGTCCAGCCCCAGCTTGCGATAGCGCGCATCGATCGACGTCTGCCGCTGCAACCCATAGGTCAGCCCCGACGTATGGCGCAGCAGGTCGATCATCAGCATCGGCCGCTTCAACCGCGCGCGATTGGCGCGCCCGACGCGCAGGTCCGCAAATTCGGGGATCACATCGACGACCGGCGTATCGAGCGCAACCTTGCCCGCCTCCACCAACATCATGAAGGCGACCGACGTCACCGGCTTGGTCATCGACGCGATCCGATAAAGGGCATCGGCCGACAGCGATTCCCCGCTCGCCCGCGCCGCCCCGCGCGCCCACGACACCACAGGCTGCTCGTCGCGCGACACCAGCAATTGCATATGCGGCAACCGGCCGCTGGCCAGATAGGTGCGGTCGAGAAAGTCCACCAGCGCGTCCAGCCGGTCGGGGTCCATCCCCGCCGTCTGTGCCGCCACCCTGTCCACGCCGTTCGTCATGCCTGCGCCGCTCCGATGCTTGTCCGGCTCCGCGCTAAAGCAGCGACGCGCGCAGGACAACAGCTTGGCGATTGCCAAGGGACCACCCCGCCCTCTATGGCAGGCTATCCGAACGGCAAGCAATTTCAGCACTGGACCCCGACAGGCATGGCCACTGGCCTTTCCGCGATCTTCATGGCCAACCGCGCGGCCCTGCTGCGGTTCCTGCGCGCACGCGGCGCAGGCGAGAATGCCGAAGATCTCTTGCAGGACATGTGGATGAAGCTGGAGGCCAAGGATCTTGGCCCCGTCTCCGACCCCGTGCCCTATCTTTATCGCATGGCCAACAACCTCATGCTCGACCGCTATCGTTCGGCGATCCGGCGCGAACGGCGCGAGCAGGACTGGGCCGAAGGCGCTGGCGGCGTCATGGCCGACCCGACCGACGACGTGCCGGTGGACGAGCGGATGATCCTCGCCCAGCGGCTGGACGAGGCGCGCGCTGTCCTGCGCGACCTTGGCCCGCGCGTCGAACTCATCTTCCGCCGCTTCCGCATCGAAGGCGTGGGGCAAAAGGTCATTGCCGAGGAATTGGGGGTCAGCCTGACAACGGTGGAGAAGGACTTGCAAAAGGCCTATCGCGCCATGCTGACGCTCAAGCAGAAACTGGATACGGAATGATGGGGTCGGCGGCGTCAGTCTCTGTAAGGGGCAAAAAATGAACAGGGCTGGAGCAATGACGAACGAGGAGGCAATGGCGTGGGTCATCCGCACGCGCGATCCCGCCTTTACCGACTGGGACGGCTTCACCGTCTGGTTGGAAAGCGATCCTGCTAACGCGGAGGCTTATGATGTTCTGATGGCGGCCGATGCCGACCTCGATGCCATCATCCCGCCCGAACCCGTCGCCATGCCCGTTCCCGCCAATGATGTGGGCGTGCCGCAACGCCGTCCGCTCCGCTGGATCGGCGGCGGCGCGATCGCCGCCGCGCTGGTGGCGGCCGTGTCGGTCGGCATGATGAACCGGGCCGACATCTATACCGTCACCACCCGCCCCGGCGAAACGCGCAGCATCGCGCTGGACGATGGCACCCGCATCGAAGTCAATGGCGGCACCCGCCTGCGCCTCGACCGCAACGACACCCGCTTCGCCGCGCTCGACAGTGGCGAGGCTGCCTTCACCGTGCGCCATGACGCCGCCGACCCGTTCCGCGTGACGGTAGGTAAAGCTGTATTTGAGGATGCCGGAACGGTCTTTAACATCGTCCATACAGCCGGTGCGGTGCGCATCGGCGTTTCGGAAGGTGAGGTCATCTACAATCCCGGCGCTGAAGCGATAAGCCTGCCTGCTGGGCGCGGGCTGACCGACGATGCCCAGGGCTTGCGCGTGATGGATGTCGCACCCGCAGCTGTCGCAAGTTGGCGGCAGGGTCGCCTCGTCTACGCCAATGCCGCCGTCAGCGACATCAGCGACGATATCGGCCGATCGCTCGGCATCGCGCTCCGCACCACGCCGGGCGCGCGCGCGATGCGGTTCACCGGCACGATCCGGCTGGATAGAGACCCCGCCCGTTTCTTTGCCGGAGCCGCGCCGCTGATGGGCCTTTCCGCCGTGCGTCAGGGCGATACCTGGCTACTGAAAGAAGGGGATGGGCCGCAAAGCTGACCTCCTCTTCGTCACCGCCCTTGCCATAACGAGCGCAGCGCCCGCGCATGGGGCGGACAGACAGATCATCAGCATCGCCCCCGGACGGCTGGGCGAGGCGACCATCGCGCTCGCCCGTCAGACCAGGACCAGCATCGGCATGTCCGACCAATCGCTCGCTGGCATCCGCACCCCGGCCGTTACCGGCACTCTCTCGGTCGAAGCGGCGTTGAAGCGGCTGCTCAAGGGCAGCGGCGCGACCGCGCGGCGCATCGACGGCGCGACATGGCGCATCGTCCGCACCCGGCCCGCTCTACCCGCGAGCGCGCCCGCGCCGATCCCCGCCGCCCCTGCCCAGGACCAGCCCGAAGCCCAGATCGTCGTCACCGCTTCAAAGCGCGAAACGCCCCTGTTCCGTTATGCCGGGATGGTCGAAGCGCTCGACAGCCGCGCCTTTTCCAGCGGCGAAGCGGCAGGCGGCACCGCCACCTTGCTAGCGCGGGTCGCTAGTCTGAGTTCCACCCATGCCGGTGCGGGCCGCAACAAGCTGTTCATCCGCGCCATCGCCGATTCGGGCGTCGCCGGGCCGACCCAGGCCACCACCGGCCAATATCTGGGCGACATGCGCCTCAATTATGCCGCGCCCGACCCCGACCTCAAACTCTATGATGTCGGCCGGGTCGAGGTGCTGGAAGGGCCGCAGGGCACGCTCTATGGCGCGGGATCGCTGGGCGGCATCATCCGCATCATGCCCAACGCGCCCAATCTGGGCGAAATGGGCGGGCAAGTGTCGGCAGGGCTTTCCGCGACCCAGCATGGCGACCCCGGTGGCGATCTGTCGGCAACGCTCAACCTGCCGATCGTCGCCGAAAAGCTCGCGCTGCGGGTCGTTGGTTATGGCGTGCAGGAAGGCGGCTATATCGACGACGTCAATCGCGGGAAGGAGGACGTCAACCGCACCCGCACCTGGGGCGGCCGTGCCGCGCTGCGGTTTGCCCCGGACGATGACTGGACGATAGATATCAATGGCGTCTACCAGCGAATAGAGGGTGATGACGCGCAATATGCGACCCGGTCGGTCGGACGACTGGAGCGCGCCTCCGCCGTCGCGCAGCCCTATCGTTCCGACTATCTGCTCGGCAATATCCGCCTCGAAAAACAATGGGACAGCCTGCGCTTTGTTTCGTCCACCGGCTTCGTGCGGCACGACCTGTCCGAAAGCTATGACGCGACCCAGCCAGGCGGCCCGCCAGCGCTGTTTCGCCAGCGCAATGAAGTCGACATTTTCTCGACCGAAAATCGGCTGGTGCGGGATCTCGACAATGGGTTGGGCTGGATATTGGGCGGCTCCTACCTGCAAAGCACATCGAAAATCTATCGCTCGCTCACCGGCTTTGGTGCCGCGCTGATCCAGCCGGAGGTTTTGCCCGGCGTGCCGGTGTTCGGCCGGGGCCAGCCAGCGGCGGCGACGGGCGTGCGCAACAGCGTAAAGGAAGCGACGCTGTTCGGCGAAGCCTCGTTCGAGCCAGTGCGGGGACTGATCGCCACCTTCGGCGGCCGCCTGACCAACAGCCGCCTGTCCGGCGAAGCGCTCGATCCCGTCGCCGCCCTTTCATCGGCAGACCTCGCACGCGCAGAAGCACAGGCCGATCGCAGCGAGACGATCTTCCTGCCTTCCGCCTCTTTGCTCACCGATGCGATCCCTAATGTCACGCTGTACGCCCGCTTTCAGCAGGGCTTTCGGCCCGGCGGGCTGGCTGTCGATGACCAGCGCGTGCGGCGGTTCCAGAATGACCGCATATCGACGCTTGAAGCGGGCTTCCGCATGGGCATACCGGGCCGCGACAGGATAGCGTTGAGTGGCAATATCGCCTATACTGACTGGCGCGACATACAGGCTGACGTCACTGATCGGATCGGCCTGCCGACCACGGCCAATATCGGTGACGGACGCCTCTACACACTCGAAGGCCGCATCGTTGCCCGCGCGACGAGAACACTCACGCTTGATAGCAGCATCATCTATAATGACAGCCGCCTGACCCGGCCAGCGGCTTTCATTCGGGCGCTTTCCTATGACAACAAGTCGCTTTCAGTCCCCAATGTTGCCAATCTCGGTGGACGGGTGGCTTTCGATTATCGCACGTCCATCGACGACCTGACAAACGTCCATCTTTCCGGGTCCGCCCGCTATGTCGGCAAATCGCGGCTGGGCGTCGGGCCGATACTGGGCCAGACTCAGGGCGATTATGTCGATACCAGCCTGTCGGCCAGCGTGACGCGCGGGCCGGTGCAATATTCGCTATCGCTCACCAACCTGTTCGACAGCGACGGCAACCGCTTCTCGCTCGGCACGCCGTTCGACCTCAATACCGACTATTATACACCGCTGCGCCCACGCACGCTGCGCATCGGCGTCGATTTCGCTTTCTGAACATCCATTCATCGCAAAACGGCACGGAAAACCAAGTTCGGCATCGTCCCTCCCGCACGCGCGCACAGAATATCAAGCGCGGCACGCAGAGGAGACTATATGCGACATCTACTGGCCTGCACGGCCATCGCGCCGGTTCTGGTGGCCCTGACAGCGGCGCAGGCGATGGCGGAAACGACCATCAGCACCGCGACCACGGCAGCCGTCAAGACCTCCACCATCGCCAACGGCGCGCGCGACGATATCACCATCAGTTCAGCCGGGTCGATCACCCTGACCAGCGGCACGGCGGTCACGGTCGACAGCAACAACAAAGTCTCGAACGCGGGCACCATCACCATCAACGATGCCAATAATGTCACCGGCATCCTGATCGCCCCCGGCACCAGCGGGGCGATCACCAACAGCGGCACCATCACCCTGACCGAAGACTATACCGCCACAGACAGCGACTCCGACGGCGATATCGACGGCCCGTTCGCCAAGGGCACGAATAAAAAGGGTATCTGGCTGCAGGCGGGCGCCCCCCATGTCGGCGACATCACCCATAGCGGCACCATCAGCATCGAAGGCAATCAGTCGGACGGCATCCGCCTCGACGGCCCTCTGACCGGCAACCTCGCCACCAGCGGCACGATCGCCGTCACCGGCGACAACAGCTACGGCATCATCGCCAACGACGTCACCGGCAACGTAACCCTGCGCGGGACGACGACGGCGGTTGGCGCGAACAGCATCGGCGCAGCCTTGCTTGGCGACATCGACGGCGCACTCAAGATTCAGGGCAGCATCGCCAGCACCGGCTATCGCACGACGACCCGGCCGTCCGACGTCACCAAACTGGATGCCGACGATCTGCTTCAGGGCGGATCGGCTGTTGTGATCGCGGGCAATGTCAGCGGCGGCATCATCTTCGACGTGCCCCCCACCGCCAGCGACGATGATGATGAAGATGACACCGATATTGACGATGACGGCCTGACCGACAGCACGGAAGGCACCGCCTCGGTCATCACCTATGGCTCGGCCGCAGCCGTCCAGATTGGCGCGGCGGACAGCGACACGGACATAGGTGCGGTGGTCGCCAATGCGTCGGGTTATGGCCTGATCGTCAATGGCGGCATCGGGGGCTATGGCATTTATGACGGGGTTGCCGCCAATGGCCTGGTCATCGGCGGACTTGGTGGCGATGTCGATATTGCCAAGGGTATGCTCATCAAGGGTACGGTTGCCGCCATCTCCTACGACAGCGACGCCACGGCGCTGCGCCTTGGGTCCGGTGCCAAAGCGGACATAGTGGACATCAGCGGCACCGTCGGCGCAACGGGGTCATCGAAGGGAAATACCAGCGCGCGCGGCCTGGTGATAGATGACGGCGCGACGGTCGGGTCGATCAAGATCAGTGGCACGGTCGCTGCCTCTGCGCTTGACGATGAGAAGGGGGCGGCGGTCGCCATTCTCGATTCATCGGGCACGCTATCCAGCCTGGCGAACACCGGCCGGATCAGTGCGCTCGGCGGCCTTACCAACACCGCGATTGATCTCAGCGCCAACGACAGCGGGGTCACCGTAACCCAGGCGCTTGCCTCCGCCACCGCCAGCATACCCCAGATTGTGGGCGACATTCGGCTGGGATCAGGCAATGACGTCATGACCATATCTGCGGGCAGCATCACGGGCAATGTCAGCCTTGGGGCAGGTAACGATGCCCTCACGCTTTCGGGCAGTTCCAGCCTGACCGGGAATGTTGCCTTTGGGACGGGGGCTGTGGATCTGACCCTGGCGGACACTGCCCGTCTGATCGGAAATGTGGATTTTGGTGGCGGCGCTGGTTCGCTGACTTTGAACGGGACATCGTCTCTGAATGGCGCGATCAGCAATAGCGGCAATATGGCGGTGACGCTCAACGGCGGCACGCTTGATAGCAGCAATACAGGCAGCATCGCGCTCGGTTCGCTGTCAGCCAGCGGCACATCGACCATCGGGGTTACGATTGACGGGAATACAGGCACCAACACCGTCTACGACGTCGCTGGCGCGGCCAATTTTGCGAGCGGATCACAGGTCAAGGTTCAGCTTAATCAAGTCGGAAACGCCGAGGGCGACTATGTCATCGTGCGTGCCGGCACACTCAGCGGAGCGCCGACGCTCGGCACCGCGGCCCTGCTGCCATATATGTTCAAGGGCAGCGTTGCAGGTGACAGCACGGCAGGCACCGTTACGCTGTCGGTCGCGGCCAAGAGCGTGACGGACCTTGGCCTTACCGGGTCGTTGGCGCGAGCCTATTCCGCCATCTTCAACGCGCTCGACAATGATGCCGCCATTGCCGACGCTTATCTTGCCATCACCGACGGCGACACGCTGAACGCCAATTTGCGCCAGATGCTGCCCGATCATGCCGGTGGCACGTTCGAGGCGGTGACATCGGGTTCCAGAGCCACCGCGCGCATCCTGTCCGATCCCAACGGCATTTATCGTACCAAGGACGGCCGTCTCGGCTTCTGGCTGCAACAGGTGGCCTTTGGCAGCAGCAAAAGCGTGGGCAATACCGCGTCCTACGATATCAACGGCTGGGGCGCTGGCGGCGGCGCGGAATATCTGACCGATCTCGGCGCGTTCGGCGGCTCTTTTGCCTATATCCATGGTAGCGATACCGGCGGCGGAGCGGACAATGCGGTCGATTCCGATCAATATGAACTGGCGGCGCACTGGCGCGGCCAATGGGGGCCGCTATTGGCCTTCGCTCGCCTGTCTGCGGCGCATATCGGCTTTACCGGCACCCGCTATTTCGCGAATGGCGACGTCACCCGCACGGCCGACGGCGACTGGAGCGGCAAGCTCTATTCGGCGACCGCAGGTGCCGCCTATCAGATGCAGATGGGCCGGTTCAGCCTGCGCCCGGCACTCGGCATCGACTATTATCGCCTCAAGGAAGAAGGCTATAGCGAAACGGGGGGCGGCGACGGCTTCAACCTCACCATCCTGGGCCGCACCAGCGACGAAACCACCGCCAACGGCACGCTTACGGCTGGCTATGACTTTGGTAGCCTGAAGCCGGAAGATGGCTGGCTTCGACTGGAGGTTGAAGGCGGCCGTCGCCAGATCATCGGCGGATCGCTCGGTGACACCGTCGCCTATTTCAAGGATGGCGACCGCTTCACCCTGACCGCCGAAGACCGCACCAACGGCTGGACCGGCCGCGCCCGCCTCTATGGCGGCACCGAAACATTCCGCGTGGGCGGCGAATTCGGCGCCGAGGAGCAACAAAATCACGTCGCGATATCGTTTAGGGCGACGGTAAACTTCGTCCTGTGACGTCCTGACTGTGAAAGGACGGGCCACACCCCACAGACCCTCCCGGTCCGTCCTTTCCGCCCCGGCAATATCCCTCCCCAAGGGCGCCGGGCATAAAAAGAGGGGCGTCACCGCTAGACCCGGTGGCGCCCCTTATTCTTGTGAACGGGCGGAAATTATTCTGCCTTTACCTCAACCGGCTTCAACTTGGCGCTGAGCGCGTCGAACCCGGCCTTGTCGGCCGGCGACAGGTTGGGGCGCCCCGCCATGATTCCCATCGAAATGCTGCACTTGGAATAATAGGTTTCGCCCGGCTCGATCTCCATCCGCAGCGTATCGGTCGCCTCGCTCTTGACCGAATATTCGTGAATGCCGGGGTCGGCATAGACGACGGCGAATTTACCCGGCGGCAAGCTGGTCAGACGCTCCCCCTCTTCATGCACCGCGCAGGAAATAGCCGCCCCCATCAGTCCGCCCTTGCGGAAGAAGATGATCTTTCCCTTTCCTTCGGGAATGTCGGATACCGGCACTGCCGCCGCCCCCGGATCGGAGAGAACGGCTGGGTCAACCGCCGCATCCTGCGCGATCGCAGACGTGCTGCAGGCGACCATGACCAATGCCAGAAACATGTGACGCTTCATAACATTACCCCCCATTGTGAATTTCAATGTTCGCCATCCGGCAGGACGAACGGGATGTCGGCCACCAATTTGGCCTGTCCTCGCGTACCCGCAGGCACGACCACCTCGCTACCTGCCATGAAAAGCACGACCGGCACCGCAACCAGGCCGACCAGAGCCGCCTCATGTGTGCGGCTCTCACCGGATTGGGCGAAACGGAAGCTGCGCAGCGCGATCTTCTGTCCTTGATACTCGACGAAGCGCGCCGCCAATATCAACTCACCAGCCTTGCCCGCCGCGCGAGCGCGGGCGGCGTGGATGACCTCCCCCTCCCCCAGCACACCGTCAGGTACGACGACGGCCCCATTGAAGGCCACCGGTACTGTCGTGCGGATGCGGAACCGGTCGCCCGGCTTGGACAATTTGGAATTGAGCGGGTCGAGTATCTCGAAATCGACATAGGTTCCGGCTGGCACCGCCGTCGCCGCCGGTGCGAGCGTCGCAACGATCGGGTCAGTCCCGGCAGAGGCTGGTATCGCAACAGCCAGTCCGAAAGCCGCAGCGAATAATCGCCCCGTGCGCCGCATCATCCCCCCTATTCACGCCGCCAATCCCCCGATTCGCTATGGCGTGAACAGATGCTTATCGCGCGTCTTTACAGTCGTATAGAGGGAAGCGAGCGATCAGCCCGCCAACCCCTTCTTCACCAGTTCGTTGACCACCTGCGGGTTGGCCTTGCCCTGCATCGCCTTCATCGTCTGACCGACGAAGAAGCCGAACAACGCTTCCTTGCCGCCCTTATATTGCGCGACCTTGTCGCCATTGTCCGCGAGAACCTTGGCCACCGCCGCCTCGATCGCGCCGGTGTCCGACGTCTGCTTCATGCCGCGATCTTCCACGATCTTGGCCGGCGCGTCGCCGGTTTCCAGCATGATCTCGAACACCTGCTTGGCGAGCGATCCCGACAGCGTGCCGTCGGCGACCAGCGCCAGCAATTCGGCGGCCTGCGAAGGACTTACCGGGCTTTCCTCCAGGCTTTTGCCAAGGCGGTTGAGCGCGCCATAAAGGTCGGACAGCAGCCAATTGGCCGCCGCCTTCGCGACATCGCTCTCGCTCTTCTTCTGCGCGGCAGCGCTCTGCGTCACCAGCAATTCGAACCAGCGCGCGGTGTCGGCGTCCGCCGTCAGGGTCGCGGCATTATAGGCCGACAGGCCCAGCGCCTGCTCATAGCGCTTACGCTTGGCATCGGGCAGTTCGGGCAGCGAGGCGCGGCATTCGGCCAGGAACGCCTCGTCCAGTTCGATCGGCAACAGGTCGGGATCGGGGAAGTAGCGATAGTCATGCGCATCTTCCTTCGACCGCATCGACCGCGTCTCGCCTCGGTCGGGGTCATAGAGCCGGGTTTCCTGCACGATCTTGCCGCCCGCTTCCAGCACGTCGACCTGACGGTTCGCCTCATGCTCGACTACAGCCATGACGAAGCGGACGGAATTGACGTTCTTCGTTTCAGTGCGAGTGCCAAATTCCTCGCCGGGCTTGCGAACGGACACGTTCACGTCAGCGCGCATCGACCCCTGGTCCATATTGCCATCGCACGAGCCGACATAGCGCAGAATCGTCCGCAGCTTCGCCAGATAAGCCCCTGCTTCGGCGGGCGAACGCATGTCCGGCTTCGACACGATCTCCATCAGCGCGACGCCCGACCGGTTGAGATCGACATAGGAGCTGGTAGGATGCTGATCATGCATCAGCTTGCCGGCATCCTGCTCGACATGGATGCGCTCGACCCCGATGACCTTGGTGCTGGTGTCCGGGTTCTTCTCGTCCAGCACGATCTCGATCTGCCCTTCGCCCACGATCGGATGATAGAGCTGACTGATCTGATAGCCCTGCGGCAAATCGGCATAGAAATAATTTTTCCGGTCGAACCGCGACCATCTGTTGATCTGCGCCTCGATCGCCATGCCGGTACGCACCGCCTGCCGGATGCACTCGCGATTGGGCACCGGCAACATGCCGGGCATCGCTGCGTCGACCAGGCTGACCTGCGTATTGGGCTCCGCCCCAAACGCGGTCGCGGCACCGGAAAACAGCTTGGCATTGGTGGTGATCTGGGCATGCACCTCCAGGCCGATCACGACCTCCCACTCGCCGGTTGCGCCCTGGATGCGATAGGTTGATTCAGTCATGCTGGGTCCGTTTCGGGAGTGATAAGGGTGAGTTCAGGAAAGTAACGCCGGTACAGCGTCAGATCGCGAGTCAATAAGGGCATTTGTCGGGTGAAGGCATGGGCTCCGACGAAAAAATCGGGAAGAACACGATAAGCCCGATCCTCCTTGCGCGCCTCTCGATAGGCTATGAAGCGTTGCCCGGCAATGAAGGCGGCAACGTCATCGACCGGTTCCGAGACGAGACCCAGCGCCGCTATGTCCGACTGCAAATCATTCAAGGATCGATAATTTCTACTTAGCTCAGCGAGAACGACAATGTTGACTATGGCCGGCCCGTTGCATCGAGCGTCGCTCAACCGCTCGATCGACCACGGCCCCCATATGTCATCGCTTGACAGAATGTCGATGATGACATTCGTATCGACAAATGTCATTCGGGGTCCAACCGGTGCGGGCGGATATAATCCATATATTCGTCGGTTGATGCAAAGCCGGTTTTCATTGTGCCAGCCGCAGCCAATATTCCCGCTCTTATGCGGCTTCGCCGTTCATCGGTGGTTTCGCCCACCAGAACATGAGCGGGAAGCACCACCGCTTCGCCACGGTCATTGATCCCGATGCGAACGGGCTGTCCCGGAACAAGGCCGATGCGGTCACGGATTGCCTTGGGCATGAACACCTGCCCTTTACTGGTCATGTTGACCACCGTTTCCTCATCAAATTTGCTGTGCATGTTCATCGCGACATCTCCAGTGTTACCAAAGTAACACTTCGGTCAAACCATTACCACCACTTGTCCGGCCGCGCCACAAAGCCCGCCCGTTCCTCGATAGCGAGGCCTGCGTTCAACACCGTCTGTTCATCCAGCGCCTTGCCGATGATCTGCAAGCCCAACGGCAAGCCGTGACTATCCACGCCACCGGGCACCGACATCGCGGGCAGCCCCGCCAGCGACGCGGGCACGGTGAAGACGTCGTTCAGATACATGGCCAGCGGATCGGCCTGTTTCTCGCCCAGCGTGAAGGCGGCGCTCGGCGCGGTCGGGGTCAGCAGCAGGTCGCATTGCTCAAAGGCCAGATCGAAATCTCGCGCGATCAGCGCCCGGACCTTCTGCGCCTGGGTATAATAAGCGTCGTAGAAACCCGCCGACAGGACATAGGTGCCGATCATGATGCGGCGCTTGACCTCCGGCCCGAACCCAGCCGCGCGGGTGGCGGCATACATGTCCTGCAAGCCTGCGCCATCGGGCAGGTCGCGCTGGCCATAGCGCACGCCGTCATAGCGGGCGAGGTTGGACGAAGCTTCGGCGGGCGCGATGATATAATAGGTCGGCAGCGCATATTTGGTATGCGGCAGCGACACTTCCACCACATTGGCACCTGCGTCCTTGAGCCAGGCAATCCCCTGATCCCACAATGCGGCGATTTCCGGGTTCAGGCCATCGGGGCGATATTCCTTGGGAATGCCGACCGTCTTACCCTTGAGATTGCTGGACAATCCCGCTTCCCACTGTGGCACCGGCAAATCGAGCGAGGTCGAATCCTTGGGGTCGAACCCGGCCATGACTTCCAGCAGCAACGCATTGTCGCGCACCGTGCGCGCCATCGGCCCGGCTTGGTCGAGCGACGAGGCGAAGGCGACGATGCCCCAGCGCGAGCAGCGGCCATAGGTCGGCTTGATACCGCTGATGCCGGTAAAGGCGGCAGGCTGACGGATCGAGCCACCCGTGTCCGTCCCGGTCGCCGCCGGGCACAGCCGCGCCGCGATCGCGGACGACGAACCGCCTGAAGAGCCACCGGGGGCCAAAGCCGCATTGTCGCCACCGTCCCGCTTCCACGGGCTGATGACGTTGCCGAAATAGCTGGTCTCGTTGGACGATCCCATGGCGAACTGGTCGAGGTTCAGCTTACCCAGCATCCCCGCGCCTGCATCCCACAACTTGGCCGACACAGTCGATTCATAGGTGGGTACGAAGCCTTCGAGCATGTGGCTCGCCGCCGTGGTTTGCACACCCTGCGTGCAGAAGAGATCCTTCATGCCGATCGGCACGCCGGACAGAGGCTTCACCTCGCCAGCCGCCAGCGCCTTGTCAGCGGCATCGGCCGCTTCCAGCGCTTTTTCCGGGGTTTCGACGATGAAGGCGTTGAGCGCCTTGGCCGCCGCAACATTCGCGTTGAAGCCCTCGGCAACTTCGCGCGCGGAAAAATCGCCTGCGCGGAACCCGTCGCGAATTTCGGCTACGGTGAGGTCTGTAAGATTGGTCACTCGATCACTTTCGGGACGGCAAAAAATCCATGTTCGGCCTGGGGCGCATTCGCCAGCACCTTGTCGCGGACATTGCCGTCGGTCACGACGTCGTCGCGCAGGCGCTGGTGATTGGGGATGACGGCGGTCATCGGCTCGACGCCGCTGACGTCCACCTCGCCCAATTGCTCCACCCAGCCAAGGATGTTGTTGAGTTCGGGCACCATCGCCTCGGCTTCGGCATCACTCACCGAAATGCGCGAGAGGCTGGCGATCTTTTTTACGGTCTGAAGGTCTATCGACATGGGCCATGCCGCTACCACCCGTATCCCTCCGCTTCAAGCGGGTTTCGCGCCTCTTGCGCGCGCGCGCAGCTTGCGTAAGACAGTGACGCGCAAATGGGGGCCGCATCGCCCCTTAATTCGGAGAGCATCGGGTGGCCCGCAAATTTCTCTATGTCATCGCAACCCTTGTGGTTCTGGTGATCGCGGCGTTCGCCATCTATGCGATCTGGGGCATGCAATTGATCCGCGCCGTGATGGTGCCGCGCGAAGAATTTGCCGATCTCGCCCCGCTCCCCGCCAATGCCTATGCCGACGCCAAAATGTGGGTCGCGCGTCCCGACATCATCCAGAACAACCCGGCGCTCTGGACCCCGGCAGGTGTGACCAATCCCGCTCTGCCCCAAAAGGCGGCAGTCTTTTTCATTCACCCCACCAGCTATATTACCACCTTTGGCGATGCCCATTGGAATGCGTCGCTCGATGAAAAGGAGGCCGACGCTACCGCCCGGCGCTTCGTGATGAGCCAGGCGAGCGCCTTCAATGCGGCGGGCAGCGTATGGGCCCCCCGCTATCGCCAGGCCAATTATGGGGCATTCCTGACCAGCAAAGCTGCCGGTGACAAGGCGCTGGCGGCTGCCTATCGCGACGTCGTTCAGGCCTTTGCCGCCTTCCTCGCGGCAAACCCCAGCGGGCCGCTGATGCTTGCCGGGCATAGTCAAGGCTCCCGTCACCTGCTGCAACTGCTGCGGGAGGAAGTGGCGGGCAAGTCAGTCGCAGATCGGGTCGCGGCCGTGTATGCCGTGGGCTGGCCGGTATCCGTAGAGGCCGATCTTCCTGCGCTGGGCCTGCCCGCCTGCGCCCGCGCAGAACAATCACACTGCATCGTCAGTTGGCAAAGCTATGCCGAACCCGCCGATCCATCGGCGGTGGTGGAGAGTTTCGAGCGCAAAACCGGCTATACCGGCAAGCCCCGCAAGGGCACCCACATGCTTTGCACCAACCCCATCACCGGCGCGTTCAACGGGGCGGCACCGGCCAGCGCCAACAAGGGTACGCTGGATGCACGCGAGGAAGGGCAACCGCCGAAGCTGCTGACCGGCGTCGTCCCCGCGCGGTGCGACACCAGTGGCGTGCTGATGATCGGCGAGCCGGTCGACATGGGGCCGTTCACCCTGCCCGGCAATAACTATCATGTCTATGATTACAGCCTGTTCTGGGGCAATGTGCGCGCCGACGCACAACAAAGGCTCGCCGCCTTTTTACAGAAATGACATTTTGACATCATGCCATTGGTAACGACGGATCGCGTCGCCTTTCGCGAGGCCTTGCCGCAGGGTGGCCGTCTGGTCGGCATGGATGTCGGCACTAAGACGATCGGGCTGGCGCTATGCGACGCGCGCTGGTCGATCGCCAGTCCGGCCCACACCATCACACGCAGTAAATTCAGCAAGGACAAACTGCTGCTAGCGGCCTTCATTACCGAGCAGCAGGTCAAGGGCATCGTCATCGGCCTGCCCCTCAACCTCGACGGCACCAGCAGCCCACGCAGCCAGTCGAGCCGCGCCTTCGCGCATAATCTAGCGGATTTCGGCCTGCCGGTCCTGCTCTGGGACGAACGCTGGTCGACCCAGGCCGTGACCCGCACCTTGCTGGAGGCCGATGCCAGCCGCGCCCGCCGAGACGTGTTGATCGACAAGCTGGCGGCGAGCTATATCCTTCAGGGTGCGATCGACGGGCTGGTGGCTGGGCTGGAGTGATCTGCCCCGGTCAGATCCCGTCGCGTCCATAAACGTCCGGCAAAAACTGCACCCCCTGCGCGGTTGGCACGGCGGTCAGATAGGTGAGGAATACCGGCACCGGCTGGGGCAAGGGCTGATGCTGTTCGGGTGCGTCGCCATCGAGCGTGGGCGCCTTGCCGAAGAACCAGCGCCCCAGCCGCTGCGCATCCTCCAGCCTGACGCAGCCATTGCTGAAATGGCGGTCGGCCTTGGCGAACAGGTCGCGCTGGGGCGTGTCGTGGAGGTAAATGCCGAGGTCGTTGGGAAACATGAACTTCACCCGGCCCATGGCATTACCCGCGCCCGGCAACTGGCGCACCCGCACCTCGCGCCGTCCCGCCGCCACCGCGTCCCAATCGACCGCACTTTGCGGCAGCGGCGCAGCATCAGCGCTCCAATCGGCCAATGCCTCATAATTCAGGCTCTTGAGCGATGCGCCGCGGAGAATTTTCGGCGCGACATTGCGCTGCACCAGATCGGGCGGGATATTCCAATAGGGGTTGAGCGTCGCATAGCGGATCATCCCCGCCATCAAGGGCGTCTGGGTTTGCTCTGTCCCGACAACGACCTTCATCGTGCCATCGAGTGCGCCCTTGTTGTAATACCAAAGCCGCGCGGATGCGGCATCCACCACGACATGGCGGGTCCAGGGCCCAGGCAACAGTCGCGCCCGTTCCAGGTTGAGCGCCAGCAGCCGGTCATAATAGCGCGGCCCCCGGTTGAGCGCCGCGACCGTCATCGTCCCGGCCACGCCGTCGGGCTTAAGCCCATGATCGCGTTGAAATACCCGCACCCGTTCAACCAGTGCCTTGTCATAAGCTGTGCCGTCGGACAGGCCAAGCCGCTGGCGTAGCCGCGCAATGTCGGGTGACTTCCCGCCGGGACGCAGCTTGACGTCTGCCGGGACGGTGATGGCGGGCAAATCCCCCCATGTATCGAGATAGATCGCCCTTGCCTTGCGCAACTGCATATAGAAGGGGCTCATCCAGCCTGCGGTCTGGATATAGTCTTTCAGCGATGGTGCGAGTGCGGCTGTGCGCAATATGTCGGACGGATCGGGATCACGCGGCTCAACCTCCGGGTCGAGATAGCGCATCGCCATGCCGCGCGCGGGACGGCGCATATCGACGACCAGGTCGGCCAATGCCTTCGACAGCGCCAGTTCCGCGCGTGCCAGTACTTTGGGGTTGGGACTGTTATCGGCTGCGTCTATCAGTTTCTGCAGGTCGCGCGCGCCATAGGCTCGCGGGCGTAGGCCATCCAACTCACTGTCGGCGATCAGCGCCAACAGCGCGTCGGCCTGTGGCCCGATCCGGTCTTTTTCCACCCATAGCGGCCAATAGCCGCGCCGGGCGTAGAAATCCTTATATTTGCCGCTGACCGCGCCGCGGATCTCGACGCCGACGCCGGGCTGCGCCGCCTGCACCGGATCGACCGGCGATTGCGCAGCGACCGGCGTGGCGCAGGCCAGCGTCAGGCCGACAAAGAGGAAGGGGGCGCGACGATATCGCCGCGCCCGAAGCCGTGCGTGGATCAGCCGCGTTCTCCGGCGCGCGGCGGGGGCGGCGGGGGTGGCGGCGGGCAGGGCGGACCCTGAACCGCGTGATAAATGCCATCGGCGGTATAATAGCCATCGACATAGCCATCGCCGTCGCGGTCTGCGGCGACCGTGCCGGCGATCGCACCGGGGCCGACCGGCGGCGCGGCGGTGACCGGCGCGTCATTCTGGGCGCAGGCGCTCAAGGCCATCAGTCCGGCTGCGGCCAAAGCCATATGTTTGAATTGCATATCATCTCCCTGGGCGTATGGGGCAAGGATCGCCGGACGCCGTTAGATTTGTTGCCGTCATCACAGCGGCGCAACGCCAACGTTCGAACCGCGCGATGGAATCCATTACCCTAGCGCAATGACGGCGAACAGGGCGTTAACCGAGACGGGACGTTGACAACCCTAGTCGATCACCCAATCGGCCGACGCGATCCCCTGCGCATAGAGCAGCACTGACAGGTCGCCATGAACGATCTCGGCGGCGGCGGCGGCGCGGGTGACCGGCTTGGCATGATAGGCGACGCCCAACCCTGCCCCTTCGATCATCGGAATGTCGTTCGCGCCGTCGCCCACAGCGAGGGTCAGCGCCCGGTCGATGCCGCCCGCGATGGCCGCTTCCAGCTCCGCCCGCTTGCGCGCCGCATCGACGATCGGACGGGTGACACTGCCCAGCAAGGCGCCATCGGCAATCTCCAGCACATTGGCGACATGCACGTCGAAACCGATCTCGGCCGCCACTGGTCCGGTGAAGCGGGTGAAGCCGCCCGACACTAGCAAGGTCCGCGCGCCCCGCGCCTTCATCGTGCGGACCAGCGCCTTTGCGCCGCCCATGATGACCACGCGCTCCTGCCGACACTGGTCGATGGCGCTGTCGGGCAAGCCCTTGAGCAGCGCGACACGGCCATGCAGCGCCCCTTCGAAATCCAATTCCCCGCGCATCGCCCGCTCGGTGATCTCGGCGATCTGCGGCTTGATACCGGCATAGTCGGCCAGTTCGTCGATACACTCGACAGTGATCATGGTCGAATCCATGTCGGCGATCAGCAGTTTCTTCGCGCGCCCCTCGACCGGCTGGACGATCACGTCGATGCCCTGTCCGACATCGGCTAATGCCGCGCGCGCGGATACCGGATCGGCAGCGAAGAACAGGTCCGCCGCCTTGTCGCGGTCGAGCCAGTGGTTCTCACCGGGCTGGCACCCCGCCTGCGCCAGCCGATCGGCGGCGGCCGCAATATCCCCCTGCCCGATCGAGCCACTTGCCACTAAGGTCGCGACGAACATGAACACTCCTGACACACAGCAGGGCGAATCCCGCCCACGGGTCGCGCTTATTGCCGGGCCGACCGCCAGCGGCAAGAGCGCGCTCGCCATTGCCCTCGCCAAAGCCACGGGCGGCATCGTCATCAACGCCGATGCGAGCCAGGTCTATGCCGACCTCGCCATCTTGTCCGCACGGCCAAGCGCGGACGAGATGGGCGATGTGCCCCACCGGCTGTTCGGCCATATCGACGGGGCACAGGCCTGCACCGCGCCACGCTGGGCGGACGAGGCGAAGGGGCAGATCGCCGCCGCGCAGGAGCAGGGCCGCCTGCCCATACTGGTCGGTGGCACGGGCCTCTATATTCGCACATTGCTCGATGGCATCGCGCCGGTGCCGGACATCGACCCGGACATACGTTCGACGGTGCGCGCCCTGCCCGTTGCGGAGGCCCATGCCGCGCTGGCCCATGAAGACCCGGAGGCTGCCGCGCGCCTGGCCCCCGCGGACACGACCCGCGTCGCCCGCGCGCTGGAGGTAGTACGCTCCACCGGCAAGCCATTAAAACAATGGCAGCAACATAAGGGCGGGGGCATCGCCGACCAGATCACCCTGACGCCTATGATCCTGCGCCCGCCGCGCGACTGGCTGATCGCCCGCTGCGACCGGCGTTTCGGACAGATGATCGACGCGGGCGCGATCGAAGAGGTCGAGGCGCTGCTCGCTCGTCATCTCCATCCCGACCTGCCGGTCATGCGCGCGATTGGCGTGCCGGAAATCCGCGCCTGGCTCATGGGCGAGATCGACCGGGAAACAATGATCGAACGCGGCGCGCTCGCCACCCGCCAATATGCCAAGCGCCAATATACCTGGTTCACCAACCAGCCCCCGCCGCATTGGCCGCGCGAGACACGAGAAGTTGATAACAAGATCATCGCCGAATTAGCAATTAAATTACAACAATAGCGCTTGACCCGTCATTTTATGTCCATTAGAGGCTGCCACCTTGCTATCGCAGGCCCGCTGTCGCAAAGGACGGAGCTTGCATCATATGAGAAGGATTTATCGTGGCCGAAAAGAGCGGCGCGGACATATTGGTTGAATGCCTGATCGATCTCGGTGTCGAGGTCGTGTTCGGCTATCCCGGCGGCGCGGTGCTGCCCATTTATGACGCGCTCTACAATCACCCCACGATCAAGCATGTGCTGGTCCGCCACGAACAGGGCGCGACCCACATGGCGGAGGGCTATGCCCGCTCGACCGGAAAGCCCGGCGTCGTTCTGGTCACCTCCGGCCCCGGCGCGACCAATGCGGTCACCGGCATCACCGACGCGCTGATGGATTCGATCCCGATGATCGTCATCACGGGACAGGTGCCCACCCAACTGATCGGCACCGATGCCTTTCAGGAAGCGGACACGGTCGGCATCACGCGCCACTGCACCAAGCATAATTATCTGGTGAAAGACCCCGGCAAACTGGCGGGCGTCGTGCATGAGGCATTCCACATCGCCACGACGGGTCGCCCCGGCCCGGTCGTCATCGACATTCCCAAGAATGTCCAGATCGCGACCGCGCCCTATAAGCGTCCCGAACCGGTCCAGCATGCCAGCTACCGCCCGCAGATCAAGGCGGACGCGGCGGGCATCGACGCGGCCGTCGAAATGCTGGCCGCGGCCGAGCGCCCCATCTTCTACACTGGCGGCGGCGTCATCAATAGCGGCCCGCAAGCCAGCGCTTTGTTGCGCGAACTGGCCGCGCTCACCGGCGCGCCCGTCACCTCGACCCTGATGGGCCTGGGTGCCTTCCCCGCATCGTCCGACCAGTGGCTGGGCATGTTGGGGATGCACGGCACCTATGAAGCCAATTGGGCGATGAACCAAGCCGACCTCATCCTGTGCGTCGGCGCGCGCTTCGACGATCGCGTCACCGGCCGCCTAGACGCCTTCGCGCCCAACAGCCGCAAGGTCCATATCGATATCGACCGCAGTTCCATCAACAAGATCGTCGATGTCGATGTCGCCATCCAGGCCGACGTGGCCAGCGCGCTCGACGACATGATCGCCCTGTGGAAGCAGCGCGGTCATGAACAGGCCGACCTGTCGGCATGGTGGGACCGGATCGCGGAATGGCGGACGAAAAAGTCGCTCGCCTATGTCGAAAACGGCACCGAAATCATGCCCCAGCGCGCGATCGCGGACCTCTACACCGCGTGTCAGGCGACCGGCAAGGATGTCATCATCACTACCGAAGTCGGCCAGCATCAAATGTGGGCGGCGCAGCATTTCGGCTTCGAAGCCCCCAATAAGTGGCTGACCTCCGGGGGCCTCGGCACGATGGGCTATGGCTTCCCCGCCGCCATCGGCGCGCAGATGGGCAATCCCGACAGCCTCGCAATCTGCATCGCGGGCGACGCCTCGGTTCAGATGAACATTCAGGAAATGGGCACCGCCAGCCAATATCGCCTGCCGGTCAAGCTGTTCATCCTGAACAATGAATATATGGGCATGGTCCGCCAGTGGCAGGAACTGACCTATGAAAGCCGCTATTCCAACAGCTATTCGGACAGCCTGCCCGACTTCGTGAAGCTGGGCGAAGCCTATGGCTGGACCGGCATCCGCATCGAAGAGCCAGGCGATCTGGAAGCGGGCATCCGCCAGATGCTGGAAACGCCAGGGCCAGTGATCGTCGATTGCCGCGTCGCCAAACTGTCCAACTGTTTCCCGATGATCCCGTCGGGCGCGGCCCATACCGAAATGATGCTCGATCCCAACCAGATCGCCGGCATCATGTCGGACGAGGCGAAAGCCTTAGTATGAGGATGGCGGTGTGACGCAGCACCTCCAGCTGCGCGTCCATGTCAGCGAACCGTGGGATTTCGAGCGAATCGCGGGCACGGCCGAGCTATCGGGCTGGACCATCGACCATGCCGACCCGACCAATGACGAATGGGTCGTGCATCTGGACGAGGGGTTCGACTTTCACGAGCGGCATATCGGCACGCTGCTGGTCGGTCCCCGCTATGTCGGCGAACATCTCAGCCGGATGTTCGATGCGGTGGCGGGACTGCCCGTCCGCGTCGCCCACCGGCAGGATGATGGCTGGCATTATGCCTTTACGGCGATGATTTCGGAACGGGCAGATCCCAGTGACGCCCATGAAGATGTGAATGACGGGACAGCCAAGTGATGCATATCCAGGAAGAATTGAACCAGCGGCACGTCCTGTCGCTGACCGTTTCGAACGAAGCCGGCATATTGGCGCGCATCGCGGGCCTGTTCACCGCGCGCGGCTATAATATCGACAGCCTGACCGTGGCGGACATCACCGACGATCATAGCGTCAGCCGCATCACCATCGTCACCAACGGCCCGCCCAAGGTGATCGACCAGATCATTGCCCAGCTCGACCGGCTGGTGCCCGTCCACAAGGTCACCGACCTGACCGAAGTCGGCCCCTTCGTCGAACGCGAACTGGCGCTGGTCAAGGTCAAGGGCACGGGCGAAGACCGGATCGAAGCGCTGCGCCTGGCCGATGTGTTCCGCGCCAAGGTGGTCGACACGACGATCGAAAGCTTCATCTTCGAAATCACCGGCACCACCGACAAGATCGACAATTTCGTGGGGCTGATGCGCCAGATCGGCCTGGTCGAAGTCGGCCGCACCGGCGTCGTCGGCCTGATCCGGGGCAAAGAGCCGGTGTAACCTATTCACCCCTCTCCCACCGGGAGAGGGAGGGGCCTGCCGCTGAGCGGCGGGAGGGCAAGGGCTGCGCCCCTGCCCGGTGGTACACCCTCACCAACTTCGACTAGGGCCGGTCGGCCCAAGTCTTCGTATCCTCTCCCTCAAGGGAGAGGGTCAGGATATGAAAAGGGAAGAGACAGTCATGAAGGTTTATTACGATCACGATGCGGACATCGGCCTGATCAAGGGCAAGAAGGTCGCGATTCTGGGCTATGGATCGCAGGGTCATGCCCATGCGCAGAATCTGCGTGACAGCGGCGTCGCCGAAGTCGCTATCGCGCTGCGCGCCGGGTCCGCCTCCGCCAAGAAGGCGGAAGGCGCAGGCTTCAAGGTCATGCCGAACGCGGAAGCCGCCGCCTGGGCCGACGTGTTCATGATCCTGGCTCCCGACGAGCATCAGGCCGCCATCTATGCCGACGACGTCCACGCCAATCTGCGCCCCGGCGCGGCGCTGGCCTTTGCCCATGGCCTCAACGTCCATTTCGGCCTGATCGAGCCGCGCAAGGATGTGGACGTCATCATGATCGCGCCCAAGGGCCCCGGCCACACCGTCCGCGGCGAATATGTGAAGGGCGGCGGCGTCCCCTGCCTGATCGCCATCCATCAGGATTCGACCGGCAACGCGCATGACATCGCCCTCTCCTACGCCAGCGGCGTTGGCGGCGGTCGCAGCGGCATCATCGAAACCAATTTCCGCGAAGAATGCGAAACCGACCTGTTCGGCGAGCAGGCCGTGCTGTGCGGCGGCGCGACCGCGCTGGTCCAGGCCGGGTTCGAAACGCTGGTCGAAGCGGGCTATGCGCCTGAAATGGCCTATTTCGAGTGCCTGCACGAATTGAAGCTGATCGTCGACCTGATGTATGAAGGCGGCATCGCCAACATGCGCTATTCGATCTCGAACACCGCCGAATATGGCGACATCAAGACCGGCCCGCGCATCATCACCGAAGAAACCAAGAAGGAAATGAAGCGCGTCCTGGCCGACATCCAGTCGGGCCGCTTCGTCAAGGACTTCGTCCTCGACAACCGCGCCGGTCAGCCCGAGTTGAAGGCCAGCCGCATCGCCGCCCAGCGCCACCCGATCGAGGAAACCGGTGCCAAGCTGCGCGCCATGATGCCCTGGATCGGTGCCAACAAGCTGGTGGATCAGGAAAAGAACTGATCTTTCGCCCTATCCCTTCGAACGAAGCGCGCAGCTTCGTTCGAAGGGATAGAGCATCGTCTGTGATTGGCGATAAGCCCTATTGCAGGACGGGCCGGATCATCGGCGCATTCTTGCGGAGGCGGACGCCGTCGCAATCCGGCTCACCACAGGTACAGGCTTCCAGCGTGTAGCGGACACCGCACATGACCAGCGTATCGCGATCAAAACTATAGTTGGAAATTCCCGCTCGCTCGACTTTTTCCTGAGCCATGGCCTTGAGAGACATGCGAGTCCTACCCTTCCTGTTGGACCTCAATAGTTGATGTTGCGCTGCACAATGTCAATTAACCGACATTGGTTCCGACAATATTTGTCACAATATTGTCTTGTGAATGCCACGGCTCGGCGTAGCGCATACACCCGCTTGCACCCGGCGCGCTCGCCTCCCATATGCCGCCCATGAACGACCAACATCGCAACGCCATGCCGGTCTGGCATGGCACCACCATTATGTCCGTCCGCAAAAATGGCAAAGTCGTCGTCGCTGGCGATGGCCAGGTGTCGATGGGCCAGACCGTGATGAAGCCCAACGCCCGCAAAGTGCGCCGCCTGCATGACGGCTCCGTTATTGGCGGCTTTGCCGGCGCGACGGCGGACGCCTTCACTCTCTTCGAGCGGCTGGAAGCCAAGCTGGAGCGGCATAACGGGCAGTTGATGCGCTCGGCCGTCGAACTGGCCAAGGACTGGCGCACCGACAAATATCTGCGCAATCTGGAAGCCATGATGATCGTCGCGGACAAGGATGTGACGTTGATCCTGACCGGCAATGGCGACGTGCTGGAGCCGCTGAACGGTGTTGCGGCGATCGGATCGGGCGGTAATTTCGCGCTGGCTGCGGCGCGGGCGCTGGTGGATTATGAGGCGGATGCCGAAGCATTGGCGCGCAAGGCGATGGCCGTTGCGGCGGACATTTGCGTCTATACCAATGATCAATTGACCATCGAGACGCTGGATTCGGTTGCCTAACTAACTAGCCCTCTCTCGCCTTCGCGGGAGAGCGTTGGGTGAGGCCCGTCCCTTATTGCAAGGATAAGACCCTCACCGACTTCGCCTAGATCGCTTCGCGATCAAGTCTCCGTAGCCTCTCCCGCGAAAGCGGGAGAGGAAAAGAAGAGATCGACATAGAGATGAACGACAATCTGACCCCCAAAGCCATCGTCGCGGCGCTTGACGCGCATATTATCGGCCAGAAGGATGCCAAGCGCGCTGTCGCTGTCGCGCTGCGCAATCGCTGGCGGCGGCAGCATTTGCCCGACGATCTGCGCGACGAGGTGACGCCCAAGAATATCCTGATGATCGGGCCGACGGGATGCGGCAAGACCGAGATCAGCCGCCGCCTGGCGAAGCTGGCCGATGCGCCGTTCGTAAAGGTGGAAGCGACCAAGTTTACCGAGATCGGCTATGTCGGCCGTGACGTTGAACAGATCGTCCGCGACCTGGTCGAGGAAGCGGTGCGGCTGGAGAAGGACCGCCGCCGCGAAGCGGTACGCGAAGCGGCATCGGAGGCGGCGATGAACCGCCTGCTGGACGCGCTGACCGGCAAGGAAGCGAGCGAGGCGACGCGCCTGTCGTTCCGCCAGAAGATCGAAGCGCACCAGATGAATGAGGTCGAGGTCGAGGTGGAAATCGCCGACAGTCCGTCGATGCCGATGGATATTCCCGGCATGGGCGGCCAGATCGGCATGATCAACCTGTCCGACATGATGTCCAAGGCGCTGGGCCAGAACCAGAAGAAGCGCCGCAAGCTGCGGGTCGCCGACGCCTGGGACAAGCTGGTCGAGGAAGAACAGGACAAGCGGCTGGACCAGGATGATGTCGCGCGCGTCGCGATCACCAGCGCCGAGCAGAATGGTATCGTGTTCCTGGACGAGATCGACAAGATTGCGGTGAGCGATGTGCGTGGCGGATCGGTCAGCCGCGAAGGCGTGCAGCGCGACCTGTTGCCGCTGATCGAGGGCACGACGGTTGCGACCAAATATGGCCCGCTCAAGACCGACCATATCCTGTTCATCGCGTCGGGTGCCTTCCATGTCGCCAAGCCCAGCGACCTGCTGCCTGAATTGCAGGGTCGCCTGCCGATCCGGGTGGAGTTGCAGGCGCTGACCGAGGAGGATTTCGTTGCGATCCTGTCGGACACCAAGGCAAGCCTGGTGGCGCAATATCGCGCGCTGCTGGCGACCGAGGGCGTGACCATCGACCTGACGCCCGAAGGCATCCGCGCGGTGGCGCGGATTGCGGCGGAGGTGAATGGCGAGGTCGAGAATATCGGCGCCCGTCGCCTGCAGACGGTGATGGAAAAGCTGCTGGAGGATGTGAGCTTCGAGGCTGAGGATCGTCGCGGTGAAACGTTGGTCGTCGATGCCGCCTATGTCGAAAAGCAGTTGGATGCGATCGCGCGCGACACCGACCTTAGCCGCTACGTCCTGTGATCCATAGGCAGCCGACCGATCTCATGCGGATCGGTCGGCTGTCTGATCGCAATCAGTTCATCGCCAGGATCATGTTGCGCACCTGGGGATAGACTTGACTTTCCCATTTGCTGCCGGAAAAGACGCCATAATGGCCGACGCCCGGCTGAAGATGGTGGCGTTTGAGATGCGGGCGCAAGCCTGTGCATAGGCCATGCGCCGCTGACGTCTGTCCTACAGCGCAGACATCATCCTTTTCACCTTCGACGGTGAGCAAGGCGGTGTGACGAATGGCGCCCGGCTTGACCAAGCGGCCCCGGTGCATCAACTCGCCCTTGGCGAGCGAGGCCTTCTGGAACACCAGATCGACGGTTTCGATGTAGAATTCGCGGGTCATGTCGAGGACTGCGAAATATTCCTCATAGAAATTCTTGATCTTGTCGGCTTCGACCGTCTTGCCGTCGGCCAATAGCTGATAGAGTTCGCGATGCTGCGCGCCATGGCGCTCCATATTCATCGCCATGAAGGCGGCAAGCTGGATGAAACCCGGATAGACTTCCCGGCCGCCGCCTGCATAGCGAAACGGTACGACCGAGATCAGATTCTTTTCGAACCATTCGATCGGCTTTTCATTGGCGAGATCATTGACCGCGGTCGGCGCGGCATTGGGATCGATCGGCCCGCCCATCAGCGTCATCGACCGGGGCGTCGCCGCATCCTTGTCTTCCGCCATCAACGCCACGGCGGCCAGCGCGGGAACGCAGGGTTGGCATACCGACACCATATGTGCGCCCGGCCCCATATGCTCGAAGAACTGGATCACATAGTCGACATAATCTTCAAAGCCGAAGCGACCCGCCGACAGCGGAACGTCGCGGGCGTTCTTCCAGTCGGTGATATAGACATCATGATCGCGCAGCAGGGTTTCGACCGTGCTACGCAGCAAGGTGGAGAAATGGCCGGACATGGGGGCCACGACCAGCACCTTGGGCTGGGCCGTATCGACCTCGTCTTTGACGAAGTGGAGCAGGTCGCCGAACGGCAGGTCCAGCGCCACTTCTTCGCGAACGCCCACCTGCGCGTTACCGCTGGTCACCGTGCCGATATCATAGGCGGGACGCTTGTGCGTTAGCTTTGCGCCTTGGAACACATCCATCAGCGCGAACAGGCGGCGGGGCATCGCCCACTGCGCCATCGGACCCATCGTATCCCGCATGCCAAGGGCGATCTGCGCCCCGAAACGGGCGGGAGCCAGCATGTCGTTCCAGGCCTGATAGCCGCTGTAGAGCATTCGCATAATCCCAATCGTGCCTTATTATTCCACCGCCAAACGAATCGGTCTTATCATGAAACGCTATACAGGCTTTTTATGTTGCGCCGCATCATCATAAATGGGAGGTTCCCCAAAGACGGGAGTAATTGCCATGGCTATTGCGGAACTCACTTTATCCAGCAGAAACTATTCCTCCTGGTCGCTGCGCGGCTGGCTGTTATGCCGGATTGCGGGGCTGAAAGTCCAAGAAAAATTAATTGCGCTCGACAACCCGGAGAATCGGGCAGAATTGCTGTTGCTCTCTCCATCCGTCCTCGTCCCGCGCCTCACCCATGAGGGCGCGAGCGTGTGGGATACATTGGCAATCGCGGAGTATCTGCACGAGCTTTATCCCGATGCCGGCATGTATCCAGCCGACCGCATCGCGCGGGCGCATTGCCGGTCGGTGTCGGGCGAAATCCATTCGGGCTTTGCCAATTTGCGCTCTGCCCTGCCGATGAACCTGAAGGTCCGGCACGCGCGCTTTCCCATTTTTTCCGGCGCGAAACCGGATATCGAGCGGATCGAAGCGATTTGGGCAGAATGCCTTGCCAGCTATGGCGGGCCATGGCTGTTCGGGGACAAGCCCACAGTCGCCGATGCGATGTTCGCGCCCGTCGCCGAACGCTTCCTGACCTATGCGGTGCCAGTGTCCGCTACCACAGCCGCCTATTGCCAGACGATCAATGGCTGGCCGCTGATGCGCGAGTGGATCGACGAAGCGCGGATCGAGCCGGACGAAGTCGAGGAACTGGATATCGAATTCTGACACGCCCTTTCCCCTGCGATGGCATGGGGATAGAAGCGGGTGATGACGATACGCACCCTTGGCCTGGCTCTGGCCCTCACTGCCGCCCTTCCCGCCTCTCTCGCTGCGCAGACGACCGATCCGCAGCAATTGGCCCAATCGGTCCGCACTCTGGCATCGGACCTGTTCGAAGGTCGCGCGCCCGGCACGGTCGGGGAGGAGCGGACGATCGGCTATCTGGTCGGCCGGTTTCAGGCTTTGGGTCTGGAACCGGGTGGTCCCGATGGCCAGTGGGTGCAAAGCGTACCGTTGCTCCACACCCGCCTTGGCAAGGCGGAGAGGCTGGACATCGCGCAGGGCGGCGTCACGACGGACTGGACCGTCGATAGCCACGTCTATCTTTCCACCCTCCAGCCCAAGGACAGGGTTGCGGTGGACGCCTCGCCGTTGGTGTTCGTCGGCTATGGCGTTTCCGCGCCCGAACGCGGCTGGGATGATTATAAGGGCGTGGACCTCAAGGGGAAGGTCGCGGTCTTTCTGATCAACGATCCCGATTTCGAAGCGACCAAAGGCGAGGATGCGTTCGGCGCATTCGGCGGACGCGCCATGACCTATTATGGCCGCTGGACCTACAAGTTCGAAGAAGCCGCGCGGCGCGGCGCGATCGGGGCGCTGATCGTGCATGATACACCCAGCGCGGGCTATGGCTGGAATGTGGTGGTCAGTCCCGGTGGCGAAAATTACGATCTGGTTCGTCCGGCCGACAAGTTGACCAGCCTGGCGGTGCAGGGCTGGGTCGAGGGCGACGCCGCCAAGGCCTTGTTTGCTGGCGCACGCCTTGACCTTGCTACACTGCGCAAGCAGGCGCGCAGCAAGGCGTTCCGGCCGGTGGAACTGACCGGCGCGCGCTTCTCAGCCGCCTTTCCGGTGACGCAGGAAGTGGTGCAAAGCGCCAATGTCCTGGCGCGCATCCCCGGCACCAAGCGGCCGGACGAGACGGTGATGTATGGCGCGCATTGGGATGCCTATGGTAAGGGCGCGCCCGACGCACAGGGGCGTATCTATCGCGCCGGGGCCAATGACGATGCGCTGGGCATCGCGGGCCTGTTCGAGATTGCGCGCGCGTTCAAGGCTGGCCCTGCCCCCGATCGTTCGGTCCTGTTCGCGGCCTGGACGGCGGAGGAGCGCGGGTTGCTCGGCTCCGGACATTATGCCCAGAACCCGGTCTGGCCTCTGGACAGCACCGTCGCCAATCTGACCCTCGACATCCTCCAGACAGCCGGCAAGGCGAAAGATGTCATCCTGGTCGGCAAGGGGCAAAGCACATTAGAGGATGATCTGGCGAAAGTCGCTGCCGCCCAGGGCCGTGTCGTCACGCAAGAAAGCCTGCCCGAACGCGGCCTTTTCTATCGCGCCGACCATTTCTCCATGGCCAAGCGGGGCGTTCCCGTGCTGTTGCTGATGGGCATTGCCGGGGCGTCCGACCTCGTGGAAGGCGGCCGTGCGGCAGGGCAAGCCTGGGTCGATGCTTATACCGGCCAATGCTATCATCAGGCCTGCGACGCGATCGGCCCGGATTGGAAGCTGGATGGTGCGGCGCAGGATGTCGACCTGCTGCTGGACATCGGCCGCGACCTCGCCACATCGACCCGTTGGCCGCAATGGAAGCCGGGATCGGAATTCAAGACGGTGCGGGACAAGAGCGCAGCGGCACGGCGCTGACGCCAAACGGCGGGCAGACTTTCCGGGCGATCGGATCACCGGAGCGCAGCCAAAAAAAAGGCTTCTCCCTCGCGGGAGAAGCCCTTTTTTTCAGCCTAGCCTGTCAGCCGATCACGCGGCCAGCTTGCGCAGCACATATTGCAGGATGCCGCCGTTCAGGAAATATTCCAGCTCGTTGATCGTGTCGATCCGGCAGAGCGCGGTGAAGGTAAAGGTCGAACCGTCGGCGCGCTTGACGATGACGTCCACGTCCTGGCGCGGCTTGAGGCCCGCGACATTCTGGATGGTGAAGGTTTCGTCGCCAGTCAGGCCCAGCGTGTCCTTGCTCTCGCCATCCTTGAACTGGAGCGGCAGCACGCCCATGCCGACCAGGTTCGAGCGATGGATGCGCTCGAAGCTCTCGACGATGACCGAGCGGACGCCCAACAGGTTGGTCCCCTTGGCCGCCCAGTCGCGCGACGAGCCGGTGCCATATTCCTTGCCACCGATGACGACCAGCGGCGTGCCGTCGGCCTTATGCTTCATCGCCACGTCATAGATGGGCATGACTTCGCCTTCATAGCGGGTCATGCCGCCTTCGACGCCGTCGAGCATCTGGTTCTTGATGCGGATGTTGGCGAAGGTGCCGCGCATCATGACTTCATGATGGCCACGGCGCGCGCCATAGCTGTTGAAGTCGGCCTGGGCGACCTGATGCTCGCTCAGCCACTGGCCAGCCGGGCTGGATGCCTTGATTGAACCGGCGGGCGAGATGTGGTCGGTGGTGATCGAGTCACCGAAGATCGCCAAGGGCTTGGCTTCGATGATGTCGTTGACCGGTGCCGGGGTCATGCTCAGCCCTTCGAAATAGGGCGGGTTGGCGACATAGGTGGAGCCTGCGCGCCAGCTATAGGTGTCGGAGCCGGTCACGTCGATCGCCTGCCAGTGCTCGTCGCCCTTATAGACATTGGCGTAGCGCGCCTGGAACATCGCACGGTCCATGCAGCCTGCCATGGTCGAGGCAACCTCGGCATTGGTGGGCCAGATATCCTTGAGATAGACGTCGTTGCCAGCGGTGCTGACGCCAATCGGCGTGGTGATGAAATCTTCGATCACCGTGCCCTTGAGCGCATAGGCCACGACCAGCGGCGGGCTGGCGAGGAAGTTGGCGCGCACGTCGGGCGACACGCGGCCTTCGAAGTTGCGGTTGCCCGAAATGACGGCGGCCGCGACCAGACCGTTTTCGTTGATCGCAGCGCTGATCGCTGGCGCCAGCGGCCCGGAGTTGCCGATGCAGGTGGTGCAGCCATAGCCGACGAGGTTGAAGCCGATCGCGTCCAGATGCTCCTGAAGGCCTGCCTTGTTGAAATAGTCGGTGACGACTTGGCTGCCGGGAGCCAGCGACGTCTTGACCCAGGGCTTGGGCTTGAGGCCGAGTTCGTTCGCCTTCTTGGCGACGAGACCAGCGGCGACCATGACGCCGGGGTTCGACGTGTTGGTGCAGCTCGTGATGGCAGCAATGGTGACGTCGCCGTCACCAATGTCGAAATCCTTGCCTTCGACCGGAACGCGCTGTTGCGCCTTCTTGTAGACGTTGGCGAGGTCGGCGTTGAACACGTCATCGACTTGCGGCAGCGATACGCGATCCTGCGGGCGCTTGGGACCGGCGAGGCTGGGGACGACCGTCGACAGGTCGAGTTCCAGCGTGTCGGTGAAGACCAGATCGGCGGCGGGGTCGATCCAGAAGCCCTGCTGCTTGGCATAGGCTTCGACCAGCGCGAGATTTTCGTCGCTGCGGCCGGTCAGGCGCATATAGTCGATCGTCTTGTCGTCGATGCCGAAGAAGCCGCAGGTCGCGCCATATTCCGGGGCCATGTTCGCGAGCGTCGCGCGGTCGGCGAGGCTGAGCGACGCCAGGCCGGGGCCGAAATATTCCACGAACCGACCGACCACGCCCTTCTTGCGCAGCATTTCGGTGCAGGTCAGCACCAGGTCGGTGGCGGTCACGCCTTCATTCATCGTGCCGACCAGCTTGAAGCCGACGACTTCGGGGATGAGCATGGAGACGGGCTGACCCAGCATCGCCGCTTCCGCCTCGATCCCGCCGACGCCCCAGCCCAGCACGCCCAAGCCATTGACCATCGTGGTGTGGCTGTCGGTGCCGACGCAGGTGTCGGGATAGGCGACCATGTTGCCATCGGCATCTTCGCTCGACCAGACGGCCTGGGCGATATTTTCCAGGTTCACCTGATGGCAGATGCCAGTGCCGGGGGGCACGGCGTAGAAATTGTTGAGCGACTTGCTGCCCCATTTCAGAAAGTCATAGCGCTCCATATTGCGCTGATATTCGATTTCCACATTCTGTTCGAACGCCTTGGGCGTACCGAATTCATCGACCATGACCGAGTGGTCGATCACGAGATGGACGGGCACCTGCGGGTTGATCTTGCTGGCGTCTGCGCCGAGCGCGTTCATCGCGTCGCGCATCGCGGCCAGATCGACAACGCAAGGAACGCCGGTGAAATCCTGCAGCAGTACGCGCGCGGGGCGATACTGGATCTCGCGCTGGGCCTTGCCCCGGTCATTCTGCCAGTCGACGATCGCCTGAATGTCCTCGACCGTCACGGTGACGCCATCTTCGAAGCGGAGCAGGTTTTCGAGCAGCACCTTCATCGAGAAAGGCAGTCGCGAAACGTCTCCCAATTTCGCGGCGGCCTTTTCGAGCGAATAAAAAGCGATGTCCTTGCCGTCGACATTCAAAATGTCGCGGGTGCCGAGCGTGTCCTGTCCGATGGCGGTCATAAGTTGTGCGTCTCCTCGCAAATGCCGCGGCCATGCGGAGGCAAGATGACGCTTTCCACCCGTCTCTCGCCGACCGGCCCGATGGTCCGGGCAGCAAGGTGGAGGGATGCGCCCCAACCGTCGGCCGAAGCGGGTATGTCCCGATGTTGCAGCGCCATACAGACTGCCGCGCCCAAGTCAAATGGACAAAGCAACCGTTCCACCTTTGGAGGAGGCGCATTTTTTGCGCTTGTCTGACCAAAGCGGGAAACAACCGCCTATAATGACGTTAGTGCGAGACAATGGGGGATTTTTCACATGCACCCTTCCCAAGTCCTGCCTAGTCGCGACATGATCGCCGTCTATCGCCCCGGTGGCGCGATGCGCTGTCCCGATTGCGGACAAAGCCAATGGCTGATCGGGCGGGTGATGGCGGAATGCGCCTGTTGCGAAGCGGCCCTGCCGCTGGACCTGGGCTATCGGGCGTGGCTCGACCTCACCAACGCCCCGCCCAGATCCCTTCGCCTTTGATCAGCGGGCTTTTTCCGCCGCAATCCATCCGTCGATCTGGCTTTCCAGCACCGTCAGTGGCACCGCGCCTTGCGCCAGAACCGCGTCATGGAAGCGGCGCAGATCGAACTTTGCGCCCAGGGCCGCCTCCGCCTTCGTCCGCAATGCCCTGATCCTGATTTCGCCGAGCTTGTAGCCCAGCGCCTGACCCGGCCAACTGATATAGCGATTGACCTCCGCATCGATATTGGCGGCAGATAGCGCACTGTTATCGGCCATGAAGGCGACGGCGCGCGCCTTGTCCCAGCCCTTGGCGTGGATGCCGGTATCGACCACCAGACGGCAGGCGCGCCACATCTCGTAGGACAGACGGCCCATCATCTTTTCGGGCGTGTCGTACAGACCCATCTCTTCACCCAGATATTCGGTGTAGAGCGCCCATCCTTCGACATAGGCGGTGAAGCCCGCGAGATATTTGCGGAAAGGCGGGAGCGGCAATTCCTGTTGCAGGGCGATCTGGTTGTGATGGCCGGGCACGGCTTCATGCGCGGTGAGCGCGGGCAGTTCCCAGAAGGGGCGCTGGTCGAGCCTGGACGTGTTGACGAAATAGGTGCCCGCTATGCCGCTCTCTGGCGCGCCGGGCATATAATAGGCGGTGGTCGTGCCTTCCGCTTCGGCCTCTGGAATGGGTTTGAGGCCATAGGGCAAACGCGGCAGGGTGTTGAAATAGCGTGGCAGCAGGCCGTCGATCGCCTTGGCCTGACGCGCGGCAACCTGGAGCAGTTCTTCCGGCGTCTTGGCATAATAGCGTGGGTCGGTGCGCAGGTGCGCGATAAAGGCAGCGCGGCTGGGATAGCCAGCCTTTGCCGCCACATCGTCCATGCGGGCGCGGATGCGGGCGACTTCGGACAGACCGATGGCGTGAATCTGGTCAGGGGTCAGATCAGTGGTGGTATGCGTCCGAACGCGGCTGGCATACCAGGCTGCGCCGCCCGGCAGGGTCGAGGCGCTGTCGCTCTTGCGGCAGGCAGGCAGATAGTCCTTCACGAACAGATCATGCCATTTGCCATATTCGGGTGTGATGACATCGCGGATCAGGGTGACGGCGCGCGCCTGCATCGCGGACCAATCGGCATCGCTGATCGTGCGGGGCTTGGGGCGCGTGAACGGTTCGTAGAAGCGGGTCGTTTCCGGCTTGCCCGCCACGATACCGCTGATGGTGGCCGCATAATTGCCGAGGACAGAGCAAGGCAGAACATAGCCGCCCTCGATCGCCTGACGGGTGATGGCGAGCGCGTCGCCATTTTGTTTGGGATAGAGCGACAGGCGGGTGAGATAGCTGTCATAATCGGCGCGGTCGTAGAAAGGCAGGCCGTCGCCCATTCCTGCAAAACCCTGGTGCCAGCCATAGTAAGTGGTGAACAGCATCAGCCTTTCGGCCTGGTGCGCCTCCCCCGCTATGTCGTCTCGCAACATCCATAGCAGCACCGCGCGGTTAACGCGGTCGGCGGGGTCGAGCGTCGTTTCGCCAATCGCTTCCAGCCGGGCCACAAAGGCCTGCTCGGCCTTGATCTGGGCAGCGCGGGCGGTGAGCGACAGGTCGTAGATGCGGTCATCATAGGTGCGGACGCCACGGGCGGTCGCCTCGACGGGGTGCGTCGAGAGCCACCATGTCCAGTGGTCATCCATGACCTGCGTGAGCGTGTCACGAGGCGTTTGGGCCTGAACGAGAACGGGCGTGGCGACGGCGAGGAGAAGCAGAATGATCTTGCGCATGACACGGGATCGCGTGTCGCCGCTGCTTTGGCAAGGGGTTTCAGGCGGGCGCTACGCCATCGGCCTCGACGATATCGTCGCCCATATAAAAGCCCTGAACGCGCACCCGTTTTTCGACGAGATCGACGGGTACGCGGAGCAGGACGAGGCGGTAGGTGCCGCCGAGATCGCGCCGGAACAAGAAACCGGCGGCATCGCGCACGAGCCGCCCGGTTTCATCTATCCCTGCGCCGGTTTCTATCATCCGGTCAGTCTATCGCATCCTTGATGCCCTTACCAGCCAGCATGCCGAGGACGAGGAACAGGACGAAGACGGCAAGCGCAATGAAGAAGAGAATCTTGGCGATACCGACGAAGGTGCCAGCGGCGCCGCCGAAGCCGAGAACCGCCAGCACAGCGGCGATGACGAGCGAGATGACTGCGAGTTTCAACATGATGATCCGTCCCTTTCGATGGAAATGCTATGATTTCCGAACGGACGACGGCGCGCAGGGTTCCGTCAGACCCAGCCTTCCAGCACCTGATTGGGCGGGCGGTGGCCATCGACCCAGCTGCGGATATTGGCGATGACCCGCGCGCCGGTCGCGTCGCGGCCTTCGAAGGTGGCCGAACCCATGTGCGGCAGCAGCACGACATTGGCGAGGTCGAACAGGCGCGCATCGACCGCTGGCTCGTGGGTATAGACGTCAAGGCCTGCGCCAGCGATGCGCCCTTCGTCCAGCGCGACGATCAACGCAGCCTCGTCGGTGATTTCGGCGCGGGAGGTGTTAATGAGATAGGCGTCGGGACGCATCAGCGCGATCCGCCGCGCATCGATCAGGCCGCGACTGTCAGCGTTGAGCGGGCAGTGGATCGAGATGATGTCGCAGGCCGCCAGCAGGGCATCGACATCGCCCACCCATTCCGCCTCTAGTTCCTGTTCCACCTCGAACGGCAGGCGGTGGCGGTTGTGATAGGCGATCGACAGGCCAAAGGCGCGCGCGCGGCGGGCAACGGCACGGCCGATGCGCCCCATGCCGATAATGCCCAGCTTCTTGCCGCCGATACGGTGGCCCAGCATCCCTGAGGGACTCCAGCCACGCCACTGGCCCGACCGGACGAGCTTTTCCCCTTCCGCCAGGCGGCGGGGCACGGACAGGATCAATGCCATGGTCATGTCGGCGGTATCCTCGGTCAGGACGCCCGGCGTGTTGGTGACGATGATCCGCTTCGCCTGCGCCGCGGCCAGGTCGATATGATCGACCCCGGCCCCGAAGCTGGCGATCAATTGCAATCGTTCCGGCGCGCCGTTCAGCAAAGCGGCGTCGATCGTGTCGTTGATGGTCGGCACCAGCACGTCGCACTGCGCCATGGCGCGGGCGAGTTCGGTGCGACTCATGGGGGCGTCGCCAACATTGAAGCTGGCGTCGAACAGTTCGGCCATGCGCGCCTCCACATTGGGCGGCAGGCGGCGCGTGACGATGACGCGCGGCTTGGCAGGGCGCATTTTCTTGGCCATGGCCCTGCCGCTATGCCTGCCTGCTGCGTCGGTCAAGCGGTTATGCGGTAATGACTGTTGCGATGATGCGCGGCGGGCTAAGGGACGATCATGGGTGACATGGGAAATGGGTCGGGAATGAAGCTGTTGATGCGGGGCGCAGGCGTGGCGATGGCGCTGGCTATGGCGGCGGCGAGTATCGCCGCGCCGGGCAAGCCGATGCCCTATTGGGCGTCGATCGCGCAGGATGAGGCGCGGATGCGCGTGGGGCCGAGTCTGGATTACCCGTCCAACTGGGTCTATCGCCGCCGCGACCTGCCAGTGAAGGTCGTGCAGGTACTGGGACTGTGGCGCAAGGTGCAAGACCCGGACGGCGCGCAGGGGTGGATGCATGTGCGCCTGCTCAGCGACACGGCGACCGGCATCGTTAAGGCAGAGGTCGCGCCGTTGCGGCAATCGGCGAGCGACGGCGCGCGGACATTGTTCCGGGCGGAGCGCGGCGTGGTGGGGCGGCTGTCCGACTGTTCGGGCGGCTGGTGCAGTTTCGACGTGCGGGGGCAGCGCGGCTATGTGAAGGCCAGCGACGTCTGGGGCGCGACCGACCAATAAATGTTACCGCATTCATAACCGTTCGCAAGGTGAAATGAGGCGATGAGACCCATGGCTTGCCAATAAACCGAATAGAAAGAATAAGGACATATCGTGCGCGTATGAAAGCGCGATTTTCTATCGAGGTCGATGTTCCCCAAAGCCTTGTGCGCATGACACTGGGCGGCTTTTTCCATATCGAAGATATTGAGCGGCTGGTCGAGGCGCGCAATGCCGCCTTTCTGCAATTGCAGTGCGGTCCTCATGAACATCTGACGATGGTCGATGTTCGCGACATGGATATTCAGCCGCAGGATAGCGTGGCTGCCTTTCAGCAAGTATTGGCCGATCCCACGCGAAGATCAAAGCGCCTCGCCTTCGTCGTCGCGCGCTCGCTTGCCCGGATACAGGCCAAGCGCGCGACCGATACTCGCGAAGTCAGCTATTTCGTCAGTCCCGAAGAAGCCGAACATTGGTTGTTGAACGGGTAGCGTAGCTATGCGCCAGTCAGATCGACGGGTCCAGCGACTACCAGCTATAGGCTTTGGGTAACTCCCCTTCTTCCGGTGTCGCATAGCGGTCGCGCAATTTGGTCTGGCGGTTGTCGAGCGGTTGGGCGATGCCGTCGATCCAGACGGCAAGCGGCGCGGATGTCATTTCCAGCGGGTCGCCATCCCATAGCACGACATCCCCTGCCCGTCCGGCCTTGAGCGACCCGATGCGGTCGCCCAGGCCCATGGCTTCGGCCGGGGCGGAGCTGATGGTGCGGAGCGCCTGGCCCCAGCTCAAGCCCGTTGCGCCGGGCACTTTGTTCAACGCGACGATATTGCCCGCCTGCTGGGTGGCGAGGCGCAGTTGCAGCCCCTCGTCGCGGTCCATCAAGCCCATCGAGACGGCAACGCCCGCCTTGACCATGCGGCCGACATTGCTCTGGGTGGCAGCGAGTTTTTCGAAGCTGGAGGGGAGATCGTCAAGGCCACCCGCGATCACCGGCACCTTGGCGGCGGCGATTTGAGGGGCGACCATCCAGCCTTCGGCAGCGCCCGCCAGGATGAGTTTGAGCGCGGGGAAATCCTGTCTGAGCGCAAGGACCGCCAAAATGTCGCGTCCGCTTTCGACATGGACCATCAGCGGCATTGCGCCGGTGACGACCGGGACCAAAGCCTCGGCATCGATGCGATTGAGCAAAGCGTCCTTCGATCGGCCGTCATAGCTGGCGGGGGCTTTGGCATACTCTTGCGCCTCGCGCAGCATGGTCTTGAAGGTCAGGATCGCGGCGGGGCGGCTGCCACCGGCGTCCTTGGCCCCCTCCTCGCCCATTTCGACATATTGGAAGGCGCGCGGCTTGGTGATCGGGTTCATGTCTGCGCCGAGGTCCACGACCGCGCCTTGGCCGGCAAAAATGCCGGTGCCGGTCGAGGGGACGACGACGGCGCGGGTGATGCCCGCCGTGCGGCTGATCGCGACCGGGTTGGCCAGCGGGTTGATCGCAGGCGCGACGTCGATCGCGGCGGAGAAGGGCGAGCGCGCGCTGGCATCGTTGGTTTCGTTGACGGCCGGGACTTCGACCAGACCGACGCGGGAGAAGCCGGAGACGAGGCCGGGCGTGACCCATTTGCCAGCGGCGTCGATGGTTTTCGTGCCGGGTGGGATGGCGATGCCTGCGCCCGCTGCGGTCACCTTGCCAGCGGTGATGACGACCGTGCCGTTGCGTATGGGTTCGGAGCCGTCGCCGATGGCGAGGGTTGCGCCGGTGATGGCGAGGGATTGGGCGAGGGCCGGGGTCGAAATGGCAAACAGCAGGCCCGCTATGACCGTTCGGGCCGAGGGAAGTCGAAGCCTTCCGCTGAGCCGAGCGAAGTGGCTTCGGCTTCGCTCAGCCAAGCCCTTCGACAGGCTCAGGGCGAACGGGGGGAGAGGATGGTTCTGGTCGCTCATTTCACATCTCCCGCGCCGATCTGGCCGACTTCGAAGTCGCTGACCGGGCGCAATTTGGGGTTGGCGCTGTCGTAGAGCAGCGCGCCGTCGATCCAGACTTTGTCCGGCCGGGTGTAGGTGCTGAACGGATTGCCGTTCCACAGGACGACATCGGCCATCTTGCCGACCTTGAGGCTGCCGGTCTGTTCGCTGATGCCCATGGCGCGCGCGGGATTGATGGCGAGCCAGGTCCAGGCGATTTCATCGGAAATGTCTATGCCCATGCGGCGACCTGCGCCCAAGGCCTTGGCGGCTTCCTGGTTCAAGCGCTGGATGCCGTTGTCGTCGTCGCTATGGACGATGGTGCAGGCCCCGGCGCGATGGACGAGCGGGATATTCTCCTTGATCCCGTCATAGGCTTCCATCTTGAAGCCGTACCAGTCACCCCACAGCGCCGAGCAGACGCCATTGTCGCGCAGCAGGTCGGCGATCTTATAGGCTTCGACCGCGTGGTGGAAGGCGGTGACGCGATAGCCGAATTCCTTGCCCATATCGATGACATTGGCCATTTCATCGGCGCGGTAGCAATGATTGTGGACGAGGATTTTGCCCTCCAACACATCGGCCAGCGTCTCCATGCCGAGGTCGCGGGGCTGGTCCTTTCCGGCGGCGCGCTTCTTCTGATAGTCGCGCGCCTTGATCCAGGTGGCGCGGTTGACCGCCATATTGCCCATGCGGGTCGAGGGTTCGCGGCCCTTGCTGCCATAGACGCGCTTGGGATTTTCGCCGCACGCCATTTTGAGGCCATGGGGTGCGCCGGGGAACTTCATGCCCTGCATGGTGCGGGCGGGGACGTTCTTGAGCGTGACGCTGCGGCCGCCGAACAGGTTGGCCGAGCCGGGGAGGATTTGCAGGCTTGTGACGCCGCCATTGGCGAGCGCGCGGCTGAAACCTGCATCCTGCGGCCAGATGCTATGTTCGGCCCAGACATGGGCGGTGACGGGCGTGGTGGCCTCATTGCCGTCGGAATGGGCATCGACGCCGGGCGAGGGATAGTTGCCCAAATGGCTGTGAATGTCGATGACGCCGGGGGTGACATATTTGCCGGTGCCGTCGAACACCGCAATGTCGGCAGGGATCGGCGTGTCCGCGCCGCCGATCGCCGTGACTTTCCCGTCCGACAGGAAGATGACGCCATTGTCGATGCGGCCGCCCTCCCCGTCGAAGATCGTCGCGCCGCGAATGGCGGTGGCGGTGCCGGGATAGGCTTTGTAGGTGGACGGATAAGGGTTTTCGGGTTCGGCCGAGCTGCCTTGGCTGGCAGCCGGGGCATCCTTGTCCTTCTTCGCGCCGACGGGACCGGCCACCCCGGCCAGCAGGGCGGCGATCAGCAACGGCGTTGCGCTTTTTCTCATGGCTTATCCTCCGAAGCGATCAGGTCGAGATGCATCAGGCGTTTGATATAGGGCGAGACGAGCAGGACAAGGCCGCCCACCACAATCGAAAACCAGCCGATGCGGCTGTAGACATCCAGCACCTGGGTCACACCGCCCGCATCGCCGCTGCCGGTCGCGCGGGCGATCAAGCCTGCGATGAAATTACCCGCCGCCATGGCGAGGAACCAGGTGCCCATGACGAGGCCGACCATGCTGGGCACCGACAGGCGCGTCATCGCCGACAGGCCGACCGGCGAGAAGCAGAGTTCGGCCATGGTGTGGAACAGGTATATGAGGAAGACGAACAGGACGGGAGTGAGATTTTCCCCCGCCATGGCGGCACCCGCCACCAGCACCAGGAAGCCCGCCCCGCACAGGATCAGGCCGATGCCGAATTTCGCGGGCGAGGAAGGTTCAAGGCGGCGCTTGTCGAGGATGGTCCACAGCACCGCGAACAAGGGCGCGAGCAGGATGATGAAGACCGAATTGACCGACTGGAACATGGAAGCCGGGACTTCCCAGCCGAAGAGGACGCGATCGACATTGCGGTCGGTGAAGATGTTGAGCGACGATCCGGTCTGTTCGAACAGGCCCCAGAAGAGCGGGTTGAGCGCGATCAGGAACAGCGCGGCGAACATCCGGTCGCGGTCGACCTTGCCGAGCGTCTTCATCGTGCGCCAGACGATGTAGAGGACGGTCAGCGCAGCAAAGCCGAGCAGCGCATAGCCCAGCAATTCGGCATAGCGGATCACCAGCCAGATGGCGACGACGCCAAGCGCTGCGCCGAGATAAATGATCCATTCCTGGCTAAGCCCCGCCGCGACGGGCGCGCGCAACTGGGCGGGTGCCGGAGGCTCGCCCTTGCCCAGCAGCCAGGGCTTGAGCCAGACGAACATGACAAGGCCAAGCAGCATGCCGACGCCCGCTGCGCCGAAGCCCCAGCTCCAGCCGTACAATTCGCCGAGCAGGCCGCAAATGATCGGCCCCATCATCCCGCCGACATTGATGCCCATGTAGAAGATGGAGAAGGCCGGATCGCGGCGGGCATCGTCGCGGGGGTAGAGTTCGCCCACCAGCACCGAGATATTGGCCTTGAGGAAGCCGGTGCCGACGATGATGCTGGCAAGGGCGAGGTAGAAGCCGTTGAGGAAGAAGCCATCCTGCCCCCCCGGCCCTTCGGTGATGGCGATCAGGAAATGGCCGATGGCGATGAAGACGCCGCCCACCAGCACCGCCTTGCGTGGTCCCAGGAACCGGTCGGCCAGATAGCCGCCGATAACGGGGGTGATGTAGACCAGCGAGGTATAGGCGCCGTAGAGCAGATAGGCGCGATCTTCGCCGAAGAGGAAATGTTTGGTGAGGTAGAAAATCAAAATGGCGCGCATGCCATAATAGGAAAAACGCTCCCACATTTCGGCGAAAAATAGCAGGAACAGGCCGCGCGGATGGCCGAGCCAGGTCTTGCCCGCTGCCTCCACGCCAGGAATCGAGGTCGCCATCGGGAACCCTTGTCATATGGTTTGACCGGCCCGCCGAACGGAGGCCGAATGATGGCCAGAGAGTAGAGCCAAATTCGCATCTGTCAAAAACACAGGCGGCCCTTGCGTCATGGCGGTGGTCGGGCCATTTGTCGCGGCGATGTTCAATGATCTGTCCTCCCCGCTCGCCCTGCTCCAGACCCGCCGGTCGGGCAAACCCCGCGACCTGATTGCGCCCGGTCCCGATGACGTGCAGTTACGGCAGATATTGGAAGTGGCGCTGCGGACGCCCGATCATGGCAAGTTGGCACCATGGCGATTCGTCGTCGTGCCATCGGCGCAGCGGGCGGCGTTGGCCGAGCTGCTGGAGAGCGCCTATCGCGCCGAGAAGCCCGATGCCGGGCGGCTGGAGATCGAGGCGATGCACCAGTTCGCGCATCAGGCCCCGACATTGGTGGTCGCGCTGTCCGCGCCGGTCGCGGGCAGTAAGATTCCGGTGTGGGAACAGCAATTGTCGGTGGGCGCGGCGATCATGAACCTGCTGCACGCCACCCATGCGCTGGGCTTTGCCGGTGGCTGGCTGACGGGGTGGCCGACCTATAATGACGATGTGCGCGCGGCCTTTGCGCAGGGGGACGAGACGATTGCGGGCTTCGTCTTCATCGGTACGCCGGGCAAGCCGCAGGAGGAGCGTCCCAGGCCAGATTATGACGCTATCGTATCGGTTTGGGACCGATAATTGCCGCTTTAACTATGATTCGCGCAATGGTCTGACTTGACCCGCGTGGCTGTATTATGGCAGTGATGCACCCATGGCCGACGACTCAAAACCCGTCTATCTCCGCCTGCGTGAGATCATTGCCGCTTCCATATTGGACGGAGATTATAGCGATGGCGACCTGCTGCCATCGGTGCGCGCCTTTGCCGCGACGCAGGGGGCCAATCCGCTGACCGTGGCGAAGGCCTATCAGAGCTTTCAGGATGATGGGCTGGTCGTCGTGCGGCGCGGGGTCGGCATGTTTGTGGCCGATGGCGCGACCCGGCGGCTGCGTGTAGCGGAGCGTGCCCATTTTCTGGAGACGGTATGGCCACCGGTGGCGGCGCAGATTCGGCGGCTGGGGATACGGGCCGACGATCTGGACTTGCAGAAGGCCTGAGGGTTTCGGCTGCGGGCCTGCGCTCGAAACGAACGGGCCTTAGCTAAAGCGCCGCTAGCGCATCGACTGCCGTTTGATGGCCCGCAAAATTCCTGACCGACACCGCCCGGCCCAGCGCCAGCTTGGCTTCATTCTTCCGACCTGCGGCGGCATAGGCCTGGCCCAGATGCAGGTTGAGCAGGGGATGGCCGGGGGCGCGGGCGACCGCCTTTTCCAGCAGATCGACCGCAGCCGGGCCTTTTTCGCCGGTTTGTAACAGTGTCCAGCCGTATATGTCCGCGATCATCGCGTTGGCAGGCATCAGGCGATAGGCGTGGGTGGCATAGGCGAGGGCCGCTGCACGATCCCCCGTTTCGACCGCAGCGCGGGCGAGGTCCGCCATCAGCAGCGCATCATTGTCGCCCACTTGCGCCCGAACCGCCTGCAGCATTCGCCGTGCAGCGCGCCAGTCTCTCGCGTTCATCGCCGCAGCAGCGGCGAGGCGGCGCATCGCGGTATCGGCCGGATTTTGCGCGAGGAATAGTTGCACGATCTGGGTCGCACGCGCTGGATCACCCGCGCGAGTCCACGCAGCGACGAGACGCAGCGCCACCGCTCGATCGAAACGGATATTGGCGGCGCTTTCATAGGCGCGCGCGGCCTCCCCCGCTCGCCCGGCTTCGCCCAGCGTATCGCCCAGGACAATCCAGGCATCGGGCGCGCCAGCATTGGCGCGGCTCAGCAGGCGCGCGCGCTCAAGCGCTGTGTCAATACGGTTGGTGCTGAGCAGGGCGCGAATATAGGGAATATTATCGCGCGCCGTTCCCGTGTTGACGGGTGCCGGACCATCGGCCAGTTGCCTGTCGCGAGGCCCAGCGAAAGGGTCGGCAGATGCGCGCGCCGGCCAGGCGGCGCGGGCCAGCATGTCGGCTGCCATGACGCGATTGCCCAGCGACTCCTGCACGCGCCCGGCAAGGGTCAGCACATAAGGGTCAGCATCCCGCTGAGCGACGATCGGGGCGAGCGTCGTCGCGGCCGCCGACATGTCGCCGCCCATTTGATGGGCGCGGGCGAGCAAGACCCGACCAGGCCGATTGTCCGGTTGCATCGCAACGAGCGGGGCGAGCGCCTCTGCCGCCAGAACGGCGTTACCATCCTGCAGATGCAACACGCCGCGCACCAACATGGTAGCTGGCTCACCATCCAGTCGCCCCTGCGTCCGCGCCAGCAGCGCGCGGGCAAGATCGGCCTTGCCTGCGCGGGCCGCCATGATGGCCTGCATCATCCATGCTCGCGGATTGTCGGGTTCGAGCGCGAGAATGCGGCGGGTGAGCGACAGCATCGCACCGGCTTCACCCGCATCGGCGAGCGTGGCGGCATATTGTTCGAGCGTCGGCACCGATTCAGGATTGGCGGCCAACGCACGGTCGAACCAGGGACGCGACGCGGTAAGACCATATTGGCTGCGCGTCAGTTCGGCACGCAGGGTCAGCGCTTTCCCATTGGTAGGGGCCAAAGCGACCGCGCGGTCGGCGGCACCAATCGCGCCGGCCTGATCGCCTATCGTCAGACGCAAGCGGCCAAGGACAACCCAGCTCTCAACGTCATTGGGACTGCCATCAAGGGCGCGCGCCAGCACGGATTGCGCTGTGCCCATATCCCCCTGCGCCATGGCAGCGCGTGCGATGATCCGCGCAACCGCGAGGTTTTGGTTGGCGGGAACGTCGGGCGCGCGGGCCTCTCGTAGCGCCACATCGGTTTCACCCTGTAGCAACAGCGCCTGCGCCATCACGTCGCGCGTCTCAGCCGCCGCCGCGCCCAGCTTGCGCGCGCGCTCGATTTCGGTCTGCGCACCTGCGCCATCGCCTAGCTCGACCAGCGCCCGTGCCTGTGCCGCCCGCGCCACGGCTGAGCGTGGGTCGGCTTTGATCGCGTTCATCAACTCGACCCGCGCGGTGCGGACATCCCCCTTGTCCAGTGCGGCAAGGCCACGGGCGAGTGCGGCGCTCCCATCCCGTTCATGCGCACGCCATTGCCACAGGGCAGCCGCGCCCAGAAGCAGTGATAGGATTGCGACGATCAGGGCGATGCGGGCACGGCTCATGAATTATCCCTGCATCTGATATTGTTTGAGAAGATCGTAGAGCGTGGGGCGGCTGATCCCCAACATCTTGGCAGCACCGGAAATATTACCGTCGGTGCGGGCGATAGCGCGCCTGATCGCCCGGCGATCGGCCATCTCGCGCGCAGCCTTGAGATTCACCAGTTCACCGCCCTCTTCCCGTTCCTTGTCCAGATCAAGATCGGCGGCAGTTACCAGCTTGCCATCGGCCATGATGACGGCGCGCTTCATGCGGTTTTCCAGTTCGCGCACATTGCCGGGCCAGGGCCAGGCGTCGAGCGCAGCGAGCGCATCGGGGGCCAGCCCCTTGACCGCCGGATTCATCTCGGCGGCGAAGCGGGTCAGGAAGTGGCGCGCCAGCAGCGCCGGATCGCCCGGCCGGTCCTTGAGCGCGGGAATGCGGATGACGATTTCAGCGAGGCGATAATAAAGATCCTCGCGGAAGCTGCCCGCCGCGATCATGGCATCAAGATCCTGATGCGTGGCGCAGACGATGCGCGTGTCGACGGCGATGGGCGTACGGCCGCCAATGCGTTCGATCACTCGCTCCTGCAGAAAGCGCAGCAGCTTGACCTGAAGCGCAAGCGGAATGTCGCCGACTTCATCCAGGAACAGCGTACCGCCCTGCGCCTGCTCGATTTTGCCCGGCGTCGTCTTGATGGCCCCCGTAAACGCACCCTTTTCATGGCCGAACAGTTCGGATTCGAGCAAGGTTTCGGGGATGGCGGCGCAGTTGATCGCCACGAACGCGCCATGGCGACGCGGACTGGCGTCGTGCAGCCCCTGGGCCAGCAATTCCTTGCCGGTGCCGCTTGCGCCCAGCAACAGCACCGATACCTGCGCGCTGGCCACGCGCTCTATCGTGCGGGCGACCTTCATCATTTCAGGCGCGCCTGTCAACACGCGGCCCAGCACCCGCCGATCGGTCGGCGCGGTCTCGGCGAGCCTTGCATTTTCCTGTTCCAGCGCATGGACGTGAAAGGCGCGTCGGACGATGAGGCCAAGCTCATCAATATCAACCGGCTTATGGTAGAAGTCGTAGGCACCCCCGGATATCGCGTCGAGCGCGCTTTCGCGGGCACCATGGCCGGACGCGACGATCACCTTGGTATCAGGCTTGATCCGCAATATGTCGGCGAGAGTTGCAAAGCCCTCGCTGGTGCCGTCCGGATCTGGCGGCAGACCAAGGTCGAGCGTTACAACATCAGGCGCGTGAGCACGCAGCAGTTCGACCGCTTCTTCCCGGTCACCGGCGATAAAAAGCTGATAATCCTCATAGGCCCAGCGCAATTGCCGCTGCAGGCCCGGATCATCCTCCACAATCAACAATTTGGGACGGATATCGCTCATCAGGCGGCCCTTTCCTGTGTCTGGGGTGCCAATGGAAGGCGCAAGGTGAAACGGCTACCTATGCCAGGGCGGCTGTCGACGTCGATCCGCCCACCCATCGCCAGCGCCAAGGCGCGCGCTTCAAACGCGCCGATCCCAAAACCGCCGACCTTGCTCGACGAAAAGGGCTTGAACAGTTCGCGGCGGACATATTCGGCGCTCATGCCCCGCCCCCTGTCAACGACCTCCACCAGCACATCGCTGGCGTCGGCCGACAGGCGCAGTTCGACGGGCACATCAGGCGCACTGGCATCAATGGCATTTTGGAGCAGATGGGTGATGATCTGTTCAACCCGCCCAGGGTCGGCGAGCGCGAGCGGTGCTTCACCGCTGACGAGAATGGGGTGCTGGCGCGCGCGGCCATGGGCCACATGATCAAGCAGGCCGCGCAACGCGACAGGGTGCGGGTCTTCGGCACGGCTCTTGTTATGCTGGGACAGGCGCGCGAGCAGATCATTCATCCTGCCGACCGATTCCTGAAGGGTCAGGATCATGTCGGCGCGAAAATCGGGATTGTCGGCATGGCGTGCGGCATTGCGCGCGAGCAGTGAGAGTTGGCTCACCAGATTCTTGATATCATGGATGATGAAGGCGAAACGGCGGTTAAATTCGTCGAAGCGGGCGGCATCGTCGAGCGCCTGCTGCCCCTGCGCTTCGCTGAGATAGGTGGCGGCTTGCCGCCCGGCGGCGCGCAACATATCGAAATCCTCCCAGTCGAGCCGACGGTCGATCGGTGGGCGGCCTAACAGTATCGCGCCGGTCAGACGATCGAAATGAATGAGCGGCACCAGCGCCCAAAGGCGGGAATCCTGCGTCATCCATTCCGGAAGCGGCAGCGTTGCGTCAGTGGCACGGCGCTTGCCGAGATCTATGATCCAGCCGCTTTGTTCCAGCCGCGCGACGGAGGCAGGCGGGACGGTCGCGCCTTCGGGCAGATCGCCACTCCAATTCCAGTCGGTTTCCAGCACAAGTCCGCCCTGATCATCACGCAAAAGCAGCAAAGCGGCGGACGAATCGGTGATGTCGGCAATCGCCTTGGCCACGCGCTCGCCGAGCGGCGCGGGATTTTGGCCAGGGCGACCAATCGTTTCGCCAAAGCGCATCCATTCGGTCCGATAATCGTAGCGATGCTGGAAGAAATGCTTGGCGACCTGCACTTTCCACAGCGCGCGCAGGCGGGGCGACGGCAAGAGGACCAGCGCCGTAACGGCCGTGAAGAACACGGCACCGATTTCCACCATACGTGCATAAGGTCCGGCAATCAGTTCGATCAGGACCGCAGCGGCGGTCAGCACGACCACGTAGAGCGCGACGGCAAAAACCGAGAGCGATTGGAACGTCAACGTGCGCGACAAGGTGAGCCGTTCCGCCATCCCCTTGCGCAGGCCAATGGCAATGGTGGGTGCAAGCAAAGCCATCAACAGCCCACGCAACGCATAGAGTTCGCTGGCGCGATGCGGCAAGAGATAGCCGATGGCATAGAGATTTAGGTCGTAGGTCCACATCGCCGCCAGTGCGCCGAACAGCAAGGTCACGCCGCCCCGCTCACGCAACGGCCATGCCGTGTAGAGGTGATGGAGCAGCAGCAGACTGCCGATCGCCGTCATCATGCGCAGGATCAGCGACACGGTTACGAGCGCCTGATGGAACTCGCTGTCTGGAGAAAGCTGATGCCAGGCGAGATCGGTGAAGGTCTGGAGCAGGATCAGGCCTGCAACTGCGGCATAGACGGTGACCACAGCCCGGATCGTCCCGCTGCGCCCGACCGGACCGCGCCGAAGCATGACGAACATCGTCAGCAGCCAGGCAGCGTTGCGCATATTTTCGCCCAGGCCAGACAAAGGCTTGGCGACGCCGCCGAACGAGACATAGAGCGCCCAGCAGGAGGTAAGCAGCAGCGCCACCGCCAGCATCCGCATTTCCGCAGCTTCGTTCCGCCGGCGAAACAGGAAGATACCCAGCGCCGCGAACAGCACCGCCGCCAGGGCATGGCCCCAGTCGCCGACAAATTGAAGCAGGACACCCATCGCCCGCCGCTCTTAACGCGCGCCGTCGGGCCAGAGGATGACCCGCACCGTCTGGATAAGGATCAACAGGTCGAGAAAGGGCGTGTAATTCTTGGCATAATAAAGATCATATTCGAGCTTGTGACGGCTATCCTCGATCGACGCGCCATAGGGGTAATTGATCTGCGCCCAGCCGGTGATGCCCGGCTTGACCATGTGCCGCTCGGCATAATAGCGCAGATGCTGTTCCAGATCCTCGACGAATTGACGCCGTTCGGGGCGAGGGCCGACGAAGCTCATCTCGCCTTTCAACACTGTCCAGGTTTGGGGCAGTTCGTCGATACGCAGCTTGCGCAGCCAATAGCCAAGGCGTGTGATGCGCGGATCGTCTTTCTCAGCCCAGACCGCCTTGCCTGCGACTTCCGCATCCTGGCGCATGGTCCGCAGCTTGACGATCCAAAATTCCTGACCGTAGAGGCCAACGCGCTGTTGCCGGTAAAAAGCCGGTCCCTTGCTATCCAGCTTCACCAGCAAGGCAGCAAGCAGGATGATCGGGCCCGTCAGCAGCAACAACAGCGAGCTGGCAAGAATATCGAACAGTCTTTTGGCGATGCTGGACAAGCGGCGGCCCGCCGAGAAGCCGTCGGAGAAAATCAGCCAACTAGGATTGACGCTATCCAGATCAACCCGGCCCGTTTCGCGTTCCAAAAAGGTGGACAGGTCGTTGACATGGACACCAGTGGTCTTGATCCGCAGCAGATCGGACATGGGAATGGCGTTACGCCTTTCCTCCAGCGCCAGCACCACTTCGCTGGCGTTCAGCCGGACGACGAAATCGGAAAGATTGTAGATGGCGCTGCGGTTGATGGCCTCCTGCACCACCTGCGGGCCGTCATTCATCGCGATATAGCCGACGACGAGATAGCCCGCCCCCCGCTTTTTCTCCAATTCGCGGATGCGGTCCGCGCGATTGCCCGCACCAAGGACCACCAATCGCCGCTTGAACGCTTCCCCGCCCAACATCGACCCCAACAAGATGCGGACAATGACCAGCAGGGCCATGGCAAAGCCCATGGCATACAGGGAATTGGAGCGCCAAAGCGTCATGCCCGGCAGCAGAAAATAGAGAACCGACAGGAAGATCACGCCCAAGGACACGGCAACCAGCAGGCGGGCGAAGGCGAAACGGATCGATTGAAGCGCTTCCGTGCCGTAGACGCCAACCGCGATCATGGCGGTTTGAACGGCGACGGCAAAACTGACCAACGGTCCCATGCGCGTCATCACATGGTCGATGTCCATGCCGATCTGGCGCGCCCGCAATATCCAGCCGCCCTCCGCCGCAAAAAGCAGGAGGAGGAAATCGAGCAGCCCAAGCAGCAGCACGGCGTGCGGCACATAATGTTTGAACAGCCTGATCATGTGTTACGCCCATTTTTCAGTCGCCAACAGGCGATACTGACAAGGTCGATCGCCTTACAATCTGCTGTAAGGAAATCCGACAGTGGGCGCACCCTGCCGTAAAATGGCAAAGAATTCCTGAATCCCGATCAATATCAAAAAGAAGATCGGCTTATTTCCGCAATCCATCGGCCGCGTTGCGCGCGGCCTTTTCGATTACCCTTGCCGCGTCATCCACGGATTTTGCGGTGTTCGTCACAGCATCGGCACGTTTGTCCCGGCGATTATCGTTCGTGAGATAGAAGAAGCCAATGGCCAGAATGAGCGCTATGGCGACCAAGGCAAAGGTGAGGCCGCTGCCACGCGGTCGGCCCATCCCATGTATCTTGGTCCGTCGAGCACCCTCACGGGAATTGATAGCCACGCGCCTCTCCTTTCAAACAAGGAGAACGAGCCACGGAATATGATCGTTCCCGTTCAGTCGACTTCCGATTGCGCGTCCCGCCCCCGACTAAGGCGATCCACATCTTCCATGATTTCGTCGAGGACAGCCGTATCGGTCGTTTCCTGGCTTCGTCGCGAAGGCAGGTCGCCGCTTTCCATAAGCAGTTCGAGTGCCGCACGACCACGAGCCACCCGGCTTTTGATGGTGCCCACGGCAACGCCGCAAATCTCGGCCGCCTCTTCATAGGCAAAGCCGCCCGCGCCAACCAGGATCAGCGCTTCGCGCTGGGGTTGGGGCAATTGCAGCAGGGCGCGCTGCATGTCGCTCAATTCGACATGCTTGTCCTGGCTGGCCGGTGCCGCAAGAATGCGATCGGCTGTCAGGTCGTCCCATTCACCGCGAAAGCGCGATCGGCGCATTTGCGAGAGATAATGGTTGCGTAGAATGATGAATGTCCAGGCGCGCATATTCGTGCCGGCCTGAAACCGGGCGCGTGCCGCCCATGCCTTAAGCAGGGTTTCCTGCACGAGATCATCCGCGACATCACGGTTGCCCGACAGGGAACGGCCAAAAGCACGAAGATGCGGAATGACCGCGGCCAGTTCACGCTTGAAATCCGAATCCGACAGCGCTGCGCGCTCCTCGACCGGCTCCACGTCTTCATCCATGGAAACAACCCCCATATTGGCTGTCGCCCTCGCCGCAGGAACCGACGTCGTCAAAGCCATAAATGCGCCTATACCTTAAATCAGATTTTGCCAGAGGCCCAAAGCCACAAACGCGATGGTCAGATCAAAAGAACGACCAGCATCCCAATGACAACCAATGCTAAAGATATGCCGAGGACGTAGCGCACGACATGGTTCTTGGACCCGCTGCGCACGTCTTCGGTGGTGATGCGTTCTTCCTGATCTGTCATAATCTCTCCCCGATCGTTACGCATGACTAACGCAACGATCGGCGGGGAGTTCCGACAAAGCGGGATATAAGCGTAACGATCAGGCCGGCGCGGTGGCCTGATCGAAGAAGAGCGCCTGCGAAATCGCCGCCTTGACGGTGGAGCGCTGGAACGGCTTGGTGATCAGGAAGGTCGGTTCGGGCCGCTCGCCTGTCAGCAGGCGTTCGGGGAAGGCGGTGATGAAAATGACAGGCACGGCAAATTCGGCCAGAATGTCCTTGACCGCATCAATCCCGCTGCTGTCATCCGCCAATTGAATGTCGGCCAGCACCAGGCCAGGACGATCAGCAAGCGCTTCGCGCACGGCGTCTTCGGCGGTTACTGCAATAGCGGTCACATCATGGCCAAGGTCGCGAACAATGGTTTCAATGTCCATCGCGATGATCGGCTCATCCTCGATGATCAAAACCTTGGCACGGGTCTGCGCTTCGATTTCACTCAGCGCTTCCTCAACCAGCCCTTCGACATCGACACTGTCCATGTCGATGAGATAGGCCACATCATCGACAGTGAAACCTTCCAACGCGGTCAGCAGCAGCGCCTGCCGCGGCAGGGGCGTCAAACGCGCAAGGCGCGCCTGAGCAATGGCTTCGCGATCCCCATCAGCCGTCAGCGGCACGTCTTCCAGATGCGCCGACGACCAGATGGCATGGAACGTACGGTAAAGGCCAAGACGCGGATCGACGTCGGAGGGAAACTCTTCCGGCGCGGCAACGATCGCTTCGAGCGCTGCGCGAACATAGGCGTCACCATGCGTCTGGCTGCCGGTCAGTGCGCGAGCATAGCGGCGCAGAAACGGAAGATGGGGGTGTAGTTGCTGTCCAAGCGACATCGTCAATTCGTCTCCCTGCCCAAAGCGGGCCTGTTGTATCCGACACGGGGAAGGATGGCGTAAAGGATGGAATGTCGATGCCCTGATGGCAACCCCCTTCCCTTCGATGCTCCCCGAACCGGCAGCGCGTAAAAAAACGCTAGCTTGGCCGGAACCAACGAAGGACCGATTTGTTTCGCAGTCACACGGTTTTTTCGATGAAGGTGCGTTTATCGTGACTTTAATGCGGAACGACGAATTGACGCGCCGCAAGATTCCCGCAAATACGGACAGGCTGGCGTGACAGAGATTGCTTCAGAGGGGCAGATTTTGGTTTCTTCTACCACGGAACACCGTTCGACCATGGCGGGCGAAGAGAAAAATGCGAAAAAGGCGGTTTCCTCGCGCAAAGGAAGGACCGCAAACCCGATGGACGAAGGCCATGTGTCCCAAGTATTGCGTACCGTCTATCAACGCGCGGTAGACGAGGATATTCCCGCGGAAATGCTGGATTTGTTGAACAAGCTAGGCTGATTTTTACATGGACCGGGGCAGCCCTCCTCCGGCGGCCCGGTCGCTGACGGAACCTATCTCCCAAATTTTCAGGTCTACTGGCGTTAAGATGTTTCTCATCCTGACGCTTGCACTCCTGCCACTTGGCCTGCTCGCCCTCATCGCCTCGCTTCAAGCCATACGCACGGCAGACCTTGAAAAAGAAGCGCTGCTTCGTGTCGCGGTGACGCAAAGCGCCCGCAAATTGACAGCGGACCTGCAATCGGATCGCACCGCCTTGCAACTGACCGTCGATAATCTGGCGTCAAATGGTGGCGACCGCAGCATTTGCGAGCGCCTGTCCCTGTTCCTTGCCTCAAATGATGCAGAAGGCGGACAATTTTACATCTATGATCGCGCTGGTCGTCGCTTGTGCGAGACCGGCATGCGCGAGCCTGCACAACTGAGCCTGACTAATCGCTTCGACGGGCCGCCGATCGAACTGCTCGCCAATGCGCCTTATCTGGTAAGCCGCGTCAACAGTGCAGACGAACGCATCACGGCACTGATCTACTATTCCCGCGAGCATCTGGAAAATGTCGCCGACCCCGCAACGGCATTGCAAAATCGTAAACTGACTCTTCGTCAGGGCGACCGGCTATTTGCGATCAGTCATATTCGAAAAGACCCGCCCGGCGGAAAGAGCAGCAGCTTGTCGGCGCGGCTGGACCCTTATGATATAGAATTAACGATGACGGTACGCGAACCGCCCGCCACAGTGGCGCGACTGCTGTCGCTGTTCCTGCCGCTGGTCATGTGGTTTGCGGCCGCAGCGATTGGGTGGTTCGTGGTCAATCGCGTATTGATCCGCCCACTGGTGATATTGCGGCGCGCGGTTGCCGCCTATCATCCGGGCGAAGTGCTGGAACCGCTGCAGCGGATGCGGACGCCAGCCCAGGAAATAGTCGATCTGGGCGAGACGTTCCGCGAAATCAGCGAGGATGTGGCGACCCATGAGGCCGAGATGGCCGAAGGGCTGGAAACGCAGCGCAAACTGACGCGCGAAGTCCATCATCGGGTCAAGAATAACCTTCAGATCATCGCCAGCCTCATCAACCTTCATGCCCGGTCGGCGCATGAACCCGAAGCGGTCGAAGCCTATGCCTCGATCCAGCGGCGCGTCGATGCCCTGTCGGTGGTACATCGCAATCATTTTGCCGAGTTGGAGGAAAATCGTGGTGTCGGCATTCGTCCGCTGATCAGTGAATTGTCCGCCAGTCTGCGCGGCACGGCGCCTGCCGCGGCGCGGCGCTTTGCAATCCAGATCGACAGCGATAACCTCCATATCAGTCAGGATGTGGCGGTGCCGATTGCGTTCCTGCTGACCGAGCTGGTTGAACTGGCGATGATGCTCGATCCCCAGGGGTCGATGCACATTGCGGCCCATATGCTGCAAGACCAGAAAGGCCGGGCCTTGCTAAGTGTGACGTCGTCGGGCCTGCGGACGTCCGAGGCGATGACGGCCCATCTGTCGGAACGCTATGGTCGCGTGCTGACGGGCCTGTCGCGCCAGTTGCGTTCCGCGCTGGACCATGACGGCGATGACGGCCGCTACACGATCGCGATAACGATCATTCCCTAAATTCTAGACGCGCTGATAATCGCGACGGAAGTCGGCCGCGAAGGGTGCAAATTGCCCGGCGGCAATGGCATCTCGAATGCCCTGCATTAACGCCTGATAGAAATGGATATTATGCTGGGTCATCAGCATCGCACCCAGCATTTCGCCAGCCTTGACGAGATGATGGAGATAGGCGCGGCTCCAGGTCGTGCAGACCGGGCAGGCGCAGCGCGGATCGAGCGGCCCCTGATCTTCGGCAAAACGGGCATTGCGGATGTTGAGTGGACCGGCCCAGGTGAAGGCTTGGCCATTGCGGCCCGACCGGGTGGGCAGCACGCAATCGAACATGTCGATCCCGCGCTCGACCGCACCGACGATATCGTCGGGCTTGCCTACGCCCATCAGATAACGGGGCTTGTCGGCGGGCAGCATGTCGGGCGCGAAGTCGAGCGTCGCGAACATCGCCTGCTGCCCCTCCCCCACCGCCAAGCCGCCCACGGCATAGCCGTCGAAGCCGATGTCGATCAGTTGCTGGGCCGATTCCCGCCGCAGCCCTTCATCGAGCGATCCCTGCTGGATGCCGAACAGCGCCGCGCGGTCGGCATGGACGCCGCCAGCATCGAAACCCTCGCGCGAGCGTTTGGCCCAGCGCATCGAGCGCTCCATGGACTTGGTCGCCTCCTCATGGGTGCAGCCATTTTTGGTGCATTCGTCAAAGGCCATGACGATATCGCTGTCTAGCAGGCGCTGGATCTCCATTGATCGCTCCGGCGTCAACATATGCTTCGACCCGTCGATATGACTTGAGAAGGCGACACCCTGCTCGCTCATCTTGGTCAGCGCCGACAGGCTCATCACCTGATAACCGCCGCTATCGGTCAGGATTGGCCGGTCCCAGCCCATGAACCCATGCAGCCCGCCCAGCCGCGCCATACGCTCTGCACCAGGGCGCAGCATGAGATGATAGGTATTGCCCAGGATGATGTCCGCGCCAGCCGCGCGCACTTCGGCCGGGCGCATCGCCTTCACCGTGGCGGCGGTGCCCACCGGCATGAAGGCAGGCGTGCGGATCTCGCCCCGGCGCATACTGATCGCGCCGGTACGGGCCTTGCCGTCGGTGGCGGCGATGGAAAAGGAGAAGCGGGGCTGGGTCATCTGCGCGCTCTAGGAGCGAACGTGCAGGCGTTCAACCCGCCTTGCGGACGCCGTCGAACAGCGCAAGCGCGTCGATATTGAAGCCTTCGACCCGGCGATAGGGACCGATGAAGCGCAGGCAATCGGTCGAAAGACGCAACGGCCAATGCGCGCCCGTGTGGTCGTGCAAAGCCAGGGTGGCTATTTGGGGATCAGATCGCTCTCGACGCATGCCAACCGAAATAATCGGCAAAGATTAACAAGATGTCTGGCATGAAGCTTTACGGTCGTCCGACAAGGTACTTTGTTGCAATATCGCAACTATCGCTGCGCATAGCCTTATTTTTGGGCGACCAGGGTGCAACAGTTGCGTATAAAGATGGTTAACAGGCTCGGTCTGGCGTGCCGCCGATTGCATCCTCCTCTCCTGCCTGTTTTGTTGAGACCCAACGAAAAATCGGGGGCGCACATGATTGATTCAGGACAATTTAATTCCGCGAGCGAAACAGGGGCGAAGCCGAGGCCAACCGGGGTGGACATGGTTAACGAGGACGCTGCGGAACGGGCGCTTGTGGCGGATATTGCGCGCTCCACCCTATTCGACCTGGGGCAAATCGACGTGCGGTGGGACGCGGAACTGGCGACCTTGTGGGCCTTCATGACGCCGCTGGAACGCCCCAATTCCAACCTGTCGCTGATTCGCGATACGATGTCCTGGCAGCGCGAGAGCCGCCGCCTGTTCGAAGACAAGGGCGGGATGCTGAAATTCATGGTGCTGGGGTCGCGCTTTCCCGGCGTGTTTAACCTGGGTGGCGATCTGGAGATGTTCGCCGAGTGCATCCAGCGCCGCGACCGCGACACGTTGCTGCGCTATGGCATCGCCTGCTGCGAAATCGTCGATCGCATCTGGCACTGTAACGACATGAACATCATCAATATCGGGCTGGCGCAGGGGGACGCGCTGGGCGGTGGCCTTGAAGCATTGATGTGCTTTGACGTCATCATCGCCGAGCGGCAGGCGCGCTTTGGCCTGCCCGAAGTGTTGTTCGGCCTGTTCCCCGGCATGGGCGCCTATTCCATCCTGTCGCGCCGGGTCGGCCCGGTGCTGGCACGCCAGATGATTACCGACGGGCGCGTCTATAGCGCCGAGGAGATGTTCGACATGGGCATCGTCACCCAGGTCGTCGAGCAGGGCGAAGGCGAGGCCGCCACCATCGCCTGGATCAAGGATCACCGGGCGCATCATGCCGGTTATGTCGGCATCAACCGCGCCGGACGGCGGGTCAATCCGATGACGCTGGACGAACTGACCGATATCGTGACCACCTGGACCGACACGGCCCTGGCCCTGTCGGACCGTGATCTGCGAATGATGCGGCGATTGGCGGCGGCACAGACACGCCTGCGCTGATCGCGCGCGGTTCAGGCAAGGCGGCGGCGGCGGACGACCGGGTCGGGCCGTTCCTCGCCATGGAGCGGCCCCGCCTCGATCAGTTCGATGATCCGTTCATTCGTGACCGGTCGGCTGAACAAATAGCCCTGAACATTGGTGAAGCCAGCTTCGCGCGCATGGGCGAGTTGGTCCTGCGTCTCGATCCCTTCGGCGACGGTGTCCATCGACAGGTCGCGCGCGAGATTGCCGATCGCGCGGACGATCGCGCGATCTTCGGCGTTGGCGCTGATCCCCGCCATGAAGCTCTGGTCGATCTTGAGCGTGTCGAACCGGTAGGAGCGCAGATAGGAGAGCGAGGAATAGCCAGTGCCGAAATCGTCCAGCGCCAGCCGCAGGCCGATACGCTGGAGTTCGCGCAGGATCGTGCTGGTCTGGCCGCTATCGTCAAGGAAGATGGATTCGGTGACTTCGAGTTCAAGCCGTCGGGCGGGCAAGCCGGTTTCTAGCAATGCGGCGATGACGTGGCTGGGCAGGTCGTGCGACTTGAGCGAGGCGGGCGAGATGTTGATGGCCACGCGAACCTCACCAGGCCACCCCGCTGCCGCGATGCAGGCCTGACGCAGCACCCAGCCAGTCAAGGCTTCGATCAATCCCATGCTTTCAGCGATCGGAATAAATTCAGACGGTGGAATGGAGCCGAGCACGGGATGGTTCCACCGGATCAGCGCTTCGCACGCATCAATATCGCCGCCGTCGAGCGCGACGATCGGCTGGAACATGAGTTGGAGTTCATCTCCGTCCAGCGCTCGGCGCAGGCCGGTTTCGATTTCGTGGATGCGGTTGAACCGTTCCTTCAGCGACCAGTTGAAGCTGGACGCCCGATTGCGTCCGGCCCCTTTCGCTTCATACAGCGCCAGATCCGCATGCTGCATCAATTCATCCATGTCACGGCCGTCCTGCGGGGCCACGGCATAGCCGATCGAGGCCGTAACCTGGAGATGATGATCGCCTAGATCGAAGCCGTGCGCGAAATCCGTGATTATCTCCTGGGCGATCGTCGCCGCCGCAACCCGGTCCGTATCGGGGCAGATGATGACAAATTCATCGCCACCAAAGCGAGCAACCCGTCCCTGTCCCTGTACGATCTCGTTCAAACGCTCGGCGACAACGCGCAGCAGCCGGTCCCCGATCATATGGCCAAGGGAGTCGTTAATCTCCTTGAACCGATCGACATCCATCCACAAAATGGCAACGGCATCGGCGCGTTTGTCATTGGTTTCGAAAATATCGCGCAACCGCATCTGCATCGCCATGCGATTTTCAAGGCCGGTCAGATTGTCGTACCGCGCCAACCGCTCGAATTTTTCTGCCAGTAACGACTTGTCGCGCCGACCGATCAACGCCTGGACAACAATGCGATGCGTGGTCGAACTGATTTCGGCCAGGCCCAATATCATGGCCACCATGGCAACCGACAGCACACGATAGCCTGTCGAACCTTCCAGCCACAGGCCGAGCGCTGTCGGCAGCAGGGCAAGGCAAACCTGACCAATGGCGATCTGCACGCGGCCCGCATTACGGCCGGAAATACCGCCGGCATAGCCCGTGGCCATCGACACGCTGAGCATATGAATAACGGAATTGGTTGATCCGATGAGGGTGACGAATCCCATGAGGCCCAGCAGCCCTGAATAGGCCCACGCCCCCAACTCATAGGCCAATTCCCAGCGTCGCGAGGCGACCGCCATACCGCGCACCAACTGGCGATGAAAGAAAATGGCGGAGAAGACGCGCAGCCCGGCAACAAGGCACAGCGTCGCAACGACCACATGGATGGCGAGGCCGTCCGACAGGCTGCTGATGACGAGGCCGACAGCCGTTCCGGTGGCCGCGCCGATGGTGAGCGATGCGGGCGAGGCGTAGAGCGTTTCGACCAAGCTCCGCCGGACATCGGTATCCTCCTCCGACGACTGCGCTGCGCGCCTTTCCAACAATTTTCTCAAAGCGCCCAAATGGCCGGTCTCCGGTTCCCCGTCCCTCTTGGCAGTTTCCCTTTATTTTTTCGTTAACCCCAAGACGCCAGCGAACTGGCGCGTTCGCGCGCGTAAGCCTATGCCTGTCAACCTGATCGCTGCAGACTGCGGGAGCATCACCATATCTGCGAAGCTGTTCATCGCCCTTGCCTATGTCCTCCTGCTGTTCGGGGGGACGGCGCTGGCGCATGCGTATCGCCATCGGCTGCGCCAATCGCGCTGGCGTATCCACGCCTACACCCTGGCTTTGGGGGTCTATTGCACCAGTTGGACCTATTTCGGCGCGGTAGGCACGGCGGCGACCGGGGGATGGAGCTATCTGCCCATCTATCTTGGCCCGATCCTGCTGATGATCGCGGGCGGGCCGTTTCTGCGACGGCTGAACGCCGAGGTGCAGGCAGATGGCGCGACGTCGATTTCCGACTTTATCGGGTCGCGTTTCGGCAAGAGCCGAACCGTAGCGGCACTGGTGACGCTGATCCTGTTGTTCGGCACCATTCCCTATATCGCGCTGCAATTGCGGTCTGTGGCGCTCAGCTTCGCGCTGGTATCGGGCATCACGCAGCCGACAGCGCCGCTGGTCGGGGCGGCGGCGATGCTGGCGCTGTTCGCCCTCGCCTTTGGGGCGCGGCGCTATCAGGTTTCCGGACAGAATGAGGCGATATTGTTCGCCGTCGCCTTCGAATCGCTGTTCAAGCTCGTCGCCTTGTTGCTGGTCGCGGGGCTGGCGGTCTGGCTGCTGTGGAGTGCCCCGACCGACCGGATAGTCGAAGGCATGGCAACCTTTCGCAGCGGATTTGCGCCAGCGCGGCTGGACGTGAACTTCGTTGTCACAACCTTATTGTCGCTGCTGACGATCATTTGCCTGCCGCGCCATTTCTTCATCAGCGTGACGGAATCGCGCACGCCCGCCGACATATTGACGGCGCGCTGGGGCTTTGTGGTCTATCTGCTGGTGACGGTGCTGGCGGTGCTGCCGATCGCTGCGGCCGGTGTGACGCTGCTGGGCCAAGGCGCAGCGCCGGACCTGTTCGTCCTCAGCCTACCGCAAGATTTCGGCTATCATCGGCTGGGGCTATTCGTCTTTCTGGGCGGGCTGTCGGCGGCGCTGGCGATGGTTGTCACAGAGATCGTCGCCATCTCCAGCATGATCTCCAATGATCTGTTCGCACCCGCCCTGCTCCGACGATCGTCAGGCGATTCGCATATGGGCGAGCGGTTGTTGTGGATACGCCGCAGCGCCATCGTCGCGCTGATCGGCGCGGCAGTACTCTATGCGATGGCCATCCCATCCACCACGCAATTGGCGTCGGTCGGGCTGATCGCCTTTGTCGCTATTGCCCAATGTGCGCCTGCCCTGATCTGCGCGGTCTATCGGCCGCATAATGACCCGCTGGCGGGCAAGGCGGCGCTGCTGACGGGCTTTGCCTTGTGGTTCGTCATCCTGTTCCTGCCCGCGATCGGCAGCGACGCGGTGACGCCGCCCGCCTGGAACGGCATCAGCGCGGTGACGGCGGGCACGCTGATCAGCCTGGGTGGCAATTTGCTTGCCTTCCTGCTGGTGTCGGCGCGCAGCGTTGGCGCGGTACGACTGGTCCGGCAACGGGGGATTGCGCCGGTCACGACGATGGAGGCGCTGGGCGACCTTGTGACCCGCTTCGTCGGCGCGGAGGCGATGATCGAGGCGTTCGGCGCGACCGAAGGGAGCGATGCGCCGATCGACCGGGCCAGCGCGCGGGTGGCCGAGCGGCTGATCGGCAGCGTCGTGGGCGCGTCGTCCGCGCGGGCCATCATGGCGTCGGCGATTTCGGGCCAGGGCATGGGCTTTGCGCAGATTGCCAAGGTGCTTGATGCGTCGGGGCAATCGCTGCATTTTTCGCAAGGTCTGCTGGCGGCGACGCTGGAGAATATCGATGTGGGCGTGAGCGTAGTCGATCGCGACCTGCGGCTGGTAGCGTGGAACAGCCGCTATCTCGACCTGTTCGATTATCCCCCCGGCCTGATCCGGGGCGGCGTGCCGGTCGCCGACCTCATTCGTTTCAACGCCGAGCGCGGTGATTGCGGTCCCGGCGAAGTGGAGGACCATGTCGCCCGGCGGCTGGCGCATATGCGCAGCCGTCGCCAGCATGCGTTCGAGCGGCATCGCGCCGATGGTCGCTGGATCAAGACGGTGGGCGGCCCTATGCCCGATGGCGGCTATGTCATGTCCTTCACCGACATCACGGTCGAAGCGCAGGCGCGGGCGGCGACCGAGACGGCGCGGCGCGACCTGGAGCATGCGGTGGCGGCGCGGACGGCAGAGTTGAGCGACGTCAATGTGAAGCTGGCGGCGGCGATGGCTGACAAGACCCGCTTCCTCGCGGCAGCGAGCCATGACCTGTTGCAGCCGCTGCATGCCGCGATGCTGTTTTCGTCAGCCTTGCGGCGGCGGCTGGGGGAACCGGAGCAAGCGATCTTGGCGCGGCTTGATCGCTCAATCGAGGGGGCGAACGACCTGTTGCGCGCCTTGCTCGACATATCCAAACTGGACGCGGGCGGGGTGAAACCGCAACCGACCCGCTTTGCCGTGCGGCCGATGCTGGTTGATCTCGCCGAGAGTTTTCAGCCGCTGGCGGCGGAAAAGAGCTTGGTGCTAAGGGTTGGTCCGGGGGATGGCTGGGTCGAGACGGATCGGAGCCTCTTGCGGTCGATCGTCCAGAATTTCCTGTCCAACGCCATCCGCTATACCGACGAGGGTCGCATCCTCGTCGCGGTGCGACGGCGAGGCGCTGCAGTTCGCATCGAGATATGGGATAGCGGAATCGGCATTGCGCCGGACAAGCTGGCGCTGATCTTTCGCGAGTTCGAGCGGCTGGGTCAGGGGAGCGAGAGCGGCATCGGTCTGGGGCTGGCGATCGTCGAGCGATCGGCCGCGTTGATCGGCGGGACGGTGGCGGTGCGATCCTGGCCCGGCAAGGGCAGTTGCTTTGCGATCAGCCTGCCACTGGTGGCGGCGTCGCCGATTGCGATGGCACCCGTGGCGGCGGCGCTCCCCGCACCGACGACCGGCCTGCGCCTGCTCGTCGTGGACGATGACCCGGCCAATCGCGCAGCGATGCAGGCCGCTTTGGAGAGCATGGGGCATGGCTGCGTAGTGGCGGCGACGGAAAGCGAGGCGTTGGCGGCCAGCGGGCCATTTGATGGGGCTTTGGTGGATTTTGCCCTGGGCACGGCGCGCGACGGCATCGACCTGATCGACGCGCTGCGCGGTCGGTCGCCGGGGTTGGCGGTGGCGCTGGTGACCGCCGAGCGCGGCGAAGCGATGCTGGCGCGCCTCGCCGAGCGGGATATTCCCCTGCTCGCCAAGCCTTTGGCGGCAGCGGTGCTGGAACAGTGGATTGTAGAGGTAGCGCGACGCGGCGCTGGCGGGTCAGTGGTTCCCTAATCCCAGCGCGCGGGCGGCCAGTGCCGCCTGAGTCCGGTTCTGGACGCCGAGTTTGGCGAGGACCGTGGTCATGTGCGACTTGATGGTCGATTCAGCGACGCCCAAGTCCCAGGCGATTTGCTTGTTGAGCTGGCCATCCAACACGCCGAGCAGGACGCGCAATTGCGTGGGCGTCAGCGAGGCCACTTTGCCCGCCATCTCATCCACCTCGTCCGGCATCAACGGCGTGACGGCGGGAGTTTCGCCTGCCAAAGCGGCGGCGATAGCGTCTTCGATGACGCTCAGATCCTGATCCTTGCCGATGAAGCCGACCGCGCCATAGCGGCGCGCTTCGGCGGCGGCGATCTGCGCGTCAGCGCTGGAAATGACGAGAATGGGGACGGAGGGGCGTTCAGCATGCAACAGGGCGACGCCGGAAAAGCCGACCGATCCCGGCATTTTGAGGTCGAGCAGGATGAGCAGCAAGTCGCTGGCGGCGGTGGCGGTTTCCACCGCGCGGTCCAGCGTCGCCGCCTCCACGATCCGCGCTTCGGGCGCGACGTTGGAGGCCGCCATGACCAAGGCCTGACGGAAAAGCGGATGATCGTCCGCCACCAAGATCGTACCTGTCGCCGTTGGCTCGTCCTTCCCTCTCCGCTGTCATCCTGCCCCTTGTTGGGCAGCGATGCAAATAGGGGCTAATCCCTAGCCCGGCAACCGCTTCAGGCGGCTGCCATCTGGCTGTCGGCGATCAGCGCTTCGACCACCGACGGGTCGGCGAGCGTCGAGATATCGCCCAGCGCATCGGTTTCGCCTTCGGCGATCTTGCGCAGGATGCGGCGCATGATCTTGCCCGATCGGGTCTTGGGCAGGCCGGGGGCGAACTGGATGATGTCGGGCGTGGCAATCGGGCCGATCTCGCTGCGGACCCAGGCGACGAGCTGCTTGCGCAACTCTTCGGACGGCTCCTCATGCGCGTTGAGCGTCACATAGGCGTAAATGCCCTGTCCCTTGATCGGGTGCGGCATGCCCACAACCGCCGCTTCGGCGACCTTGGCATGGGCGACGAGCGCGCTTTCGACTTCGGCGGTGCCCATGCGGTGGCCCGACACGTTGATGACGTCATCGACCCGACCGGTGATCCAATAATAGCCATCGGCATCGCGGCGGGCGCCGTCACCGGTGAAATAGCGGCCGGGATAAGTCGTGAAATAGGTTTGGAAGAAACGCTCATGATCGCCATAGACGGTCCGCATCTGGCCGGGCCAGCTTTTGGCGATGCAGAGGTTGCCCTCAGTCGCGCCGTCCAGTTCCTTGCCATCGGCATCGACCAGCAAGGGGTGAACGCCGAACAGCGGCTTGGTCGCAGAGCCGGGCTTCAAGTCGGTCGCGCCGGGTAGCGGGGCGATGAGAATGCCGCCCGTTTCGGTCTGCCACCAGGTATCGACGATCGGGCAGCGGCCTTCGCCGACGACGCGGTGATACCATTGCCAGGCTTCCGGGTTGATCGGCTCGCCGACGCTGCCCAGGATGCGGAGCGACTTGCGGCTGGTGCCCTGCACGAAGGCGTCGCCCTCGCGCATCAAGGCGCGCAACGCGGTGGGCGCGGTGTAGAAGATGGCGACATTCCATTTGTCGCAGACCTGCCAGAAACGGCTATGGTCGGGATAGTTGGGGACGCCTTCGAACATCAGGGTGGTCGCGCCATTGGCGAGCGGGCCGTAGACGACATAGCTATGGCCGGTGACCCAGCCGATGTCGGCGGTACACCAATAGACTTCGCCGGGTCGGTAATCGAACACCTGGGCGTGGGTCATCGCCGCCCAGAGGAGGTAGCCGCCGGTGCTGTGGAGGACGCCCTTGGGGGTGCCGGTCGAACCGGAGGTGTAGAGGATGAACAGCGGGTCTTCCGCGCCCATCGCTTCGGCCGGGCAATCCGGCGCGGCGGCATCGCGGGCGGGGCCGTAGAAGAGGTCGCGGCCATCGACCATTGGCACATCCGCGCCGGTGCGCTGGACGACGATGACGGTTTCGACCGAAGTGCAATGGGCGAGTGCCGCATCGACATTGGCCTTCAGCGGCACGGCCTTGCCGCCGCGCAGCCCTTCGTCGGCGGTGATGACCAGGCGGGAGTCGCAGTCGCGGATGCGGCTGGCGAGGCTGTCGGGCGAGAAGCCGCCGAAGACGATCGAGTGGACCGCACCGATGCGGGTGCAGGCCAGCATGGCGAAAGCGGCTTCAGGGATCATCGGCAGATAGAGCGTCACCCGGTCGCCGCGACGGACCCCATGTCCCTTGAGCACATTGGCAAAGCGGCAGACTTCCTCATGCAGTTGGGCATAGGTGATGACCCGGCTTTCGCTCGGATTATCGCCTTCCCAGATGATCGCGGGCTGATCGCCCCGTTCGGCGAGATGCCGGTCAATGCAGTTGGCCGAGACGTTGAGTTGACCGTCTGCGAACCAGCTTATCCCGAAATCGGCTTCATCGAAGCTGCTTTCATCCACCTTGGTAAAGGGGGTGATCCAGTCGAGCCGCTGCGCCTGATCGCGCCAGAAGGCATCGGGATCGGCCAGCGCCTGCGCATGCATCCGGGCGGCATCTGCAGCAGTGACGCGCGCATCAACGGCGAGGGATGCGGGAACGGGATAGAGGGATTCGCTCATCATGTTGGCCTCTCCAAACTCTTTCGCACTAGCGTAACGACCGGAGGGCCGCGCGCCATCCTCGACCAAAGTGGGAGGGACTTGCGACCATGGTCCGCCTTATCCTCCCCCTGCCCCGCGCCGCATGATGCAAGCATGGCCGGATCGCCACATCCCTTCGCAGAAAGGGGCGACCCGCGGGGAGAGGATGAATGATGACGAATAGGGCATTCATAAATCTAAGGCGCGGGATTGCGATGGGCGCGATGGCGGTCGCTATTGTCAACGCCCCCAGCGCCATGGCGCAGACGGCACGCGAAGCGGAGCTGGAAGCGCGTCTCAACCAGTTGGAAGCCGCCGTGTCGGCGCTGCGCAGCGAGTTGACGCAGGCGCGATCCGAGCAACAGACATCGACGCAGATCGCGCAGAAGGCCGATAGCCGGGTCGCGGCGCTGGAAGCCAAGCCGACCTCCGACGGCTTCAAGGTCGGCGCCACCACCTTCAAGCTGGGCGGCTTCGTTAAGGTCGTCGGCAGCGCGACGCGCTATGACGATGGCGCGGTGCCGGGCGGGTCGCTGGGCAAGGAATTCTACCTGCCGCAGCAGATTCCGGTCGGCGGGCAAAGTAGCCGCGATATCATCGGCCATGCTCGCCAGACGCGGCTGTCATTCAGCACCTCCACCCCGCTGGGTGGCAAGGAGGTCAAGAGCGTCATCGAGTTCGACTTCGCGCTGGCCGCCGCGCCTTTGGGGGCGCAGCGGGCGACCAACCCCTATGTGCCGACCTTTCGCCGGGGCTTCATCAGCTATGGCAACTGGCTGATCGGGCAGGAGTGGACGACCTTCCAGAATCCTGGCCATCTGCCCGAATCGACCGATTTTGTGGGGCCGATGGACGGCGCGATCTTCGTGCGGCAGATGATGGTGCAGTATAAGCAACCGCTGGGCGGCGGCTTCGATCTCTATCTGGCGGCGGAAAATCCGCAGACCGAGACGGAGACGACGACCGCCCCTGCCCTCGTTGACAATGATCAGGATCGCATCCCCGATCTCGTCGCCAAGCTCGCCTATAAGGGCGCGATCGGCGAACTGCATGTCGCCGGGTTGGTGCGGCAATTGTCGGTGCGCAACAATGGCGTCGGCGACACGGCAATGGGCTGGGGCATCACGACGGGCGGCAAGATTCCGTTCGGGCCGGAAGGGCGGCACGACCTGCGCTTCCTGGCCACCTATGGTCATGGCATGGGTCGCTATTTCACGGTCGGCTATGCGCCCGACGCCATCTACGACAGCGCCATCGGCAACCAATTGCATGTGGTCGACAATGTCGCTGGCTTTGCCGCGCTCAAGCTCGGCTGGACGCCGACGATCCGATCGACCTTCATGGTCGGATACCAGCATGCCGACTATCCCGGCGGCATCCTGTTGCCGGATCTGGCCAACAAGGCGGCCTATAGCCTGGCGGGCAACCTGTTCTGGTCGCCGGTCAAGAATCTGGATTTCGGTATCGAGTATCGCCATGCTCAGCGGGAAGTCGTCAGTGGCCTGAAGGGCCAGATGGACCGTGTCGAGATGGCCGCGAAATATACTTTTTAAGGGAGAGGGCAGATGGCGACAACATATGACGACGGCCAGCCAAAGCGCAGCGTGACGGGGCAGAATGAGAAGCTCGTCATTGCCGCGTCATCGCTGGGCACGGTGTTCGAATGGTATGACTTCTATCTTTACGGCCTGCTGGCCACCTATATCTCGGCGCAATTCTTCTCCGGCGTGAACGAGACGACGGGGTTCATCTTTGCCCTCGCCGCCTTTGCCGCCGGTTTTGCGGTGCGGCCGTTCGGCGCGATCGTGTTCGGGCGGATCGGCGACATGGTCGGGCGCAAGAATACGTTTCTCGTCACCATGGGCATTATGGGCCTGTCGACCTTCGCGGTCGGCGTCCTGCCCAATTATGCCAGCATCGGTGTTGCAGCGCCGGTCATCCTGCTGGTCCTGCGTCTGGCGCAAGGCCTGGCGCTGGGTGGCGAATATGGCGGGGCGGCAACCTATGTCGCTGAACATGCGCCGGAGGGCAAACGCGGCCTCTATACCAGTTGGATCCAGACCACGGCCACCTTCGGCCTGTTCGCGGCGCTGTTGGTGGTCATCGGCTTCCGCTTCGCGCTGGGCGAGGAAGCCTTCGCCGCCTGGGGCTGGCGCCTGCCTTTCCTGATCTCGATCTTCCTGCTCGGCGTGTCGATGTGGATCCGCCTGCAGCTCAACGAAAGCCCCGTCTTCCAGAAGATGAAGGACGAAGGCACCACGTCGAAGGCACCGTTGACCGAAGCCTTTGGCAAATGGGGCAATCTGCGCTGGGTCATCATCGCGCTGCTGGGTGCGGTCATGGGTCAGGCGGTGGTCTGGTATGCCGGGCAATTCTATGCGCTGTTCTTCCTGGAAAAGACGCTGCGGGTGGATGGGGCGACGGCCAATATCCTGATCGCCATCGCGCTCGCATTGGCTACCCCCTTCTTCGTCTTCTTCGGCTGGTTGTCCGACAAGATCGGCCGCAAGCCGATCATTCTTGGCGGTTGTGCGCTTGCGGCGATGACCTACTTCCCGCTGTTCGGGGCGTTGACCAATGCGGCCAACCCGGCGCTGGCGGCGGCGCAGGCGTCGGCGCCTGTGACGATCGTCGCCTATAAGCCCGAATGTTCGTTCCAGTTCGATCCGGTCGGCAAGAACAAGTTCGACACGTCGAGCTGCGACGTCGCCAAGACCTATATGGCCAAGACCGGGGTCAGCTATGACAATGTCGAAGCCGCTGCAGGCACGCCTGCGGTGGTCAGGATCGGCAGCGTCAGCCTGACCGCGCCCGATGCCGCCACGCTGGCGGGACCGGACAAGAAAGCGGCAATCGCGGCCTATCAGGCGCAGTTGCAGGCGGGTCTGGTCGATGCGGGCTATCCGGCCAAGGCGGACACCGCGAAGATCAACAAGGTCGCGGTCGTGGCGATCCTGTGGGCGCTCGCGATGTTGGTGACGATGGTCTATGGACCGATCGCCGCGATGCTGGTGGAACTCTTCCCCAGCCGCATCCGCTACACGTCGATGTCGCTGCCCTATCATATCGGCAATGGCTGGTTCGGCGGTTTCCTGCCGACGACGGCCTTCGCCATGGTGGCGGCGACCGGGAACATCTATTATGGTCTATGGTATCCGGTGGTCGTTGCGGCCGCCACGGTAGTCATCGGCCTGCTGTTCCTGCCGGAGACGTTCAAGCGCAATATCGACGACTAGTACAGCGACCCGTACAATGGAATCAGGGGCGGCCACCAATAGGAGGCCGCCCTTATTTTATGTCGCGTACAATCTGCCCGACTAACGTCGAATGGCCTTTCCTACAGTTTTGCGGCATCATTATTTCCAACATGGGAGAGAAAAACATGTCGCAGGCCTATCTGGACGCACAGATGCGCAGTCAGGACGATCGCGAAGCCTATTGGCTGGACGCGGCGCAGGCGATCGAGTGGCAGGTGCCGCCGGTGCGCGCCTGGAGCGAGGGCGAAGGCTGGTTTGCGGGCGGCCTGATGAACACATGCCATAATGCGGTCGACCGCCATGTCGCGGCGGGGCGCGGCGACGATCTGGCGCTGATCTACGAAAGCCCGGTGACCGACACGCACCTGACGTTCTCCTTTGCTGAGTTGCAGGACGCGGTGGCGCGCACCGCTGGCATGATCGCGGACCAAGGCGTCGGCAAGGGCGACCGGGTCATCCTCTACATGCCGATGGTGCCGCAGGCGGTGATCGCGATGCTGGCCTGCGCCCGGATCGGCGCGATCCATTCAGTGGTGTTCGGCGGCTTCGCCGCGCCTGAACTCGCCAAGCGGATCGACGATGCGACGCCCACCCTGCTAATGACGGCATCCTGCGGGATCGAGGGCAGCAAGGTCATTCCGTACAAGCCCCTGGTGGACAAGGCGCTGCAGATGGCGATCCACCGGATCGAGCGCGTCATCCTGCTGCAACGGCCCCAAGCCATCGCGCCGATGCAGGAGGGCCGCGACCTTGATTGGGCGGACACGCTGGCGGAGGCGCAGCCGGTCGATTGCGTGCCCGTCGAGGCGACTCATCCACTCTATATTCTTTATACGTCGGGTACGACCGGCACGCCCAAGGGCGTGGTGCGGCAGAATGGCGGTCATGCGGTGGCGATCGCCTGGAGCATGGCGCATATCTACGGCATTCGTCCGGGCGAGGTTTTCTGGGCGGCGTCCGATGTCGGCTGGGTCGTGGGGCATAGCTATATCGCCTATGGGCCGTTGCTGGCGGGCGCGACGACATTGTTGTTCGAGGGCAAGCCGGTGGGCACGCCGGATGCGGGCACATTCTGGCGGACCATTGTCCGCAACAATGTCCGCATCTTCTTCACTGCGCCGACCGCGATCCGCGCGGTGCGCAAGGAAGACCCGGAGGGCGACTATATCCGCCAGATCGGCACGGGTAATTTGCGCGCGCTGTTCCTGGCGGGCGAGCGGGCCGACCCGGACACGATCCATTGGGCCGAAGCGCAGCTCAACCTGCCGGTGATCGACCATTGGTGGCAGACGGAACTGGGCTGGCCAGCGCTTGCGACCTGTTTTGGCCTCGGCGATACGCGGCGCAAGGCGGGGAGCGCGGGCTTCCCGGTGCCGGGCTATGGCTTTCGCGTGGTGGACGATGGCGGCGTGGACGTTGCACCCGGCGAAACGGGCAATGTGGTCATGACGCTGCCGCTGCCGCCGGGCTGCTATGCCGGGCTGTGGAACAACGAAGCGGGCTTCGCCAAGGCCTTTGCCGGTTTCCCCGGCCATTATGAGACGGGCGATGCGGGCCATGTCGATGCTGACGGCTTCGTCAACATCATGGGGCGCACCGACGACATCATCAATGTCGCGGGCCACCGCCTGTCCACCGGGCAGATGGAGCAGATCGTCGCCTGTCATCCGCTGGTGTCCGAATGCGCGGTGATCGGCGTGGACGATGCGTTGAAAGGCATGGTGCCGATGGCCTTCGTCGTCGCGCGGACAGGCGAGTGGGACGCGGCGGCGCTGGGGGCCGAGATCATCAAGGCGGTGCGCGACGAACTGGGGCCGGTGGCGGCGCTGAAAGACGTGCATATCGTCGGTGCCCTGCCCAAGACGCGGTCAGGCAAGATATTGCGCGCGGCGCTGCGTCAGGTCGCGGCGGGCGAAACGATCGCGATGCCCGCGACGATCGAAAGCCCGGCAGCGCTGGAAGCGATCATGGAGATTTTCGCGAAGGTGGAGTGAAAACGGCGGCGGCGTTCAGACCGCTTGCCCTGCCGCCCAGCCGCTCGCCCAGGCCCATTGGAAATTATAGCCGCCAAGCCAGCCTGTGACGTCCACCGCTTCGCCGATGGCATAGAGGCCGGGCATCTTGGTCGCCTCCATCGTGCGGGATGACAGGCCAGCGGTGGCGATGCCGCCGACGGTCACTTCGGCCTTGGCATAGCCTTCCGTCCCGGTGGGGGCGAAGGGCCAGTCGTGGAGGCGGGCACCCAATTGCCGCAGCGCTTTGTCGGAGAGATTGCCCATTTCGCCTTCAAGTCCGACCCGCTCAAGCAGCGCGTCGGCGAGTCGTTCGGTCAGCGCCTGCCCTACCACCTTGCGTAAGGCAGCGCGGGGGCGGTCGCGCTTTGCCTGGATGAGCCAGTCGGCATCGAGGTCGGGCAGGAAATCGACCTGGATGGGGGTGCGGTGCTGCCAATAGCTGCTGATCTGGAGCATCGCCGGGCCGGACAGGCCGCGATGGGTGAAAAGCGCAGCCTCGCGAAAGCGGGTTTTGTTCCAGCGCACCTCGACGGGGGCGGAGACGCCCGACAGCGCCTGAAACAGAGCGTCTTCTTCGCCCAGCGTGAAGGGGACAAGCGCGGGGCGCGGCTGGACGATGGCGAGGCCGAACTGTCGCGCGATATCATAGGCAAAGCCGGTCGCACCCATTTTGGGGATGGACGGTCCGCCGGTCGCCAGCACCAAAGCGGGCGCGCGATGGTCGACCGCGCCCAGCTTGACCCGATAAAGGCCGTCGCCATGGGTCACGTCGCTCACCGGCTGCGCCAGCGCCATGGTGACGCCACCGATGGCGCATTCTTCTTCCAGCATCGCGACGATCTGTTTGGCCGACCCATCGCAAAATAATTGCCCCAGCGTCTTTTCATGCCAGGCGATGCCATAGCGATCGACGAGCGCGATGAAATCCTGCGCGCTGTAGCGGCCCAGCGCCGATTTGGCGAAATGGGGGTTGGCGGACAGATAGCGGTCGGCGGCGGTGTGGATGTTGGTGAAGTTGCAGCGGCCACCGCCGGAAATGAGGATCTTCTTGCCCGGCTGATCGGCATGATCGACCAGCAGCACGCGCTTACCCCGCTGACCCGCTATCGCCGCGCACATCATCCCCGCCGCGCCCGCGCCCAGGATGATCGCGTCCCAATCCGCCATTATCGGCCTCGCTTGAGACGCACCAGCGCCTCGTCCAGTGCGGAGAGGAAGCGCGATCGGTCGCTTTTGCTGAAAGGCGGTGGCCCGCCGATCTGATCGCCACCCGCGCGCAAGTCCGCCATGATCGCGCGAGTCGCGATGGCCGCGCCGATGGAACTGTGGGTGAAGGGCTTGCCGTTGGACGAGATCACCACCGCGCCAGCCTTGAGGCAGCGATCGGCGAGCAAGATGTCGGCGGTGATGCAAACCGTCCCGGCGTCCGCCCGCTCCGCGATCCAGTCATCGGCCGCATCGAAGCCGTCGCTTACCACCACCCGGTCTAGCAGGTCGTGCGCTGGGATGCGGATCGGGCTGTTGCTGACGATCGTCACCGGCACGGCATGGCGGAAGGCGACCTTGTAAATCTCTTCCTTAACGGGGCAGGCATCGGCATCGACCAGAATCTTCATGGACTGCGCGATAGGCCGCTGGGCGTGGCGAGACAATGGCCTGGGCCTGCATTGGCCGAAAAGGGCGGCCCCGACTTAATCCAATACGTTGGGCAAATCCTCGAACCCCTTGCGGAGCGCGGCGCTCCAGCTTTGGGAGATCATGGCAAATTCCTCATTGTCGGCTTCGATGCGGGTGCGCACGCGAAAGTCATAGGCGTCGGTTGGAATGACGGCGAGGTCGAGTGGCATACCCACCGAGAGGTTGGAGCGCAGGGTCGAATCCATCGACACCAGCACCGCCTTGGTCGCGTCCTCCAGGCTGGTTTCTCGGGCGATGATGCGGTCGAGGATGGGCTTGCCATATTTATGCTCGCCGATCTGGAAGAAGGGCGTGTCTTCGGTCGCTTCGATGAAATTGCCGGCGGAGTAGACGAGGTAGAGGCGCGGCTTGCCGCCCCGGCGCTGGCCCGCGATCATGATCGAGGCGCTGGCACCCGATCCGCCCATTTCGATGCTTTCGCGATAGCGCGTCTGCATCGCGCGCATGGCGTCGCCGACGATCTGGGCCACACGATACATGGTGCTGCAATTGAGGATGGTTTCGATCTCGGGGTCGAGCTTGGCGTCCTTGATAGCTTTGCTCAGCGTCGCCTTCACCCCCTGGGTGATCGACAGATTGCCCGAACAGAGCAGGGTGATCGCGCGTTCGCCCTCGACCAGATAGGTGAAGCTCTTACGAAAGCGGGCGATATTGTCCATGCCCGCATTGGTGCGGGTGTCGGACAGCATGACCAGCCCCTGGTCCACGCGCACCGCCACACAATAGGTCATTCCCCGCAGGCTCCCGAAATATCTGACTCAACCCTGTAGACCGGGCGGCGGACTATTTTGCTGTTGTTGCCGTTGCAACTGCCGTTCCTCGATCCCGTCATCCGCCTGCGCGATACGGACGTCCGCGTCAATCAGGATATCGCCCGCAACCATGATGGTGCCCCGGATCGGCGCGGCGTCATCGGCATCCAGGCCGCTCGCCACGCGCAGATAGCGTTCGGTGACGCAGACGCGGTTGGAGGGGTCGAAACCGACCCAGCCGAGGCCCGGCACCAGTGCTTCGGCCCAGCCATGGGTTTCGTGTAGCTCATTGCCTTCGCTGGTGAGCAGATAGCCCGAAACATAGCGGGCGGGGATGCCGAGGACGCGCGCGCCCGCGATGAAGATCTGGGCATGATCCTGACACACGCCCGCGCCAAGGGTAAAGGCCTGCGCAGCCGTGGTGGCCGATGTGGTGACACCAGCGCGATAGGTGACGGCGTCGGTTACGGCGGCGGCGAGCGCGTGGAGCCGGGCGAGCGGTCCGTTGCCGTCGGGCAGCGCCAGAGCCATGGCGGCGATGGCGTCCGACGCGCGGGTGAGCGGCGTATCGCGCAGGAAATAGAGCGGGTTCACGCGGCTGATGGGGCCGCCGACGACGCCATGGGTTTCGCGCGTTTCGACGAGGCCTTCAGCGACGATCACCGCTTGGCCGAGCTGATCGTGACGCACCCAAAGCGCCTCCATCTCGCCATTGCTGTTGCCGTGAAAGCCGGTGACCGGCGCGTCATTGACGCTGACCTTCCAGTCCAGCACCGTCTGCGCGGGCGTGTCGACCGGCATCAGTTTCAGCCGCATCACCACCCGGCCCGCCGAGGGGTCGTAGGAATAGACGGTCTGATGCCGGACCAGCAATTTCATCGCGAGCGCCCCCTCCCCCGATCAGCCGAAATGATAGGTCTGGGCGATTTCGACGCCCAACTGGTTGGTCATCAACAGCCCCTGCTGCACTGTTTCATGCAGGCCGAAGCGGAAGATTTCGCCGCTGTCGAGCTGCTCCAGCGCGCTCACCATCTGCTCGATCGTGTCATTGCAGGGGCCGCGCTTGTCATGCCAGCCCGACAGGCGGTTGAGCCGATAGGCGAGCTGGTCGTAACAGAAGGCGACACTGCGCGGGAACATGCGGTTGAGCATCAGGAAGTCGGTGATCTGCCAGGGCGTGTAGGTGCCACCATAGACATGATGATAGGCGCGCGCGCCGGACAGCGCGTAGAGGACCGAAGTCCATTGATAATGGTCGCGATTGCCACCGATCACTTCGGTTTCGGGCAGCAGGACATAATATTTGACGTCGAGCAGGCGCAGCGTCATCTGCGCGCGTTCGAGCGCCGAGCCGCAGCGCAGGAAATCGTGGCCTTCGTTGCGTAGCTGCCCCGAATGAGTCGCGCCGCGGAAGGTCATGACGCGGGTCTTGACCCAGTCGATGAGCGCCGGGAGCTGCTGGCGGGCTTCGCCGACATCATAGCTGTCAAGCTTGCGCCAGCCGTCGTTGAGCGCTTCCCACATATCCTGCGTGAGCATGGTGCGGGCCGACTTGGCGTTGGCGCGCGCCTTGGCCAGGCAGGAGCGGATCGAGCTGCTATTGTCGAGGTCCAGCATCAGATAGGCGACGGCGTCGCTTTCGGTGACCTGCACGCCTTCGGGAAACTGGTCGCCGGAGCCCGCCGCGCGGACCACCGATCGCCATTCGTCGCGATGGTGCGCACCGGGCAGGATCGCCATGCGCTGGCCCATGGTGAGCAGGCGCGCGGTGGCCTCCGCCCGCTCCATGTAGCGCGCCATCCAGAAGAGATTTTCGGCGGTCCGGCTCAGCATTTGGTCATGCCCTCTTCTTCCGTCATTCCCGCGAAGGCGGGAACCCATCTCCCAAGCGTTCCGCATGAGGTGAGGCCCGGAGATGGATCCCCGCCTCCGCGGGGATGACGTGTGGGGTGAATGGACGGGGTGGCCATCATCAATCCTGCAACACCCAGGTGTCCTTGACCCCGCCGCCCTGGCTGGAATTGACCACCAGCGACCCTTCGGTCAGGGCCACGCGGGTCAGGCCGCCGGGGACGAGGCGCAATTGCTTGCCGACCAGGCAATAGGGGCGGAAGTCGGCGTGGCGGCCGACGACGGCGGCGGGGCCGAGCGTCGGGACGGTCGAGAGGTCGAGCGTCGGCTGGGCGATGAATTCCTTGGGATTGGCGCGGATGCGGTCGGCATAGGCGGCTACCTCGTCCTTGGTCGATTTGGGACCGATCAACATGCCGTATCCGCCCGACCCATGGACTTCCTTGGCCACCAGTTCGTGCAGATGTTCCAGCACATAGGCGCATTCGTCGGGCTTGCCGCATTGCCAGGTCTGGATGTTGTCGAGGATCGGCTTTTCGCCGAGATAGAAGCGGATCATCTCCGGCACGTAGATATAGACCGCCTTGTCGTCGGCGATGCCCGATCCGGGGGCCGAGGCGAGCGTCACCCCGCCCTTGCGATAGACGTTGAAGATGCCGGGGACGCCGAGCAGGCTGTCGGCGCGGAACACGAGCGGGTCGAGATATTCGTCGTCGATACGGCGATAGATGACGTCGACCGCCTTTGGTCCCAGCGTGGTCTTCATCCACACCCGGTCATTATCAACGAACAGGTCGGCGGGTTCGACCAGCTCGACGCCCATCAGGTCGGCGAGGAAACTATGCTCATAATAGGCGCTGTTGAGCGAGCCGGGGGTGAGGACGACTACGACCGGATCGCCCTTGCAGGCGGGCGGCGCGACTTCCTTGAGGCTCTTGAGCAGTTCGGCGGGATAGTCATCGACCGGCGCGACGATCCCGGCGGCGAACAATTCGGGGAACATGCGCGTCATGATCTCCCGGTTTTCGAGCATGTAGGAGACACCAGACGGGGTGCGGCAATTATCCTCCAGCACTTCGAAACTGCCAGGGCCAGTGCGGACGATGTCGATGCCGACGATATGGCTGTAGACTTTGCCGGGTGGGGAAAAGTCCGCCATTTCCGCGAGATAGGCGCTGTTCTTGTAGATGATGTCGGCCGGCATGATGCCGGCCTTCACGATCTCGCCGCGATGATAGACATCGTGCAGGAAGGCGTTGAGCGCGCGGGCGCGCTGGCGGATGCCCTTGTCCAGCACGCGCCATTCCTGCGCGGTGAAGATGCGCGGCAACAGGTCGAAGGGGATCAGCCGTTCCGGGTCGCCGCCCTCGCCATAGACCGCGAAGGTGATGCCGATGCGGCGAAAGATCGCCTCTGCCTCATCCAGTCGACGGTTGAGCCCGGATATGCCCGTTCGTTCCACCCATTTCTGCACTTCGGCGTAACAGGCGCGTATCGAACCATCAGGCTCAAACATTTCGTGGAAGGGCAAGTGGACGTTCCTCCCTCGGCCAGGACGGCCGGTTGTGCGTCGCAACATTAGGACGTGGGGCAAAAGGGATTGCAACAGAAAAATGACACGGGTCCGGCGGATTTCATTATTCCTTGCGCCAGAACGGGGATCGGGCAGAAGGTGAGCCATGAACAGGATGATCGGCGGACTGCTGGCCGCCATGCTGGCGCTGAGCGCCTGCGCCTCGACCGTGCGCGAACAGATATACCGGGCCGATGCCGCGCCGGTGCAGGTGGCGCAATGGACGAAGACGGTGCCTGTGGCCCTGCCGGTGCGGAGCGAGTACGGGCTGGCGCTGAGCGGCTATTATTGGCCAGGCGACCCGGCCGACCGCGACGTCATCCTCTTCTTCCATGGGCGGGGATCGCATCAGGGGATCGGCGCGCGCTATGCCGAACATCTGGCGGGCAAGGGCGACCATGTGATCGTGGTGTCCTATCGCGGCTTTGGCGGCAATCCGGGCACGCCGACGCAGGCCGGGCTGGTGGCGGACGGGCGCAGCTTCGTGGCGGCGGCGCGTGATCTGATCGGGCCGGACGCGCGGCTGTTCCTGGTCGGCCATTCGCTGGGCGGCGCGGTGGCGCTGCATGTCGCGGCGACGGTGAAGGTGGCGGGGGTGGTCACGCTTTCGACCTTCGACAAGCTGGAAGAATCGGCGCCCGGCGGGGTCGGCCTGCTGCTGCCCGACAAATGGAATAATCTGGACGCGGTGACGAAGATCGGCGCGCCGTTGGTGATGATACAGGGGACCGCCGACGACCGGGTCGACATGGCACAGGCCGACGCGCTGTTCGCTGCCGCGCGCGGGCCTGCGGCCATGCTGACGGTGCCGGGCGCGGGCCATAATCCCGACATGACGCAGCTTGGCCCGATGGTCAGCGCAGCGATCGGCGCGATCGATTCGGGCGCGATGGCGGGCTATCCGGTGGCGCTGCCAGCCGGTTGGCGCGTGCGGCGCAAATAATCGCAAAAAGCCCCGTTGACCGACCCGCCGCCGCTGCGTATAGCGCCGCCTCACCGCAGGGCCATGTTGCCTTGCGAGGCCCCAAGGGGCGGAGTAGCTCAGCTGGTTAGAGCAGCGGAATCATAATCCGCGTGTCGGGGGTTCAAGTCCCTCCTCCGCTACCATTTTTCAGACATTTAGCAGGCCATATAAGGGGACGAACTCTCGATCTCCTTGGATTTTAGCCCAGATCTATCTCGGCTTTGGCTTATTTAACCTACTCGCGTGGACGATGTGACAGAGCATGATCCATGATCGCGTCCATGGAAATATATCCAAAGGCAGCGCCGACGTTGTGGACGCTAGAGCATATCTGGCGGGCCGTTTGTAGGCCACAGCTTATCTATCAGCCAGAAACACCTAAGAAGAGCCTTATTTTCGGCGCATAGCGCTCAGCTAAAGCTCTCTCGTATTTACGACCGAAGGATGTCATTCAATCCTCCAACAATCTCATAATGGGGGCGATAATGGTTGCATTGCAGATGGATCGTGCGCTGGCACTCTGTCCAGAGATTGACGTGGGCGATCCAGAGCTGTTGCGGAATCCGACCCCATCGCCGCGCCTGGTCATCAGCGCGCCAGAGCCAGAATCCGTGCTGTTCGCGCGCAATGTGAAGGCGTTTTCCCAGATTACGATCGAAGGGACGGACAGTGCAGTCTATGTAGGCGAAAGTACCCGGCTGTTGGGTACCAAGATATTCATTACAGGTGACCGGGCGAGGGTTATCATCGGCCCCCGTGCACGACTTAAGACCGGAGAAATTCATGTCCAGGCTGACGACGGTCTGGTTGTTATCGGCGCGAAGACGACGTGGGAGAGCGGCAGGATACTTTGCGATCGCGGCAAGGCCGTGATTATCGGCAATGATTGCATGTTCTCCAACCGGGTCATGATCCGTACCAGCGATGGCCATGGCATCTGGGATAATAAGACTGGTGCACTGCTAAACGCTGCGGCCGATGTCTTCATCGACCACCATGTGTGGCTCGGCAACAGCGCGCGGGTCAACAAGGGTACGCGGATCGGCATGGGGGCCGTACTCGCGCAATGCGCCGTCGCTTCCGGCGACTTGGCACCTGAATGCGTGCATGCTGGAATTCCGGCGCGCGTGATTAAGGAAGACATTCACTGGACGCGACGGGTTGCCATTGATGAGATACCCGATCAATATCGCCTGCCGCGTGGCGAGTGGGACCAGGCTGAATAATGCACCATCAAATGCCGGGACTAAATAGCTAGCAAAGACGATCCGATGCCGCATATAGGTGGTTTACGCCTGTCTGAGCTTTATGCTCTCTTCCAGCGTCGATCATAAATCGCCTTTCATGACCAGCGGGCACCGCACATCAGCGCGTCCGATCGACGTGAGTGAGTAGTTTAGGTGCGATAAGCGAGTGAAATGGCTGTCCGGACTCAGCCCGGTATCGACGCGCCGAACAACAATATCGGGTCGCCCGGCGACGACAGGGCGATTTCTCCCCCTGCCCCGGTGACCAGCGAGCGCACCATCCACGCCGCCGCTGTCCGTGACGCCAGTCCCTCTACCGGCAGAGTGCCTGCCAGCGCCGCGCGCAGATCAGGGTCGAGCACGACTTTGGGCCCTTCACCGCGCACGACAATTTCCGTAACGCCCGGTCGCGCTTCCGCGCCAATGTCGAGCTGGCCGCCGCGCACCAGGGCATCGCCCGCAATCAGCGCCAGATTGAGCAGCACCTTGACCGCCAGCTTGCTGAGCATCTGTTCCTCGACCATCCAGCCGACCTTGACCCGGCCAGTCGCGACGAACATGCCTTCGATCGCGACACGCGCTTCATGCGGCGGCACCATGTCGCCGAATCCGCCCGCTGAACCGAAGGCCAGACGGAAAAATTTCAGCTTGTTCGCGGACGTTCGCGCGCTGTCGCCCAGCAGGTCGAGGCAACGCTGGCGCATTTCCGGGTCCGTCTCGTCCGCCATCAACTCAAGCCCATTATTGAGCGCGCCGACCGGACTGAGCAAGTCATGGCACAGGCGCGAACAGAGCAGGCTGGCAAATTCGATGCTGTCGGTCGGGTCGGTCATGCGGGGTCTGGATCGCCGGATAATGGTCAGGACAAGAGGTTCGCATGGCTAATGCGCCGCTGCGCCGCGCGATGCAAGCCCGGCTCGCCCCCTTTCCCTCACCTTATGTCGAGCATCCCCTCCTTGAAAGTCACCTGCCCGGCCTCTCCCGCCTGTGCGATCCATAGCCGCGCTTCGTTGCCCGCCACGATCAGCCACAAGCTGCCATCGGGGCTGGCGCAGGCCGCGTCGGTCGCGGAAGGAATGGCCACGCCCGATGGATGTGAATGATAATGGCCGATCACGTTGGGGCCACCCGACCGCGCCGCCCGGTGCGCGGCGATCAGCACCGTGGGATCGAGTTCGAAATGACGCGCCGGGTCAGCCGCGACATTGGCGGCCGGGGCGATCGCCATGATGTGCCCAGCCGCCGTGCCCAGCAAGAGACCGCAAATCTCGTTTTCCTCCGCCGCCGCGAGCGCAACGATCCGGTCCAGCAGCAGGCTTGCAATCATCACTCTCATGCCTACATCCCTAGCCAATGGCCGCGGGGGTTTCCATCATCGAAGCAATTATCGACGCGGCGCAGGATGGCCAGCGGCTGGACCGTGCGCTGGCGGACCTGTTGCCCGACCTGTCGCGCGAACGACTCAAGGCACTGATCGGCGAGGGCCATGTCCGCGCGCGGGGCCAGAGTTTGAAGCTCAGCGCCTCACTGAAGGTCGCGAGCGGACAACGCTTCACCGTCACCCTCCCCGCCCCCGTGGCGCTGGATGCGGTGGCGCAGGATATTCCGCTGACCATCGTTCATGAAGATGCCGACCTCATCGTCGTCGACAAGCCCGCCGGGCTGGTGGTCCATCCTGCGGCAGGCAATCTCGACGGCACGCTGGTCAATGCGCTGCTGCACCATTGCGCAGGGCAGTTGTCGGGCATTGGCGGCGTCGCCCGTCCCGGCATCGTGCATCGCATCGACAAGGATACATCGGGCCTGTTGGTCGTTGCCAAGACAGACCGGGCGCATGAAGGCCTGGCGCTCCAGTTCAAGGATCACAGCATCGACCGCCTCTATGCCGCGATCGTCTACGGGCATCCGGTGCCGCCGACCGGCACGGTGGATGCCTGGGTCGGTCGATCCGACGCTGATCGAAAGAAGATGGCGGTTCATCGGGAAGGGCGCGGCAAGCATGCCGTTACCCATTATCGGATGGAGGAGCGGCTGAGAAGCGCGGCGATGGTCGAATGTCGGCTGGAAACCGGGCGGACGCATCAGGTTCGGGTGCATATGGCCCATATCGGCCACCCCTTGATCGGGGACCCGGTTTACGGTAGGGAAAGAAAAGGTTTCAAATCAATACTGGAAACGCTGGGTTTCGGAAGGCAGGCATTGCATGCCAAAACCCTGGGGTTCATACATCCGGTAACAGGTTCGCTCCTGCTGTTCCAAAGTGCATTACCCATGGACATGCAGGAACTGTTAAGCGAGCTTAGAGTATAGGTTTCGACAAGTTTGCGACGGTGGATCGGACGCCTCTTCTGGGTCCCGCCGCGCATGAAAGGGAAAGGTGAAGCGACATGGCCAACAAGAGCAATGTCCCCGCGGTTCCGGCGCTGGGCGGTGAAGCCAGCCTCAACCGCTATCTGTCGGAGATTCGCAAATTTCCGCTGCTCACCCCTGAGCAGGAATATATGCTGGCGAAACGCTATGAAGAGCATCAGGACCCGGAGGCGGCAGCGCAACTGGTGACGTCGCATCTGCGCCTCGTGGCGAAGATCGCCATGGGCTATCGCGGCTATGGCCTGCCGGTCAGCGAGCTGATTTCCGAAGGCAATATCGGCCTGATGCAGGGCGTGAAGAAGTTCGAGGCCGATCGCGGCTTTCGACTGGCCACTTATGCCATGTGGTGGATTCGCGCCTCGATCCAGGAGTTCATCCTGCGGTCCTGGTCGCTCGTGAAAATGGGCACGACCGCTGCGCAGAAGAAGCTGTTCTTCAACCTGCGCCGGATGAAGAATAATATCGAAGCGTTCGAGGATGGCGACCTTCGCCCCGAAGACGTGACCAAGATCGCCACCGATCTGGGCGTTTCGGAGGCCGACGTCATCTCGATGAACCGGCGCATGGCGATGGGGGGCGACACCTCGCTCAACGTGCCGATGCGCGAAGATGGCGAGGGCCAGTGGCAGGACTGGTTGCAGGATCATGATCCCTTGCAGGATGAGCGTGTTGCCGACGAGCAGGAGCGCCATCTGCGCCATGAGATGCTGGAAGAGGCGATGACCGACCTTAATGATCGCGAGAAGCATATCCTGGCCGAACGCCGTCTGGCCGAGGAACCCAAGACGCTGGAGGAACTGAGCCAGGTCTATGGCGTCAGCCGCGAGCGGGTGCGCCAGATCGAGGTGCGGGCGTTTGAGAAGCTGCAAAAGGCGATGATGCGGATCGCCGGTGATCGCATCGGGCAGATGGCGCGCTTCGCCGCCGCCTGACGGATTAGATCGCGACAGTTACGAGGCTCCGGCGTTTTGCGCCGGGGCCTTTTTTGTGCGCGCGGGTTGAGCGGCGTGGCGGGAGTGCGTTACGTTCCTGCCATGACCGCAAAATCCCTCCGCTCTCCCAAACGGCGTTCGCGCTGGATCGTCCTTCCTTTCAAGATCATTCTCGGCTTCGTCGTCCTGTCGCTGATGATGGTGGTCGTCTATCGGTTCGTGCCGCCGCCTGTCACGCTTACCATGCTGCTTGATCCCAATGGCATCACCAAGGACTGGATGCCGCTGGACGAGATGGACCCCGACATGGCACGGGCGGCGATCGCGGCGGAGGATGGCAAATTCTGTTCCCACCATGGGTTCGATGTCGATGCCATCACCAAGGCCGCCTTGAACAATGCCAGCGGCGGGCGCATCCGGGGCGGATCGACGATCAGCCAGCAGACGGCAAAGAATGTGTTCCTGTGGCAGGGCGGCGGATTTGTGCGCAAGGGGCTGGAGGCCTGGTTCACGGTGCTGATCGAAGCGGTGTGGGGCAAGCACCGGATCATGGAAGTCTATCTGAACGTCGCGGAAACCGGCATCGGCACCTATGGTGCGCAGGCGGGCGCGATCCGCTATTTCAACCATGGCGCGGCCCAGTTGACGCGCGCCGAAGCCGCGCGCATCGCCGCCGTCCTTCCCCTGCCCAAGAAGCGCGCCGCCGTTGCGCCATCGGGCTTTACCCGCCGCTACGGTAACACGATCGCCGCGCGGATCGGCGTGGTGCAGCGGGATGGGCTGGATAGCTGTTTGCGGTGACGCCTCCTCTTAACTTCGCACATTTCCCGCAGATTTCGACATAAAGTTGTGCGCGGCTGATCCTATCGGCAAGTGCGGCCTAATGGGTGATATCCTTTAATAGGCGGGCGTAGCCAAGTAGGACAGCGCGATTGCAGGCATAGAAAAAGGGCGGGGATTGCTCCCCGCCCTTTTCTGTTTCTGGTGTCGTTCGCGCTTAGAAGCCGACGATCAGCGAGGCGCTGATCGCGCGCGGTGAGCCGAAGTTCACGAAGGCTGACGAAGAGCTGGCGAGCGTGTCCAGACCACCGCTGAACGAGCCGACATAGAATTTGTCGAACAGGTTGCTGACGTTGAGCTGAATCGCGCCCTTCTCCATGCCGAGGCTCGCGAGAGAGTAGCGGATATCGAGGTCTACGACAGTGTAGGCACCAAATTTCGCACCCGGAGCGATCAGCTTGGTAACGCCCGTGCTGGTCGTCGCGGTCTGCACGTTGCCGTTGATGTCGTTCATGAAGCGCGAGCTGGTCTTCTTGGCCTGAACGCCCATGGTGAAATCGCCCAGATTGCCCTGGAGGCGGCCACCGTACAGATATTTCGGCGCACTGCGTTCACGCTTACCTGCTGTACGCAGAAAGTTGACGCCATCCTGCGTGTAGCAAAGGCCAGCGAGCTGAATGTCACTGTCGAGAGCGCAGCTGGCCGTGACGGTGTCATTCTGGATTTCCGACTTGATGTAGGAACCGAACAGGTAGGCGGTGATTTCGTTGATCGGGCTATAGGAAATGCTGCTGTCGATGCCATATTTCTTGACCGGACCCAGGTTGGTGTCGGTGCCGTTGCCGTCAATGTCATAGGCGGTGACGAGACGGTTCTTGTACTTCGAATACCAGCCGGTGATCGCAGCCTGCACCTTCGACGAATTGTAGCGGATGCTGGCGTCGAAGCTGTCCGAGGTTTCGGCGACGCGGTAGGCCGAGTCGCTGTCCGCCGGGAAGACGAAGGCATTGTAGAGCGCGTCGGTGCTAGGCACCGAGATATTCTTGGCATAGCTGCCCGCGATGCTGATTTCCGGCGTGATCTTGAAGGTCGCGCCGATGTTCGGCAGAAACTTGTCGTACTTCAGCTTGCGTTCCTGCGGCAGAGCGGAACCCGTCGCGCGACCGGTGGTCGCGTTATAGCTGTAGGGATGGGTGGCAATATAGGCAGCCAGCTGATCTTCCGGCACGCAGTTTACGAAGCCACCCGAGCTGGTGGTGAAGCAATTCTGGTCAAGCTCACGCTTGAAGAATGGCATGCGCGCGCCGATCAGGACGGTCAGGCTGTCCTCGAAAAACTGTCCGCGATATTCACCGGCGATCTGGTTGAGTTCGGCGATCGACTTGCGGTCACGCTTTTGCAGCACATTGCCAGCCGCATCAGCGATCGGATCGTTGATCGGGAACACGTCAAAAGGCGTGCCGCCCTGATCCAGGAAGCCCGCAGCGCCAGTCTGGCGGTGGCGCGCACGATCATAGGAGTAGGACAGGCGAACGCGGTGCGCATCGCTGATCTCGTAAGCGAGGTTGGCGATGCCGACCCAGCGGCGTGTGTTGGTCTGGCTGGGCTGCAACACGGTTACGCGACCAAGGACGCCGTCGCCGTTCAGATCCCGACCGAAGTAGAAGCTGCCATTATAGTTGCCGGTCCCGGAAAAACCGGTCGCATCGGTAAAGAGCGTTTCGTTGGCGCTGGTGGTGCCGCCGCCGTTGGCCTTCACCCACTGATAGGCACCATCGACCGAGAAGATCAGGCGATCCGTCAGCGTGAACTTCGAGTTCAGGCGAACGTTGCCGGTGTTGGACGGGTTGAAGCGACGTTCGAATTCGGTACCGCAAGTGTTCGGCGTGCTGGTTGCGCTGACATTGCACGGATAGCCGCCACCAGTTGCGGCGCTGCCGATATTGTAGAAGCGACCCGACTTGTCACCGGTGATGGCGTTGGCGCGCAGCGGCGAACCACCGAAATTGTTACGGTTCTGGTTATAGTGGCCCGACAGCGCGATGAAATCGCCATTGTCACCAATGTCCTGCCAGATTTTGGCGTTGTATTGCTGCTTGTACACCTTGCCATAGTTGGCGAAGGCCGCGTCGTTCTTGAGGCGCGAAGCCGAGAACCATGCCTTGGTGCCATGGCCGGTCAGGTCGCCGGTGTTCACGACGCCGAACATGCGGAAATAAGGGCGATCGCCCGCGCCGTCCGCGAGGATGTTGCCGTAGCTGACGCTGGCCAACACGCCATATTCGTCGCTCGGTTCCATCGTCTGGATGTTGACGGTGCCGCCGACGGCCGCTGCCGTGGGACTATCGACGTCGGTCGAACCCAGGTTGACGTTGACGTTCTGGATCAGTTCGGCATCAACCTGCTGGTTGGTGTAGATCGCGTAGTTGCCCGAGTCATTGAGCGGGATACCGTCGAATGTCTGCGAAATACGATCCGAGCTGAAGCCGCGGATGGTGAAGCTGCCGCCCGACGAACCCCAGGGATCGTTGTTGGTGAAGCTGACGCCCGGCACCAGGTTGATGATTTCGTTGATGGTCTGGCCGGGACGCTGCGCCTGGATGATTTCCTGACCCAGCACAACCTTCGCCTTTGGCGAGTCAGGGATCTTGACGCCGCCGACGCCTTGATCAATTCGTGCGCCGGTAACAATGATGGAGCCTTCAAAATCATTCGAGCCGGTCGACTGCGCGAAGGCGGTGCCGGGAATGGCGACGGCGATGATCGCGGCGCTGCCCATTAGAAACTGTTTCATTTGACCCTTTTCCCTTTTTCAAAGGTGGCGCGTGGGCGCCTGTGCTGTGCTGTTCTCTCAAGCCGGGACCGCATTTGGCGGTTACTGGCGACGGCCCTGTGATGCTCTGATTGCAAATTTGTTACAATGCAGCATCACGACTGTCACATTCCTCCACCACCCCGCGCCGTTGCGCTTGGGGACGCCTCGCCTCTGGCCACAAATCATTGCATTTTAGTGACTTACCGACCGCACGAGGCGTTAGTTGCCCATTGGTGCAATTTTGCAACGCAATAGGATTTTTTGTGCGTCGCACCCGTTGGGCATGAAAAGGGGTCGACGATCGCGCGCCGGCCCCTTGCAGGATCAAATGGAATCGAGAGCGTCAGGCCGCGTCTTCGGCGCGCTTCTGCTTTTCGCTGAATACCCGAACCGGCTCTTTCTTGCCCGCGACGACATCCTTGTCGACCACCACTTCGCCGACACCCTGCATCGAGGGGAGATCGAACATGGTGTCGAGCAGGATCGATTCGAGGATGGAGCGAAGGCCGCGCGCGCCGGTCTTGCGTTCGATCGCGCGCTTGGCGATCGCGGTCAGCGCGTCGTCGGTGAAGCTGAGATCCACATTCTCCATGTCGAACAGCTTGCCATATTGCTTGACCAGCGCGTTCTTCGGCTCGACCAGAATCTTCACCAGCGCGGAGACGTCCAGATCTTCCAGCGTCGCGATGACAGGCAGACGACCGACAAATTCCGGGATGAGGCCGAACTTCAGCAGATCTTCCGGTTCGCTCGAACGCAGCAGTTCGCCGGTCTTGCGCTCTTCGGGCGCGGCGACATAGGCGCCGAAGCCGATCGACTTGGCTTCCAGACGGTCGCCAATGATCTTTTCCAGACCCGCAAAGGCCCCGCCGCAGATGAACAGGATGTTGGTCGTATCGACCTGCAGAAACTCCTGCTGCGGATGCTTGCGCCCTCCCTGCGGTGGCACCGACGCGGTGGTGCCTTCCATCAGCTTGAGCAGCGCCTGCTGCACGCCCTCCCCCGATACGTCGCGGGTGATGGACGGGTTTTCGGCCTTGCGGCTGATCTTGTCGATTTCGTCGATATAGACGATGCCGCGCTGCGCCTTTTCGACATTATAGTCGGACGCCTGGAGCAGCTTGAGGATGATATTCTCGACATCCTCGCCGACATAGCCCGCTTCGGTCAGCGTCGTGGCATCCGCCATGGTGAAGGGCACGTCGAACGTCTTGGCCAGCGTCTGCGCGAGCAAGGTCTTGCCGCAGCCGGTGGGGCCGACGAGCAGGATGTTGGACTTGGCCAGCTCAACCTCGCCCGGCTTGCTGCCATGATTGAGGCGCTTATAATGGTTATGGACCGCGACGGAGAGAACGCGCTTCGCCCGGTTCTGGCCAATCACATAATCGTCCAGCACATCGCAGATTTCCTGCGGGGTCGGCACACCGCCATCCTTCCGCCCGACGAGACCGCCCTTGGTCTCCTCGCGAATGATGTCGTTGCACAGTTCCACGCATTCGTCGCAGATGAACACGGTCGGCCCCGCGATCAGCTTCCGCACCTCATGCTGCGATTTGCCGCAGAAGGAGCAGTAAAGCGTGCTTTTTGAATCGGAGCCGGTAAGCTTAGTCATTCGCCATTCTTTCTTCCCTGCCGCTTTGACGACCTACCTGATCGCATCGGCGAGGGATATTCTGGTCCAAAGGCCATCCTAGACCGTGGCGCGCCGGTTCCACAAGGGGAGAAGTGGCGCGCCGCGGCAAAGTCAGCCATCAACTATCCGACGGATCGGCCAGGGAAGGCCGCTGATCGAACACTTCATCGACGAGACCGAAGGCCTTCGCCTCGTCCGCTTCGAGGAAGGTGTCGCGATCCATCGCCTTTTCGACTTCCGCCAGCGGACGGCCGGTATATTTGGCATAAAGATCGTTCAGGCGACGGCGGATACGCAGGATTTCCTTGGCCTGGATCTCGATATCGCTGGCCATGCCCTGCGCGCCGCCGGACGGCTGATGCACCATGATGCGCGCGTTCGACAGCGCAATCCGCTTGCCCGGTTCGCCCGCAGCCAGCAGGAAGCTGCCCATCGAGGCGGCCTGGCCGATGCAGACGGTGCCGACCTGAGGCCGGATATATTTCATCGTGTCGTGGATCGCCATGCCGGACGTCACCACGCCGCCAGGCGAGTTGATATACATCCAGATGTCCTTCTTCGGATTTTCCGATTCGAGGAACAGCAACTGGGCTACGATCAGCGAGGCCATATGATCTTCGACCTGGCCCGTCACGAAGATGATCCGTTCGCGCAACAGGCGCGAGAAAATGTCGAAGCTGCGCTCGCCACGGTTCGACTGTTCGATAACGATGGGGACCAGCGCGGCCATGGGGTTGGTCATGATATCGGTCATTATGCTCTTTCAGTCATCTGCTTCTGCCCGGCCCTACATCGTCACAAAAGGCGGCAGGTTCAAGGGGGAACAGGTGCAGCGGGATCGGGCTAGTCGCGCGCGGCGTAATCGGACGGCGCGCGGTGGGCAAGATAGGCCAGACGACGCACCTCGCGGCGGCCCCGCACGACGGTATCGAGGATCAGGCCGCACATGGCCGAGAGGGTAGAGAGGATCACCAGCCCGGTCACCAAAATGGCGGTCGGAAAGCGTGGTACGAGGCCCGTTTCCATATAGGTGACGATCAGGGGCGCGGCGAGGCCGAGCGCCAGCAGCGCCAGGAAAGCGGCGATGATGCCGAAGAACAGCACCGGCCGCTCGATGCGATAGAGGGTGATGATGGTGCGCAGGATGCGGAAGCCATCGCGATAGGTGCTGAGCTTGCTGACCGAGCCTTCGGGTCGCGCGCCATAGGCGGTGATGACTTCGGACACCGGCATGGCGAGTTCGAGCGCGTGGACGCTGATCTCGGTTTCGATCTCGAATCCGGCGGATAGCACCGGGAAGCTTTTGACGAAGCGGCGCGAAAAGACGCGATAGCCTGACAATATGTCGGTGAAGCTGCGGCCGAACAGTTGCTTGAGTAACCCGGTCAGCGCCCAGTTGCCGAGGCGATGGCCAGGGCGATAGGCTTCTTCCGCCTCGCTCTTGCGACAGCCGACGACCATGTCGAGATTGTCGGCGAGCATGGCGGCCACCATCGCCGGGGCAGCGGCGGCTTCGTAGGTCGCGTCGCCATCGGCCATGATGTAGATGTCGGCATCGACGTCGGCGAACATGCGGCGCACGACATGGCCCTTGCCCTGTTGCGACACGCGGCGGACGATGGCGCCTGCTTCGGCAGCGAGATCGCGGCTGCCGTCGCTGCTATTATTGTCGAAGACGTAGATGATGGCCTGCGGAAGCGCGCGGCGGAAGTCGGCAACGGTCTGCACGATGGCCCCGGCCTCATTATAGCAGGGCAGGATGACCGCGATGCGCGGCGATCCGGCGGCAGTATCGCTGGCGAGAGCCATATCCACGGGCGGAAATTCCTTCATCGTCAGCCTATCCTCTGGTCGTCCGCGCGCCAAGACATGGACCGGCAGGGTTAATATTTCCTCTGCCATAGCGGGCCAGACATGAAAAGCGCCCGTGCTTCACGAGGAAGCCGGGCGCTCTTTTCATCGGGCAAGGACCTTATTCAGCCTTGGCAGCGGCCTTTTTGGCAGGCGCCTTCTTCTTGGGTGCGGCCTCGGCGGCGGGTGCCTCCTCGGTTGCAACCGCATCCTCGGCGACGTCCTTCTTGGCGGCAGCCTTTTTCGGCGCGGCCTTCTTGGGCGCGGCTTCTTCAGCGGCAGGCGCTTCGTCGGCTACCGGGGCGTCTTCCGCCTCGGCCTTCTTCTTGGGCGCGGCCTTCTTGGCCTTAGGCTTTTCGTCATGGTCATGACCGCAATCGGGGCCATGGACGTGCGGCTTGAGGTCGCCGTCCTCGGCTTCGATCGCCGCTTCCAGCTCTTCCTTGGTCACGGTGCGTTCGGTGACTTCGGCCTTGTCGAACAGATAGTCGACGACCTTGTCCTCATAGAGCGGGGCGCGCAGCTGGGCGGCGGCCATCGCATCCTGGCGGACATATTGCACGAACCGCTCGCGATCCTGCGGGCTGTACTGCTGCGCCGCCTGCTCGATAAGACGCCGCATTTCATGTTCCAAGACGGTCACGCCATTGGCCTGGCCGATTTCCGAGAGCAAGAGGCCAAGGCGGACGCGACGCACGGCGATGGCGCGATAGTCTTCCTTCTCGGCTTCCATTTCGGCGAGCGCAGCGGCCGGGTCTTCTTCATGACCGGCTTCATGCTGAAGCTGCGCCCAGATCTGCTCGAACTCGGCTTCCACCATGCTCGGCGGAACGTCGAAGTCGTGCGAGGCGGCGAGCTGATCAAGCAGCTTGCGCTTCATGTGGGTGCGGGTCAGGCCGTTATGCTCCTGCTCGATCTGCCCCTTGAGCAGGTCGTTCAGTTGCTCCAGACCTTCCAGGCCCAGCGACTTGGCAAAATCATCGTCCAGCTTGGGCTTGTTGCCATCCAGGATCGACTTGACGGTGACGTCGAAGGTCGCCGCCTTGCCGGCCAGATGCTCCGCGCCATAATCTTCGGGGAAAGTGACCTCGATGGTCTTTTCTTCACCCTTCTTCACGCCGGTCAACTGTTCCTCGAAACCGGGAATGAACTGGCCAGCGCCGATCTTGAGGCGGATATCTTCGGCCGAGCCGCCTTCAAAGACTTCGCCATCGACCTTGCCGACGAAATCAATGACCAGCGTATCGCCATCCTGCGCGACATGATCGTCGGCATGTTCTTCCAGCGCACCCTGCTGCGTGGCGATGCGACCGGCCGATTCCGCGACCTGCTCGTCGCTCACGGGAACGATCAGGCGCTCAAGCTTGAGGCCATCGACGCTGGGCGCGGCGATTTCAGGCAGCACTTCCAGCGCAACCTTGATCTCGGCATCCTTGCCGAACTCGAAACCCTCGTCCAGTTCGACCGAAGGCTGCATCGCGGGGCGCAGCTTCTGGTCGGCGATCAGCTTTTGGATGCTTTCCTGGATGCTGTTGTTGAGCGCGTCGCGCTGCAAAGCCTCGCCGTGCATCTTCTTGACCAGGTTGGCAGGCACCTTGCCGGGACGGAAGCCAGGCATCCGCACCTGCGGGGCCATAGCCTTCACTTCCTTTTCCACTCGCGCGTCGATATCCTTCGACGTGATGGTTACGGTGTAGGCGCGCTTAAGGCCCTCGTTCAACGTCTCGACAGTCTGCATCTCTTCTCTCAAACGCTTTCTTCAGCTGAATTTCGGTGGCGCCTGCGATGGGCCGGGGCCTGGCGCACTGGTGCGGGCGAAGGGACTCGAACCCCCACATCTTGCGATACCAGAACCTAAATCTGGCGCGTCTACCAATTTCGCCACGCCCGCATCGGTCGCCGGTCGGCGCGGCATAGAGAAAAGCGTGAGAAGAGGCAAGGGATAGTGGAACGAACCGGGGAACCACGTCGGCGCGCCATGCGTAGCCTACCCACCAACCTATATAGGAGTGCCGCAGTCATGGCTACCCAGCCCGATCCCAATCCCGACGGCCTGCCCCCACCGGACATCATCGAACCCCAGTCGCCCGATGAGATGCCCCCGCCCGCGACTCCGGTCGAATTGCCGATGACCGAGCCGGACGAAATCGTGCCTGTCGGCCCGGATTACGACCAGCCGGACCGCGCTCCAGCAGAATTCCCGCCGGACTGAGTAACGAACCGTGCGGTAAAAACCACATATCCACAATTTTCTTACTCAAAGATGGAACTTTTTGGTCGATCGCAAAAATATCGTCGCCGCGCCGCTGGACAGCCCCCTGCAAGCATGATTGAATTGTGAAAGATAAAAGAATGCGGGATAAAAAAAGACATCGGGAGAGGCGCGGCTGACAAAAAAAGGGGGTCGACGTGCATAAGGTTCGCGCCAAGCTGGACTGGTTTAAAACCGTGATATTGCCGCAGGAGGCCGCGCTACGCGGCCGCCTTCGCCGCATCCTTCCATCCACCCACGAGTTGGATGACATGTGCGCGGAAGTCATGGCCAGAGCCTATGCCACCGAAAATTGGGAAAATGTGACGACAGGCCGCGCCTATCTGTTCACCATCGCTCGCAACCTCGTCATCGACACGGCGCGACGCAACAAGATCGTCAGCTTTGAAACCATCGCGGACCTGGAATTGCTGGGCGGCGACAACAGCATAGAAGCCCAGCTTCATGCTCGTGAAGCGCTGAGGCAGGTCGAAACCATCGTCGAATCGCTGCCAACCCAATGTCGCCGTGTCTTCATTCTCCGCCGCATCCATGAAAAATCCATGATTGAAATAGCGGAGGACATGTCTCTATCCGTCTCAACTGTTGAAAAACATCTAGCCAAAGCAATCGCAATAGTTATGCGGGCCTGGGCGGAACGTGAGGAAACGGATTTCGAGCGTGCAGGCTTCGGGGCCAACTTCAAGCAGCGGTCCCAGGGACGCGACAGAAGCGGAAGCCGCGCGCCTGCTGGCTAAGCTCAATAGTGATCCGACACCGCAGGAAGAAGCGGATATTTGCGACTGGGTCGAAGCCGACCCCCGCCACGCGGTCGCCTTTGCCAGAGCCGAAGCCGCCTGGGAGGCCGCAGAACGGCTCAAGAGCGCTGCGGCCGACGTCACCCTCCCCTCGCTGCCGGAGATCGTCAGCGAAGAGCATCAGCGCCGCCTGTCGCGCAACATCATGATCGCCGCCGCCGTCGCGGTTCTGCTGTTCATCGTCGCCGCGATCGTCACCGTGCGGACATTCAGCGGGGTGGATCATTATGAAACGGGCCTGGGCGAAATTCGCGATGTGACGCTCGAAGACGGCTCCATCCTCCATCTTAACAGCGACAGTGAGGCCGAAGTTCGCTTCACCGACCATGGCCGCAAGGTTCGCATCGTCAAGGGCGAAGCGGCGTTCGACGTAGCCCCCGACAGCGAGCGCCCTTTTGACGTCGAGGTGCGATCAGCGCTGATCCGCGCGGTGGGAACCACCTTCAACGTACGGATGCGTCCGGCGCTGGTTGAACTTACCGTCACCAAGGGCACGGTCGCGGTTCATTGCGGGCATGATTCCGAGCGGCGGGTCAGCGCGGGCAATGGCGCGGTGATCCAGCCAAGAAGCATCGCGCTCACGAGCTTGGGCGACAAGATTGTCAGCCAGCGGGTCGCCTGGCGCGATCAGATGCTGTTGCTGGACGGCGAAACCATCGAGCAGGCGACCGGAGAGTTCAACCGCTATCGCAAGGCGCCCATATTGATCGGGGACACCCGCGTATCCGCCTTGCGGATCGACGGTCGCTTCCACATTGGCGACAGCCGCAAATTTCTCGCCACGCTGCAACTCCATTATCCGGTGCGCGCGGTGCAGGGCGAAGACGGATCGGTCATGCTGCTCTATCGCGATAAGGAGCCAGAGCAGGCCCTTGCCAACGCGGCGTTGTAACCGCCTTTTGCGCGGTTTTCGCTATTCCAGCAGGTCGCGGACGAGATGGGGCACCAATAGGCTGGCTGGTCCCAGCCGTGTTTCGTCGAAATAGTCGCTGCCCGCCGAAGGATCGAGATTGAGTTCCAATGTCCGGGCACCGGCATGGCGCGCGGTCTGGACAAAACCCGCGGCGGGATAGACCGCGCCCGATGTGCCGATCGACACGAACAGGCCGGCGCGGCGCAAGGCTTCGTCTATCACATCCATCTGATAGGGCATTTCGCCGAAAAAGACGATGTCAGGGCGCAAGCGGGGCTGCCCGCATGCGGCGCAGACCGTCCCCGGCGGCAAGGCTTGCGTCCACGGCACCGCTTTGCCGCAGGCCGCACAGAGCGCCGATTGCAATTCGCCATGCATGTGGATCAGCCGTTTCGCCCCGGCGCGCTCGTGCAGATCATCGACATTCTGCGTCACGATCAGCAATTCGCCGGGCCAGGCCGCATCCAGCGCGGCCAGCGCGTCATGCGCCGGATTGGGGGAAACCGTTGCCAGGGTTGCGCGGCGCTCGTCATAGAAGCGATGGACCAACACGGGATTGCGCGCCAGTGCCTCCGGGGTGCAGACATCCTCGACGCGATGTCCTTCCCACATGCCATCCGGCCCGCGAAAGGTGGCGAGGCCGCTCTCGGCGGAAATGCCCGCGCCGGTGAGGATGACGATGGTCTGGATGTCGGCTTTCATGGCATGACTATAGCGGAAATTGCTGGGACGAGAATGGGTGGGGAGTGGAATTTCAGTCGCCGCCCATACGCCTGCAAAAGCGGGTACATATCCTAGCCGTCATGCCAGCGCAGGCTGGCATCTCAGGCGGAGGCGTGGAACAGTCGGGCTTGGCACTTGCCGCAACGCCTTCGCGCCATCTCCTGAGACCCCAGCTTTCGCTGGGGTGACGATAAGGGGTGGGTGGAGGAGGATCAGATTAGCAGGCGCCAATGCCGTAGAACGGACTTAAAATCCACCGTCACCCCAGCGAAGGCTGGGGTCTCAGGCGGCGACGCGCTAGGGTAGGACATGGCGCGAGGCGGCTACACATATATCATGACCAACAAACCGAGGGGCGTTCTCTATATCGGCGTCACAGCCGACATCGCTGCGCGCGCCGAACAGCATCGAAACGGCACCGGCTCCGCCTTTTGCAAGAGATACGGGCTGACCCGGCTTGTTCTGGTCGAGCCACATGATGACATCACGCTCGCCATTGCTCGCGAGAAGGCTCTCAAAGCCTGGAAGCGCGAATGGAAAATCCGGCTTGTGGAAGAAGGCAATCCAGATTGGCGTGATATGACAGACGTCATCCTCTGACGCCTGAGACCCCAGCCTTCGCTGGGGTGACGATGGGAAGAATGGCCGCTTCCAAGCGATGGCACTGCATAGTCTAAAGGCAAAGTGGGGCGAGCGACCGTCTATCTCCAAGCCAATGACATTCGCGTTACGCCGCCAAGTGCCACGCCCGGTCCCGCCATGCTTCCGCCAGCACGGGCATGTCGGCCAGTTGCGCCACCGCGTCGCGGTCTGCCTTGTGTCCGCCGCCGATGAGCAGGCGAAACACCCTTGCGATGGGCCAGTCCGGCAAGGGGCGGTCGAGCAAGGCCATCCGCTCGCCTGCCTGCGCCTCGCCCTCGCGGATCACGCGGAAATATAGGCCGCAACAGCCGGTCTTGACGATGGTGGCCATGATGTCGCGCGCACCGAAACGATGGTCGAGCTTCCAGCAGGGTTGGCGACCATGGCTGACCTCCACAATCGCGCTGCCCAAAGTGAAGCGATCCCCTAAGCAGATCGTCTCTTCGGTCATGCCGCGCGCGGCGATATTCTCGCCAAAGGCGCCGGGCGCGTCCAGCAGCGGATGGCCGGGCTTGCGGTCGCGCCACCAGGCATAATGGTCCTGCGGGTAGAGATGGATCGCCTTGTCCCAGCCGCCATGATGGATGGGGTCGGCGACCTGATCGCCCTCCAGGCCGCCCCAGCCGATCCGCACCGGGCCGGTCACGGCTGTCTTGGCAATAGCGCTATAGTCAGACCCGCGAAAGGGGGCCGGTTTGCCGACGAGCAGGGCATCGACTGTCATGAAGGGCGTATCCATGGCAGGATGATGCCATGGCAGCGCCCGGCTGACGAGGGCCGATCCGCGAAAGGTGGTGTCAGGCCGGGCTGATTTCCGAGCGCAGCTTGAGGACTTCGCCGCCATTGTCGGAATGGATAAGGAAGGCAGGATCGTTGGGCGATCCATTGCGGCGGATCAGCGATCCTTCGATCGTGCGTTCGACATGGCGGTCGAACCGCTCGGTAATGTGACCCCGGCCGACGCCCTGCCCCCAGTTCCACTTGACCCGCTTTCCCTTGCGAAATGTCTCGGTCATCAGGGCATCCTCTTCCTGTCGGGCGCATGCTGCGCCAGCCGGTTTACATGACAAGCGAAGGTCAAAATTCCCAAGGGCTTAAGCGGTTCCCTTGGGTTTTACATTCTCTTGCGCTAAGGGGGCGCGATGGATGTTTCCGGCCTTCGCGTTGCCCTGTTCAGCGGCAATTATAATTATGTCCGCGATGGTGCGAACCAGGCGCTCAACCGTTTCGTGGGCTATCTGTTGCGGCAGGGCGCGGCAGTGCGGGTCTATTCGCCGACCACCGACACGCCTGCGTTCGAGCCTGCGGGCGACCTGGTCAGCACCCCTTCCTTTCCAGTACCGGGGCGCAAGGAATATCGCGTACCCCACCGCATGTCCGCGCAGGTTCGCCGCGATCTCAAGGCGTTCCAGCCCAATCTTATCCATCTTTCCAGCCCCGATCCGCTCAACCATCGGGCGCTTAGCTGGGCGCGGGATCATGGCCTGCCGGCGGTCGCATCGGTGCATACCCGGTTTGAAACCTATCCGCGCTATTATGGCCTCGCCTTTTTGGAGCCGTTGATCGAATCGATGCTGCGGCGTTTCTATCGCCGCTGCGATGCGATCGTCGCGCCGTCCGATTCGATGGCGCAATTGTTGCGCGAACAGCGGATGAGCTATGATGTCGGCATCTGGACGCGGGGCATTGATCGCGACATCTTCAATCCCGGCCGTCGCAGCCTGGAATGGCGGCAATCGGTCGGCATAGAAGATGACGCGCCGGTGATCGGCTTTATCGGGCGGCTGGTGATGGAAAAGGGGCTGGACGTCTTTTCCGACGCGATCGACCAGTTGGCGGCGCGACAGGTGCGGCATCAGGTGTTGATCGTGGGCGAAGGCCCGGCGCGCGAATGGTTCCAGAACCGGCTGCCGAACGCCGTCTTTACCGGCTTTCAGGGCGGACCGGATCTGGGGCGCGCGGTTGCGAGCATGGACATGTTGTTCAACCCCTCCGTCACTGAAACCTTTGGCAATGTGACGCTGGAGGCGATGGCCTGTGGCTTGCCCACCGTCGCGGCGCGGGCGACGGGTAGTGAAAGCCTGGTGACGGAAGGCGTTACGGGGCGGCTGATCCGCCCTGGTGCGATCGGGGATTTTGCCGATGCCTTGCAACATTATTGCGACGATGGTGCCGCGCGCGCCCGCGCCGGTGAAGCCGCGCGGATGCGCGCGGAGCGCAATGGCTGGGATCAGGTCAACCAAGCGCTGGTCGACACCTATCTGCGCGTGATCCGCCAGCGGGCGCAGGGCATGGTGCTGCGATCCAGCCCCGTTCCCTGAGCGCCCTGCCCTCCCTATATAGCCGTCCATGGCTGACCTGTTCGCTTCCGACGATGCTGCGCGTGATAGTGCGCCCCTGGCCGACCAGTTGCGGCCGCGCACATTGGCGGAAGTGGTCGGGCAAGAGCATCTGACGGCGGCGGACGGCGCGATCGGGCGGATGGTGGCAGCTGGGCGACTGTCCTCGATCATCCTGTGGGGACCGCCGGGCACGGGCAAAACGACGATCGCGCGCCTGCTGGCCGATGCCGTGGCCATGCGGTTCGAGCCGATTTCGGCGGTATTTTCAGGCGTGGCGGACCTCAAGAAGGTCTTTGCCGCCGCCAAGGATCATGCGCGGCAGGGTGCCAAGACTTTGCTGTTCGTGGACGAGATCCACCGGTTCAATCGCGCTCAACAGGATAGCTTCCTGCCTTTTGTCGAGGATGGCACGGTGACGCTGGTCGGCGCGACGACGGAAAATCCCAGTTTCGAACTGAACGCGGCCCTTCTGTCGCGGGCGCAGGTTTTGATCCTGCGGCGGTTGGATGCCGTTGCGCTCGAACAATTGCTCGATCGGGCGGAGGCTTTGACGCAGCGGCCCTTGCCGCTCACCGCCGCCGCGCGCGACGCGCTGCTCGCCAGCGCCGATGGCGACGGGCGCTTCCTGCTCAACCAGGTCGAGACGCTCTATGCGATCGATCTGCCCGAAGCGCTCGATCCGGCGGGGCTTTCCGCGCTGCTCCACCGCCGTATGGCGGTCTATGACAAGGATCGGGAGGGGCATTATAATCTCATATCCGCCCTGCATAAGTCGCTGCGCGGGTCGGACCCGCAGGCCGCGCTCTATTATATGGCGCGGATGCTGACGGCGGGCGAACAGCCGCTCTATGTGCTGCGCCGCCTGGTGCGCTTTGCGACCGAGGATATCGGCCTCGCCGACCCGCAGGCGGTGGTCCAGTGCCTGGCCGCCAAGGACGCCTATGAATTTCTGGGCAGTCCCGAAGGCGAATTGGCGATCGTGCAGGCCTGCCTCTATTGCGCGACCGCGCCCAAATCCAATGCCACCTATGCCGCGATGAAGGCGTCGTTCAAATCGGCGCGCGACACCGGATCGCTGATGCCGCCGATGAACATCGTCAACGCGCCTACCAAGCTGATGAAACAGGTCGGCTATGGCAAGGGCTATCAATATGACCATGATACGGCGGAGGGCTTTTCCGGCGCGAATTACTGGCCGGAAGAAATGACCCCACAGACCTTCTACGCCCCAACCGATCGCGGTTTCGAGGCGCGGATTGCCGAGCGGATCGCGCACTGGAACCGGCTGCGCGCCGAGCGGCAAGAGGGATGACGCCGCGCTTCGAGCGCTTCGTTGCCATCGACTGGTCGGGCGCGAAGGGGGTGCGGCACAAGGGCATTGCGGTGGCGGTTTGTGATGCGGGCGATGCCGCGCCGCGTCTGGTGGAACCCGCCGGGCGTATCTGGTCACGCCAAGCAGTGGCGGAGTGGCTGATCGAGTCGTGTGCGCGCGCGCCGACGCTGTTCGGCTTCGATTTCAGCTTCGCGCCACCCTATGTCGCGCGCGGCGGCTATCTGCCCGGCGATCCGGTGCCGCAGGATGCGCCGTCCTTCTGGGCTTATGTCGAATCGGTTTGCGATGACGTGGATCTGGGTGCCGCGAGCCTGTTGGAGGTCGCCCATCGCCGCCATTTCTATTTCGGCAAGGCGGACGGGACGAAGGCGGATTATATGCACAACCGCGCCTGCGAAGCCCATTATAATGCGGGCGGCGGCGGCAAGCCGTCCACCGTCTATGACGCGATCGGCGCGGCGCAGGTCGCCAAGGCCAGTTTTGCGGGTATGCGGCTGCTGCACCATCTGCACCCGCATGTGCCGATATGGCCGTTCGATCCCCTGCCCGCCACCGGTTCGCTGATCGTCGAAATCTACACCAGCATTGCCGCCCGCGCGGCGGGGCGGCCCAAGGGGCGGAGCAAGATGCGCGATCTGGACGCGATCAACGCGGCGTTGGCGGTGCTGGGGTCTGCGCCCTATGCCGAATCGCTGCCAGATGACCATGGCGCGGATGCCATCGTCACGGCCGCCTGGATGCGACGGGCGGCCATGGAGCCGTCGCTCTGGTCGCCCGCGCCCCTGACGCCACATATCGCTGCAACAGAGGGCTGGACGTTCGGCGTCATCTGATAGTAAGGGCGTTCGGCCCGATGGGCGCGCCGGATTAGCACAGGGGTAGTGCAGCGGTTTTGTAAACCGAAGGTCGCGGGTTCAAATCCTGCATCCGGCACCATTTTACGCCCGATCAGACCCCGAACAAAAATGGGGACCGGCATTGCTGCCGATCCCCACGTCCGTCGGGTCAAGCGATCCGCGTCCCTGGCAGGATGCGATCATCGGCCCGGCGTTTGCGATCCGACCGCCTTCCCAAAGAAAGACTGCCGCATCGGGTGCTTCGGGGTGAGCCAAGGGCTGCTTTCCCGTCGCTGGTCGTACCTGTCCCGATGCCCGACGTTCACTTTCGCGCGTACCCGGCAGCGGCCCTGACGACCGATCCGGCTATTGGCTACGCCCTTGCGGGTTTGGCCTATCGCCGAACCATCGGTCACATATGTAAAGCCTTGATTAATCAAGGTTTTTGAAATGGATCGCTCCGTTTCCACATGCTCCGATAGAGAGATGGTCTCACCTCTTCCGAGTCGTTCCAAATGAAATCGGACAGAATCATGACGGTGCGCCACGCAAATCTGTGGATAACTGTGGATAAGCTTTCCGCGCCCCTATGGCGGCGGTGCCCAGCTTGGCGGGGCCAGCGTGAAACCGTCGAAATCGAAGGCCGGAGTCACCGTGCAGCTGACCAGCGTCCAGCCGCCTTGGGGTGCTGCCGCCTGCCAGTGATGCGCGGGCACCCTGCCCTGCGGCCTCTGCCCCGTCATGATGTCTGGGCCGAGGGGAATCGTCTGCGCTGGTTCGCCTTCTGCCGCGACGGAGAGCGATAAGGGCGCTCCAGCGTGCCAGAACCAAAGCTCGTCTGCGTCCACCTTGTGCCAATGCGAGGATTGCTGGGCCTCCAACAGGAACAGGATCGCTGTTCCCGCCGCCCGTTCACCTGCTTTCGCGGCAGCGCGCCATGTTTCGCGATACCAGCCACCTTCGGGATGGGGCGTGAGATCAAGCGCGGCAATCAATGCCCGCCCATCCTGTTCGTCGTCCGCGCGCATCAGCTCACCTCAACTTTTATGGATTTTAATACAATCGCTTATGTCGTTGTCGAACGTTAATGCAACCTCGATCAATATGGAGGGGTTGAAGCATCAAGTCACGCAAATGGAGGAGAATTTCATGCGTAAAGCAATAATGGCCCTGGCGGCCGTCTCGATGGCCATCCCGATGTCGATGGCGATCCCGATCGAAGGCGCAGAAGCGCGCAAGAATCATCGCTACAAGGAATGGCGCGGTCGCGACGGCCGGACCTATTGCCGTAAATCCAACGGCACGACCGGCCTGATCGTAGGCGGCGTCGGTGGTGCCTTGGTGGGCCGTGCCATCGACACACGCGGCGAACGCACGACAGGCACATTGCTAGGTGCCGCTGGCGGCGCGCTGCTCGGCAAGGAAATCGACAGCAAGCGGACCTGCCGCTGACACAAAAAGGGCGGCGTCCCGTCGGACGCCGCCCTTTTTATTCGACGGATCGAAAGATCAGTTCGACGCGGCGCCGCGCGCTTCGTCAACCTTGAAAGCGACATTCTGGCCGCCCGACACACCCGAAACCTTACCGTTCTTGACGGACAGATTGAAGGCTACGGCATCGGGAAAACGACGACCGGAAATCAACTTGCCGGTTTTCGTATCCTTCACTTCATACACATAGGTATAACCTTCGTGCGTGAAGCGCTGCTTACCGGCTTCTTCAGCCTGGGCAGGGGCAGCGATGGCAACAAAAGCGCTCAGGGCGCTGACGGCAACAAACTTGGACAGCATTCGCATGGGTTTTCTCCTTGTGAATGCCGATCAAACACCTCTGTATATTCTTGTTCTGTTGAGGCGCTTCTATGTTGCAGCGCGGCATGGCGACAATCGCAAAAGACGCCTGTGCGGTTGCGCGGAACGCAACCTGAACAGATGTTAGCGCTTAATCCTTTGACATTGCGACAATATGTTCGAACTGCTGCTGGGTGAGCGGCGACACCGACAGGCGGGATTGGCGTAACATCACCATGTCAGCCAATGCTGGATCGGCTTTCATGGCCTTGAGCGTCACCGGGCGATCCAGCTTTTGATGCGGCGCGACATGCACCGCGATCCATTTGCCGCTATCGTCGGTGCTGTCGGGCGCGGCTTCTTCGACGATCGTCATGATGCCGACCGCTTCCACCCCGATATTGCTGTGATAGAAGAAGGCGAGGTCACCCTTGCGCATCGCCTTCATATGCCCCTGCGCCGCATGATTGCGCACGCCGTCCCATTCCGCCTTTCCCTTGGCGACCAGGTCGTCATAGGAAAAGACGTCGGGTTCCGATTTCATCAGCCAATAGTTCATTCTGCCTCCTTGCATCAGCGTCGCTGGCCGATCAAGGATGGCGTCATATGTTGCCGCGCCACCATGAAGGGGCGCGCGCTCAGGATTTTTTGGAGATAATGACGTGTCGCAGACGATGATCGACCAAGTCCCGGTCCTGTCCATGGCAGAATTGGACAAAGCCGATTTTGCCCAGGCGTTCGGCCGGTCCTTCCAGCAGTTCGGTTTCGCGATGGTGCGCGATCATGGGATGGACCAGCAGTTGATCGACGCGGGATGGGCGATGGCGCGGGAATTCTTCGCCCTGCCAGAAGCGGTCAAGCGCCTTTATGACGCCAAGAATAATGGCGGGCAGCGCGGCTATACTGCCTTCGGCACGGAAATCGCCAAGGGCGCGCGCGAGAATGACCTCAAGGAATTCTGGCATGTCGGCCGTGATCTGCCCGCAGGCGATCCGCTCGCGCAAACCATGCCGCCCAATGTCTGGCCGGACGACATGCCGGAATTTCAGGCGGTGTTCGCCCCTCTCTATCGCGAGTTCGATCGGGTAGGCGCCGAATTGCTGTCGGCGATCGCGCTGTATCTGGACTTGCCCGAACGCTGGTTCGACGGGCCGATCGACAAGGGCAATTCGATCCTGCGCCTGCTCCATTATCCCCCCGTATCGCCGCAGGCTCCGGGCATTCGCGCGGGCGCGCATGAGGATATCAACCTCATCACCCTGCTATTGGGTGCAGAGGAAGGCGGGCTGGAGTTGAAGGATCGCAATGGCAACTGGTTGCCGGTGGTGCCGCCGCCCGGCGCGCTGGCGATCAATGTCGGCGACATGCTGCAACGGCTGACCAATCATCTGCTGCCTTCGACCAGCCATCGCGTCGTCAATCCGCCGCCGGAGCGGCGCGGCCATTCGCGCTATTCGATGCCCTTCTTCCTGCATCTGCGCCCCGATTTCCTGATCGACGCACTGCCGCAATGCGTCAGCGCCGAGAATCCGCGCCGTGATCCGCCGATCACCGCGCATGATTATCTGACCGAGCGGTTGATCGAGATCGGGCTAATCAAGAAGGCGTGATTACTTCCGCCCGCGTCCGAGCGTGATGCCGATTTCCTCGCCACGCTCGGACAGGGCGAGCTTGACGATCTTCACCTCGACATGGCTGACCATCGCATCCTGCATGAATATGGTGTCGATGATATGGTCGGCCACCGCCTCGATCAGCGTGAAATGCACGCCTTCGGGCAGCGCGGTGGACGCGGCATGTTTGAGGTCCATGTAATTTTTGGACTGGCTTAGCGGCGTATCGGGCGCATAATGATCGGCGATCTTCAGCCGCGCGCGGATGGAAATGCGCAACGGCTGGGGGAGATGCGTCTCCTCCGAATAGATGCCGGTCAGTATGTCGACATGGAGATCATTGACCTCCAACGTCAGAAAATCGTCAAATCCAGTCTGCATGGTCCGCCATATGCAGCCCGTTGCTGCTGTTGCGACGGGCCTCTTTAGTCTTTCATTTTGCGACGCGAGCGCTAAAGCCCGCCGCTTCCGGCGCGGTCCATGCGCCATTGATGGCGGATCGGCAAGACGTGTCTCAGATTGTTCCCTTGAATAGTCAGCCTGTCATGGCGATCGAGGCGCTGCTGGACGCCGCCTTCGGGCCGGATCGCCACGGCCGCACCGCCTACCGTATCAGGGATGGGATGCCCTGGCTGCCCGACTTGTCCGTTGCCACGCTGGACGCTGACGGGGCGCTGATCGGATCGCTGCAAAGCTGGCCCGTCGCGCTGACGCAGGCGGATGGCACGCAGATGCCGCTCATCATGATTGGCCCGGTCGCGGTCGAGCCGGCCCATCAGAAGGGGGGCCATGGCCGCGCGATGATGGACGCCGTGGTCGATGCCGCCCGCGCGCGGCGCAGTGAGCCGCTGATGATGATCGGTGACCCGGAATATTATGGCCGCTTCTGGGGCTTCGACGCGCAAGGCACCGGCGGCTGGGACGCACCCGGCCCGTTCGAGCCGCGCCGCCTGCTGGCTTTGTCGGTCGATGGTCGTGCCGTGGGCGGTATCGGGATGCTCGGCCCCAGAATCGCGGTCGCGGCCTGATTACCCCTTTGCCTTCGGGCGAGGCCGTGCCTATCTCGATCTCATGCCCATGGAGCCCCTCCCCGACCTCGCCACCCTGTCCCTCGCCGATATTGCCCGGCTGGCCGATGAAAAGCGCCTGCCGCCGGTGGAGCAATGGAACCCCGCCCATTGTGGCGACAGCGAAATGCGGATCGCGCGGGACGGCACCTGGTTTCATCAGGGGTCGCCGATCGGGCGGGAAGCGATGGTGCGGCTGTTTTCGACGATTTTGCGCCGGGAGCCGGACGGCAGCTATGTGCTGGTCACGCCGGTCGAGAAGCTCGACATACTGGTGGAAGATGCGCCGTTCGTTGCCGTCGAATTGAAGAGCGAGGGTGAAGGCCGGGACCGTGCGCTCGCCTTCCGCCTCAACACCGGCGACATTATCGCAGCCGGGCCGGACCATGAACTGGTCGTGCGCGAAACGGCGGATGGTCCCCACCCTTATCTCCATGTGCGGGGCGGGCTGGAAGCGCTCATCAACCGCAGCGTCTATTATGAGATGATGAACATGGCGCTGGAGGAAGCGGGCGATCGGGTCGGGCTGTGGAGCCATGGCCGCTTCTTTCCGCTGGATGGGACCGCATGACGCTGGCGGAGCGGCTGCGCGCCGCGCTCAGGGAAGGGCATCAGCGCGAAACGGATGTGATGCTGTCGGATACGCGCGATCCCCGCATCGACGGGACGCTCGCGCTGGCTCCGGCGGCGGTGCTGGTGGCGGTCACCGATCGGCGCGAGCCGGGCCTTATCCTGACGCAGCGGTCGGCAGCTTTGCGCAAACATGCGGGGCAGATCGCCTTTCCGGGCGGCCGTGTCGATGCCGAGGATGCGGACGAGATTGCGGGCGCATTGCGCGAGGCGGAGGAGGAAATCGGTCTACCGCGCCATGTGCCGCAGGTCATCGGCACGTCGGATCGCTATCACACCTTCACCGGCTTCGACATCGTCCCGGTGCTGGCGGTGGTGCCGCCTGACCTCCCTTTGCGGGCGCAGGAGAGCGAAGTGGCCGACTGGTTCGAACTGCCGCTGGCTTATGCCCTGGACCCTGCCAACCGCACCCGCCATGTCGTGGAATTTGATGGGGTTATGCGGCATTATTATGAGATTATCTGGCAGGAGCGTCGCATCTGGGGCGTGACGGCTGCTATCCTCGCCAACCTCTCGCGAAGGCTCGGCCATGACTATCCTGCTGCCTGACGCCGAGTGGCGACACCGGCCGGGCCTCGATGGCCTGCTCGACGCACTGGGCGCAGCCCAGGGTCAGGCGCGCTTCGTCGGCGGTGCGGTGCGCGACGGGTTGCTGGGGCTTCCGGTCAATGACTTGGACATCGCGACGACGCTCGATCCGCATGATGTGGTCGATCGGCTGAAGGCGGCCGGGATCAAGGCGGTGCCGACCGGCATCGATCATGGCACCATCACCGCCGTCATTGCCGGCTGGCCGGTGGAGATTACGACGCTGCGGCGGGACGTCAGCACCGATGGCCGCCGGGCGACCATCGCCTATACCGACGACTGGCGCGAAGATGCGGCCCGGCGCGATTTTACCATCAATGCGCTCTATACCGATCCGCTGAGCCGGGAGGTCACGGACTTCTTCGGCGGCGTTGCCGATCTGGAGGCGCGAAGGTTGCGTTTCATCGGCGACGCCGACGCGCGCATTGCCGAGGATCATCTGCGCATCCTGCGCTATTTCCGTTTCCTCGCCCGCTATGGCGGCGATGTCGTGGACGACGACGCCTATGCCGCGTGCCGCGCCGCCGCCAACAGCCTGATGGCCTTGTCGCGCGAACGGATTGCCGATGAGTTGATCAAATTGCTGGCGGTTGCCGCGCCTCTCCGCGCGCTGCGGCTGATGGTCGATGGCAGCATATTGCGGGCGGTTCTGCCCGAAGTCGATATGGCAGGCATCGACCGGGTGGAGGCGCTGATGGCGCGCGAGGCGGCTTCGGGGACGTCAGCTTCGGCGCTTCGGCGACTGGCTGCCCTCTTGCCTCCCGACCCGGCCACCGTGGAGCAGATCGGTGCCCGGCTCAAACTATCGAACAAGGCACGCAAGCGGCTGGCGCAGGCAGTCGCGCCGGGACCAGCGGATGAAGCGCCGCGCGCTTTGGCCTATCGAGTGGGGACGGAAAGTGCGATCGACCGGCTCTTGCTTGATGTCGACCGGCCCTTGTCGGCGCTCGGTTCGCTTGACGGATGGACGCCGCCGACATTGCCGATCAGCGGCGGTGCGCTGATCGCGCGTGGTCTGCCCCCCGGCCCGGACGTCGCCAAGGCCTTGCACGAGGTGCAGAGAATCTGGGTGGAAGAGGACTTTCCCGATGCGACGCGCGTCGGACTGATCGCGGATCAGACGGTTTCGAAGTTCCAGCGCGCCCGCCAATAGTCGAACGCATCCGCCTCGCTCATCGGTCGCGCGAAATAATAGCCCTGCCCCTGCCAACACCCCATCTGTTGCAGGGCAAGGGCAAGTTCCTGGGTTTCGATCCCTTCGGCCGTCACCTTGAGATTAAGTGATTCGGCCAGCGACAGGATGGTGCGGACGATGACCGCCTTGTCATGATCCTCCGCCATGGAGGATACGAAGCTCCGGTCTATCTTGAGGATATCAATCGGCAGACTGTGCAGGCTGGCCAGGTTGGAAAAGCCCGTGCCGAAATCGTCCATGGCGATCGGCATCTGCAAATCTTTGAGCGCGAATAAGAGCTTACGCGCCTTGTCCGGGTCCGCGATGATCGCGCTTTCGGTCAGTTCCGCCGTCAACCGACTTCCGGCGATACCGGAATAGCGCAGCGCCTCCTCGAACATCGAGGCCACGTCGTCGCGGGCCATCTGAATGGGAGAAAGATTGACGTTGACGCCGACCGGCAAGGGCTGGCCATAGCGCACGTCCCAGCGCGACAAGGCCTGCGCCGCCTCATATGCCGCCCAGCGGCCAAGCGAGGTGATAAGGCCACTTTCCTCGGCCACGGCGATAAATTCGACCGGCGCGACATGCCCCAGTTCGGGATCATGCCACCGCGCCAGCGCTTCAAAGCCGGTAATCTCGCCCGTCTGAAGATGAATGAGCGGCTGATAGGCGAGCGTCAGTCCCCCATGGGCCAAGGCTTCGCGCAACCGGCTCTCGATCGAAAAGCGCCGTTGCGCTTCTTTGAGGACGCCATTGCGGTAGATTTCCACCTTGCCGCTGCGCTTGGCGATCTTCACGGCGGCCTGCGCCTTGCGCACGACATCATCCGGGTCGTCTTTGAGATCGATCGATAGCGCGCACCCGATGGCGCAGTCCACCCGGATCTGGAGGTCGCTGAGCCGGATCGGCGAACTGAGCGCTTCGCGAATTCGCTGCACGATATGCAGAGCGTCAGACAAGCCATTGTTAAGACGCGCAAAAATGGCAAAATCATTGCCGCCGATGCGCGCCAATACATCCCCTTGGCGCAGGCTGGATTTCAGACGCTTGGCGACAGTGATGAGCAGTTCGTCACCGGCCATCGGGCCAAGCGATTCATTGACCCGGCTGAATCGACTGAGATCGATTGCAATAATGCCAAATTGCGCATTGTCGGGCCAGACCGTATTACTGAGCCGATCATCAATCTCCTCGCCGAAGCCGGTTCGGTTGGGCAGCGCGGTGAGGCCATCGGATAGAAGTTCGCGACGCAGATTTTTCTCAATCGTCCGATCGCTGGTGCGATCGATCGCCGTGAAGAGAATAAGCGGCGCGCCTTCCGTCGGGAGTCGGCCGATCGTACACATGAAATATTCCGGGCCGAGCGTGCCGTCCCGGCGCAGCTCAAAGCTCTCGCAGGAGCGATCCGACTCGATGAAGGTCTCGACCCGATTGCGCCACTCAATGCTCGCCCGCTCCATGATCTGGGACAGGCTGTGCGATCGAAAGGCGTCCGTGAAAGCCGCATTGGCTTCAAGGACGATAATATCCCCCTCTTCGCACATAGACAGGATAGCTGACGGCTGGGGCAGAGCAGCCAGCCACTGGCGGCCGACTGCCATCCGATCCACCTGTGCGTCATCCCCCCCGCCGAGGGGATCTTCGCTGGACCTTTTCACTGGCCAGTTGCACGCCGCAATGGATTCCATGACCCCGCGATATCGGCAACCGGTAAATTTTCAGGAAACGTCCGATCCCTCTTTGTAAAAATCAGACATTAAAAGCGATTGTCGCGGGGAAACCCGGTCGGCGGCATTCGTCCGGCCGCGCCACGCGCCACTTTCCAGGGGGTCATGTCCGATTCGGTGCGTGTGCGGCCACTTTCGCCGCCCATCGTCCAACTCAATCCATCGGCCAGGCGGAAGGCGATGACATCGGACAGGCCACCATCGCGATAGCGCTGCAACTGAACACCCTGCCCCCGCGCCATTTTCGGCATCTCGTCCAGCGCGAAGACCAGCAATTTGCGGTTCTCACCTATGACCGCAACGCTGTCCGCTTGCGGAGCAATGGGGTGGACCACCGCCAGTTTTGCGTCTCCGCGAATATTCACAACCTGCTTGCCCTTGCGCGTTTCCGCGATGATGTCGCTGACCGGCGCGATGAAGCCGCGCCCATCGGAAGAGGCGAGCAACAATTCCTTGCTGGTCCGGGCGGGCATGAAGGCGACGATCGTGCCCTCATTGTCCATATCGACCAGAGAGCGCACCGGATCGCCAAAACCGCGGCCACCAGGCAACTTGTCGGACCCCAGCGTGTAGATGCGGCCCGTGCTGGTCGCCAGCAGCAGCTTGTCGGTCGTATAGGCGTGGAACGCATAATGCGGACCGTCGCCTTCCTTGAACTTGAGCGTATCGGCCGCCGCCAGATCGCGATGACCACTCATCGCGCGAATCCAGCCGCGTTCGGACAGGATCACCGTGATCGGCTCGCGCTCGATCATCGCTTCGAGCGGGATTTCGCGGGCCGGGGCGGCTTCCTCGACCAGCGTGCGGCGGCGACCCAGGTCCGTCTCCGGCCCATAGCGCTTGCGCAACGCCGCCAGGTCGCGTTTCAGGCGTTTGCGCTGCAGGCCGGTGTCGCCGACCAGCTTCTCCAACTCGTCCTTTTCCTTGACCAACTCGGCATGTTCGCGCCGCAGTTCCATCTCCTCCAGCTTGCGCAGGCTGCGCAGCCGCATGTTGAGGATGGCTTCGGCCTGCCGGTCATTAAGCGCAAACTCGGCCATCATCACCGGCTTCGGCTCATCCTCGGTGCGGATGATGGCGATCACCCGGTCGAGGTTGAGATAGGCGATGATATAGCCATCGAGCAGATCGAGCCGGGCGGCGATCTTTTCCAGTCGATGCTGGGCGCGCCGGACCAGCACCTCGATCTGATGCTTGAGCCATTCGACCAGCACCGCTTTCAGCCCCATGACGCGCGGCGTATGGGTGGCATCCAGCACGTTGAGATTGAGCGGGAAGCGATTTTCCAGGTCGGTTAGGCGGAACAGGCTGTCCATCAGCATCTGCGGATCGACGGTGCGGGCGCGCGGTTCGATGACGATGCGGATTTCGGTGTCGCTCTCGTCGCGCACGTCGGCCAGGATCGGTAGCTTGCGATCGTTGATGAGCGTGGCGATCTGCTCGATCAGCTTGGATTTCTGCACCTGATAGGGAATTTCGGTGACGATCACGACCCAGGTGCCGCGCCCGCCCTCTTCCTTATGCCAGCGCGCCCGCGTGCGGAAACCGCCACGACCCGTCGCATAGGCTTCCGAAATCATCGCGCTATTATCGACAAGTACGCCGCCGGTCGGGAAGTCCGGTCCGGTGACGACCTGCATCAATGTCGCATGATCGGTGTCGGGGTTATCGATCAGCAGATTGGCGGCATCGATCAGCTCACTGACATTATGCGGCGGGATGCTGGTCGCCATGCCGACCGCAATGCCGCTGGCGCCATTGGCGAGCAGATTGGGGAACAGGCCGGGGAAAACCTCCGGCTCTTCATCCTCGCCATTATAGGTGGCGCGATAATCGACCGTGCCTTCGTCCAGCCCCGCCATCAGATCGGCGGCGGCCTGGGTCAGGCGCGCTTCGGTATAGCGCATGGCGGCGGCATGATCGCCGTCGATATTGCCGAAATTGCCCTGCCCATCGACCAGCGGCGTGCGCAGCGAAAAATCCTGCGCCAGCCGCACCATGGCGTCATAGACCGACGAGTCGCCATGCGGGTGATATTTGCCGATGACGTCGCCGACGACGCGGGCGCATTTCTTATAACTGGTCGTATTACGCGCCGGATTGGCCACCAATATGTCGGGCGATGCGCCGCCCGGTTCCATCTTCAGCAATCGCATCGCCCAAAGTAGTCGACGATGAACCGGCTTCAAGCCGTCGCGCAAATCAGGCAGAGATCGCGCCGTGATCGTGGACAATGCATAAACAAGATAACGCTGCGACAGCGCCGCGTCGAACGGATGGTCTTTGATACTGTCGAAGGGATCACGAAAATCGGTCATCGCGGCGGGAATAGCAGGGCTGCGCCGCTTGGCAAACGGGGATTGCTGTTCGCGTTACGATCAGCGTCGCGCAAAATGTTGCATGACCTCGTTCCACCGCTCCGGCAGCGAAATAACGCGCTCCCTGCCAAAGGCTGGCGGCTTTTCGGTCACTTCCGGCATGATGTCCGGCCCGTTATCAGACAGATGTGACGGTGCCTTAGCGCGGCGCGGCCGCTTATAAGGGCGACCATGGGCTTTGCCATATGATATGAAATGCTCCGTTGGATCGACACCTGCGTTAAGCACGTCTTGATTGAGAAGCAAATAAATAACTGGGTCAAAATCGGGAGGTATGAGATCATCATAGTTTGATTGCGGAATTTCCGAAGACAACATTTGATGCAATCGAACCAAATGATGGCGCACACTGTCATCGGATTGAATGACCGTGGCAATATATTCCATCGCATCTAGTCCGATTACAATCGGCCTCTCGTTCTCATCGGATATAGTGCCCGCACGTGGCATATCGAGATTCGGTATGGATTTCCTCAATCGCGTCAACACGGGCCCGCAACACTTTTGTATCAACGCTATAGCGCCTGGATCAATCACCATTTCGGTTACCGCATCAGGAGATTGCTCGATCAAATAGTCCGAAATTCGTTGGCTGATGCTGGGATTCCCATTGATCCTGTTAATGCGGCGCAGAATTTCAAGCTCATCGGCGGTCATCGACCGATTGATAGTTTGTACCGAGGCCGCTTCCGTCTGGTAAAGAACGGGATCAAGACCCATTGCCTTTGCCATGTCGAACAGCAAGGCGTCGCGACTATAGGGAATGAGTGTTACCGGATCGAATATATCCAGCACTGTCGCATAGGCTTGTTCGTAGAAACCAACGGCGCGTTCCAGAAATGGAATGAACGGATCAGCCTCTCCCAATCGTTTGACGCATTGCCCCCATGCAGACCACAGCCATCCATAAGGCTCACGAACGACGAGAATGACGTCGAGCGCAAATAATGGCGCAATCCGTTCTTTTAACAGGTGAAGCCTGTTTCTGTTGACCGATGAGAATAGTTCGTTGGACAGGATCAGCGTGCTGCAACGGCTTTGGGCCAGATCGTTGCGATAGGACGCCAATATCTTGTCCAGTTCCGGTGCCATATCGACATCAGACACATCAGGGGGTGCCAGCAAAATTTGAATTAGTTCACTGGCATTGCCAGCAAATGTTCCCGGCACTGACGGTTCAGGATAATCATATCCGTCATTTTTCAAAAGATCTTTGTTATCTGTCAGCCACTTTTGGATGGCGCTCGTTCCTGTTTTACCGGGCCCTGCATGCAGTACCAGCTTGGGTTGAACGGCATCACCCCCGATATTTGTCGTTCTGTCAGTTTTATCGACGATCATGAGGCTCCAACGTCATTTCATTCTTTACCTGGATCAAGATAATTTCAGACTTTGACCCGTTTTACAATTATTATTGCCTTTCGCGTGAGCAGGAGGCTTTCCTCAGGGGGCGACCGAAATCCCGCATTTTGCATAAAACAAGACTTGCGGTTTTGGGGGCAGACGCCATTTTGCGCCGGTGCTGATCATCAAACTCCCCCCGCCTCCGATCTCGCTGCTGTCCGATGCTGCACTGTTTCTCGATTTCGACGGAACGCTCGCGCCCATTGCGGATACACCGGACGGCGTTGTCCTGGGCGATGATCTCCTTCCTTTGTTGAACCGCTTGCGGTCGACCCTGGAAGGGCGACTCGCGATCGTCAGCGGCCGTTCGATCGAAACGCTTCGGGAATTGGGATTTGGTGACTTCCTGCTGGCAGGCACGCACGGGCTTGAATTTGCCCGTCCCGGTGAAGCGGCCGAAGCTCCACCACGCCTGGCAGCCATCGACGCGGTGGAGGAGGCGTTCCATAGTTTCGCCGAAGACAAGCCCGGCGTGCTGGTGGAGCGCAAGTCGATCAGCGTCGGCTTGCATTTTCGCGGCGCGCCTGATTGGCAGCAGGCGGCGGGCGATCTGGCTGATGCCTTGGCGAAAGAGCATGGCTTGTCCGTCCAGCGGGGCAAGATGCTGTTCGAACTGCGGCCCGGCGGAGCCGACAAAGGGAGCGCGGTCACACAATTGATGCGCGAAGCCCCGATGAAAGGTGGTAGACCCGTCTTCATCGGCGACGATGTGACCGACGAGGAAGGCTTTGCCGCTGCGGTTGATCATGGGGGCACGGGCATACTTGTCGGGCCGCCGCGCCACACATTAGCCGCCTTCTCGCTGGAACAGGTTGCCGATGTCAGGCATTATCTCGCCGAGGGGGCTGCCCGGTCTGACTGATCGGGCCTGTCCCGTGCGAACAGACAGCAAAGGGGCAGACCGATCCTAAATTCCAGCGACCCATTCATGGCCGGAGCGGCGCGTTCGCTCGATCTCTGGCCGATCGGCAATTGTCAGGCGTCTGCCCTGATCGACCGGAAGGGCCGGATGGTCTGGGGCTGCGTGCCCCGCGTCGATGGCGACCCGGTGTTTTCCGCGCTGCTCGACGACAAGGATTGGGACGATCCGCAAGCGCGCGGCTTTTGGGCGATCGAACTGGAAGATTGCGTTTCGGTCGAGCAATCCTATCTGCGCAACACCCCCATCCTGGTCACGCGTCAGGCCGATGCGCAGGGCAATGCGATCGAGATTTTCGATTTCTGCCCGCGCCACAAGCATAAGGGGCGAATGTATCGCCCGGTGGCGTTCATCAGGATCGTTCGTCCGGTAGCGGGAAGCCCCCGCATTCGCGTGCGGCTGCGTCCGACCACCAACTGGAACGCCGAACCCGTGCCGATCAATTACGGCTCCAACCATATCCGCATGGTCCTGTCCTATATGGCGATGCGGGTTTCGACCAATGCGCCCATCGGCCTTATCGCGCAGGAAAGCTGGTTCCGGCTGGAACAGGACATGCATTTCTTCATGGGGCCGGATGAGGGATTTTCCGACGCGCTGCGCCCAGCGATCGAGCGGATGCTGGAAGATACGATCGAGGAATGGCGGCTCTGGGTCCGTGGCCTCGCCATCCCGCCCGAATGGCAGGAGGCGGTCATTCGCTCCGCCATCACCCTCAAGCTGTGCCAGCATGAGGAAACCGGCGCAATCGTCGCCGCGCTGACCACCTCTATCCCCGAACATGCCGATAGCGGCCGGAACTGGGACTATCGTTATTGCTGGGTGCGCGACGCCTATTACACGGTCGAGGCGCTGAACCGGCTTGGCGCGCTCGATGTGCTGGAAAGCTATCTCGTCTATCTGCGTAACATCGTCGATGACGCGAAGGGCGGGCATATCCAGCCGCTCTATGACGTGCGCGGCAATGCGACATTGACCGAGTGGGAGGCCGAGAGCCTGCCCGGCTATCGCGGCATGGGGCCGGTGCGCGTTGGCAATGCGGCCTATGAACAGGTCCAGCATGACGCCTATGGCCAGATCGTGCTGTCCTCGGTGCAGGGCTTCATCGACCAGCGCCTGCTCCGCATGGCGGGCCATGCCGATTTCGAGGCGCTGGAAGCCGTGGGTGAACGCGCCTGGGCGGTCTATGACAAGCCCGACGCCGGCTTATGGGAGCTGCGCACGCGCGCGCATGTCCACAGCTATAGCGCCGTAATGTGCTGGGCAGCATGTGATCGGCTGGCCCATGCCGCCACCGCGCTTGGTCTGTCGGAGCGCGCAGGCCTTTGGCAAAATCGCGCCGAGACGATGAAAGCCCATATTCTCGACGCCGCATGGCGCAGCGAAAGCAACGCCATCTCCGCCAATTTCGAGGACGATTCGCGCGACGCATCCTTGCTCCAACTGCTCGATCTGCGGTTCCTGACAGCGGACGATCCGATGTTCCAAGGTACGCTTGCCGCGCTGGAGGCGGACCTGCGCCGGGGCAACAATATGCTGCGGTACAGCGCGCCGGATGATTTCGGCGAACCTGTCACGGCGTTTAATGTCTGCACCTTCTGGTTGATCGAAGCGCTGCATCGCAGCGGACGACAGGAAGAGGCCCGCACCCTGTTCGAGGAGATGTTGACCCGGCGTACTGCCGCCGGGCTGCTGTCGGAGGATATCGACCCTGTGACCGGGGAATTATGGGGCAACTATCCCCAGACCTACTCGTTGGTCGGCATCATCAACTGCGCCGTCCTGCTGAGCAAACCGTGGAGCATGATGCGATGAGCCGCCTGATAGTCATTTCCAACCGCGTGTCGCGCCCGTCCAAGGCCGGCAATCAGGGCGGCCTCGCGGTCGCGCTCGCCGAGGCGTTGCGCGAGAGCCGGGGCACCTGGATCGGCTGGTCGGGGGAAGTGACCGATCATTTCACGGGGCATATCGGGTTCGCCGAGGATGACGGGGTCAAGACCGCGACGATCGACCTGGAAGAACAGGATATCGACGAATATTATAACGGCTATGCGAACAAGACGCTGTGGCCGCTCTTTCACTTTCGCATCGACCTGGCCGAATATGCGCGTGATTTCGAAGGGGGCTATAATCGCGTCAACCAGCGGTTTGCCGACACCGCGGCCCCGCTGATCGAACCCGAAGACATTATCTGGGTTCATGATTATCACATGATCCCGCTAGGGCAGATGCTGCGTGATCGCGGTCATCGCAATCGGATGGGGTTCTTTCTCCACATTCCCTGGCCGCCGACGCGCCTGCTGGTATCCCTGCCGCATCATAGCAAGCTGGTATCCAGTCTGTTCGCTTATGACGTGGTGGGTTTCCATACCGAGGAATGGCTCGAATCCTTCCGTCATTATGTCGAGAAGGAAATGGGTGGCCGGGTCGAGGGCGATTTCGTCACGGTAGGCGATCGCACCATCCAGGCGGTGGCCTGCCCGATCGGGATCAATGCCAAAGAATTTGCCGAAGCCGCCGACAGCAAAGCCGCACGCGACATGGGCGATCGGCTACGCGCGTCGCTGCAGGATCGCGCAATGATCGTCGGTGTCGATCGGCTGGACTATAGCAAGGGGCTGGAAGAGCGTTTCAACGGCTATGCCCGCTTCCTCAAGGACCATCCCGAACATCATCGGAAGGTGCTGCTGACCCAGGTCGCGCCGCCTTCGCGCGGCGACGTGGAGAGTTACCAGCAGATTCGCGCCACCCTCGATTCGCTCGCCGGGCGGCTTAACGGCGAATATAGTGATGTGGACTGGACGCCGATCCGCTACGTCAATCAGGGCTATCCGCGCGACAAGCTGGCGGGCATCTATCGCGCCGCGAAGATCGGGCTGGTGACGCCGCTGCGCGATGGCATGAACCTGGTTGCCAAGGAATATGTCGCAGCGCAGGATCCGGAAGATCCGGGCGTGCTGATCCTCTCGCGCTTTGCGGGGGCGGCGTTGCAGCTCAAGGACGCGCTGCTCATCAACCCCTATAGCCCGGAAGAAATGTCCGACGCGATCAATCGGGCGCTCGCCATGCCGCTGGACGAGCGCAAACGGCGCTGGCGGGCGATGATGGACAGTGTGGAGCAGCAGGATATTAGTTGGTGGCGCCAGTCCTTCACCGAGCGATTGATGGCGGTCGATCGAAATACGGCGCGCGTCGCCCCGGAGCCGGTCGCGGGCTGATCGCCCCGTTCAGCGAGCCCTGCGCACCAGGCCAGTAACGCCGCCTAATTGCGCGTTCGTATGCTTTGCTCTATGGGCGAGGCCCAAGCAGCCCCGGCACCCGCTGATCCTTATCGATTCGCGATTGTCGGGGCGCAGTATTTTTGACCAGACAGGAACGCGCATGGCCCGTCGCCGCCAGATTTACGAAGGCAAGGCAAAGATCCTTTATGAAGGCCCTGAGCCCGGCACGATCATCCAATATTTCAAGGATGATGCCACCGCTTTCAACGCCCAGAAAAAGGGTACGATCTCCGGCAAGGGCGTGCTGAACAACCGGATTTCCGAACATATCTTCACCCTGCTCGGCCAGATCGGTGTGCCGACCCACTTCATCCGTCGCCTCAACATGCGCGAGCAGTTGGTGCGTCAGGTCGAAATCGTGCCGATCGAAGTTGTGGTGCGCAATGTCGCCGCCGGATCGCTCAGCAAGAAGCTGGGGATCGAGGAAGGCACGCAACTGCCCCGCACGCTGATCGAATATTGCTACAAGGACGATGCGCTGGGTGACCCGCTGATCTCCGAAGAACATATCGCCTGCTTCGGTTGGGCGACGCAGGAAGAGATGCATGATATTGCCGACATGGCGATCCGCATCAACGACTTCATGTGCGGGCTGTTCGCTGGCATCGGCATCCGTCTGGTGGACTTCAAGTTGGAGTTCGGTCGCTTGTATGACGGCGATTATAGCCGCGTCATCCTGGCCGACGAGATCAGCCCGGATGGCTGCCGCCTGTGGGACATGGTTACCAACGAGAAGCTGGACAAGGATCGCTTCCGTCGCGACCTGGGTGGCGAAGTCGAAGCCTATCAGGAAGTCGCGCGTCGCCTGGGCCTGCTGCCCGAAGGGCTGGACACCACCGTCCTCGACCTCGACACCCATCGCAAGAAGCGCGAGAAGGAAGAAGGCTGAGCTTCAGCTTTCTTCTGCCGTTCGCTGCGAGCATAGTCGGGAAGCGGGAAGCGTTGCGCCGACGTTTCTCGACTATGCTCGAAACGAACGGATGGGTGGTCACGCCATCAGGGCGTCAAGCACCAGCTTGATGCCCAGCAAGACCATCAATCCATAGATGAGCGTGTAGAAGCGCGCCGGATCGACCCGCCGCACCAACGCCACCCCGGCGAGCGTCGAGACGACCGCGACGGGCACGAGGAACGCCGTCGCCATCAGGTTCGCACGCGTGAATTGTCCCAGCGCGGCATAGGCGGGCATCTTCATCCAGTTCATAGCAGCGAAGGCCAAGGCGGTGGTCCCGACCAGCATATCGCGCGGCAGCCGCTTGGGCAGCACCCACATCTGGAACGGTGGCGACCCGGCATGAGCGATCTGGCTGGTGAAACCACTGGCGATGCCAAATAGAAATCCGATCCAGCCCGGCGAATCCGATGGCAGCAATACGGCATTGCCCCGTTCCACCCACAAACGCTGCAAGCCGAACAAAATGGAAATCGCACCCAAAACGCCTAGCACAGCGGTTTCGGATACTTGCGCCGCAAAGAGCCAGCCCATACCGATGCCGACCGCTGCCCCGGGCAACATGACCTTGAGGATTGATCCGTCCCAGGTGCGCCGATAGACCCAGACGCTCACCGCATCCTGCAGGATGAGGATGGGTAGCAGGATTGCGGCACCACGGACCGGATCGACGCCCAAAGCCATGATCGGCATGGCCAGCGCGCCAACGCCGGCGAAACCGCCCTTCGCAAGCCCAGCCACAAAGACCGCGACGATCGCACAGCCATAATAGAGATAATCGGGGTTCATGCCCGTCGCTTAGGCAAAATGCCGTATCTTGCAACAAGGCTTTTCCCGTCGCAGCCGGGCGGCAACCTTCACCGCCAAGCTGGGATAATGGCTTGCCTCCCCGCTGTACCGGGACTAGGGGACCGCAAAGTCGATCCCAAGGAGTTCGCCCTTCATGAAAGCCCGTATCTTCGTCACCCTCAAGGGCGGTGTGCTCGATCCGCAGGGCCGTGCGATCCATCATGCGCTCGAAGGGCTGGGGTTCGACGGCGTCAATGACGTGCGCGCTGGCAAGCTGATCGAACTCGACCTGGCCGACGGCACCAGCGACGAGGATATCGACGCCATGTGCCGCAAGCTGCTGGCCAATACGGTGATCGAAAATTACCGCATCGAAAAGGTCGCCTGAGCCATGAAGAGCGCGGTCATCGTCTTTCCCGGCAGCAATTGCGACCGCGACCTGGCGGTGGCGTTCGAGGCGGCAACGGGTGCCAAGCCAGTCATGGTATGGCATCGCGATACGGAATTGCCCGACGATATCGACCTCATCGGCGTTCCCGGCGGCTTTTCCTATGGCGATTATCTGCGCTCTGGCGCGATGGCAGCGCGTTCGCCGGTCATGCAGGCTGTCGCGCAGGCGGCCGATCGCGGCACGTTCGTTCTGGGCATCTGTAACGGGTTTCAGGTGCTGACCGAAAGCGGCCTCCTGCCCGGCGCGCTGCTGCGCAATGCCGGTGGACATTTCGTGTGCCGCGACGTCGCTCTGACCGTTGAGAATGCACAGAGCGCCTTCACCAGCCGCTATGCCGCGGGTGAGCGCATCAGCTATCCCGTGGCCCATCATGACGGCAATTATTTCGCGGATGAGGCGACGCTCGATCGACTGGAAGGCGAAGGCCGGATCGCCTTTCGCTACGCCGAAACCGTCAACGGCTCTGCCCGGAACATCGCTGGCATATTGAATGACAAGGGCAATGTGCTGGGTATGATGCCGCATCCAGAACGGGTCATCGAACCTGCCCATGGCGCGACCGACGGCAAGCGGCTGTTCGATGGCCTGGTCGAAGGGTTGATGGCGCGGGCCTGACCTGTTCGTCACGCTGCGGCATAAAGAAAAGCGCCTCCCATCGGGACGGCGCTTTTTTATTGAGCAGTAAGGGCCTTCGACAAGCTCAGGCCGAACGGATGTGGGAGAACGCTACCCACCCCGGTGATAATCATATTCCATCGCGCGGCCCTGCTGCTTGGTCAGGATCGCGCCGATCAGCGTGCCGCCCGCCTGCCTTAGCTGTTCGACCGCCGCGCGCAGGCCACCATGATGATTGCGACCCCATTCGACCACGAGCAGGCTTGTCTGCACCCGCGCAGCCAGCAGCGGCGTGTCACCCAGGCCCAGGATCGGGGGAGCGTCGATCAGCACCGTGTCATACTCATCGCGCACGGCATCGAGCAGCGAATCGAGCGCCGATGTCGCCAGCAATTCGGCGGGATTGGGTGGCACCGCGCCACAGGGCAGGAGAAACACGCCCGGCACGCCACTATCCATGATTGCTTCTGCGGCGCTGGTCTGTCCGGTCAGCACCTCGCTGATACCGCGCACCGGCACCTGACGGAACAGGCTATGCTGCACTGGACGACGCATGTCGCCATCAATCACCAGCACGCGCTTGCCCATCCGTCCCAAAGCCAGCGCCAATGCGTGAAGCGTAAGCGACTTGCCCTCCCCTTCCTGCGCGCTGGTGACCAGGATGGAGCGCGGCAATCCGGCCGCCGATGCCAGCAGGAGTGAGGCAGCGATCGGCGCAAAAATTTCAGGTGGCTGGGGATTGTCACCCGTGACGGGAACGGCCCCCAGCAGAGGCAATCCCACCCGCTCGGCCAGCGTATCAGCGGAGGTGACGGCATCATCGAATATGTGCCGCGCGGCGACCAGCAACAGTCCCAGCAACACGCCGCCAATGGAGGCCAGCAGCAATGTCAGGCCAATGCGCGGCGAAAAGGGTTCGGTCGGAACGGCGGCGCGATCGAGCGGCTGGATGCGTCCGGCCTGAAAGCCTGCCTGAGACGCCATATCGCGATAACGCTGGAGCAGGCTGTCATGCAGCATCCGATAGGTATCGACGGAACGCTTATAAATGCCCAATTGCACGTCGCGCCCCTGCGCCGTCTGGGCCTGTCGTTCGAGATTGGCGATTTCCGCCGCAAGCTGGGTTTCGCCGTGGACCGCGACATCATAGCGTTCTTTAAGCGACGCACGGATGCGATTCGCCATGTCCTGTGCCTGATCGTCGAGCGCCGCCAGACGGGCGCGCGCCTCCCGCATTTCAGGGTGGGCGTCCTTACGAAACTGCCGCTGCTCCATCAGCGCGGCGCGGGCTTGCGCACGCTCTGTCATCAATGTCTGCATCGCACCATTGTCGAGCACTTCGGGCAAGGTTTCGGCACTGGCGCGCCGCGCACTTTCCCACGCTTTTTGCGCTGCGATGCGATCGGCCAGCGCTTGGGCGCGAAATGCGTTAAGCTGCGCCAGTCGGGTGGCGATCGAGCCGTCGGACGGCAGCGCATCGGCGCCTGTTTCCGTTCCCTCCCGACCTGCATAAACCGCAAGTTCGCGCTCCGCCCGCGCCAGATCACGCCGCGCGCCATCGAGTTCACCCAATAGGAAACGCCGAGCCTGAACACCGGATTCGAAACCCCGCTTGAGGTCCGCGCGGATCAGGCTGTCCGCATAGCTGTTGGCAACGCGCGCGGACAGACCGGGATCGGGGCTGACGAAGCTGATCCGCAACACGCGCGACTTGCCCGGCAAATCCACTTCCAAATTATCGCGCAACAGAGCCACAACCCTGTCCAATTCGACCTGACGCTGATTCCCACGGCCCGCGACGCCAGTTGCTTGCTTTGCTCCCATGGCGCGCAGGAAGCTTGGCGTTCCGACGAGCGCCAGATCCTTTGCCACTGCTTCTCCAAGCGCACGGCTACGCAACACTTCCAACTGGGTCTGCATCAACGCTTCAATATTGTTCGAGCCGGTACGCGGCGTGCTGACTGCTCCAGCCGCACCCGCGGGTATATCGTCCACTTCGACCGAAGCAGTCGCACGGTAATCCGGGGTCGACATCAGGATGAAGATGACGCCTGCCAGCAGACACAGCGCCATGGTGACGAACAGGATCACGCGATGGCGTCGCAGCACCAGCCATCCCCTGCGCGCCCGCGCCGTGAGGCGCGTTGCCCAGCTCTGCCCCGGTGCCGCGTCGAGATCGCGTTCGCTCAATATCGGCGTCATCATCAATTGCCATCCAGCGCAATAAAGCCGGTCGCCAACGCAGGAATCGCGATGAGGCCGCCGCCGATAATCGCCTTGGCCCGCGACAGCCCAATGATGACATTGTCGCCGGGCAGGATTTCTGGATCGAGCGCTTCGCCCTTGCGGATCGCACCCAAATCAAACATGGCCGCAAGCCGCTGGCCTTCGACCTGCCGCACGACGACCACTTGCGACAGGTTGGCGAGTCGGCTTGGCCCCTTGCCCAGCGCGACGGCCTGGCTCAACGTCAACCGCCCCTCGACAGGGTAGAGCCCCGGTTCGCGCACTTCTCCATCCAGCGTTACGCGGCGGCCGACGGCCTTCTTCACGAACAATGTGACCTGCGGCGATACCAGATATCGCTCACCCAGCCGTCCGGCGATGACATCGGCGGCTTCCCCGGCAGAAAGACCGGCCACCGGCACATCGCCGATGAGCGGCATTCGCACCATGCCGCTGGCGTTTACCTGGGCATCCTCCAGCGACAGGCCCGGCTCATGATAGACCTGAATGCGCAGCACATCGTCCGGCGCAATGCGATGATCCATGCCGACCGCGGGCGCAGGCGGTACCAGCGCATAAGCGGCATCGCCGCGCGGCGCATCCTCCACGGTCGCGCACGCGCCGACTACGCCGCAGGCCGTCAGCGTCATGATCGCGCGTATAATGCTGTCGTGGCGCTTCATCCGCGCTTCCATCCCGCCCTGCCCCAATTGAAACCGGGGGTTAGCGAGGCAACAGGGACATGGCAACCAAAGGCGGGACGGATCGAAAGTCCACCCCGATGCTTAGAGCGCGAGACGGCCCGGCACAGGGTCAGCGATCCGGCGCGGCTGATCGGGCCACATGCCGCGCGTGTCATACACCGCCTTGTCGGCGCGTTCGTCCACGGGAACCGATTTGAACATGTCATGATCGACAAGAATGATGAATATGCCGCATTGTTCCAGGGCCGTATCGAGATCCATCAATTCAGCGCCGGTTCCGGCGAACTCCATCGGCAATGCCTGGGCATAGGGTTCGACCAGCTTGATGCGACGACCATAGCGACGCGCGAGCCGTGCTGCGACCTTGACGGCCGGGCTTTCGCGGAAATCGTCGATATTGGCTTTGAATGCGAGGCCGAGGCAGGCGACATTTTCATGCGCAAAAGCATCAATCATATCGGATGCCTTGGCCACCACATGATCGGTCTTGCTGTCATTGACTTCGCGTGCGGTGCGGATGATCCGCGCATTGTCCGGGTCGCCATGGACGATGAACCAAGGGTCAACGGCGATGCAATGGCCCCCTACGCCGGGGCCGGGCGACAGGATATTGACGCGCGGGTGGCGGTTGGCGAGACGAATGACTTCCCAGACATCAATGTCCATATTTTCAGCGATCACCGACAATTCATTGGCGAAGGCGATATTGACGTCACGAAAGCTGTTTTCGACAAGCTTCACCATTTCCGCCGCGCGCGCCGTCGTCGTAATGCACGCGCCGCGCACAAATTGCCGATAAAAGCCCAGCGCCTTGCGGGCGCAGCGGGGGGTGATGCCGCCGATGCAGCGGTCATTATCAATCAGTTCGACCAGTATGCGGCCGGGCAGAACCCGCTCAGGACAATAGGCAATGGCGATATCGCCCTGAACACCAGTGCCAGGCATTTTCAGATCGGGGCGCATGGTGCCGATTACGTCGCGCATCGCCTCCGTCGTTCCGACCGGGGATGTGGACTCCAGAATAACAGAGTCCCCCCCCTTCAACACGGGCGCGATGGTGCGGGCCGCTTGCAGGACATAGCTGATGTCGGGTGCATGATCCTCCGATACCGGGGTTGGCACCGCGATGATGAAAACGTCGCTTTCCTCAACGGTCAGCGAAGCGCGTAGATTGCCACGCGCGACGACGCCCTGCACCAGCCCGTCAAGATCGACTTCCTCGATATGCACGCGGCCCGAATTGACCGTCTCCACCACATGGGCAGACACGTCCACGCCAACCACCTGACATCCTCCGCGCGCGATCAGCGCGGCGGTTGGCAGGCCGATATACCCAAGACCGATAACGGAAACCTTTTGCTTGGTGTCGACGGGCATGGAGCGGCAATCCTTTTACGGCAAGATATTGGCCGACCTTCTGCCCCGAAATACTGAAGATTTCGGTAATGATAGGCGCTATTTAGTGCCTGCTATGACCTGGGCAATTCGCTCGGCTGCCTTGCCATCGCCAAACGGGTTATGGGCTCGCGCCATGGCATCATAGGCCTGTTGATCGTCCAGCAGCGCCAGTACTTCCTGAACAATGCGGTCCCGATCCGCGCCGACGAGCTTTGCCGTTCCGGCATCCACCCCCTCCGGCCGCTCTGTGGTTTCCCGCATGACGAGCACCGGCTTGCCCAGTGAAGGCGCTTCCTCCTGCACGCCACCACTATCCGTCAGCACGAGGTGGCACATATCGAGCAAACGCACGAAATGCGGATAGTCGAGCGGCTCGATCATGGCGACATTGGCCAGATCGCCCAGCACCGCATCCATGACCGGCCGGACATGCGGGTTGGGATGCACCGGGAAAATGATCGCGACATCCGGCCGGGCCGCAATATCCGCGATCGACCGGGCGATCGCCTCCATTCCGCCGCCAAAATTCTCGCGCCTGTGGCTGGTGACGGCGATGATCCGCTTTCCCGCAAAGCGCGCGGACAAGTCATCCAGGCCATTTGCCAGCGACGGGTCATCCAGCACCCGTTCGCGCGTGGCCAACAGCGCGTCGATCACTGTATTTCCGGTGACATATATCGTTGGGGCATCCCGGTTCTCCGCCAACAACGCATTGGCGGCAGCCTGTGTGGGCGCGAAATTCATGTCCGCAATGCAGGCGACCACCCGGCGATTCACTTCCTCTGGCCAGGGATGATATATGTCGCCACTGCGCAGCCCCGCTTCGACATGCGCCACCGGGATTTTGCGATAATAAGCGGCAAGGCTGGCAACCATCGTCGTCAGCGTATCGCCATGCACGACGATCCGATCAGGTTGTTCGATGTCGAAGGCCTTGCCGAGTTCAACGATCAGCTTGGCAGTCAGCCCATCCAACGTCTGGTTCGGCACCATCACGTCGAGATCAATGTCCGGCACGATACCGGCTATCGCCAGCACCTGATCCAGCAAGCCGCGATGCTGCGCGGTGACGATGACGCGCGTCTCGACGCCCGCGCAACCGCGCAGCGCATGAACAACCGGGAACATCTTGATCGCTTCGGGACGAGTCCCGAACACCATGGCGACTTTCATCTTTCATCCCTTGCGCAATGACCTTTGCCACCCCCTGACAGATAAAGGTGTATAGGGGCTAAACGCTATGCTTGCCTCATTGCTGCAATGCGGCGAATTGTAATATCGAAAGACTATGCTAGACCGACATTCGATGAATCCAATTCTATACGGAGCCTGACTATCTCATGAAAATCACGATGATCGGCACGGGTTATGTGGGCCTTGTGTCAGGGGCCTGTTTTGCGGATTTCGGCCATGATGTGGTCTGCGTTGACAAGGATGCGGGCAAGATTGCGGCGATCGAAGCGGGGCGGATGCCGATTTTCGAGCCGGGCCTCGATCAGCTCGTCGGCAATAATGCCGAGGCGGGCCGCCTGACCTTCACCACGGACCTTGCGGCCGGCGTCAAGGGCGCGGACGCGATCTTCATCGCGGTCGGCACGCC
>NZ_JAVDWV010000010.1:0-202985 GCF_031457465.1 Sphingobium xenophagum
GCGCAATTTGCCGTGATCTTCGGCGAACGTTTCATCAGAGCCATGGCGGCCTGATGATCAACCGCCCGGCCGCACACGGAAATCCTGACAGTCCCCTATCGTTGCGCGCCCCATTCCGCCCGCCACCAGCCTATCACCGGCCAGGGCGAAGCCCCCGGCATCTCCACCACCCGCCGCAACCCCGCATGGGCATGGACGAAACCGCCCGGCACCAAAATCATCAGATGCAGTTGCAACGGCCCCGGCCGCACCAGCGCCAGGTCGCCCGGCGCGCCCTGATCCACCCGGACCAGCCCCGCGTTGCCCAGCCAGCGCTCCGCCAGCCCGACATCCCCGCTCCGCAACCCATAAGCGACCGGCCCAATCCCACTCTGTCCCGCCCGCCCCAGCGCCACGACCGCCAGCCCGACACAATCCACGCCCGCTTCGCTCCGCCCATGCAGCCGGAACGGCACCCCCACCATCGCCCGCGCCGCCGCGACGATCCGTGTCGCCCCGCTCATGCGCCGGGATAGCGCGTCAACAGGTCCATCCCAGGCAGATAGGGCTCACCACGAAAATTGACCGCATTGCCAAAGCGCTCCGCACAGGTCGCCAACTGCCGGTCGCACCCCTGCGTCAGCAGCGCCAGCGTCCCAGGCTCTACGCCAAAGACAGGCGGATCGGTCAGCGTCACACCATCCGCATCATTGTCCACAACCCCCTGCGTCAGCCCCGCATTGGCCCCGCCCAGCCAGCGCAGCGTGCCAAACGCATAGTCCCCCGGCACCAGCCCGCCGATCGCCACCACCGCATCCACCACGCTCGTCACCCTCACTACCCGCCGCCGCCCGGCCATATCGACTCGGCACGCCCGGTCGCCCAGCCGCGCGCGGCAATCGGGCGCGGTCGATGGCACCACCGCCGCGCCCAGCACCGCCGCCGCCCCGACCAGCTCGGCGGTAAAGGCCGCCCCTTTACGCGCCACCGCGCCCATCTCGCCCGATGCCAGCAACAGCCACAGTTCGCCCGGCGCCTCCCATTGCGTCAGCCGCAATTCCAGCGCCGCCCCGTCCCAGCGCCCCGCCATCAGGTCCGCCTCGCTGATCGCCTCGCTCGTCAGCGCCCCGCCGACATCGCTATCCTCGCCGTCCAGCCCGATGCCGCTGCGGATCGCCGAAGGCGTCATCCCCGGCGCGGCGCGATACAGCAGCCCGCCGATCATCAGGTCGCGATCATGGCTGGTCAGCCCGATCGTCACCCCGTCGCGCCGTTCGATCCGCCAGCAAAAGGCCAAAGTGCAAAGCGGCTGGCCCAACATCTCCCCCACGCTCATTCGCGTATCTCCACCAACGGCACCGACGGCGCTTCCCCGGCTGCAAAGGTCGCGCGGTTGATGTCGATCCGGTCCTCGGCAAAGCGCACTGGCACGTCGAAGCGAAACCCGGCGGTCAGCAGCACGCCGTCTGCCGGAGCCTCGTCGAACGCGATCACCCCCAACCCGGCATGGCGCCATCCGCTGCTCATCTCGCCCCCATCAGCCGCCACCCGGATCGTCCCCGCCACCGGCCGCGTGATGATCCGCCCCTGCGCCTCGGCGCCCACGCCATAATGGCGCATCAACTGGAAGCTGGTCCGCACCCCGTCACCCATACCCAGCCTTTGATCCAGCGGCCCCGGCACACTCCCCGGTGCCCCGCTGCGATCATCATAGGGATCGGCAAAGCGGAACCCCCGCGCCGCCCCCCGCCGCGCGCGAAAGAAAGCGATCAGCGTGGCGATATCCGCCTCGCTCCGCACCCCCGGCCCCGCGTCGAACGACAGCCGCGCATCCGCCCAATCGCTGCTACGCCGCTCATGCCCGGACGGGCTTTCCACGATCTGCGTCGAAAAGGCCGGCGACACACTCGCCTCCCGCCCTATCCCCAAAGGAAAGACCACATCGTCAAAGGCTTGCATCGCATCCTCCCCATCCCGCCTGAAAAGCGTAAGGCCATCGCGGCACACCTGCGGCAGCGCCCAGAGGAAAGTCGCCGCCGTCCCCCGCGCCACCGACGCTTGCGCCGCCGCCACGATCTCCCGCCACTGCGCCGCTTGGCTCCCCAACAGCACGAAGCCCGACAGATAATGCTGCTGCGCCACCGGATAGCCGAGCCGCGTCGTCGCCAGTGCCACCCCCTGCGCCGTCCGCGCGGGCCGCCCTTCCGTCACCCAGTCATAATCTTCCAGTTGCAGCACATCGAACGCGGGCGCTGCCCAGCCCAGCGGCATGTTCGCCCGCTTGGCCTCCGGTGCCTGCGGGTCGAGGATCGTTGGCAGATAGGCCAGCAAATGCGTCACCGCCCCCGGCACCGCTGCCTTCACCGCCGCGCACAAAGCCGCCGTCGACGCCGCCAGCAGCGCGCCTGCCTGATCCAGCAGCGCACATTGCGCCGCATCCAATTCCCCCCGCACATCGGGGATCGCTACCGGACTGCCGCCAAAGGCCGCCCGCGCGGCGTCGTCATACAGGCATATGCGGCCATCGGCGGGCATCACCCACCACCATGGCTCACCAACCTGAAACCGGATCGGCAGTTCCGCCGCCAACCCTATGGAAACAAAGGCTAGTGCCACCGCCTGCAAATAGCCCATCGCCCCGCCATGCGCGGGCGACAGCAATGTCGATGGCGGCACCCACCCGGTCAGCGCCGGATCGCCATTGCCCGCCCGCTGCTTCCAGTCGTTCCAGCAATGCGCGTCGAACAATTCATAGGATAGCGACCAGATGACATCGAAACCCAGCCGCCTGGCCTGCGCCGCAAAGTCCCGGTGCCACGCCGCGCAGGGCGCATTCAGCGCGCCCCCGGTCAGGCTGACATATAGCCCGTCGCCCACGCGTTCGAGCCGGAAATAATGGCTCATCCCGACATAATGGTTGATCGCCCCGCGATAGCCCAGCGCATGGATCGCCTCGACCACCCGCTGCGGCGTCTGGTTGAAACAATCATCATAGCCCGTCGCGATTCCCAGCCCATGCTCCGGCAGCATGACATCGCCCACGACAAGCACCGATCCCGCCCCGTCGCACCGCATCTCGGTCAGCTCGGCCCAGCCCTCCTGCGCGACGGCAAAGGGCGTCGCGCCCGCATCATAAGCGGGCGGCACCAGCGAGATGAACATCCGGTCAATGTCGCCTGCCCAAACCGGATCGCTTTCGTCAGGCAACAGATAGCCGCCCTCCAGTCCCGCAAAATCCAGCAGTATCTCCGCATCTTCCGGCCCGCCGCTCGCATAATTCCACAAGCGCACATACCAGGCCCGCGCCACCCCGCTTGCATCCCGCCCCTCGATCGTCAGCGTCGGCCCATGCGTCTCGTCCAGCTTGCGCACACCCCCGCTGCGCCACCGAAACCGCAACACACAGTCGCGAAAATCCCGTGCCGTCTCATAGGCAAGCAACGGATGGCTCCACCCATCCACCGCGTCCCAGATCAGCCCCGCCAGATCGCCCGACCCATAAAAGACCGCATCCACCCGCAGGGAATCCGGGCCGGTCGTGACCACGCTCGCCATCATCGGGCGCGGGAAATTGACGGTCCAGTGCGTCGGCGCAAACCGCTTGAGGAAGCGCGTCTCCTGCCCCCGCCGCGCGTCCGCCAGCCAATAATCAAGCCCCGCCATCAGCCCAGCGCCCCCTTCACCGCCCGCGCCACCTGCCGCGCGCTCCGCGCCAGCAAGCGCGGCTCGCTCTCCTGGCCGCGCCCATTGACCGCAATGCTCACCCGCACGTCACGCGCGCCGCCGCCGCCCGCGACCACCTGGCCACTGCTCGTCGGCACGAACATCTCCGGCCCGCGCTCGCCCACCATATAGGCCCGCCCCGGCGCCACCGGCCCGCCCGTCGCCCGCCCCGGCAGCCCCAGCGCCGCCGTCAGCAGCGACGCGCCCAGACTCACCAGCCCGCCGCCGCTGCTACCGCCGCCGCCGACCGCCCCGCGCACCGCGCCCGCCGCAATCTCGTCCAGCATCGACAGCGCGATCCGCCGCAAATCCTCGAACCCGAACTTGCCGGTCCTTACCGCCCGCATCAGCCCCTGCTCGATCCGCCGCCCGGCCCGCTCGGCCCCCTCGCCCAACGGCCCCTCCAGCCCCGCCCGCATCGCCTCGACATCGCGGCTCAACCCCTGCGTATCCGCCCGAACCCGCACCACCAGCGTCTCGATTTCCTCGTCCACGGCGCGCCTCCCGATAAAAAATACCTTCTCCCCGGCGGGGAGAAGGATACGAAGCCTTGCCAGCGTGCTGGCTAGGCGCAGTTGGAAGAGGGGGCTCCACGCCCAACCCATAGAACCACGTCATTCCCGCGAAGGCGGGAACCCATCTCCCACCTCATCACCACGAACAGAGGCGGCGAATAAATTCCCTCCTCCCCGCAAATGACCATCAAACCTATGGCAGCGAAGAGGCCCTCAATCCGGCATCACCCCCATCAACCGCGCCAGCTCACCCCCATCAACCCCAGCCTCGACCGCATCCTCCCCCAACGCCGCGCCCAACACCGCCGCCAGTTCCGCCGGCGTCGCGCGCCAAAACTCCTCCGGCCGCCAGCCAAGCAGCCACCCGGCCACCCCCGCCAGCCGCCGCGCCCCTTCGGCAAAGCCCGTCATTTTCCCGCCAATATCTGCTGCAAAATCGCCTTCAGCACTGGCGTCACCTTCGCCAGCCCCACCGCGACGATCGCCTCGCCCAGCGTCTCCCGGTCGATCCGCTCGCGATCGACCAGGCAATGCCAGAACAAGGCCGCCATATCGCCCAGCGACAATTTCCCGTCCGCCGCGCGCTCGACCAGATCGAACAACGGCCCCAGCTCGGCCTCCGCCGCCACCAGCGCCCCGAAACTTGGCCGCAACGCCAGCACGTCGCCACCAATCTCCAGCGCCGCCTCGCCCCGCTCCGCGTTCGCGCCGCCGCTCATTCCGACACCACAGCGCCGGAGCTTTCCAGGCTCAGCGCATAATTGCGCTCGCCATTATAATCCCCGGCATAGTCCAGCCGCGTCACCAGAAAGCGCCCGCGCATCCGCTCGCCGCTCTCGAAACTCAGCTCATAATCCTCGATCGTGCCCGACAGCGCATGGTTGCGAATCCGCACCTCCGCCGCCGATCCCGTGAACAGCCCGGCCGCCGACACGCTGACCGATCGCACCCCCGCCCCCGACAGCAATTCGCGCCAGCCGCCGGAATCCTTGGAGGTAATATTCACCGCCTCGCCATTTACGGTCAATTGCGTAGTCCGCATGCCTGCCACGGTCGCATATGTTGCGGGGATGTTGCCATCACCCACCTTCAACAGAAACGCACTTCCCTTTTCGACGCCCATGGCGCATCCTTTCATCAGTCAAAGCGTGCAAAACGCAGGTTCAGGAGAGTCCCGATGTTTCTGATTATGTCGCTGGTCACGATGCTCGCCGCAGCCCCTTCGGCCGACGCCGTGGGCCTGGGCCGCAAGGCCTTTTCGCAATGCCTGTCCGCCCAGATAAAGCCCGGCCTCGACAAGCAATTGCCAGTCGGCGAGTTTCAGTCGCAGATGAAAAAGACCTGCGCCGACAAGGAAGCCACCTTCCGCGCCGCGATCCTCGCCGCCGACAAGGCCGACGGCATGTCGGAAAAAGCCGCCCAGGCCGACGCCGACGATCAGGTCGCCGAATATGTCGACAAGATCACCGCCGAATATGAAGACTATAGCCGCCCAAGCTAACGGTCCACCACGCCACCCCGTTCGGGCTGAGCCTGTCGAAGCCCTGTCCTTCCCTTCAAAAAGGACGGCCCCCTTCGACAAGCTCAGGGCGAACGGACACGGTGGCGCACCTCTCTCCCCAGCGGGGAGAGATACGAAGGCTCGGCAGCTTGCTGCCTAGCCGCAGTTGAGAGGGGGCACGACGCCAGCCACAAGCGACGCCTAGCCCCCCTCCCAGACCGCCCTTAGCCGATAGTCGATCACCGCCTGCCACCCGCTCGGCGGCCGCCCGCCACTGCGCATCACCCGCGATCGCACCAGCCGCGCGGTGACGATCCGCCATCCCGAATAGGCCTGCACCGCACCGATCGCCGGGTCGATCCGCCCGATCAACCCCGCCAGCCGACCCGGCGTCTCGCCCGCATCCTGCAGGCCGATGGTCAGCCGCACTTCGCGCCCCTCGACCTGCTTGCCGCCCCATTCGGTGCCGATACATTCGCCGACATGGCCATAGGGCGCACTCGCCCGCACCGGCTCGCCATCATAAAGCGCGTTCAGCCCCGCCATCAGCGCGCCATCCGCCCGCAACGCCGCGATCACCGCGCTACGCACCGCCAGTTCCGCGCTCATGACCCCGTCCTCCCCGCCCCGCGCAGCGCGAGGTCGCGCCACCAGCGCGCCCGCAAACCTCGCGCCGTCACCCGCACAACCTCGCCGTCGATCGCCACATCAATCCCCGCCTCTGCCAGCGCCGCCGCAATCGCCGCCCGCCTGCGCGCCGCCCGCGCCTCGACCCGCCGCATCAACGCCGCCCTCATGCCAGCCGCATCCGCCGGAACGGCCGCCACAGCGCGCTCACCACCGCGGGCGGCGCACCGCCCTCATTCCCGCGCGCCATGAAATGCTCCGCCGCCAGCCGGACAATCCCCTGCCGCAACGCTTCTGGCAGGCCGTTCATCTCCGCCGCCATCCCCGCGCGATAGCGCACCGCCAGCCGTCGCCGCTCGTCCGCCCGCGTCGATCGCACCCATCCGTCGCCCGCCGCATCGATGTCGATCGCATAGGCATCGACCGGCAGCGGCTGCGCCACGCCCTCGCTATCCACCGCCTCGACCGTCTCGATCGTCATGACCGGCCCCGCGCCCAGCCGCTGCCAGCCCTGACTCGCCGCCACCGTCTCGCGCGCACTCCGCACGATCAGCCACTGGCCGACAAATTGCTCGCACAGCGCCGCCGCGCTGCGCAGCAACCCGGCCAGCACCGCATCCTCGCCGTCCGTCTCGATCCGCAAATAGGCCTTGAGTTCATCCAGCGACGCCGCCAGCGCCCCGCTCTCCTCCTGCGCCAGCATCAGCGTTCCTCCACCCTGACCGTCACTGACCGCTCATCGACCTGCCCATCCGACAAGGTGACGCGGTTGGTCAGCCGATAGAGCTGCCCCACCGCCCCGCCGCTCACCCGCACGCTGGTCCGCCCCGGCTCGAACGCCGCATCCTCCACCGTCAGGCCGTCCGCCGGATGGACGCTCCACACACTCGCAATCACGCTCTGTCCCGCCAGATAGGCGGACCAGTCGATCGCATGGTCGATCCGCGCCTGCGGATCTTTGGCAATCAGGCTCATCGGATCATCCTCCCCCGTAACGCTTCCGGCCGATCAGGCGCAGGCCGCACCGCGACCCGCATCCCCTGCCCCGGCCGCACCCCGCCGCGCCACGCGCCACCCCAGGGCGCATCTCCGCCGCGCAAGTCGCCGATCGCGGCGGCACCCAGCGCCTCACCCTGCAACATCCTGCACCTCCAGCAGCGCCAGCCGCGCCTCGATCCGCTCGATCCGCCGCCGCTGCCACGCCGCCTCCAGCGCCAGACACTCGTCATAGCGCAGCCCCCAGCGATCGCCCTCGTCCCACACATCATGGCACAGCAGCCCCAGCCGCACCGCCGCGCCATCGCCCAACAGCGCGTCGATCGCGTCGCGCACCTGCTGCGCCACCAGCCCGATATGCCAGCGCGCGCCCGCGCCCTTCTCCGCCACCGCATCGGCAAAGCGAAACTGCCGCCACGCGACCGCCCCCCAGGCATCGAGCAGATCGTCGCCGACCGCCGCCACATCGCCTTTCACCCGCGCGTCGGACGTGTTGATCGCCCCGCTCGCGGCATAGACCACCGACCAGCGCGCCGCCGCGCTCCCCAGCGCAAAGCCATTATCATTGGACGGCGCGACCGATCCAAACGCGGTCAGCGCCTGATGCTCCAGCCGCAACGCCTCCTGCATCGCCGCCGACCCGTTGCGCCCGACATGGAAACTCATCCGCGACGCCAAATTGGTCGGCCCCGGCGCAGCGGCCGTCAGCGTCGTACGGATGCGCGACAATTCCGTGAATGTCCCGCCCAGCAAACCCCAGGCATTATAATCGCCGATCACATCGTTCGGCCCCACATCGGTCCGTGCGCCGAATGTTCCATTGGCGCGGTAGAGCCGGTTATTGGCCAGGCCACCGAAGGCCAGAACGCGAAAGCTCGCCTGCCCCCCGTCCATGAACACGGACATCGCCTGGGTCAGCACCGATACCTTGCCGATCCCCGGTTCCCACGGATAATCCTCGCTGGTCAACGCATTGATATGCAGTTCCGCCCCGCGCATCCGCTGCACGCCACTCATGCCCAACGCGCCCACATGCCCGCGCACCGCCGCGCCGTCCGCCTGCCCCAGCAGTGCCCGCCCGAACGCCGTCCCGCTCACCGCCGCAATGGCGTCCAATTCCCCGCTCGCCGCCTGCCGCCCCGCCAGCGCATCGCCAAGGCCCGCGATCTCCGCGATCCCATGGCCATGGAGGTTCACCGCCTCCAACCAGGCCGCATGGATGGTCAGCGCCACGGACTTCTCGCCCACCGCAAAATCCACCGCCGCCCCGCCCGCCGAAGACGCCACCGGCGTCCGCACCAACCGCCCGTCGCCATCCAGCGTCCCGGTCCCCGCTTCCCATTGCGCAGGATCGACCAGGCTCATGATCACATAAGGAAAGGCCACCCCCTCCCCCACCGCCGCATCAAAACTCCGAAACCCCGCCATCGCGCCCCCCAGCAGCAACGGCCCCGTCCCCCCATCATGGCAAACCTCCCGCACCAGATCGGCCAGCCCCAGATCAACGATCCCCATCCCACCCCCCAGAAAAAGACCAAAAAAACCTTCTCCCCAGCGGGGAGAAGGATACGCAGCCTCAGCGGCGCAGCCGCCTAGGCGAAGTTGGATGAGGGGGCTCGACCTATGGCCCCCAGCAAAATCCTCCCCTGCAAGGTTCAACAGAGGCACGTGACTCTGTTGAAGGGGACCGGCGAAGCCGGTGGAGGGGTGTCACCCTCACGATAGGGTGACACCCCTCCGTCTGGCTGCGCCAGCCACCTCCCCTGCCAGGGGAGGATGAACTGCCGCCCCAAAAAGCCCCTCCCCTTCAGGGGAGGGGTTGGGGTGGGGGCGTGCCCCACCTCCCGTCTTAGGAAGCCGCAAACCGCATCAGCTTGATCGCCTCGCTATTCGCCACACCCCCGCCGATCCGCTTGACCGCATAGAAATGCACGAACGGCTTGTTGCTGAACGGATCGCGCAGGATGCTCGTCTCATTGCGCTCGGCCACGACATAGCCCGCCTGGAAATTGCCAAAGGCGATCGACAGGCTGTTGGCGGCGATGTCGGGCATATCCTCCGCCTCGACCACCGGATAACCCAGCAACGTCGCGGGCTGCCCCGCACTCAACCCCGGCTGCCAGATGAACGCCCCGTCGCTCGTCTTCATCTTGCGGATCACCGCCAGCGTCGCCGAGTTCATCACGAAACACGCCCCCTGCCGATAGGGCGCGCGCAAACTCTGCACCAGGTCGATCAGCCGATCCTGCGGGCTGGATGCGGCAAAAGCCCCCGCCGCCCCCGACGCCACATATTGCAGCGACCCGAACGCACGCACCGCGTCCGCCTCGTTCGTGGTCGTATAGGTCAGAAACCCCTTGGGCTTGTTCGTCCCATTGCCGGTGACGAAGGCCGCCCCTTCCGCCACCGCAAATTCCCGCGCAATCTCGCTCGCTAACCAGCCCTCGACATCGAACTGCGCATCGTCCAGCATCGCCTGGCTTGCCGCCGGATTGGCGAATAATTCACCCGACGGCGGCACGATCTCGTTGAAGACCGGCGTCCCCGTCTCGGCCCGCGCCCCCGTTTCGCTCGCCCAGCCCGATACGATGCCGCCCGCGCTCACCAGCTTGCGATAGCCCGCCGTCCCCGTCCGCACGACATTGGCGATGGCGCGGATCGGCGACAACGACTTGAGCGTCGTCCCAATCAACTGATCAATCTCGCGCGGCACCGCATAGCCCCCCGCCGCACCAGTAGCGCCGGAAAAGCTCTTCAGCTCCACCCCCGCTTCCAGCCCCCGCCGGACATAGCGATCGACAAAAGCACTGCGCGCCGGATCGACAGCCCCGCCCTTCACCCCATCCAACGCCGGCCGCTGCATCGCCACCCGCAAAGCCCCCAAATCCGCCTCCAAAGCCGCAATCCGCTCCCCCTGCACCACCGCATCAAAGCTGCTCTCCAAAGCATCCGTCATGTCATTCTCCCGCTAGAAAACACAAAAAAGGGCGGCCCCGGATGGGACCGCCCTGAAAAAACAAACCTTCTCCCCGGCGGGGAGAAGGATACAAAGCCTTGCCAGCTTGCTGGTTAGGCGAAGTTGGAAGAGGGGGAACCGCGCTTGCCTACCGCACCCCGACAGCCCATAACAGCGCATGCCCCTCACCCTCGCCACCGACGGCGCGCATCACATCCCCGCCGCCCTCGACGCCCAGACTCTCACCACCCTCGAAACTGCGCTCGCATCGCTCCCCGCCGACCGCCCCGGCCAGCGCCTGACGCACCTCACCGCCATCGCCCCGCTGCTCGCCCCCACCGGCATCATCGGCCGCCTCGCCGCCGCCTCTCTCGGCCCCGCCGCAAAACCCGTCCGCGCCATCCTGTTCGACAAGAGCGCTGCCACCAACTGGGCGCTGGGCTGGCATCAGGACCGCACCATCGCGGTGCGTCAGCGGATCGACACGCCGGGCTTTGGTCCCTGGACGATCAAGGCGGGCATCCAGCATGTCGCCCCGCCGCAATCGCTGCTCGACCGGATGCTCACCCTGCGCATCCATCTCGATCCCGTCGATGCCGACAATGCCCCGCTGCTCATCGCCCCCGGATCGCACCGCCATGGCCGCATCGCCGAAGCCGCCATCGCCGCCCATGTCGAACGGCACGGCAGCTATGCCTGCCTCGCGGATCGCGGCGACATCTGGCTCTACGCCACCCCGATCCTCCACGCCTCCGACGCCGCCCGCACTCCCCGCCATCGCCGCGTCCTGCAACTCGACTATAGCGCCGACGACCTACCCGGCGCGCTGGAATGGCTGGGGATATGACACCCTCAAACCTTCTCCCCAGCGGGGAGAAGGATACGAAGCCTTACCGGCGCAGCCGGTTAGGCGCAGTTGGATGAGGGGGATCGACGTTTCAGCCCCCCTCCACCCTAATCACCCGCGCCCCATCCTGCATCGGATGGCTCACCAAACTCACCTCCACCAGATCCAGCGCCAGCAACTCGCGCGGCCCCAAACCTGCTCCACCGCCCCGCGCCGCCTTCACCCGATATCCAAACGACAGCCCGTCAATCGCGCGCGCCCGCAGCGCCGCCGCCGCCTCGCGCCCCGCCGCCGTGCGCACCGACACCCGCCCGATCACGCGCAGCCCGCGCGCATCCTCCGCCAGCCGCTCGACCGTCCCGATCACGCAGCCCGGCCCATGCTGCCACAACAACGGCACGCCAGCAGCCACCGCGCCGCCAAACGCGCCTGCCCGCACGACATCGCCGCCCCGGTCCACCCGATCGAAAATCGCCGCATAGCCCGCAAAGCGCACGTCCTGCATTCCATGATCTCCGTTCGCCCTGAGCCTGTCGAAGGGCTCGCCTGAACGAAGTGAAGGCACTTCGCTGCGCTCAGTGGAAGGCTTCGACAGGCTCAGCCCGAACGGGCGAGAGGTGTCTGCTCCTCCCATCACGCTCGCACCAACCCCAACAACCCCATCTTCACCGCCATCCCCAGCAACAGAAGCGCCAGCCCGATCCGCACCGCCCAGCCGATCACCGCCCCGCGCGCCGCCTTTTTCGCGTCGCGCCAGGCGCGCAGCAGCTCGCGCAATTCGCGCACATCGCCCTCGGCCCGCCGATCGGCCAGCCCCAGCCGCTCCAGCGCCCGCCCCGCGCCCAGCTCGTTCGCCTCCTCCACCAGCGCGCGGATCATCACCATGTCCACCGCCCCCGGCACCCCCTGCGCCTGCGCCACCAACCGCGCCAGCATCTCGCCATCCTGTTTCATGGCCTCACTCCCTGTTCCGTTCGGGCTGAGCCTGTCGAAGCCCTGCACTTTGTCTTTGCACGATGCTATGGTGCCCTATGCGCCGCCTGTTCATCCTGCCTGTCCTCATCATCGCAGCGGTCGCCGCATGGCTCTGGCGCTCGGATTCACTCGCCATCGACACCTGCCTCGACAGCGGTGGCCGCTGGGCCGCATCGACACCAACCTGCGAACGCTAAGTTTCAAAAATCTCCGCGTCTCCGCGTGAATCATTACAACCCTAACAAAGCCTTCTTCTCCTCCCCCGTCAGAAAATCCGCCGCCACCACCCGGTCCCACAGCGCCGCGCGCTCATCGCTCAGCGCCGCCACGCCATCCAGGTCCGCCTCGATCCGCAGCCCCGGCCACCATCCGGCCAGCCCCTGCCCCAACCCCGCGCCGATCTTCGCGACCAGCGGCAAAATCGTCTGCCGCCACAGCGCCTTGTTCGCCTCGCGATAATTGGCGTAACTATTGTCGCCGGGCAGCCCCATCAGCATCGGCGGCACGCCGAAGGCCAGCGCGATCTCCCGCGCCGCCGCGGCCTTCAGCCCCACAAAATCCATCTCGGCGGGCGTCAGGCTCATCGCCTGCCAGCGCAAGCCCCCCTCCAGCAGCATCGGCCGCCCGGCATTGGCCGCACCCGCAAAGGCGACCTCCATCTCGCGCTTGACCCGCTCAAACTGGTCAGGCGACAGCACTGATCCGTCGCCCGGCTCATAGACCATCGCCCCACTCGGCCGCGCCGCATTGTCGAGCAGCGCCTTGTTCCAGACGCTCGCCGCATTGTGGATCGCCACCGGCCCCGCCGCCGCGCCGACGCAACCCAGACCATAATGATCGTCGAGCGGATGCAGCGCCTTCAAGTGCAGCAGGTTCGTCCGCCCCGCGCCATCTTCGCTCGACAGCCGCGTCACGCTTTCCCCGACCCGATAGAGATAGGCCGCAGGCCACCCCCGCGCATCCGCCTCCACCGACACCCGTTCGGGCCGCAGCGCGAACAGCTCGGCGGGCATCCCGTCCGCCCCGGTCATCAGCTGGACATAGGCATTGCCATGCAGCAGCAGATGGCAGGCCAACGTCTCCACCAACCCCTGCCCCGCCGACGCCCGGCCCACCAGCGCCATCACCCGCGCCCCATCCTCAACCCCGCCAACCTTCAGCGCACACGCCCCCGCCCCCTCGGACACCAGCCGCATCGCCCGCTGCGCCACCGCATTGCCCATCACGCCGCTGCGCACCTGCACCTCATAGCTCGCAGGCCACTCCCCCAAAGCCACCGCCCCGGTCCCCCAGGCACGCGCCAACACCGGCCGCGCATCGCCCTGCACGGCTTTCGTCCCGAACCATTTCATGCGCCATTCTCCAGAACGCAAAAACCCTCTCCCCAGCGGGGAGAGGGCTAGTGAAGGTTGGCGGCCTCGCCGCCTACCGAAACTGGGAGAGGGGGCTCAACGCCCCCATCATCTGAAACCCAAAAATCCTCCCCTGTAAGGTTCAACAGAGGCATGTGACTCTGTTGAAGGGGACCGGCGAAGCCGGTGGAGGGGTGTCGCCCTATCGAGACGGCAACACCCCTCCCTCAGGGCTACGCCCTGCCACCTCCCCTGCGAGGGGAGGAGCGCATCAGCCGCACCACCCTCACCTATTCCGCGCCAACACCCGGTCACAGGTCGAATTCGTCCCCTCGCTCTTGCCGATCACCCGCCCGGCGAGCGCACCCGCGCCCGCGCCCAGCAGCGTCTCGCCAACCCCGCCGCCCGCGATCAGCCCGACGCCGGCACCACCGGCCGCGCCGATCACCGTGCCCTTGTCGCGGCCCTTCTTGCCCTGCAACAGGCAATAGCGCACATCGTCGCGATCGCGCGGCGCAGCCCGCGCCACCCGCGCCCGCTCCTTGCTGCTCAGCGACGCCGCCAGCACCGGGGACGCCACCAATGTCACGCCCACCAGGGCACCCAAAATCTTGACCGTCTTCATGCGCGTCACTCCGTAAATCCTTGATATGATGCAACCGAAACGATCGGATGCCACGCCAAGTTCCGCGCCTCACAACCCCCGCACCTGCGCCACGCCCTGCCGCCCCAACATCAACTCGCTCAGCGCCCACACCAGCGCATCGGCCCGATCCGGCGATCGCCCCGGCCCCTCATAGCCGCCGCCCAGCACCAACCCGCACATCTGGTCCTCCAGCTCCGGGAAAGCCCCGCGATGCGCGACCCGCCCGGCTTCATACAAAGCCGCCACCGGCTCGGCCCGCGCCACCTTGCCCCGGCTCGCATGGACCAGCCGCACCGGCAGCGTCTGCGCCGCCGCGCGCAGCACGCTGTCCACCATCGCGCCGCCATTATTCGCCTCGGCCACCACCTTGTCCGCGCCATGCACCAGCGCCGCCGCCGCGACCGCCCGCGCCCAGACTTCGGGCGAACAGCCCTCGACACTCGCATCCGCGATCACATAGCCGCGCCCGTCGCGGCCCAGCCCCACCACCACGATCCCGCACGCATCGCCATGCGCGGACGCGGGCGGATCGACCGCCACCACCACCCGCGTCAGCAGCGCCGCGTCGCCCGCGCCGCCCGGCACATGCGCCACCCGGCACCGCTCGATCAGGTCGCGACTCCACAAAGCCCCCGCCACCTCCTCGATCAATTCGCCGTCCAGTTCCTGCCGCCCCAGCCGCGTGCCGCCATAGCTGCGCGTCATCGCCGCGATGAAGCCATCGGCCAGGTTCGCTTTATTCTCCACCGTCCGCCCGCGCGTCACGACGACATCGCCATCCGCCACCAACCGCCGCACCAGCGCCACCGGCCGCGGCGTCGTCGTCGCCATCACCCGCGGCGCACTGCCCAGCCGCATCGTCATCATGAAATTATCCCAGGCGCTTTCCGCAAAAGGCCATTTGGCGATCTCGTCGGCCCAGCCATGGCTGAATTGCGGCCCACGCAAACTCTCCGGCTCCGCCGCCCCGAACAGGGTCGCCACCGCGCCATTGGGCCACATCAGCTTGCGCAGCGCCGGCGCAAAGACCGGGCGACACCACCAGGGCGCAATCGCCAGCAGCCCCGACGCCCCTTCCACCATCACCCGCCGCGCCTCGCCCAGCGTCGCGCCGACCAGCGCGATCCGCGCGCCGGGATCAGCCTCGGCAATCCCGCGCACCCATTCCGCCCCGGCCCGCGTCTTGCCAAAGCCGCGCCCGGCCATCATCAGCCAGATGCGCCAGTCGCCCGGCGGCGCCACCTGCCCCGGCCGCGCCACCGCGCCCCAGTCATGCGCCAGCGCCTCGCTCGCCACCGGCCCCAGCGACCGCAACAGCCGGTCGCGCTCGCCCGGCCGCTCGGCCAGCCATTCGATATGCGAACTCTGCATCGCCCTCCCCTCGTCGGGACGGCGACACCGCCCCTATTTGCGCGGCGCCATGCCCCCGAACGTCACGATGCTCGCCGCGCCATCCTTGCCGATCGCCGCCACGCCGATGAAATGATCGTCGACCACCACATCGCGCAGCACCGTCTCGGTCGCGCCGGTCACGACCCGGCTGTCCGCCCAATCCTGCGCATCGGCCCGCCGCCAAAACACCTTGTAAGCCGCCGCCCCCGGCACCGCGTCCCAAAACACCCGCGTATCCATCGACAGCGCGCCATCGAGCGACACGACCGCAGGCGCAGCCGGCGCGCTCGCCAGCGTCCGCAACGCCGCGACATTGAGCGCCGTCACCTTCGCCAGATAGGGAAAGTCCATCCCCTTGACGGTATCGCCATAGTCCCGGCCCTGCTCGACGCGCAGATCCTGATGCTGCCGGTCATAATTCTCGATCCCCACCGAAAAGCGCACCGCCGGATAGCCCGCCTCCAGCAATGGCGTATGATCGCCACCCCGCCCGAAACGATCGGGCCGCCGCACCGCGAACACGTCCAGCCCGATCTGCGGATTGGCCTCGGCAATGTCGTCGATCGCCTTGGCCAGCGCCCGCGACGGCCCGTCATCCTCGCCGCCGATCCCGCGCCGCGTCATCCCCGCCTTGGCGTCCTCGGCCGACCGTATCCCTTCGGAAAACACCCGCACCCGGTCAGCGACGATCCGGCCATTCTGCCCGGTCGTGTTGCCGACAATATCGTTGTTCAGCATCGCCCGCACCTGCCAGCCGCGCGCCTTGGCGATGTGGGCCAGCAGCTTGCCGCCCAGCAAGCCCTGCTCCTCGCCCGACAACAAGGCGTAAACGATCGTCCCGTCAAACTTTTCGCCCGCCAGCACCCGCGCCGCTTCCATCACCAGCGCGCTGCCCGACCCATTATCATTCGCGCCCGGCGCATCGCTGGTGAAATCCATCACATCGCTGACCCGGCTGTCGATATGCGCGGCGATAATCACCACCTGGTTCGGATCACCCGTCCCGGTCTGGATCGCCAGCACATCCACCACATCCGCGCCATCGGGCACCCGCGGCCCGGTAAAGCGCTCCGACACACTCTCGACCTTCAAACACCCACCACAGGTTTTGGATATGCGCGCAAACTCCGCCGCCGCCCAACCCCGCGCCGCCCCAATCCCCCGCTTGGGGTCCGTTGCCGACGACAAAGTATGCCGCGTCCCGAAACTCACCAGTTTCTCAACGGTAGCCTTGAGCCGCGCCGGATCAGGCGCCTGGGTCTGGGCGAGTACAGGAGTGGAAAGCGCCGAAGCAGCAACGAGCAAAGACAGGATTTTCATGAAAGCCACCCTATCGCCTGCTACACGCCTGTAAAGCCATCCTACCCTTTCCCCTAAAGCCCTCTCCCGCTTGCGGGAGAGGGTTGGGTGAGGGTCTTCTTCTCCCTCTTCTGCAAAAGCGCCATACGAATGGCCTCACTCACGCCATCCAAATTGTCCACCACGTCGCTGTTCCAAAACCGCATGACGCTCAACCCGCGCCCTTCGAGAAATTCGGTCCGCCCCCGATCAGCCTCTTCGCTATGCTGACCACCATCGAGTTCGATGACCAGCGCCGCTTCAACGCACAGAAAATCCACGACAAACGGCCCAACGGTCGCCTGTCGGCGAAATTTAAAGCCTTCAAGTTGACGGTTGCGCAAGGCGGCCCAGATCGCGCGCTCGACATCGGTCATGTCGCGGCGAAGGCGGCTCGCATGCGGGCTTATCTGGCGACGAACCGGATGCATCGTTCACCGCCATACAGTAAGAAAGACCCTCACCCAACCCTCTCCCGCAGGCGGGAGAGGGCTAAAACGTGGTCAGACCCTCGAAATAAAGCCCCGCTAACCCCCTTCCCCTTGAAGCCCTCTCCCGCTTTTCGCGGGAGAGGGTTGGGTGAGGGTCTTCCTTTCTTCTTTCTTCTGAAAGCACCCCCGGACAACTACCTAACGACCGCCCCGCCGCCCCGGCCCATAATCGCGTCAACCATCCCCATCAGGAGACGACGCATGAGCGAACATGGCCAGGATCTGCACAGCCTCTTCCCGCAAGCCACCGACCGGCTGCACGACCTCAAGCTCAACGACGCGCATTTCCGCACGCTGGCGGATCGCTATCACGCCTTGCTCGGCGAAATCACGCCGATCGAGGATGGCACCGCCCCCGCCTCGGACGAACGGCTGGAGGAATTGAAGAAACAGCGCCTCGCCCTGCTCGACCAGATCGGCGCGCTGATCGCCGCCGAACCCGCCTGACACAACCCGGCAGGCACGCCCCTCACGTCCCCGTCGCCGCCCGCTTGCGCGCAATCTCGTCCATCGCGCGGCGCAGGCGCGCCACCGCGTCGGGGCTGTCGGGCCGCCCAGCCCCCGCCGCCGCGCGATAGGCCGCTACCTTGTCGCGATGCCGGATCAGCAATTGCAGCGCCAGTTTCAGGTCGCGCCCGCGCTTGACCTTGCGGCTCTTCACCGCCCCCTCGCCGTCCAGCACGATCTCCTCGCTTTCGCTGCCGAACAGCACTTCGCGCATCAGCATCGCCTCGATCTCGGCATAGCCGATGTCGATCGCCCGGTCCCAGTCGGCGGCAAAGCGCGCATCGCGCTGTCGCCGTTCATAGGCGCCCGCGCGCCGCACACCCGCCACCCGCGCCGCCTCGCTGACGTTGCAGGTGGTGGACAGCACCTCCAGAAACTCCACCTCCTGCGCCCTGGTCCAACTATCCTTGCGCGGCCTGCGCTGTTGCGCGCGCGTGCCGTCCGCCACCGCCTGCCGCCCCGGCCGCAGTTCCACCCCCGCACCGTCCGCCATCCCAGCCCCCGCAACGCAAAAAGGGCCGACCCGCCCGGATCAGCCCTTGGTTCGCCGCGTCATCCGCGACTCACATTTTTCCACTATGTCGATATGTGCCAGAACAGCGTGACGATGTCAAGCATAATGTTCCAGATAGGTTATTTCTCTAGCATCGCCTGGATCGTCGGCGCTTCCAGTGCCATCGCCGCCGCCACACTCGGCCGCGCCTTCACCCGGTCCAGCCACGCCGCCACCTTGGGCCAGCGCGCCGCATCCAGCGCGTCGGACACATAGCCGATATTGATCAACGGACAGCCCGCCGCCAGGTCCGCCAGCGTGAAACGATCCTCCACCAGCCAACCACTTTCCGGCAACACCCCCTCCAGATAATCATAGAGGCCCGGCAACTCCTCGGCCTCCGCCTTGTCCGCCGCTGCCAGGTCCGGCTCGCGCTTCACCAACTTCGCCACCGCCCGGTTGAAGAACATCTTGCCACCCACCGGCTGCACCACCGTATCGCCAAATTCCTCATACCATATCGTCCGCGCCCGCGCCTTGGGTTCGGCCGGAATCATTTCCGTGCCGGGGCGCAACGCATCCATATAGGTTATGATCGCGGTCGAATCGCACAGCAGAAAGTCGCCATCCTCCAGCGCCGGTATCTTGCCGAACGGCGACCCCTTCAGATACCCCTCGCCACCGCGCCCGAACCCGGCCGCCTGCACCTCGACCGCAATGCCCTTCTCGGCGGCAAAGGCGATCACCTTGCGCACGAAGGGCGACGGCCGCGACCCGTGGATAATCATGTAAACGGCTCCTTTGGTTCGACTCACTGCGCCGAACCATGACAGATCAGTAGCAAATCGCAACCATCATGCCGCTTGGCCAACGTCCGCCACGAACGGCGCGATCACCGCCATCACCCGCGCCACCGTCTCCGCCTTCTCGCCCACCGGCGCGACATAGTCGATCACGCTGCGCGCCGCCTCGACCCCCGCGCCGCGCGCGATCGCCCAGGCCGCCAGATAATGCGCCGCCATACACCCGCCCGCGCTCGCCACATTGCCCCGCGCCACGAACGGCGCCTCCAGCACGCGCAGCCCCGCCGCGATCGCCATCGGCTGGCTCGTCCGGTCGGTGCAGACCGGCATGTCACCGACCAGCCCCAGTGCGCCTAAAATCAAAGCGCCCGAACATTGCGACCCGATCAACTGCCGCGCGGGGTCCAGCCTTATGCGCGCCATCAACGCAGCATCATTGGCCACCTCCAACCGCCGCGCCCCGCTGCCCACCAGCACCACATCCGCCTGCGCCGCCCATTCCAGCGGCTGCTGCGTCCGTACCTCAACCCCGTTCAACGACGTGACCGTGGCATCCGGCGCACACATCTCCGCCCGCCACCCCTTCACCCGGTTCAACAACGCCAGCGCCACGAAACTGTCCAGCTCATTGAACCCGTCAAACGTCAAAACCGCAACCCGCATCAGATCCTCCTGTCGATCCGATGCCCCTACCCCATCGCCAACCACCCCGCCCGATCCGATCCCCAGACATTGGCCCGCAAAACCTTCTCCCCCACGGGGAGAAGGATACGAAGCCTTATCCCGGCGAAGTCCGGGATTAGGCGAAGTTGGAAGAGGGGGCTCAACGCTGGAGCATCACCACAACCCCGTTCGGGCTGAGCCTGTCGAAGCCTTTTCCTTTGCCGGTTTTGATCCAACCAAACATAAAGGAAAGATTATCATACGCTTGCCAACATCATAAATGTCGACCTCATCAACCTATACCCGGTCATATATACGCAGTACATAGAAGCTGATATGAAGCATAAGTTGGAGAAAAATCTTGAAGTTTGCGGCCATTACACTCGCACTGCCGCTCATTCTTGCAGCGTGTAACGATGATCGCGTCACTGGTCACGATGCCCTTTTGCAGCAAGTCAGTGGAGCAAGGATCGGTAACGGCGCAGACTATTGGATTGAGATGAAGAATATATCCGGAGAGTGGGAACGAACGGGGCTGATCTTCGGCTATACTGACGATTATGGAGAATGCATGAACGCCATAGCGGGGCTGAAAAGCGTTAATTACGCGCGAGAGTATCGGTGTACGCAGGCAAATTAGGCCGAGTTTGCAAAGTACATAATCGCCGCGCAAAATGCTTCGATACTTGAACAGGTGAACATGCCCCCGGCATGTTCAGGACCATCCGGGGGATGGTCCGACCTGTTCAACTTCGACTTCGCTCAGCCCCTACTCAGCACGAACGGTTTTACAAAAAACGAGGCGTCACCCACGCCAAATGCCGTTCCCCGGCGCAGGCCGGGGTCCAGTTCAGGCCGTGGGACTGGACCCCGGCCTCCGCCGGGGAACGCCCATCCGCCCCACTCATATTTTCATCGACATTGAGCGCGCGTTTCAACGCCTTTGCGCCCATAGTCATAGCAAATCACGACCATCTCGCCGACCATCGGCTTGCCGTTGATGCGTGGCGGACGGATCAAAAATTGCCAAGCCGCCAACCGCAATGCCCGCCCAAAGCCCGATCCCCTTGGTGATTCGCCCAAAACCTGGCAATTTTCCACATGGTAATGATCAATCGTTTTACACGCGATCAGAGCCCAGCCCTCTGAGGGTATATTGTTGGGTAGATAAGGTGCAATTTCGGAAATGGTGGGCTCTCGATACCATTCGGCGTTGAACAATTGCACCCCACCCGGCCCCTCGCCCGGCCCGGCCACCGCCGAACTGTCGCCCTGTCCCGCCGCCGCGCCCTGCGCCGCCTTGGGCATATTGCCGATATCCGCCGCCGCCATCTGGTCGCGGCTCATCGTCAGGAAGGGGAAGGGCGGCGGCGGTTCCTCGATCGGCTGCTCCGTCGGCCGGGGCGGGCGCACCACCGCCTCGGCCTGTTTGGGCGGGCTGGCCTCGTCCTGCTCGCGCTTCTCCGCCTTTGGCGCGCGCTTTTGTTCCTCCTCAGTCTTGGTCCCCGTCTCGACATCGAACGTCACCGGCAGCCGGTCCTCGACCTTCTTCGGCTCGAACGAGGGCGACAGGGTGAACAGCGCCAGCAGCAAGATGCCGTTCAGCACCAATGCGAACGCCATGCCGCCCGCACGCTGCCGCAGCTTGGCCCAGGGAATGGAAGAAAATGTCAAACGTGCGAACCGAACAGGACAGGGGAAAAGGGGTCTTGCCCAGACGGTGCCGCCCCGTCAACGCCGTCGCACCAATTCGCGACGGGCGGTGCCTTATCGTACATAGGGTCGGCGCTTGGCTGGCCGGCGCACAACGGCACACCCCCTCTTCCCGTTCGCCCTGAGCCTGTCGAAGCCTGTCCTGAGCGCCTGCCTTGGCAGGCAGTCGAAGGGGGCTCCACTGAGCCGAAGGCGAAGTGCCTTCACTGCGTTCAGGCGAGGGCTTCGACAAGCTCAGCCCGAACGGACGCGGTGTTTGCCACTCCCCTCCAAAGCGTACAACCTCCCCCCACCCCAAAACCCCGCCACCACTGTCCGCCTCGCTGACCGTTTCACCCCGCCAAAATCGCTGGCGACCCGCTCCGATCTCGGCTAGGTCGCCGCCCATGCTCAACAGGCTCTATCAATGGACGCTGGCCAAGGCCGCCCATGCCCATGCCGAACGCTGGCTGTTCGTCATTTCCTTCCTGGAATCGAGCTTCTTCCCCATTCCGCCGCATCCGCTGCTCGGCCTCATGTGCCTGGCCCGCCCCGAACGGGCGATCCGCTTCGGCCTCATCTGCACCATCGCCTCGGTGCTGGGCGGGATGCTGGGCTATGCGATCGGCTTCTTCCTCTACGAGACGGTCGGACAGCAATTGCTGAACGCGCTCGGCCTCGCCGACAAATTCCCCGTCGCCGCCTGCTATCTGCGCGAATATGGCGCGGAGATCATCCTGATCAAAGGCGCGACCCCGATCCCGTTCAAGCTGATCACCATCACCGCTGGTTTCATCGGCCTGCCGCTCTTCACCTTCCTGTGGGCCAGCGTCGTCAGCCGCGCCTTCCAGTTCATGTTGGTCGGCTTCCTGTTCTGGAAATTCGGACGGCCCATCAAAGCCTTCATCGAAAAATATCTCGCCTGGCTTTCCGCCCTGTTCCTGGTGCTGATCGTCGGCGGCTTCATCGCTGCATCCATGCTGAGCGGCGGCGGCGACAAGAGCGACATCTGCAGCCAGGCCACCATGGCGACCATCGGCTGACCGCCCCCATGCGCGCCCTGCTCGACCGCCACCCCCGCCTCGCCGCGCTGCTGGCAGGCCTCGCCTCGGCGATCGGCTTTGCGCCGCTGTCGCTCTGGCCAGTCACGCTGCTCGCCCTCGCGCTGCTGATTCACCTGACCCAAAGTGCCCCAGACCGTCGCGCCGCCTTCACCTATGGCTGGCTATTCGGCGTCGGCCAGTTCACCTTGGCCCTCCACTGGATCGCCCACGCCTTCACCTTTCAGGACGCCATGCCCCACTGGCTCGGCTATGGCGGCGTCCTCCTCCTCTCCCTCTACCTCGCCCTCTTCCCCGCGCTCGCAACGTTAGGGGCGTGGTGGCTGCAAAGAAAACTCCCCTCCCTTCAAAGGGAGGGGTCGGGGGTGGGTGCCGCGCCCAGCGCGGCCAGCGACCTCACCTTCCCCCTCCTCCTCGCCGCGCTCTGGATCGCCACCGAATATCTGCGCGCCACTCTCTTCACCGGCTTCGCCTGGAACCCGATCGGCATCATCCTGCTGCCCAGCGGCGCGGCCATCGCCGCCACCCTCGTCGGCACCTACGGCCTCGGCGCCCTCGTCATCCTCGCCAGCGCCGCACTCCTCCTGATCGCCCGCCGACAGGTCGCGGCCCCCGCCGCCCTCCTCGCCCCACTCCTCCTCGCCGCCCTGTGGGGCTGGCTCTCGCCCGCGCCCGCCACCCCGCCCGGCGCGCCGCGCATCCGCGTCGTCCAGCCCAATATCGGCCAGGACGAAAAATATTCGGTCGAGCGCGAATTCGCCAATTTCCGCAAGCTGACCGCCCTCACCGGCCAGCCGCGCCCCGCCCCGCGCCTCATCTTCTGGCCCGAAGCCGCCATCCCCGCCTATCTCGATATGGAACCCGACTGGCGCGCCCGCCTCGCCAGTCTGCTCGGCCCCGGTGACCTGCTGCTGACCGGCGCTGACAAAGTCTATTTCAAGCCGGTCGAGCAGGACGGCATCCTCGTCAACAAGCTGGCGGGTGCCAATAACAGCGTCTGGATCGTCACGCCCCAAGCCACGATCGCCGCCCGCTACAGCAAGGCGCATCTCGTCCCCTTCGGCGAATATCTGCCGCTACGCTCCGTCCTCGAACCGATCGGCCTCTCCCGCCTCGTCCCCGGCGATGCCGACTTCTGGCCCGGCCCCGGCCCGCAAAGCCTGACCCTGCCCGCCACCACCGGCCGCCCCGCCCTCAATATGGGCGTACAAATCTGCTACGAAATCGTTTTCTCAGGGCAAGTGGTCGATCGCGCCAACCGCCCCGCCTTCCTCTTCAATCCCTCCAACGACGCCTGGTTCGGTCCCTGGGGTCCGGTCCAGCATCTCGCCCAAGCCCGCCTGCGCGCGCTGGAAGAAGGCCTGCCGATCATCCGCTCGACCCCCACCGGCGTCTCGGCGATCATCGACGCCCGCGGTCGCGTCGCCCATGCGTTGGGCCTCAACCGCGCCGGTTTCCTCGACTCCGGCCTGCCCCTGCCGCTCCCGCCCACGCTCTTCGCACGGGTCGGCAACTGGGCGCCCTTTGTCCTCATGCTGGCGCTCTTTGCCCTCGCCATTGCCATTCGCCCCAGCAAAAGCTAATAGGCACATAAACTATTCTTTATATCGTTTTTCGGCCCAGCATTATACGGGAGTCCCATGCGCAACCAATTCCTCTTCACCTCGGAATCCGTGTCCGAAGGCCATCCCGACAAGGTCGCCGACCAGATTTCCGACGCCATCGTCGATCTCTTCCTGTCGAAAGACCCCGAAGCCCGCATCGCCTGCGAAACGCTGACCACGACCCAGCTCGTCGTCCTCGCCGGCGAAATCCGCTGCAAGGGCGTCTATGAAGATGGCGCATGGGCGCCGGGGGCCAAGGAAGAGATCGAAGCCGCCGTCCGCGCGACGGTCAAGCGCATCGGGTACGAGCAGGACGGCTTCCACTGGGAAACCTTCCGCTTCGAAAACAACCTCCACGGCCAGTCCGCCCACATCGCCCAGGGCGTCGATGAAAGCGGCAACAAGGACGAAGGCGCTGGCGATCAGGGCATCATGTTCGGCTATGCGTCGGACGAAACCCCCGACCTCATGCCCGCCACCCTCTATTACAGCCACAAGATCCTCGAACGCCTGGCCCATGATCGCCACAACAAGGTGGTCGACTTCTTGGAGCCCGACGCCAAGAGCCAGGTGACGCTCGAATATATCGACGAAAAGCCGGTCCGCGCCACTGCGCTGGTCGTCTCGACCCAACATGCCCAGGGCATGGACAATGACGACAGCCGCGCCAAGCTGCGCGCCTATGTCAAGGGCGTGATGACCGAAATCCTGCCCGAAGGCTGGATGCCCGACGACGCCAGCATCTATGTCAACCCGACCGGCCTGTTCGAAATCGGCGGTCCCGACGGCGACGCTGGCCTGACCGGCCGCAAGATCATCGTCGACACCTATGGCGGCGCATCGCCCCATGGCGGCGGCGCGTTTTCGGGCAAAGACCCCACCAAGGTCGATCGCTCGGCGGCCTATATCACCCGCTATCTGGCGAAGAACATCGTCGCCGCCGGCCTCGCCCGCCGCTGCACGATTCAATTGAGCTACGCCATCGGCGTCGCCGAACCGCTCTCGCTCTATGTCGACCTGCACGGCACCGGCACCGTCGAAGCCGCCGCAATTGAAGCCGTCCTGCCGACCCTCGTGCGCCTGACCCCCAAGGGCATCCGCACGCATCTCGGCCTCAACAAGCCGATCTACCAGAAGACCGCCGCCTACGGCCATTTCGGCCGCACGCCCGAAGGCGACTTCTTCCCCTGGGAAAAGACCGACCTGGTCGACGCCCTGAAAGCCGCGCTCTAAGCAACCGGCCACAGGAAAAAAGGGCGCGGGGCCAAACCCCGCGCCCTTTTGCATTTCAGCTCAAAAGGCTACGCGGATTCCTATGAACGCTGTTCCCCGACGAAGGTCGGGGTCCAGTCCCACGCTCTGAACTGGACCCCGACCTTCGTCGGGGAACACAACCTGTAGCCGCCGATCACGGCCCGCACGAGTCAACTCAAAAACAAACTCACCAGATCGGCCGACGAAATCCCCGCCGACCGCAAAAACCCCTGATAAAAGTCGCATCCCTCGCGCGCCAGCAGGTCGAGCTGCTGCTCGGTCTCCACCCCTTCGGCGATGACCTTCAGCCCCAGCGACTTGGCCATATGGATGACCCCGCGCACGATGATCCGGTCGCGTGCCGTGCCCGCAATATCCTGCGCCAGCCCGCTGTCGATCTTCAAATAATCGAGCGGCAGGCTCTTCAAATAGGCCAGGCTCGAATAGCCCGTCCCGAAATCGTCGATCGCCACCGCCAGCCCCTCGGCCCGCAGCGCCCGCAGCAGCGCCGACGCCGCGCCGATATCCTCGATCAGCCCGCTCTCGGTAATTTCCACCGTCAGACGCGATCGCGGGAAGCCGCTGCCATCGACCATCCGCAACAATTCGCTCATGAAACTGGGTTGGGCGATATCCGCCGCCGTCACATTGATCGACAGCCGCAGCGCCGACAGCGCCCGTGGCCAGCCCGCCGCCTGCCGCAACGCTTCGGCCTGAATATGCGCCGACAAGGGCAGCATATAGTCGGATCGCTCGGCGGTAGCGAACAATATGCCCGCGCCCAGCGGCCCATAATGGGGGTGGTTCCACCGCGCCAGCGCCTCGACTCCGCTGATCTGCGCCGAATGGACCGGATATTGCGGCTGGAACACGATGCCGATCTCGCCCCGGTCCAGCGCCAGCCGAAGGTCCGTCTCCAGCCGGTCGGCATCGACCTGGCGGCTCTGTTTGTCGGCCGACAGGATGCGGATGCCCTCGCCGCCCGCCTGCCGCGCATCAGCCAGCGCCGTGCCCGCCCGGCGCAGCATCAGCGTCGCGTCATCGTCGCTCCGCGCCTGTGCGATGCCGCACCGCGCAATCAGGCGGATGAGATGATCGCCCGCGCTGAACGGCCGCCCGATCGCCCCGATCAACTGCCGCGCCAGGAAGGTCGCCCGGTCGCCGCCCGCCGCCTCGCCGGTCAGCCCGACCAGAAATTCCGTGCCCGCAATCCGCGCCACCATCGCGCCCGGCGCGACATCATCGACCAGCCGCTCGATCCGCCGCGCGATCCGCCCCAGCAGCGCGTCGCCCACCACCTGGCCATAGGCGGCGTTCATCCGCTCGAACTGGCTGATCGACAGCAGCAGCACCGTGGTCGGCAAACCCTGCCGCTGCTCCAGCCACGCCAGCGCCGCCTGCCGTGATCGCACCCCGGTCAGATAATCGCGCGACGCACTTTCCCGCTCATGGCCCTCCGACAGCCATTCGACATCGGCCGCGACCATCCCTTCCTCGACCCGCAGATGATGGACCAGCCGATCCCCCGGCCGATCGGGTAGGCCATGCGCCAGCGCGTCGGGCGTCCCGCTGCGCAGCATCGCCCGCACCGCCGCCAGCACCGCGCGCCGCTCCCCGCGCGGCAAGCGTCGTATCAACGCCGCCGGTGTGACCAGCGCTTGCGCAAAACCCAGATGCGCCATCAGCCCGGCGCTCAGCCGCAGTCGCCCGTCGCGCTCCAATTGCCAGTAAAGCGCATCACCCCGGCGAATACGCTGCGCCCGCTGGCTATGCTTGGCCCCACCGCCCAGCCGTTCGACCAGCCGATGCGCCGACGCCAGCACCGCGCGCAATCCCGCATCGCCAAAGGGGGCCAGCAGGAAATGCGTCGCCCCCGCTTCCATCAGCGCGGGCACCCGCGCCTCGTCACTCCCGTCGATCAGCACGATCAGCGCGCCGCCACCCGCCTCCATCGCCGGGACCAAGGGCGCCATCAACCGAGCGGCGTCGCCGCCTTGGCGCATATCGACCAGCGCCACCTGCGCCTCGCTGCGTAGAAAGCGCTGCGGCGCATCGCCCGGCCGCCGCGCACCGATCGCGCGCCATCCCGCCAGCCGCGCCGCATGGCACAGCCCGTCGCGGTCGCCCGGTGACAGGATGAACAGGCTGCGCTGGCCCTCTGCGGCACTTTCTCCGCTCACTATATTCGTCCCCCGGCACCGCGCATCGAAACGCCTTAACAGCAATGCGTTACCGACCTCTTGCCCGCGCTGCAACCGGGGCGCTTGCGCCGCTCCTGCCCATCGCCTACCTATCCCCCATGCTTCCGGCTCCTCCCCCGCGCACGCCGCTGACCGACGGCCTTGGTCGCCGGATCAGCTATCTGCGCATTTCGGTAACGGATCGCTGCGATCTGCGCTGCCGCTATTGCATGGCGGAACGGATGCAGTTCCTGCCCAAGAACCAGGTGCTCACCCTCGAAGAAATCGCCCTGCTGGCTGACCTGTTCATCGCGCGTGGCATAACCCGCATCCGCCTGACCGGGGGCGAGCCGCTGGTCCGCCGCGACATTGGCGATCTGGTGCGGCGGATCGGGCGACATCTGGGCAATGGGCTGGACGAACTCACCCTCACCACCAACGGCACCCGCCTCGTCGATCATGCCGCGACGCTGGTCGATGCCGGCGTCCGCCGCATCAATGTCAGCCTCGACAGCCGCGACCCCGCCCGCTTCGCCCATGTGACGCGCGGCGGCGACATCGCCACCGTCCTGCACGGCATCAGGACGGCCCGCGACGCAGGCCTTGCGATCAAGATCAACATGGTCGCGCTCAAGGGCGTCAATGAGGATGAAATCCTCCCCATGCTACGCTGGTGCGATGCCGAAGGGCTGGACCTCACCCTCATCGAAACCATGCCCTTGGGCGACACCGGCGAGGATCGCACCGACCACTATCTACCGCTGACGCAGGTCGCCGCCGCGATCGACGCCGCGCACCCGCTGACGCCCGTGTCCGACCGTACCGGCGGCCCGGCCCGCTATCATCGCGTCGATGGCCTGCGCGCCCGGCTCGGCCTCATCACCCCGCTCACCCAGAATTTCTGCGCTGATTGCAACCGCATCCGCATGACCTGCGAGGGCAAGATCTTCATGTGCCTGGGGCATGAGGATCATGTGGATTTCAAGGCCGCCCTGCGTGACGGCGGCCTGGACGCGGTCGAACCGCTGATCGACCGCGCGCTCCGCCTGAAGCCCGCCCGCCATGACTTCCGCATCGGCGCGGGCGAAACCGCCCCCGCCACCCGTCGCCACATGAGCGTTACCGGCGGATGATCGACGAGCCGCGGCGCGCGCTCGTCGCGTCCCCCACCCACGCCGCCAGAGCCGCCGAAGAGCGGCTTCGCGCCGCCTATGACTTCGTGCCGATCGAACAGGCCGACATGGTCATCGCGCTCGGCGGCGACGGCTATATGCTGCAAACCCTCCACGCCATGCTGGAAGCGCGGCGGATCGTCCCCGTCTTCGGCATGAACTTAGGCACCGTCGGCTTCCTGATGAACGAATGGCGGCTCGAACGGCTCGACCAGCGGCTGGAAAAGGCCAAGAGCTTCAAGGTCCACCCGCTGCGCATGGTCGTCGACACCGTCGATGGCGAACAATTTTCCATCCCCGCCATCAACGAAGTCTCGCTGCTGCGCGAAACCCGCCAGACCGCCAAGCTCGAAGTGCAGGTCAATGGCCGCGCCGTCCTGCCCGAACTGGTGTGCGATGGCGTGCTGGTCGCCACCCCGGCCGGTTCTACCGCCTATAATCTCTCCGCCCATGGCCCGATCCTGCCGCTGGGGTCGGGCCTGGTTGCGCTGACCCCGATCAGCCCCTTCCGCCCCCGCCGCTGGCGCGGCGCGATCCTGCCCGAAAACACCGTCATCCGCTTCACCGTGCTTGATCCGGTCAAGCGCCCGGTCAGCGCCGTCGCCGACCAGCGCGAAGTGCGCGATGTCGCGCAAGTAGAGGTCCGCATCGACCGCGCGACGCCTTTGACCCTGCTGTTCGACCCCGAACATACGCTGGACGACCGCATCGCCGCCGAGCAGTTCATCGCCTGATCGCAAGCCAAAAAAATCATCAGATTAACGCTTGCCATTCCGCAAAACCCGCTGCTATAGGCGCGCTCTGCCCGGTGAGAGCCGGGCTGCTCCCTGATAGCTCAGCGGTAGAGCATTCGACTGTTAATCGAATGGCCGTAGGTTCGAATCCTACTCAGGGAGCCAACATCCTTCTCTTGCGAAGGATCAGCCAGCACCAACGATCTGGCCAGCATCACCCCCCGACGTCGCAATCAACCTCTCCCTTAGCCAGGTCAACCCGCGATCAGCCGCACGCGCGCTGTGAAACTGCATCATTTCTCGCATCAGCGGCAGCGCAAAGGGCGGCTCGCACAATATCAGCGATAATTGCGGGGCCAGTTCGCGCGCCAGCCGCTCATGCATCAACGCCAGCCGTGTCGTCCCCGGCAACATCCAGGGCACCTGGGTAAAGGCGGCGCAGATGATCTCGATCCGCCGTTGCCGCCCGTGATCGCGCATCACATCGTCGATGAACGTCCCGTCCCGTGACACGCTAACCACGATATGCCCGCTATCATAGAAAGTGTCGGCATCCAGTGGCTTGTGCAGCACCGGATTATTGGCGCAGCCCACCACCACATGCCGTTCCTCGAACACCAGCTCGCGCGGATGATCGGGGCTGAGATATTTTTCCGGCGAGATGATCAGGTCGATGTCGCCATCGTCCAGCCGCTCCAATATATCCGATCGCGGCAGCGTGATCTCGATCTGCACCCCCGGCGCTTGCGCCTGCAATGATCGCAACGCCGGGCCGAGCAGGACGGTCGTGATATAGTCCGACGCAACGATCCGAAACCGCCGCCGCGACTGCGCCGGATCGAAATGCATCCCACTCGCCAAGATACCGCGCAAATTCAGCACCGCCGCCGCGACATGGGGGGCCAGCGACAGCGCGCCGGGCGTCGGCACCATCCGCTTACCATGCTGCACCAATATATCGTCGGAAAAAGCCTCGCGCAGCCGCTTCAACGCCGCGCTCATCGCTGATTGCGTCAGGTTCAGCCGTTCAGCCGCCCGCGTCACGCCGCGCTCCTGAATCAGCACGTCGAAGGCGATCAGCAAATTCAGGTCAAATTGGTCGAGCCGCATCCATCAATCCTATTTGTGGAACTGTATTGAAACAAATCGTTATGATAATCTTACGGAAATTGCGAAAGGTCAATGCGAAGGCGCTGCCCCACACGAAGCGCCGCATTGGGAGGATAGCATGAAAAAACTGCTTCTGGCGGGAACCGCCATATTGCTGACACTGGGCACGCAGAGCGCATCGGCGCAGGAGGCTGGCGCGGCGGCGCAGGACATGGTCGAACCGGGCAATGAAGGCCTGGCCGACATCGTCGTTACCGCCCAGCGCCGCACGGAATCATTGCAGCGCGCCGCGCTCGCCGTATCGGCCGTGACCGGTGACGATCTCGCCAAGTCGGGCATCACCGAAACCGCCAATCTGGGCAAGCTGGTCCCCTCGCTGGTCGTTCAGCCGACCGGCGGCACCACCAGCTTCTTCCTGCGCGGCGTCGGCACCAATTCGCAGAACAGCTTTTCCGAAAACGCCATCGCGTTCAATTTCAACGGCGTCTATGTCGGCCGCCCGACCGCGCCTGCCGGCGTCTTCTACGATCTGGAACGGGTCGAAGTGGTCAAGGGACCGCAGGGCACGCTTTATGGCCGCAACGCCACCGGCGGCGCCATCAACGTGCTGCCCAAAAAGCCCGAACTCGGCAAATTCGGGGCCGAAGGCCTGTTCGAATATGGCAATTATGACAGCAAAAAGGGCTTTCTCGCGCTCAACGTGCCGATCGGCGACACCGTCGCCCTGCGCGTCGCTGGCCAGGTGGTCGATCGCGACGGCTATATCTCGGACGGCTATGACGACGACAAGGGCGAAGCGGTCCGCGCCTCCCTGCTGATCCAACCGTCCGACATGTGGTCGATGACGCTAGTCGCCGACTATTATCGCCAGCATGGCAAGGGTGCCGGTGCCGTTCTGCTACCCAGTTCCGCCTTCGCCGTGCCGGACCTCAATGATCGCGTCAGCATCTCCGACCCGCGCGCCCAGGCCGCCATTGCGGGCTATGCCGCCACCATCTTCGCCCCGCCCTTCTGCGGTGGCTTTGGCGGCTTCATCCGCAGCGGTTGCGTGTCCCAGGCGGGCACCGATGGCTTCCTCGACAATAAATTCTATGGCCTCAGCGCCACGATCGTTGGCGACATGGGCTTTGGCACGCTGACCGTCATTCCCGCTTATCGTAAGTCGGATGTGAAGTTCCGTACCTATCTGCCCGGTTTTGCAGGCGATTTCACGGACCTTGCCGAACAGGCGTCGCTCGAAGTGCGACTGTCGTCGAAGGAAGACCAGCGTCTACGTTATGTGCTGGGCGCCTTCTATTTCGGCGAAAACCAGACGACCGAAAACTTCTTCCGCCAAGGCAATATCTCGACCACCCGCTTCACCCCCCGGCTGGAGACGGAAAGCGTCGCCGCCTTCGGGCAGTTGACCTTTGACGTGACCGACGCCCTGCGTCTGGTTGCGGGTGGACGCTACACGCGCGAAGACAAGAAGCAGCTAACCTCGACCGCTGCGGGCGGCCTCCCCGGCCCGATCAGCCCGCCGCTCAGCGCGCCCTTCACCGGGGATCTGACGTTCGAGAAATTCACCTGGAAGGCAGGTATCGAATTTGATGCAGGCCCGGCCTCGCTCCTCTATGCCAATGTCGCGACCGGCTTCAAATCGGGGGGCTTCTTCGTCGCCCAGCCGCCAAACAACACCTTCGCGCCCGAAACGCTGACCGCCTACACGGTCGGGGCCAAGAACCGCTTCTTCAACAACAAGCTCCAGTTGAACTTCGAAGCTTTCTACTGGGATTATAAGGACCAGCAGATCACCTTCGTTGGCGGCGTGCCCACCGGCAATGGCCTGTTTGCGCAGGGTTCGACCACCGTCAATGCGGGCAAGTCGAAAATCTACGGCGCCGAATTCGAAGCCCGCTTCGCGCCCAGCCGCAACGATCTGTTCAACCTCAATGTCCAGTTCCTTAAAGGCAAATATGACGAGTTGGTCACCGCCAACTTCTCGCCCACCGGCGCGCCGGTGACGACGGGATGCACCACGCTGGGCAGCCGCCTCGCCAATCCCGGCGTCAACGCGGCGCGCTTCTACGACATTGACTGTTCGGGCAAGCCCACGGTCAATTCGCCCCATTGGGCGATCAATGTTGGCTATGAACGGACCTTCCCCCTGTCGGATGACCTGTCGCTGGTCGCGGGTGCCCGCGCCAATATCGAAACCAGCCGCTTTATGAACAGCAACTTCCGGCCGGAAGAAAAGCAGGACGGCTTCGTCATGGCGGACGCCTTCCTGACGCTCGACAGCCGGGGTGGCTGGAACATCACCGGCTTCATCAACAACATCACCGACAAGGAAGTGTTGGCCCGTGCCGGCACCCGACCGATCCTTGACTTCCCGGTCGGCACCTTGCGCCCGCCGCGCACCTATGGCGTCCGCATCGGGTTCGACTTCTGATGCGCGCGCGTCTCTCCCGGCTGGCCCTTGCGGCACTGATGGCGACCTCTCCCGCCTTCGCGCAGCCGGGGCCTGCCGGGGGAGATGCTTTCGTCACGCTCGGCACGATGGGCGGCCCGGTGCCCAGCCGGGACCGGTCGCAGCCCGCCAATGCGCTGACCCATGGCGGGCGCGTCTATCTGGTCGATGCAGGTGACGGCACGGTGCAGCAACTGGCGCGGGCGGGCATCCTCCTGCCCGCGGTCAAGGCGGTGTTCCTCAGCCACCTGCATGTCGATCATACCGGCGGCCTGTCGGCGGTGCTTGGCCTGCGCAACCAGACCAACCTTGCCGATCGCCTGATTGTCTATGGCCCCCCCGGCACGCGCGAACTGGTCGCGGGCATGGTCGCTTCGATGCAGCCTGCCGCCCGTGTCGGCTATGGCATTCCCGACAAGCCCTGGCTGCCCCCGGCCCAAACCGTGGACGTGATCGAACTGGCCGATGGCGAGAGCATCAAGGTCGACGGCATGACCGTCACTGCCGCGCAGAATACCCATTATGACTTCGCCCCCGGCAGCGTCGAGGACCGCAATTACAAATCGCTCGCGCTGCGTTTCGATCTGCCCGGCCGGTCGATCGTCTATACCGGCGACACCGGCCCCAGCACGGCGGTCGAAAAGCTGGCCAAGGGCGCGGACCTGCTGGTCAGCGAGATGATCGACATGGACGGCACCATGGCCAATGTCGCGCGCAATTCGCCGAACATGCCAGCCCCCGCCAAGCAACAGCTCGAACAGCATCTGTCCACCCATCATCTGCCCCCCGACGCGGTCGGGCGGCTCGCCGCCGGCGCAGGCGTCAAGTCGCTGGTGGTCACCCATTTCGCCGCAGGCACGCCCGATCCGGCGCGCACCCGCAGCTATGTCACCCAGATCCGCGCGCATTTTCGCGGGCCGATCGCCATCGCCAATGATCTCGACCGTTTCTGAAAGGCACCTCATGCAAGCCTGTAACATTCTCGTCATCGGTGGCGGCATCGGTGGCCTGACCGCCGCCATCGCCCTGCGCGCCCGCGGCTTCGCCGTCACGGTGATCGAGCGCGATCCCGACTGGTCGGTCTATGGCGTGGGCATCATCCAGCAGTCGAATGTCATCCGGGCGATGGCACAGCTCGGCCTGATCGACGAATATGTCTCCGCAGGCGTCGGCTTCGACGCGGTCGAAATCTACACCCCCACCGGCGTCCGCGTCGCGCGCGTGCCCACCCCCCGACTGGTCGACGGCTATCCCGCCAATATGGGCATTGGCCGCCCCGCCTTGCACAAGATGCTGGGCGACCGCACCATCGCCAGCGGCGCGCATGTGCTGCTCGGCGTCACCGCCATGGAACTGAATGACGATGGCGAAGGGGTGGACGTCCGCTTCTCGAACGGCTTGTCGGAACGCTATGATCTGGTGATTGGCGCCGACGGCGTCTATTCGCAGACCCGCGCGATGCTCTTCCCCGACGCGCCGCGCCCGGAATTTACCGGACAGGCGGTATGGCGCTACAACCTGCCCCGCCCGGCCGATTTTGACGCCTTGCACGTCTATAACGGTCCCACCGGCGTCGGGCTGGTGCCCATCTCCGATGATCTGATGTATATCTATGTCACCACCCCGGAACCCGGCAACCCGCGCTACCCGCGCGAGGGCCAGGCCGCGTTGATGCGCTCGAAGATGACCGGCTGCGCGCCCTTCATTCAGGAACTGGCCGAACAAATCGTCGATGATGCAGGTGTCGTCTATCGCCCGCTCGAAGCGATGATGATCGACGGTCCCTGGCACAAGGGCCGGATCGCGCTGCTGGGCGACGCCGTCCACGCCACCACCCCGCATCTGGGCCAAGGCGCAGGCATGGCGATCGAGGACAGCCTGGTGCTGGCCGAGGAACTCGCCACCCATGACGATATCGAAACCGCGCTCACAGCCTATCATGATCGTCGCCTGGAACGCTGCGCCTATATCGTCCGCTCCAGCGTCGCCATCTGCATGGGCCAGATCGGCAAAGGCCCACCGGTCGATAATGCCAAGGCGACCCAGGAAATGTTCGACGTCGTCGCGCAACCGATCTGATTAACGAACAGGAGCAAGGGCGATGCGACACGCGACAACCCGCCATGGGGTGATCCTCATGCTCGCGGCGGTGATGCCGACCATGGCGATCATCGCGCTGGTCCCCGTCCTGCCCCTGCTGCTGCGCGAGTTTGCCGACGTGCCGGGCGCCGCGGTGCTGGTGCCGATGGCGCTGACCGTGCCCGCCCTGTGCGTGGCGCTGTTCTCGCCACTTGCGGGCTGGCTGTCTGATCGGCTGGGGCGCAAGCGCCTGCTGATCGGCGCATTGCTCGGCTATGCGGGCTTTGGCCTGCTCCCGCTCCTGCTCGACAGCCTCTATGCCATCTTCGCCGTGCGCGTTGCACTGGGATTGGCCGAGGCGGTGATCATGACCGTCGCGACCGCGATGGTGGGCGATTATTTCGAAGGCGAACGGCGCGAACGCTGGGTGTCGATCCAGATCGCGACCGCCAGCGTCAGCGCCATCGCCCTGATCGCCATGGGCGGCGCACTGGGCGAAATCTTCGGATCGCGTGGGCCGTTCTGGATGTATCTGCTGGCGCTGCCGGTGGCCGCCGCCGCCGCCTTCATCCTGTTCGAACCGCATAAGGTAACCAAGGCACGGTCTGGACTGCCCGACCCATCGGTGCTGCGGAGTATCGGTGGCCTTGTCGCGATCACTTTCGGCATCGGCCTGCTCTTCTACACGATCGTCGTGCAACTCGGCCCGGTGATCGAAGCGACCGGCGTAACGTCGCCCGCGCTGATCGGCGTCGCTGGGGCCGCCGCCAATGTCGGTGTCATGCTCGGCTCGCTGCTATTTGGCCGGGTCAAGGCGCGGCCTGCGCCGCATCTGCTCGCCTGGGGCCTGCCGCTCGTCGCGCTCGGCTATGTCGGCGTCGCCCTCTCCACGGATTTCGCCCTGACGGTCGCGTCCGCCGTCGTCATCTGCATCGGCAACGGGCTGATGCTGCCGACCATGCTGGCCTGGGTATTGCGCCGACTGCCGCCCGCCACGCGCGGTCGCGGCACCGGCGTCTGGACCGGCGCCTTCTTCCTGGCCCAGTTCGTCGCGCCGATCGTCGCGACGGCCTTGTCCAGCCTGCTCGGCGGGATGGCGGGCACCTTCCTTTTCTTCAGCGCGGCGGCGGCGATCGGTGCAGGCATCGCCCTTCTGCGCTACCGCCATGCCCAGCCAAATCTTCAAGGAGTAACATCATGACCACCCCCATCCGCCGCGTCGTGACGGGCCATAACGCCCAAGGCCATGCCATCATTCAGGAAGACGGCCCCGCGCCCCGCGTCCAGCAGATTGGCGGCCCCGCCGGGCCGATGTTCCACGAAATCTGGAATACCCAGGCGACCCCCGCGCCGATCGACGCCGCATCGGGCGAACCCGCCGAAGACGGCATCAAACTCGCACCGCCCAAGGGCGGCACCCGCATCCGCGTGCTCGACATCCCGCCCGAAGGCGACACCATCCGCACCATGTCACCCGAAGAGGCGCGCGCCCATTTCGCCGAAGTCGGTGCCAGCGACGCCTCCGCCCATAGCGGCGAAACCACCCGCCACGCACTGATGCACCGCACCGAAACCATCGACTATGGCATCGTGTTGGAAGGCGAACTGGTGCTGATCGTGGACGAAGGCGAAACCACCGTCCGCGCCGGCGACATCGTCATCCAGCGCGGGACCAACCATGGCTGGTCCAACCGCTCGGACAGCAATTGCCGCATCGCCTTCATCCTGATCGACGGCACGTTCGAGCCTGAACTGCAGCAATAATGCGGATCGCCATCACCGGGGCGGCCGGGTTCGTCGGCCAGGCGGTCGTCCGCCAGTTGCGCCAGAGCCGCCCCGATGTGGATCTGCTGCTGGCGGATCGGGCCTTCACCGGCCCGTCCGCCTATCCGACGCTCGTCGGCGACCTGACCGACCCGGCGATCGTCCGCGCGCTATGCGCCCCGGAAACCGACGTCCTGCTGCATCTCGCCGCCCTCCCCGGCGGCGCAGCCGAACGCGATCCGCAGGCGTCGCGGGCGATCAATCTGGATGTGCCCCTGGCCCTCATCGAAGCGATGGCGGGACGCCGCGTCATTCTCGCCGGGTCGATCGCCGTGTTCGGCGGCACATTGCCGACACAGGTTGACGATAGCACCCCGCCCGCCCCGGCCAGCGTCTATGGCGTACACAAATATATGGTCGAAATCGCCTTCACCGACGCCGTCCGGCGCGGTGCGATCCGGGGCATGGCGCTACGCCTCCCCGGCATCGTCGCCCGCCCGGCAGCCGCTGGCGGCTTCGGCTCGGCGTTTTTGAGCGACATCTTCCACGCCGCAAAAGCGGGCACGCCCTATGCCATCCCCGTCGCCCCCGATGCCACCAGTTGGCTCCTGTCCGCCCGCAGCTGCGCCGCCAATCTGGTCGCCGCCGCCTTGAGCGACGCGACCGCGCAACAAGCCGTCACCATCCCGGCCTTGCAGGTCAGGATCGGCGATCTGGTCGATACGCTCGCCCGGTTCGGCGACGTTGGCGCCCTGTCCTTCAAAGAGGACGCCACCACCCGCCGCACCTTTGGCAGCTACCCCCCGCTGACGACCCGCCGCGCCGACGATCTCGGCTTTCGCCATGACGGCAGCTTGACCCAATTGGTGGAGACCGTGCTTGCAGACCTCTGACCCGCTCGCAGCCTTCCGACTGGAGGGCAAGACAGCGCTCATCACCGGCCCGACGCGCGGCATAGGCCTCGCCATCGCCCGCCTATTCGCTGGCGCGGGTGCCCGGCTGGTACTGGCCGATATCGACGCCCCGGCCTGCGACGCGCTCGCCGCTACGCTCGGCGCGATATCGCTGCCCACTGATGTCAGCGACGCCGCCGCGCTCGCGCATCTCGCGGACCAGGCCGAAGCCCAGACCGGTGGCATCGACATTTTGGTGTGCAATGCAGGCATCGCCGGATCGGCCGCACCGATGCACGCCATGGCGGATTCCGACCGCGACACGCTCTATACGGTCAACCTGCTCCACCCGCTCCGCCTCACCGGGCTGATCGCGCCCCGCATGGCCGCGCGCGGACGCGGCAGCATCGTCCATCGCGGGCCTGCGCGGCAACGCCATGCTCGGCCATTATGGCATGACCAAGGCTGCCCTGGCGCAGTTAGCCCGCAATCTCGCGGTGGAATGGGGTCCGTCCGGCGTCCGCACCAACGCCATCGCGCCCGGCCTCATCGAAACCGAATGGGCGGGCGCGATCCTGTCCAGCCCGGACCGCGCCGAACGCCGCCTCGGCCTCACCCCGCTCCGCCGTGCAGGCTCGCCCGATGAGATTGCCGCCACCGCGCTCTACCTGGCGAGTGACGCCGGTGGCTTCACCACCGGCCAGACGATCGTGGTCGATGGTGGCACGCTCATCTCCGACGGCAGCCAATTACCCCGCCGCCACCCGCTGATCGATCACGCCAAAGGGCGAATCTCCCTCGCCCGCGCGCATCGTCACGCGGCTGCCGAACGGCAGGAAAGATGTTTTGGGGGCACCATGGGCGATCATTTCGATCGCGCGGCGTTCGGACAGGCAGGTGGAGCCGACCGTTTCATGTTCCGCATTGGATACGGTGCCGGAGCCGATGATCGTGCCGGCAGGCAGCGAGCGCGAGCGGGCAGCGTGGGCGATCAGTTCGTGGAAGCCATAGGCCATCGCCGCGCCATTGGGATGGCCGAACCATTCCCCATCCACCTCGACCGTCAGCGGCAGGCAGACGCGACCGTCGCGCCAGGCATCGCCCAGAACGTCAGGCGTCACTGCGAACGGCGCGACGCTGCAGGCGGGCTTGGCCTGCACCCAGCCAAAGCCCGTCTTCATCTCGACCGGCGCGATCGCGCGCAGCGACCAGTCGTTGATCAGGACAACGAACCGGACATGGTCGAGCGCATCGGCCGCGCAACAGCCCATCGGCACGTCACCCGTGATTACGCCAAATTCTCCTTCAAAATCAATACCATCCGCTTCTCTGGGGAAGGGCACATCATCGGTCGGCGCGATGAACTGGTGGCTCATCCCCTGATACATGAGCGGCAGGTCGGTTTCGATCGGCGGCATGTTGAACGCCGTTTCCATCAATTTGGCGTGATTGGCGAAGGCCGATCCGTCCAGCCACTGCCAGGCGCGCGGCAAGGGCGCGGCGAAATCCTGCGGCGACACGGCTTCACCCGATTGCGCTGCCCGCGCCGCATTAGCCAGCGCATCCTGCGCCGCGTCCCAATCGTCCAGCGCCGCCTGTAGCGTCGCATAGCCTGCGACCGGCGCGACCCGCGCGCCATCGTCGCTGACGGCTACCAGCGTGCCGTCACGGCCGCCGCGCTTCAATGTTGCCAGACGCATTGTTCACTCCCCTGCAAAAAAATCAACGACGGCGGGATCATGGCCCGCCGTCGCATTTATAGTATTGTGATAGTCCGCCCGCTTACCCAGCGTGGCCGCCCAGCGTGTCGGCGAACCAGTCGGCGATATAGTCGCAGCCATAGCTCATATTGTCGGCCCCGACATGCTCGACCCCGCCTTCGCGCTCGGTGAACAGTTTGAGTTCGCGGCGTGGCGAATTGACGAGTTGGTCATAGCAATCCTGCGCATAATCGACGCTGATCTGCCGGTCCTTCGCGCCATGGGTCACGAGGAAAGGCACCTTCACGCCGTCCATATGGCCGCCGTTCAGGTTCATGTCCTTCGCCTTTTCCAGGAAGTCCTCCATGGTGTCGGCGCCGAAGGCCCACATGACATGCGCCCAGTAATGGGGGACGGGATTTTCGCCTTCGCGGTTCAGGCGCTTCTGCTGCACCTCAGCCCAATTATGGTTGGCACCCCAGCAGGCGCCGCTGGCGAAGCGCGGTTCATAAGCGACAGCGCGCGGCGCGAAATGGCCGCCCAGCGAAATGCCGGTCATGCCGATCCGCTTGGGATCAGCGTCGGGCTGGGTTTCCAGCCAATCGACCGCCTTGCTCGCCCAATTTTCGCTATGCGGATCGACTGGCAGCTGCTGCAAGCGCAACGCCTCGCCGCTGCCCGGCTGATCGACGCTCAGCGTCGAAATGCCGCGCCGTGCCAGCGCTTCGGGCAAGTTCGACCAATAGAGCAGTTCCTTACAGCTATCGAGGCCGTTGCAATAGACCACGACCGGATGCGGCCCTGGTCCCGCCGCACGGGTATAGAGCGCGGGCATCGTGCCCTGCGCCAGCGGGATTTCCACCCGCTCGCGGTTGATCTTGCCCAGCGCCGTCGAGCGATCAAAGATGTCGCGCGCCTTGGCATAGGTTTCTTCGCGGCCCGGAGCGCCATGGCCCTGCATCCGCTCGGCCACGAACAGATAAAGCGCGGCACGCTCCATCTTGTCGGAGGCGGAGAAAGCGCGCCCGGCGGCGATGTCTTCATCAGCGAGGCCGATCAGCCGCTCGGCCATCGCGACCCACTGGGCCATGAACTGGGGCGTGCCCGCATCCGCGCCGGAGGCCGCCGCATCGCGGATCGGCTGGCACATATCGACGATTTCGCCGATCTTGCCGCCGCTTTCCAGCGCGATCGAAACCGACAGGTTCCAGATATAGTTGGGGAAATATTCAAACAAAGCCATGGCTTATACCTCTACCGGCTGAAACAGGCCCTTGTCGGCCTCTGGATGGGGCATGGTCTGCGGTCCGCCGACGCCAACGCTCCACTGGTCCATCACCGTCGGTCCAGGCACATGGACCTGATCGACATGATGCTCGAAATCCACCTCTTCCAGTTCCGACGTATATTCGACCGCAAAGCCGTTGGGCGTCGTGAAATAGCTGAACGTGTTGTTCCCGGCGGTATGACGCCCTGGACCCCACAAAATATCGGTGCCCTTTTTGCGCAGGCGGCTGATACCGCGCATCATGTCGTCCACCGTCAGCATGTCATAGGCGACATGGTTGAGGCAGGCCGGCCCTGGCAGCACCGCAAGCCGGTGATGCGCGCTGTTGCAGCGCAGGAAGCACATGAAGTCGCCCAGCCAGTCGCTGACCCGCATGCCCAGCACATCGACGAAGAATTGCACCAGCGCCTTATGATCGGGCGAATGGAGAACGATGTGGCTGATCTTCTGCGGCACGCCGTCCCAGCGGTGCATTTCGCGCGCGGTGCCGCGCGCGACATCGCTTGAAATCTCGAACGGCAGACCATCGGGCGAGAAGAAGCGGAAGCCATAGCCGCCGCCCAGCGTGGTCAGGTCGCGCGGCGCGAAGATGATCTGGCATCCGGCTTCCGTCACCTTTTGATGAAGGGCATCGACATCGGCGCGGCTGTCGGCCGCCAGGGCGATGACATCGACGCGCTTGTCCTCGGCCTTACGCAGGCGGACGACATGATGTTCGTCATTCCCCTCTGCGGCGAAGTGCAGCATACCATCCTGCATGCCGACATCCTTCAGCCCCCAAACATCGCGGTAGAAGCTCTGCTCGGCTTCCAGATCAGTGACGGCATAGCCGACAAAGCGAATTTCAGTGACGCGGCTCATAATGATCCTGCTCCAATATTGTGGGTCGGTTCGTCCACCGACGACCTCGTCCCAAGCATATAGGGTGGTTATCGGCGATTGATAAAAGGATTGTTTTGATGCAATTCAATTCATGTCGTGAATGGAGAGCCATGTGCGTTTCAAGGGTCTGGACCTCAACCTGCTGGTGGCCTTCGATGCGCTGATGGCCGATCGCAGCGTGTCGCGCGCGGCAGACCGCGTAAATTTAAGCCAGCCCGCGATGAGCAACGCGCTTGCACGTCTGCGCGCCTATTTCGGCGATGACCTTTTGATCGCGCATAATAAGCGCATGTACCCAACGCCTTTTGCCGAAACGCTCATTCCGCAGGTGCAGGCCGCGCTCGCGACGATGGAAAGCGTCGTCGCCACCTCCCGCCATTTCGATCCCACAACCTCCAGCCGCACCTTCCGCGTGATGACGTCGGACTATATCGCAACGGCGCTGCTCTTTCCGATCATCACCCGCCTCGCCCCGGTCGCGCCCGGCGTGCGGATCGAACTGCTGCTGCCGAGCCAGCGGCGGATCGAACTGCTCGACAACGGCAATATCGACCTGTTGATTACGTTGGAGGCCTATCTCACGCCAGAACTGCCGTCCGATTTCCTGCTGGAGGACCGTTATTGGCTGGCTGGGCGGGTCGATCATCCCGCCCTGGTGGAGGGCATTACGCTGGAAACGATGCTGGCCTATGAGCATGTTCTGGTGGCGATCGGCGAGGAACGCTTGCCCAGTTTCGGCGATGCCTATCTCGACCGGATCGGCATTCAGCGCCGGGTGGCGACCACCGCGCCGAATTTCGCCATGCTACCCTGGCTGTTGCAGGAAACTGACTGGCTGACGCTGATGCAGGGGCGGCTCGCCCATCTGATGCAGCGCAATTTCGCCATTGCCATCGTCCCGCCGCCGGTGCCGATCCCGCCGCTCATCGAAATGGCGCAATATCATGTCACGCGCAGCAATGACCCCGGCCTGCGCTGGCTGATCGACACGATCCGCGCGCAGGCCGCAGAGACCGACTGACGCTATACCCCGGTCATGCCTGCGGTGGATGCCCCGTCGATCGCATATTCGCTGCCGGAGATGAAGGCCGCTTCGTCGGACCCCAGAAACGCCACGAGCGCAGCGATTTCCTCGACCCGGCCCATCCGCCCGATCGGTGACATGCCTTCATAAGCGGCGCGCGCGGCATCGGGCGATGGCGACTTGGCGATGATCGCGCTGATCATCTCCGTCTCCACCACGCCCGGCAAAATGGCGTTGCAGCGGATCGGCAGCTTTTCCGTGGCGCAATGGATCGCGATCGACTTGGCCATCGCCAGCACGGCGGCCTTCGTCACCGAATAGGCCATATAATTGCCCATCACCTTATGCGCCGACATGGACGAGTTGATGATGATCGACCCGCATGGCCCGCCCGGATTGCCCCGCATCAGGCCGAGCGCCGTGCGCGCGGTCAGCATCACGCCGGTCTGGTTGACCCCGATGATGCCGTTCCACCCGTCCATCGAGATGGATTCGACACTGCCGTCCTGACTTTCCGTCCCGGCATTGGCGAAGACGATATCCAGCCGGCCGAACTCGGTGGCGATCAGGTCCGCGACCCGCGCCCAGTCCGCTTCCTCCTGCACCCGCGCCTTGACGAAACGCGCGCCCGTTTCCGCGCACAGGCTAGCGGCGGCATCCTCCTTCGATCCGGTGAACACTACCTGCGCGCCATCGCGCACCAGCCGCTGCACCGTCGCGCGTCCGATGCCCGACGTTCCGCCCGTGACCAGCGCCACCTTGCCCGTTAGATCAGCCATGTCGTTTCCTTGTCCTTCAATCGGCCATCAGCGTGCCGGACGCCCGCGCGATCAGTGCCGTGTCGAAATAATAGGGGGTGATGCCGCAAAATTTGTCGCCGCGCAGGTGAAATACCTCGCACAGCGGCAGCGTCATCCGCTCGCCATTATGCCGCGAGGTCGCCTTGATCGTCACCATCACGATCGCATGATCGTCCGATATGGTTATGTCCCCGGTTTCCAGCGCCGCATCGTCCCAGAAGTTGAACACCTTGGTATAGAGTTCGCGCAACGCCGACTTGCCCAGATATTCCCCGCCAAAGGGCAGGCTGTCGGCCTCGACGATGCGGAAATCGTCCGTCATCATCGCCTCGGCCGCGTCCCATTGGCCGGAGCCGGTGAGCGCATAAATCTGTTCGACCATCGCCTTGACGGCGGCATAGCGTTGCGGGTCCATATCTCTCTCCCAAAACAAAGCTGCCCCCGACCATCGGCCGGGGGCGCAACCTATCAGAATCTGGTACTCAGTTGCACCATAACCGTGCGCGGCAATGTGCCAAAGCCCAACTGGTCGGCATGGGCCGGGATCGCCCCGCCCGACGCCCCGCCGGTCGAGGGACCATCGACCACGCCGGTCACATAGAAGCGGTTGGTCAGGTTCTTGCCGATCAGCGCCACTTGCCAGCGGTCATCCTCTGCCCCGACGCGAATGCCGGCGTCCAGCGTCGCATATTTGCTCTGGCGCGAATCGGGGTTGCCAAAGCCAGAGGGCAGATAGGCACCGCTGTAGCGCACATCCGCATTCATACCGAGCATCAGCCCATTGCCCATCGGCGTGTCATAGGATGCGCCGAACGTCCCGGTCCATTGCGGCGCGACCGACAAGGGCTGGCCGCTTAGATCCTGCCTTACGCCGCCGTCGGCCAGCACGATGTTGCAGCCTTCGCCGATGCTCTGCCCGGCATAGCAGGGCGCTTGCGGGAAGCTGGTATAGCGGGCGCGATTATAGTTGATCGACCCATGAACATTCAGCCCCGCCACTGCGCGCGGCGCATATTCGAAATCGACCTCGACACCCTTGGTCCGCGCATCGGCGGTCAGAGTCTGGAAGGCGAAGATGGGCGAGTTGAAGAAGTCGACCTGCAAATCCTTATAGGCATAGCTGTAGACGCTCAGGTTCAGGCGCAACTGATTGTCGGCCAGCGTCGTCTTCACCCCGCCCTCGAAGCCGCGCGCCCGTTCGGGATCGAAGGTCAGATCGGCGACCGGATCGGCCGACAGCTTTGAATTGATGCCGCCGTTGGAAAAGCCGCCGGACTTATAGGCGGTCTTGTAGGCACCATAGACCAGCACGCCGTTGACCGGCTTCCAGGTCAGCGACGCTTCGGGCGACCAGTTGTTGAACGTCTGGTCGGCGGTGATGACGCCCAGGCCATCGGGGTCATTCTGATCGCGGAAGATCGCCGCCACCCCGGCATTATTATAGGGCTGGGTGAAATAGCTGTCCTTGGTCTCATGGGTGTAGCGCGCACCCACCGCCAGTTCGAGCGTCGGCACGATCTTCCACGTCGCCTGCCCGAACAAAGCAACCGTCTCGCCATCGGTGAAGCTGGTCTTGCGCGTCGCGAGATATTCATCCTCCGGCGCGGCGGCGCTGTTGGTCAGGCCGCCCAGCACGATATATTGGTCGAAAGTCCGCTTGGTCTTTTGATACAGCCCACCGACCATCAGGTTGACCGGGCCGTCGAAGCTGGTGAGCGCCCGGAACTCGGTCGAAAAAGCGTCGAAGGTCGAATTTTCCGTCGCCCAGTTGGACGCCACGCTCGACTGGAAATCGCAGGCGCAGGCCCAGCGGTTGTTGTTCCAATTATAATTGGTCACCGACGTCAGCGTAACATCATCCAGCTCATAATTGATGTTCGCGGTGACCGCCCAGCTTTTGTAGCGATTATAGAGGCTGCCGTCCGACTTGGCATAAGGGATCTGCGCCGCGAACTCGGCAGGCAGCTTGTTCTGATGTGTCACGAAATCGCGAGCGCAGGCATAGCCGTTGAGCTGGCTCTCGCCGCTGGGGCAATTATAGGCGACATAGTTCCAACTATTATTGTTGGTCTTGTTGTAGGAACCCGACGCCTTGAGCGTCGCGGTCAGCCGGTCGGTCGGCTCCCATTTCAGCGTGACGCGGCCGAGCAGTTCCTTCTCGCCGGGCTGTTCCTCCGGCGCGGGGTTGGCGACCGAAAAGCCCGTCGCGCCCGTCGCGATGTCGAGCGTCGGATATTGGATCGGCGTCGAGACGTTGCGATAATAGCCGCCATACATTTTCGACGCGCGTACCGCGACGCGCACGCCCAGCGTGTCGGTCAGCGGGCCGGACCCGACAAATTCGGCCTGCGCCTGCTGCGCCTTGAACTCGTAACCGGCGCGCGCCTTGAACTCCGGCGTCGATGTCGGATCGGCGGTGGTCAGCGAGATGACGCCTGCCGTCGCATTCTTGCCGAAGAACAAGGCCTGCGGCCCCTTGAGGATTTCCACGCCGCCAAGGTCGAAAAAGCCTTCGTTGATGATCCGGCCCTGGCCATAATAGACCCCGTCGACCACTACCGCGACCGACTGTTCGATGCCGATCGACGTGGAGGAAGAACCGATGCCGCGCAGCGTCAATTGCGCGCCCGACCCGTTGGAGGCGCGCCCGACATTGAGGTTGGGCGTGCGCGCGGCGATCTTCTCGATCGAGGTCAGATCCTGGCGCTGGATCAGTTCGGCGGAAATGGCCGTGACGGCGACCGGCACATCCTGTACGCTTTCCTCACGCTTGCGCGCGGTGACGACGATGTCGGTCAGACCGCCTTCCTGCGTCGCCTGCGTCGCTGCCTGCGGGGCAACATCCTGCGCGAACAGCGGCTGGGCAAGGCCCATCGACAGCGCCATGGCGCTGGTCGCCATGGCATAGGCGGATCGTTGCGCGAAAATCCTGGTCATCGTTAAACCCTCACCTGATTATATTCTCGAAATCGCATCGGGATGTGGCACGCCGTAACGGCACGCCTGCCCGTCGGCCCTCAATGCGCGCATCGTCCCAGGAGCGAACCTGCAAAAAACGGCAGGTGAAGCAAAGGCGCGCAGGGCGGACAAGCAGGGGTGGAAAAGACGCGCCCATGTGAGGGCGGAACGGGAAGGGAATGGCTGTGGCAGGAAGATTGGACGGACGTGTCGCGCTGGTATCGGGCGCGCTCAGGGGGATCGGCCATGCCATTGCGCAATGCCTGGTGGCCGATGGCGCGACCACCATCATCACCGATCTGGATGCGCCCGACAGCCAGACCGTCACCGACATTCTCGCGGCGATGCCGAACGCCCGTTACCTCCGCCTCGACGCGACCGAGGAAGCGGCGTGGCAGGCCGCACGCGATACGATCGAAGCCGATCATGGCCGACTCGACATCCTCGTCAACAATGTCGGCGCGGACCTGACCGGCAAGGTGCAGGATATCGAACTGGCGTCCTGGCGGCGGCTGATGACGCTCAACATGGATACGGTGTTTCTTGGCACCAAGACCTTCCAGCCGATGCTCGCCCGCACCGGCGCGACCACACCCTATGGCTCCAGCATCGTCAATATCAGCTCGATCATGGGGCTGGTCGGCATGGGCGAGGTATCGGCCTATAATGCGTCCAAGGGCGCGGTGCGGCTCTTCACCAAATCCAATGCGCTGGAATTTGCCGATGCGGGCGTGCCGATCCGCGTCAACTCCGTTCATCCCGGCTTCGTCGACACCCCTCTGCTGCGCAAGGGCATGGAGCGTTGGGCCGAACGCGATGGCACGGTGACCGCGCAGGAATTGATCGAACAGATGGCCGAAACCACCCCGGTCAAGCGCCTCGCCCAGCCGATGGAGATTGGCAAGGTCGTCGCCTTCCTCGCGAGCGACGACGCCAGCTACATGACCGGCAGCGAAGTCGTGGTCGATGGCGGCTGGACTGCGCGCTAACCTGAAGGAATAACCCATGAGCAATTTCGATTTGACCGGCACGGTAGCCCTCGTCACCGGAGCCAGCGGCGGCATCGGCGGTGCCACCGTCCAGGCGCTCGCCGATGCAGGCGCGCGCGTGATCGCCACCGACATGGCGCAGACGGCAACGGTCGCTGGCGCTACGGAATATCGCCCGCTCGACGTCACGGACGAGGATGGCTGGGCCGCCCTAGCCGCCTATGTCGATGCCACCTATGGGCGGCTCGACATATTGGTGAATAATGCGGGCATTTCCGTCACGGACGCTATCGCCGACACCAGCCTCGCCACCTTCCGCCGCTGTATGCAGATCAATGTCGAAGGGATTTTCCTCGGCACCCGCGCCATGGCGGACCTGCTTGCCAAAAGCGGAGCGGACCGGCGCGGCGGATCGTCGATCATCAACCTGTCGTCGGTCGGCGGACTGGCAGGCGCGCCCTTCATGTCGGCCTATTGCGCGTCCAAGGGAGCGGTGCGCCTCTTCACCAAATGCGCCGCGCTCGAATATGCCGCGCTCAAGCAGCCGATCCGCGTGAACAGCGTCCATCCCGGCGGCATCGACACCAATATGATGGACACCATCTACGCCCGCTATGTCGAAACCGGCGCCTTCCCCGACGAAGAAACCGCCCGCGCCACCGTTTCGGCGGGCCATGCGCTCGGCCGCATGGGCACGCCGCAGGAAATCGCCGACGGCATCGTCTATCTCGCCGCGCCCGCCGCCAGCTTCATGACTGGCTCCGAACTGGTCATCGACGGCGGCATGACTGCGCATTGACATAGCTCCTCCCCTGTAAGGGGTCGAACGGAGTCACGTGCCTCCGTTCGAGGACCACGAAGTGGTGGAGGGGTATCACCCTATCGATAGGGCGACACCCCTCCGTCTGCGCTTCGCGCAGCCACCTCCCCTGCCAGGGGAGGATTTTTTGACCGCCATTCCTCCACGAAAAAAGACCCGGTCGCCCTCAAGCGGCCGGGTCAATTCCCACCCTCTCATGGAGAGCGAGCGGGCGGGAATAGCGCCTGTTGTCAGGTCTGGTGGATGATGGTGAAGGACCGGCTCTGAAAGAACCATTGCCCGTCGCGCTTCACCAGCCTGTCGTTATAACAGGCGCGCGCCCGCTTATCCTTGCCTGTCTCCGGTTCGGCATAAACTTCGGAGAAATAGGCCCGCGCCTCCGCGCTATCGCCATCGACGCGGATCATCCCCGGATTTACGAGGAAACTGAGCTGCGGATAATGCGGCATTGCGCCTGCCCACAGGGCGACGATCGCTTCCTTGCCCGACACGACGCCAAGCTCCGGATAATGGGACAGATCCCAATGGCTGTCCTCGACCCAGAGCGATGCCCACAAATCCTGATCGACGCGATTGACCGCATCGGCATAGGTTTCCAGCAATTCGCGGATCGCAATCCGGTCCTCGATCGGCCCGGTGAAATTGACGGTCAAAACATCTCTCCTCATCCTGTTTTGTGAGAGGATAGGCGGTGACCGCCCAACCGGAACCTGCCGGAAATCGCAGGTTTAGCGGCAAATCGTTCAGCGCGATGACTTCACCTGACCCGTTCGTTTCGAGCGAAGTCGAGAAACGTCGAGCGGCGTTTCTCGACTTCGCTCGAAACGAACGGAGGTGGAGGATTTCAAGCCGAAGTCATCATATTCTAACGGTAATCATCGCGCAGCAATCGGCGCAATATCTTGCCCGACGGGTTGCGCGGCAGGTCGCTGCGGAACTCCACCGTCTTGGGGGCTTTGTAGGCCGCAATCCGCTCGCGCGCCCAGGCGATGAGCGCGGCGGGATCGGGCGTTTCCCCCTCCACCGGCACGACGATCGCCTTGACCGCCTCGCCCCATTTCGCGTCCGGCACGCCGATCACCGCGACATCGGCGACGGCGGGATGGCTGTAGAGCGCGTTTTCGACTTCAGCCGGATAGACATTTTCGCCGCCGGTGATGATCATGTCCTTGATCCGGTCGGCAAGATACAGATAGCCATCGGCGTCCATCCGGCCTGCGTCCCCGGTCCGCAACCAGCCTTCGGCATCCAATGCCTGCGCCGTATCGTCGGGCCGGTCGAAATAGCCGATCATGCACGCCTGCGACGCCACCATGATCTCGCCAATCTCACCCGCCGGCAGCGTTTCGCCCGCCTCGTTCGCGATCCGCACCCGCACGCCGGGCAGTGGCACGCCGATGCCGCGCATCCGCTCGCTGCCCTGCGGGTCATGGTCCTGCGGCGGCAGGCCGATGATCGTCCCCGCCGTCTCGGTCATCCCATACATTTGCGCAAAGCCGCAGCCGATGACCGCGATCGCCTGCCGCAACAGGTCGAGCGGGATCGCGGAGCCACCATAGCAGATGGTCTTGAGGAAGCTGAAATCCGTGTCGGCCGCCTGGGGATGATCGCACAGGATGCGCAGCGCCGTGGGCACCAGCATGATCTTGGTAATGCGGAAGGTGACGAGCAGGTCCAACACCCGTGTCGGGTCGAACTCGCGCACCACCACGCCGGTCGCGCCATGCTGCAAGGTCCATAGCCCCCATCCAGACCCGCTGATATGGAAGATCGGCATCGCGATCAGCGACACATCCTGCGCCGTCCAGCGATACCATTCGGGCAGTTCCGCCGACGGCACCGATGCGCGCAGGCCAAGCAGGCTGCGGTTGGACAGCATTGCGCCCTTGGGGTTGCCGGTGGTGCCCGATGTGTAGAGCATCAGCACTGCGTCATCATAGCCGACATCGCGGCGCGGATCGGCGGCATCCTGTGCATCGCGCCAGTCAGCAAAGAGCGGATGCCCCGCGCCCTGGTCGGCGAGCAGGATCGTCGCCGCGCTGTCCGTCACCCGGTCGAGAAACTCCGGCTCCACGACGATCAGGCGCGGCCTTGCATCGGCGAGGATATAGGCGACCTCCGGCGGGGCGAGCCGCCAGTTGACCGGCGCCATCACCAGCCCCGCCTTCACCGCGCCCAGCCACAGTCCGAAATAGTCGTCGCGATTCTTGCCGAGATAGGCGATCCGATCACCCACGCCATAGCCCGCCGCGATCAGGCCATTGGCCACCCGGCTCGCCTGCGCATCGAGCGCCCCATAGCTGGTTTCGCGCCCTTCGAAGATGAGGGCGACGGCGTCGGGCGTCGCGGCGGCATGCGCCCTGACATGGTCCGCTACTCTGATCGCATCCGTCCCCATATACCCTCCATTGCGGGCCGCAGCATAGCGGCAAAAGCCGCGCCGTCCCCCTCTCACAATCGCTAAGGGTCATATCTTGGGCGCGAACGCCCCTGACGCTTTTGCCAGTGCAGCGCCGCCCCTTTGCCGATAAACAGGCGGGCAAATGCAGTGTGAACAGGAAAGGATGCCGTCATGGACATTGGTCTGAAAGGGCGCAAAGCCATTCTCGCAGGCGCCAACGCCAGCATCGGCCGGGCCGTCGCCAAGATTCTGGCCGCCGAAGGCTGCGACGTTGCGCTGTGCGGCCGGACGCAGGACAAGGTCGACGCCGTCGTGGCCGAAGTGCAGGCGCTCGGCGTGCGCGGCATCGGCGCGTCGGTGGACGTGACCGATGCAGAGGCGTTTCCCAATTGGGTCAGCAGCGCCGCGCAGGAATTGGGCGGCTGCGACATCTTCATTTCCTTCGTCTCGGTCAATCCGGGGGTAGACACGCCCGAAGCCTGGACCACGGTGCTGAACGGCGACATCCTGCCGCTGGTGCGCGGCATCCACGCGGCGCTGCCTGCGCTCGAACAATCCGATGCCGGGTCGATCGTCACCATCTCGTCCACCGGCGCGCTGGAGGAGTTTATGGGGCCGCAGCCCTATAATGCGCTGAAGGCCGCGGTCATCAATTACAGCGCCGCGCTGGCGCAAAAACATGCGCCGCAGGGATTGCGCGTTAACTGCGTCTCGCCCGGCCCCATCTACACCGACGATGGCCCATGGGCCTATATCAAGAAGAATATGACCGATTTCCATGACGGCATCCTCCAGCAGATCCCCTTCGGCCGCATGGGCACGGGCGAGGAACTGGCCAAGGCGATCGCCTTCATCGCGTCGCCCGCCTGCCGCTACATGACCGGGGCTAACATCCTGATCGACGGCGGCATCACCAAGGGCGTGCAATATTAAGCGGGGACGATAGCATGAGCGAGACACAGCCCGCCCGCATCAATTGCGTGCTGATCGTCGGCGGCCTTTATCACGACATGGACTTTGCCCGGCTGGAGCTGTTGAAGCTGCTGGGCGAAGACCCGCGCGTGCGGACTCGCGTGTTCGAGGATTATGGTCATCTCGACGCCATCCTCGCCGCCGACATGCTCATCACCTATACCTGCGACGTGGTGCCGCCCCTCCCCGCGCAGGAAGCGTTGCGCCAATGGGTGCGCGATGGTGGCCGCTGGTATGCGCTGCACGGCACCAATTCGGTGCTGCGCCTGTTCGACAATGGCCTTTATGGCAGCCCGCGCTGGGCACCGCTGATGATGGAAACTCTGGGCAGCCAGTTCATCGCCCACCCGCCGATCGCCCCCTATCGGGTCGATGTCGCCGACCCCGATCATCCGCTGACCCGCGGCATCGAACCGTTCGAAACGACCGACGAGCTGTATCTGCTGGAACGGCATGGCGATCTTCATGTCCTGCTCGACACCGAATTTGCGGGCGAAGCGACCGGCTTCGACGAGCATGCGTGGGCGCAGGACCGGCATCCGGTGATGTATATCAAGGCGCAGGGCGAAGGCGCGGTCCTCTACAACACGCTCGGCCATTGCCGCAGCCATTATGACATGCAGCCCTTCCTCGACTGGTGGCCCACCATCGACCGTTGCGCCTGGGACCTGCCGGTATTCTACGACCTGCTGCGGCGGGGTATTGCGTGGTGCAAGGGGGAGTGAACTACCTAAAATCCTCCCCTGGCAGGGGAGGTGGCAGGGGGCAGCCCTGACGGAGGGGTGTTCCCCTATCGTGAGGGTGACACCCCTCCACCACCGCTACGCGGCGGTCCCCCTCCCCCTATGGGGGAGGATTTACCCCTACTTCACCCCAGCGGCGCGACCGGCAGATGCTCGGCCCCCGGTGCCTCGTCCGGCACCGCCACCTCGATCCACCCGTCCGCGCTCTCGCGCCAGGGGTAGAGTTTGAGCGGCTTGTAGCCCGCCCCGCCCAGGCATTCGCCATTGTCCAGCTTGAACCGCGCGCCATGCAGCGGACACATTACCGCGCCGCGCCGCACCCGGCCGCCCGGTGCCAGTTGCGCGGCGGCATGGGTGCATCGGTTGATGAGGGCGTGAAATTGCCCCTCCTCCTTGCAGATCAATACGGGCCAGCCATTGACGATGAACGGCATCATGGCCCGCTCTTCGACCGCGTCGGCTTCGACCACCCGATGATAGCTTTCCGTCATGCCCGCGCCTGATCCTCTCGTGCCGCCTTTGTTGTCATCGCTATATAGGCATCCAGATCATGATCGCCATCGCCCAATAGCGTAACCAGCGCCATGACCCGCTTGAAGGCCTGCCCGACTAGCAATTCCTCCGTCGTGCCGATGCCGCCATGCAATTGCACCGATTCCTCGCCGATATGCACCGCGCTCTGGGCGATATAAGCCTTGGCCCCGACAATCGCCGCCGCGCGCCCGTCCGCGCCAGCGCCCGCCGCGCGATAGAGTTGCGACCGGCTGAGTTCGAGCCGCGCATAGCAATCGGCCATGCGGTGCTGCAACGCCTGAAAACTGCCGAGCGGCTGGCCGAATTGCTGCCGCGTCTTGAGATAGTCGAGCGTCGCGGCGAACATCATTTCCATCAGGCCAAGCAATTCCGCGCTGACCGCCAGCCGTGCCTGATCCATCACGCCTGCCAGTTCCGCCTCGCCGCCCGCCATCGGCTCTGCGGGCGTGTCGGCAAAGCGGACATCGGCGGCATGCGAGCCGTCGACCAGGCGATAGGGCTCGATGCTCACCCCCGGCGCTCCGGCCTCGACCAGATGCAGCGTCAGCGGCGCGCCTTCGTCCGCGCGCGCGGCCACGATGAATGCGTTGGCATGGCCGCCGCCCAGCACCATCTGCTTGGCACCGCTGATGCGGCCACCCGTGACCCGCGTCCGCACCTGATCGAGGCCAAAGCGCGCCTGCTTTTCGAACAGCGCCAGCGCGACGATCGCCTCGCCACCGACAATGGCGGGCAGCAGTGCATCCCTCTGCGCCTGTGTCCCCGCCTTCGCCACCAGCCCTGCGCCCATGATGAGCGCGGGCAGCACTGGCTCGACCGCGACGAAGCGCCCCAGCGCCTCCATCACCGTGATGATGTCCACCGGCGAACCGCCAAAGCCGCCCGCCTCTTCGGGCAGGGCAAACGCAAGGAGGCCGGTTTCCGCGAGCATCGCCCAATTGGCATCGGCAAAGCCGCGCGGCTCGCGCAGATAGGCCAGCCGCTTGGCGGCGTCATAGCGGTCCGCGCCGAACCGCTGCACCAGGTCGCGAAGCATGGCCTGCTCATCGCTCAGGTCGAAATTCAAGCCACCATCCCCCGATTTGTCATGACTGGGTCGCGCACGACGCTGCCCGGCTGTTGCTGTTCCATGACTCATTTATGCACGGGCGGCGGGCAGGGCGTGGACTGGATATTCCGCTAGTTTCAGCGCGCGGCGCTCTGCCACTCAAAACCTAGCGCTAGTCATAGGTTTTTGTCGCTTGCCCGCACCCCCTGCCCATAATAGCATCAGGCCCATGGAGAGATCAGGTGACACGCTCGTCGCCGCCCGCAAGGACACCGGACAAGCCGCAAAAGTGGCGACCGATTTCCGTTCGGGCAGGCAGGTTCCAACCGCTATTTTCGCGCCCGCCGATATAAGGCCGGCGGCGGAGGCGTTGCGCGATATTGCCCGCGACCTGGGCAATTTCCGCGTCGCGGCCTGCGCCAACATCGCGTCGCGATCACCGATGACCGATGCGGAAGGCGAAGTGCTGGCCAGCGCCGTGTTCGGCTGGCCCTCGACCAAGGAACAATGGTGGCAAAAGCCGCTGCTCGCGCTCAGTTCGCCCCTGCCCTTCGCCTGCCGCTATGAAAATGAACCCTTTTGGGCCAACGCCCATGGCATCCACACCCGCGCGCCCAATCCGCTGCTCGACCAGATCGACCTCAGCCTCTTTGAAGGCGAAGTGAATGCCAAGGCCGTGATCGTCGTGCCGGTGCATATGTCCTTCGGCCAGATCGCCGCGATCAGCTTTTCGCCCATCAACGACAAGCGCGACGACCTGTCGCGCGAGTTCGATCTCTATAGTGACCAGCTCGAATATCATGCCCGGCGCTTCGTCAACGGCTATACCCGCGTCAGCAGTCAGCGCCCGTGGATTCCCAAAAATTGCCGCCTCTCCAAGCGCGAAGTGGAATGTCTGCGCTGGGCGGCAGTGGGCAAGACCGACGCTGAAATCGCGATGATCCTCAGCCGCAGTTGCGCCACCGTGCGCTTCCACATCCATAATGCCGCGATCAAGCTGGAGGCGGTCAACCGCAGCCAGACCGTGTTCAAGGCGACGCAGCTTGGCTATCTCGGCAATGTCGCCGCCGTCATGGTCCCGCATCCGCCGCACGAAACGCAGGCGTCGGCGGCCGCGAAATAATATTTCTCCCCCTGAGAAAGTGTGAGGCCAGCCGGGCGACCGGCTGGCCCTTTTTTTGTGCCCGCGCGTCCAACGACACTGCCAACCTATGCTTTCTTACAGAAGCCTTCGCCCGATCCGCTTCCCATAGTGGCCCCACACAAGAATGAGAGGGCTTAGACGTTGGGCGCATCAGCGATAGCGCAGGGACTGTTTCGGGAAACACCCGAACCGACCCTGATCGGCGGCCGCAACCGGGATACGGGGCGGATCGTCTTTCCCTGCCCGGACGATGCCGCGCGGTGGGAGCCGGTCGACCTGCCACGCCGGGGCACGCTCTGGTCCTGGACGGTCCAGCGCTTTCGCCCCAAATCGCCGCCCTATATCGGGCCGGAAGATTTCGCCCCCTTCGCCATCGGCTATGTCGAGCTGCCTGGTGCGACGATCGTGGAAACACAGATCGTCGGCGCGGACTTCGAAAGCCTGACGATCGGCATGGCGATGGCGCTGGTCACGACCGACTTCGCCACTGCCGCCAATGGCGATGCGATCCGCCTCTACGCCTTTACGCCCGCCACGGAGGCCTGAGCCATGCAGGACGTCTATATCGTCGGGATCGGCATCCACCCCTTTGGCCGCACCGAAGGCTTGAGCGGCCTGCAACAGGGGGCCAACGCCGCCCGCGCCGCCATGGCCGACGCAGGGCTTGAGTGGCCCGATATGCAGTTCGGGTTCGGCGGATCGGATTCGGCGGGCAATGCGGACACCATCGTCAACGAGTTGGGCCTGACCGGGCTGCCCTTCATCAATGTCAAAAATGGCTGCGCCACGGGCGGATCGGCGCTGATCGGTTCCTGGCAGGCGATCGCGTCGGGCGCGCATGATGTCGGCATCGCCATCGGTTTCGACAAGCATCCGCGCGGCGCATTCAACGCCATGCCCGCCGAATATAGCCTGCCCGAATGGTATGGCGAGGCGGGCTTCATGGTCACGACGCAATTCTTCGCGATGAAGCTGCAACGCTATATGGCGCTGCACGGCATCAGTCCGACGTCGCTTGGCCGGGTCGCGGAAAAGGCGTTTCGCAACGCCGTCCATGCGCCCCACGCCTGGCGACGGTCGCCGGTCGATCTCGACACCATCCTCAACGCCCCGATGATCAGCGACCCGCTGACCAAATATATGTTCTGCTCGCCGGCCGAAGGCGGCGTCGCGCTGGTGCTGGCCAGCGCCAAGAAAGCGCGTGAACTCGGCCGTGATCAGGTGCGGATCAAGGCGGCGGTCATCCGCACCCGCCCGCCCGGATCGTTCGAGGTCTTCGCCCCGTCGATGGACATCGAACGCGGCGGCGCACCGACGCTGCTCGCCAGCAAGGCCGCTTATGAGATGGCGGGGATCGGCCCGGAGGATATCGACCTCGCCCAGTTGCAGGACACCGAATCCGGCGCGGAAATCATGCACATGGCCGAAAACGGCTTTTGCGCCGATGGCGATCAGGAAGAATGGCTGGCCAATGGCTGGACCAATATCGACGGCCGCCTGCCCGTCAACACCGATGGCGGGTGCCTCGCCTGTGGCGAGCCGATCGGCGCGTCGGGCCTGCGCCAGGTTTATGAAAATGCGCTTCAACTGCGCGGGCTTGGCGGCGGGCGGCAAGTGCCCGGCGATCCGCGCACGGCCTATTCCCATGTCTACGGCGCGCCCGGCATTTCCGGCGTGACCATTTTGGAACGATAAGATGGACCTTGATTTCTCCCCTCAGGATCAGGCGTTCCGCGCCGAAGTCCGCCGCTTCCTCGACGATAATCTGCCTCAGCATCTGCGCGAAGGCATGCGGGCGACGCCAGGCGTGTTCGTGGAACCCGACATTGGCGGCGAGTGGCAGGCGATCCTGCGCGCCAAGGGCTGGCTTGCCTATAATTGGCCGACCGATTGCGGCGGCACCGGCTGGACACCGATCCAGCGCTACATCTTCGAAAAGGAATGTGCGCTTGCCGATGCGCCCAGCCTGCCGGTGCTGAGCCTCAAACTGCTCGGCCCGGTCATCTGCCATTTCGGCACCGACGAACAGAAAGCCTATTTCCTGCCTCGCATCCTGGATGGCACGGATTTCTGGTGCCAGGGCTTTTCCGAGCCCGGCTCCGGCTCCGACCTCGCCAGCCTCAAGACGCGCGCCGAGCGTAAGGATGACCGCTATGTCGTCAATGGCCGCAAGCTGTGGACCACCCACGCCCATCACGCCTCGCACATCTTCTGCCTCGCCAAGACCGACCCCACCGCCAAGCCGCAGCGTGCGATCAGCTTCCTGCTGATCGACATGGCCCAGCCCGGCATCGAAGTGCGGCCGATCATGGGGCTGGCGGGCGATCATGAGGTGAACGAAGTTTATCTCGACGACGCCACCACCCCGCTCGACCATCTGGTGGGGGAAGAAGGGCAAGGCTGGACCATCGCCAAATTCCTGCTCGAAAATGAGCGCGGCGGCGCCTGTCACGCGCCCAAATTGCTGTCGGACATAGCCAAGCTGCGAACCGCAGCCCTGACGGAACCCGATGGCAAGGGCGGCTGCATGGCCGACGACCCCCATTATATGGCGCGCCTCGCGCGCGCCGAACTGGAGGCGCAGGCGCTTGAAATGACCGAGATGCGCGTCCTTGCCGAAATGGCCAAGGGCTTGCCGCCGGGTCCGCAAACCTCGCTGTCCAAGCTGGTCGCCTCCACCCTGCGCCAGCAGGTCGATGGCCTCGCGGTCCAGCTTTACGGCTATGCCGGCATTGCGCTGGAGGAACAGCGGCCGCTCTACGGCAATCAGGCACCGCCCGCGCTCCATGGCAAGCCCGCGCAACTTGCCGCGCCGCGCTATCTTAATTCGCGCGCCTGGACCATCTTTGGCGGGACCAATGAGGTTCAACGCAATATCATAGCCAAAACGGTGCTGGGGCTGTGACCGCCACCAGAGTCGATCGACCAGGAGAGAATAGATGCAATTGAGCCGCGAGGCACTGATCCGGGCCTATCGTCAGATGAAGACGATCCGCCTGTTCGAGGAACGCTTGCACGACGAGATCGCGCTGGGCGAAATCGCCGGCTTCACCCATCTCTATGCGGGCCAGGAGGCCTGCGCCGTGGGCGTGTGCGAACATCTGGGACCGACCGACTATATTATCTCCACCCATCGCGGCCATGGCCATTGCATCGCCAAGGGCTGCGACGTCATGGCGATGATGAAGGAAATCTATGGATCGCGCGATGGCCTGTGCAAGGGCAAGGGCGGCTCCATGCACATTGCCGACATCGGCGTCGGCATGCTCGGCGCGAACGGCATCGTCGGCGCGGGCGCGCCGATCGCGGTCGGCGCTGGCATCACCGCCAAGAGCAATGGCACCGTGTCCATCGCCTTCTCCGGCGACGGTGCCTGCAACCAGGGCACGACATTTGAAGCGATGAACATGGCGGTGGTGCTGAAACTGCCGGTCATATTCGTGTTCGAAAACAACCATTATTCCGAACATACCGGCGAAGCCTATGCCGTCGGCGCGGAAAGCATGACCGTCCGCTCCGCCGCCTTCGGCATGAAGGCGATCAAGGCCAACGGCATCGACTTCTTCAGCGTCTATGACGCGATGCGCGAGCTGATCGACTATTGCAAGGCAGGCAATGGCCCCGCCTCGATCGAGCTGGATTGCGAGCGTTTCTACGGCCATTTCGAGGGCGATCCGCAGCGTTATCGCGGCCCCGGCGAACTCGACCGCATCCGCGAGGAGCGCGACTGCCTCAAAACCTTCCGCACGCGGGTCACCGAAGCCAAGCTGCTCGACGGGGCCGAGCTTGACGCGGTCGATGCCGAAGTCACCGACCTCATCAACCGCGCTGTCGCCGAAGCGCAGACCGCCGCCCGCCCCACCGCTGCCGACGTCCTGGAAGACGTCTATATCAGCTACTGACGCCAGAGGGATCGACACATGGCTATCAAGATGATCCGCGACGTCATTCGTGACACGATTGATGCGGAAATGGAACGGGACGACAGCGTCATCATGCTGGGCGAGGATATCGTCGGCGGTAATGGCGCACCCGGCGGCCCCGAAGCGATTGGCGGCATATGGGGCACATCGGGCGGGCTATGGGCCAAATATGGCGCTGACCGCGTGATCGACACCCCCATTTCGGAAAGCGCCATCATCGGCGCGGCGTCGGGCGCGGCGCTGACCGGCAAGCGCGCCATCGCCGAGATCATGTTCGCCGACTTTATCGGCGTGTGCATGGACCAGATCTGGAATCAGGCGGCCAAGTTCCGCTATATGTTCGGCGGCAAATCCAAATGCCCGCTGGTCATCCGCATGCCCTATGGCGCGGGCTTCAACGCCGCGCCCCAGCATAGCCAGGTGATCCATCAGTTCGTCACCGCCATGCCGGGGCTGAAGGTCGTCATGCCCTCCACGCCCGCCGATACCAAGGGGCTGTTGACCCAGGCGATCCGCGACGATGATCCGGTGATCTTCCTTGAGCATAAGGCGCTTTATGGCGTGAAGGGGGAAGTGCCCGATGGCGATTATGTCATCCCCTTCGGTCACGCCCGGCATGTGACGCAGGGCGACGATCTCACCATCCTCGCCACTGGCATGATGGTCGGCTTTGCCGAAAAGGCGGCGGCGCAGTTGGCCCAGGACGGCATCGGCTGCGACCTGCTCGACCTGCGCACCACCAGCCCGCTGGATGTCGAGGCAATCCTCGACAGTGTCGAGCGCACCGGCCGCCTGCTGATCGTCGACGAAGCCCCGCCGCGCTGCTCCTTTGCGACCGACCTGTCGGCGCTGGTGGCGCAAAAGGCGTTCGCCTCGCTCAAAGCGCCGATCGAAATGGTGACGCCGCCGCACAGCCCCGTGCCCTTCGCGCGGGAACTGGAATCCGCCTATCTGCCCTCGCCCGACAAGATCGTGGCGACGGCGGTGAAGCTCCTATCCTATCGGCGGGGATAAGCATATCATGGCCACTCTACGCGCATATGCGATGCCCAAATGGGGCATAGAAATGACCGAGGGCGTCGTTGCCGAATGGATGGTCGCCGAAGGCGTGCCGTTCAAGAAGGGCGACTTGCTTGCCCTCATCGAAACCGACAAGATCACCAATGAGATCGAGGCCGAGGCCGACGGGATGTTCCCGCGCCTCATCGCCCAGCAGGGCAGCACCTATGCCGTGGGCGAACTGATTGCCGTGCTGGCCGGGCCGGACGACAAGGTCAGCGCCGATGAAGTCGATGCCTTTGTTGCCGGGTTCAAGCCCGCCGACACCAAGGTCGCATCCAAGGCTGGCGCGACCCCGCCGCCGCCCGCCGAGTCCGCGCCACCAGCAGCGCCGGCACCAAAGGTCGCCATTGCCGACGACGCGAATATCAGCCCCGCCGCCCGCGCCTTCGCGCAAGAGCATGGCGTGGATATCTCGACCCTTACCGGCTCCGGTCCCAAGGGCCGCATCACCTTCCAGGATGTGCAGCAGGCCAGCCTGCCTCCGGTCGCGGTCGGTGGCGGCGCGGCAGTGGACCTGACCCCGATCGGCAACGCCTTAGGCGAGGTTTTCGCCAGCCCGCTCGCCAAGCGCCTGGCGGTGCAGCATGGCGTGGACCTCAATGGCCTGACCGGCACCGGCCCCAAGGGCCGGATCGGCAAGGCGGACGTGCTGGCCAAGGTCAAGCCCGCGGAAGCGCCCGCCGCTCCGGCCCCGGCCCCGGCAGCGATCGACTTCGCCCGCCCGGCGGCTGGCAGCACGGAAATCGTCAAAATGTCGCCGATGCGCAAGGCGATTGCCAAGGCGCTGAGCCACAGCAAATCGACCATCCCGCATTTCTACCTGCGCTCGGCCGTCAGGATCGACGCGATCCTGGGCCTGCGCGCACAGGCCAAGGCAGCGACCGGCGAAGCGCCCAGCATCAACGACTATCTCGTGCGCGCCTGCGCCCTCGCGCTCGCGCGCCATCCCGATGTCAATGTGCAGGTCCATGGCGATGAAATCCACCGCTTCGCCAGCGCCGACATCGCCGTCGCCGTCGCGACCGACAAGGGCCTCATCACCCCGATCGTGAAAGGCGCCGATACCCTCTCCGTCGCCGCCATCTCGCGCACGGTGAAGGCGCTGGCGGACAAGGCCCGCACCGGCAAGCTGCAACCACACGAGTTTCAGGGCGGCAGCTTCTCGATCAGCAACCTCGGCATGTTCGGCATCGATCAGTTCGATGCGATCATCAATCCGCCGCAGGGCGCGATCCTGGCGGTGGGCGCGGGGAGCCGCCAGCCGATCGAAATCGGCAACGCGCTGGCCTTCGCCACCATCGTCCAGCTCTCCCTCTCCTGCGACCACCGCGCGATCGACGGCGCAGTGGGCGCAGACTTCATGCGCACGCTCAAGGGCTTGATCGAGGAGCCGACGCTGCTGGTGGGATAGCTGCAAAAAAACACCGTTCGGGCTGAGCCTGTCGAAGCCCTCTACTTTCTTCAAGAAGTGGAGCCCTTCGACAGGCTCAGGGCGAACGGACCGGGAAGCCAGCCCGGTTCGCTACCGCCCCGCAACCCAAGCCTGTGTCGTCGCCAGCATTTGCGCCGCCCGTTCGTTGAAGTCCGGCCACCCCTCCCGCAACGCGATCGACCGTTCCTCGACCGCCACCGGCAGCCCCTGTGGCATCGCACCCAGCAGCGCCCCGATCGGCAATCCCCCCGCGCCCAGCGCCACCCGTCCGTCAATCGCCTCGGTCAGGATCGCGTCCGCGTCGGCCGGGTCCGCGCCGGGGTCGGGCGCGTCGCATAATTGCACATAGCTGAGCCACGCAGGCGGCACCGCCGCGACATCCGCCAGCGTCCCGCCCGATCGCCGCCAATGCAGCGCGTCGATCAACAGGCCCATAGCCGGATGATCGATCGCGCGCAAAATCGCGCTCGCCTGCGCGATCGTCTTAACCTCGGTAAAAATGCCGAATTCCAGATTGATGCGGATCGCATCGCCCGCCCGTTCGGCCAAGATCGCCAGCTTGTCGCGCGTCGCCGCCATGTCGGGATCGCTACTGACGCACAGCACGTTCCGCGCGCCCAGTTCCATCCCCACATCGACCAGCCGCAGATGATCGGGATCAGGCGGCCCCGGCTTGATCCACACCACTTCGATGTCGATCAGCGGCAGGCCCGTGTCGCGCAACGCCGCCTTCACCTGCCGCGTCGTCGCATCCGTCCACTCCGCCGCCTCGAACCACATGCCGCCATAGTCGAACCCGGCCCGCGCCGCCGCCTCCACCAATTGCAGCGGCGTCGCTTCGGGCATGATGCCCGACGCCATGCAGAGCGGTGGCAGCGGGCGCGTCACGCCCCGGCGGCAGCCATCGCGGCGGCGACCGACGCCTCAATATCCGCCTTGGTCGGATTGGCGCGCAGCGTCAGCCCGCCATTCACCTGCAAATTCTGCCCCGTCATGAAACAGCCGTCACTCGCCAGGAACACGCACGCCTCGGCCACATCCTCCGACGTGCCATAACGGCCCAGCGGATAGCCCTTGCGAAACGCATCCATCAATCCGGGCACCGCCGCGGCATCCGCCGTCATCGGCGTTTCGGTGATGCCGGGCGACACGCTGTTGGCGCGGATGCCCATGGTTCCGAATTCATTGGCGACGGTGCGAACCAGATGATCCGTGCCTGCCTTGGTCGCCATATAGGCGGCATGGTCGTGGAACATGATCGTCGCGGTCGCTGAACTGATCTGGATGATCGACCCGCCGCCGCGCCGCTCCATCGCCGGGATCAGCGCCTGGAAAAACTGGAACGGCCCGCGCAGTTGCAGTGCATACATGGCGTCCAGATCCTCTTGCGTCGTCTCCAGAAACGGCTTGAGCAACCCCCAGCCGGTCGCGTTGATCGCAATATCAACCCCGCCCAACGCCGCCTCGGTATCGGCCACCGCCGCCCTTATGCTCTGCTGATCGGTCATGTCGCAGGCGACGGCCACCCCGCCAATCTCGTCGGCAAAGGCGGATAGCGCGTCGGCCTTGCGCCCCGCCACCGCAACCCGCGCCCCTTCGGCGGTCAGGCGGCGGGCGATCACCTGCGCCATATTATCCTTGCCCGCCGCACCGACGATCAGCGCCAATTTGCCGTTCAACCTGCCCATCATCTCATCCTTCGCGCATCTATTTTGCGCGCCAAGGTAGCGGGCCGGGGCGACGCGCCAAACTCGGCTTTATGCTAGGCCGCCCGCGCCCAGCCCGGTGAAGCCAGCGCCGACAAAATCCACCATTCGCTCGACCATCGCGTCCAGCTCGCTGGAACTGAACCGCCCGCCCGACTGGCGATCCAGCATGCCGCTTTCGGCCAATATATGCGTGATCATGGCCTGAAAGAAGAAGAAGCCCCACTGCACATCGCCCTCGTCCATCTCCGGATGCAGCGCGCGCAACGCCTCGACATAGGCGGCGATCACATCGTCGAAATGCTGGCGAAACGGCGATATGAACGCTTCCTGCTGCGGCATGTTCGCCACCAGCGCCATCAACCGGATGTAGTTTTTCCAGCCCGCCCCGCCGCGCATTGATCGGTCGACGATCGGCGTGATGAAGGCGCGGATGATCGCGCGGCGACGTGTCGACTGATCGCCCGCGACCTGCCGCGCCTGCACCAGTGCGTCCGCCATGCCCGCCACATGCGCGTCGGCCCGCCGGTCGATCACCGCGCCGAACAAATCTTCCTTCGACCCGAAATGATAATGGGTCAGCGCGACCTGCACCCCGGCCTGCGTCGCGATGTCGCGCAACGACACGCCATGATAGCCCCGGATCGAAAAGAGCGACTCCGCCGCGTCCAATATCCTGGCCGCCGTATCGGGCGCGCGTCGGCGATCAAGTTTCGGCGCCGCCGCCCCCTCCGGCCCACCTGTCGTTTCCGCTAGTTTCAACGCTTTCCTGCCCATCGGACAGCTATGGCGAAGATATTGACAGGCAGCAACCGATCGGGGTAAATTTAGTCGATCGTTCAACTAAAAAATAGCGAGAGGGTATCATGACCATCGAGTCTTTCCTGGGCCGCGCGATTGCCGCCTATGATCCGCCCGTGCGCGGTGACCGTATCACGGGCGAACGCTATCATGAAAAACGCTGGGCCGACGCTGAATGGGCGCATGTCTGGACCAAGGCTTGGCATATCGGCGGCATGGCCGCCGACCTTGAAGATGCAGGCGATTTCCTGACCCATAATATCGGCCGGGAATCGGTGGTCATGCTCTGCCAGGAGGATGGATCGGTCAAAGCCTTCTACAATGCCTGCAAGCATCGCGGCTATCGCCTCGCCTGGACCGAAGTCGGCGGCTCGCCCTTCCTCACCTGCGGCTATCATGGCTGGAAATATGCGCCCGACGGCACGCTCGCCCATGTGCAAGACCCGGATGATTTTCCCGGCGGCTCGCCCTGCGGCAAGGTGAAGCTGGAGGAAATTCCCTGCACCGTCTGGGGCGGCTTCGTCTGGTTCACCATGGATCGCGACGCCGCGCCGCTGAAGACATGGCTCGGCGCAGCGGGCGAACAGCTCGAACAATGGCAGATGGGCAAGATGACCCGCGTGCTGGCGCTCAGTTCCGACGTGCCCTGCAACTGGAAGATCATCCGCGATAATTTCAACGAAAGCTATCACCTCCCCAATCTCCACCCGCAGATCGCCGGGTCGATCGACGACGCGCTGGAAGGCACCATCTTCGAGATGAACCCCGAAGGCCATAATTGCATGATCATGCGCGGCCTCAAGCCATCGGGCCGCTATCCGACTTCCGACATTCTCGAAATGCCGCTGGCCCAGGCGCTGGAATATTGGGAACTGGACCCCAAGGATTTCGAAGGCCGCGCCAGCCAGGCCCGCGACGCCATCCTCGCGCAAAAGCGCAAGCTCGGCGCAGACAAGGGCTATGCCCATTATGCGACCATGGGCGACAGCGAGATCGTGGATTATCACCATTATACGCTCTTCCCCAACATCACCTTCACCATGTGGCCCGACGGGTTCCAGCTGTTGCGGTCCGAACCGCACCCGACCGACCCGGAACGCTGCATTTTCGACCATTGGTTCATGGCGCATGAAATGCCCGGCAGCGATGTCGTGATGGGACCGATGGGGCCAACCCCCTTCCAGCATGTTGAGCGCGAAAAGATCGAATTTGGCACCAAGTCGCTGGGCGATGTCGCGGATCAGGATTTGAGCGTCGCGATCGGCCAGCAGCTTGGCCTGCATTCGCGCGGCTTTACCGGCGGCATCCTGCCCAATCAGGAAAAGCGGGTGCAGCTTTTCCATGAAAAGCTGAATGACGTCTGCGGCATCCATGACTGATCCCGCGCTGATCGACACCCTCGTCGCCCGACAGCAGATCGCCGACCTGACGGCTGCCTATTGCCGGGGCGTCGATCGCGCTGACGCGGCGTTGCTGGGTTCGCTCTTTCATCCCGACAGCCATGTCGAAAGCGGCCCCTTCAACGGCAGCGGTCAGGATTTCGCCCGCGAAATCTGCGCCATCGTCCGCACCGTCTTTACGCAGACCAGCCACGCCAACGCGCATCAATGGGTGGAGGTCGATGGCGACAGCGCGAAGGGCGAAACCTATGTCACCGCCGTCGCCACCCCGCGCGGGCAAGAGGGCGACCCCGTCCACATGCTGACCGGCGGCCGCTATCTCGACCGCTTCGTCCGCACCAACGGCACATGGCAGTTCATCGAACGGCGCTTCGTGTGCGACTGGGTCGTCCGCCAGCCCGCCGGTGGCGGCGAAGACCTTTATGCCGGTTTCCTGCGCGGCGCGCAGGGACCGACCGATCCCGTCCATAGCCTCTGGGGAAACACCGCATCATGACCGCCTCCGTCAATCGTCGTTTCCTCCTCGTCTCCCGCCCCGAAGGCTCGCCGCGCGAAAGCGACTTCCGGCTGGAGGACAGCCCCGTCCCCACGCCCGGCCCCGGCGAAATCCTCATCCGCAACCATTATGCCTCGCTCGACCCCGCCATCCGCGGCTGGCTTGACGATGCACCAAGCTACCTGCCGCCGATCGCCATCGGCGATCCGGTGCGCGCCTCCACCATCGGCACGGTCGAGGCGAGCGGCGTCGATCGGTTCAAGCCCGGCGACTGGGTCATGGGCCTGAACGCGATCGAGGCATATAGCCTCGTCACCCCCAATGACTTCATGCACCCGATCGACGTGTCGGCGGCCCCGTCTGTCACCAGCTACCTGTCCGCCATGGGCGCGGTCGGCCTCACCGCCTGGTTCGGCGTCAGCGACGCGATGCAGCCGCACCCCGGCCAGACCGTGCTGGTCAGCGGCGCGGCGGGCGCGGTCGGCTCGATGGTCGGGCAACTCGCCAAATTGCGCGGCGCGCGGGTGGTCGGCATTGCGGGTGGCGCGACCAAATGCGCGCGCCTGACCGATCGCTATGGCTTCGACGCAGCGATCGACTATCGCGGCAAGGATGAAGCGGCGCTCGCCGAGGCCATAGCCACGGCCTGCCCGGACGGCATCGACCATGTCTTTGAAAATGTCGGCGGTGTCTGCCTCGACGCGGCCTTGCGCCACATCAACCAGGACGCGCAGATCCTCCTGTGCGGCCTTATCTCCGAATATAATGGCGATCCCCACGGCGCGCGCAACATCTGGCAATTGATCGTCAAGACCGCCACCATGCGCGGCTTCCTCATCGCCCGCTATGCGGACCGCTTCCCCGAAGGCAGCCAGGCCATCGCCGCGCTGATCGGCGAGGGCAAGCTCGTGTTCGACGAACATATCGAACAGGGCATCGACAACGCCTACCCCGCCTTCATGCGCCTCTTCGACGGCACCAACGACGGCAAGATGATCCTGAAACTGGTCTGAAATTCCTCCCCTTGCAGGGGTCGAACGGAGTCACGTGCCTCCGTTCGAGGACCACGAAGTGGTGGAGGGGTGTCACCCTATCAAGGGCGCGATACCCCTCCCCTCACACCCGCACGATCTGCTTCCCCCTATTCGCCCCGGTAAACAGCCGCGCCAGCGCCGCCGGGGCCGCTTCGAACCCCTGCTGTTCATCGACCTGCCATTGCAGCCGTCCCGCCAGCACCAGCGCCGCCAGCCGGTCGCGCATCGCGCCCCAGCGCGGCTGTTCGTCCAAGATGATGAACCCTTCCATCCGCGCGCGGCGCAGGATCAGGTTGAAATAATTGCCCGGCCCGGCAATCTCGCCACCCTGTTCATAGCGGCTGATCCCGCCGCACAGCACCACCCGCGCGCCGATCGCCAGCCGCGCCAGCATCGCGTCCAGCACCACACCGCCAACATTGTCATAGACGATATCGCATCCCTTGGGGGCCAGCGCCTTCAACTGCGCCGCCACCTTGCCCTCGCGATAGTCGATCGCCGCGTCGAACCCGGCCTCCTGCGTCAGCCAGGCGCATTTTTCCGCGCCACCCGCAATGCCGATGACATGGCAGCCCGCGACCTTGGCCAATTGCCCCGCGACCGACCCCGTCGCCCCGGCCGCGCCGGACACGACCACGACATCGCCCGCCACCGGGCGGCCGATCGCGTGAAAGCCGTGCCAGGCGGTCAGGCCCGGTATCCCCAGCACCCCCAGCATCGCATGGGGCGGCAGGTCGGGGTGGCAGACATCGAAGCCCTCGCCATCGCTCACCAGATATTCGGTCCAGCCGGTCATCCCCGCAACCATCGTGCCGACCGGCCAGCGACCATCCCGGCTCTCGACCACCTCCGCGACGCCCATGCCACGCATCACATCGCCAAGCTCAATGGGGGCGACATAGCCGCCGAAATTTTCCATCCACCCTTTTTGCGCGGGTTCAAACCCCAGCCAGCGCACCGCCAGCAGCATCTCGCCCGCGCCCGCCACCGGCATCGGCACGTCGGCCAGGCGAAAGTCGCCATCGGCCAGCGCGCGCCCTATCGGTCGGTCCGCCAATTGCCATTGCCGCATCATCGATTCCCGCTCCATCGTCACGCCTTGCCCAAGATGATCTGCGCCGCGCGCCAGCCCAGCGCCATTGCGGGCGCATTGGTGTTACCGCTAATGAGACGCGGCATCACTGAACAATCGGCAACGCGCAGCCCCTCGACCCCATGGACCCGCAGCGCCGGATCGACCACCGCATCGTCCGCCGCGCCCATCCGGCATGTCCCTACGCCATGCAATCCACTGGTCGACAGCGACCGGAAACTCTCCAGCAGCGCATCGTCATCCTGCACCGCCGCGCCGGGGATCAGTTCCTCGCCGACATCGCCCGCCAGCGCCGCCTGCCCCACATAGGCGCGCATCAGCCGGATCGCCGCAATCGCCGAACCCTTGTCCGCTTCGCTGTCCAGCCAGTTGGGCGTGATCGCCACACCGTCCCCCGGTTCGCGCCCCCGCGCCTGCACCTCCCCCTCGCTGCTCTGCCGCAACAGGCTGCCCGACACGGTCAGGCCGGGCCGCTTGTCGATATTGCCGAGCGGTACCGCATCATTCGCATCGCCCAGCGCGAACATATAGCCGCTCAGGTAAAGCTGTAGGTCGGTGCGCGGTCCCGTGACTCCGGTGGAGAGGAACGCGCCAACCTCGAACGGCCCGGTCGCCATCGGCCCGTCCCGCCGCAGATAATAGCGCGCGACCGACGCCATCAGCCCCAGCCCTTGGTAATGATGCTGGATGCCGCTGTTCCGCCGCAAGCGGAACGGCATGGAGTAGGACAGATGTTCCAGCATATGCCGCCCGACATGGCGGTTATGATGGCGCACCGCGATCCCGCTGGCGGCCAGCGCATCGCCATCGCCGATCCCCGACCGTTGCAATATCTGCGGGCTTTCGATCGTCCCGGCGCAGACGATCACCTCGCCATCGCAATCCACGCTGAACGGCCCGCGTTCGCCATGGAGCAGTTCGACCCCGACCGCGCGGCCATTGGACAGCCGCACATGGCGCAGCAGCGTGTCGGTCATCACCGTGAAGTTGGCGCGTTGCATCGCCGGACGCAGGAATATCTTGGCCCCGCTCTCGCGCCGTCCGTTGCGGATATTATGGCAATAATAGCCAACCCGCCCCCCGACCACGCTGTTGAGATCATCGGTGCGCGGCAGGCCCATCTGCTCGCCCGCCGCGATCAGCCGCTCGGCGAGCGGATAGCGATAGGTGCGCGGCGTCACATGCACCGGGCCACCTTCCCCACGCAATGCGCTGCCGCCCAGCCCATGATCCTCGATGGCGCGAAAGGCCGCGATCATCGACCCGGCATTCCATCCGGTCGCGCCTGCCGCTTCCCAATCGTCATAATCCTGCGGCTCGCCCCGGCTCCAGATCATGCCGTTGATCGCTGACGATCCGCCCAGCCCCTTGCCCCTGATCCACATCTCTTGCGCCGGTTCGTCCGGGCGGCGCGGCTGGGCGACCGGATAGGCCCAGATATGCGCGGGGTTGGACACCAGCTTGGCAATCCCCTTGGGCATGGCGATCAGCGGCGACCGATCCGGCCCGCCCGCCTCGACCAGCAGTACCCGGTTACGCGGATCGGCCGACAATTGTTCGGCCAGCACGCAGCCGGTCGATCCCGCGCCGATGATGATATAGTCGAACCGTTCAGGCAGGTCGGCCATGCGTCGCTCCTCTGCGCTGTGGGTTCAGGCCTTGTCGCGGTGATCGCGCTTGATCTTCTTGGCCAGGCTCCATTTATGGACTTCGGTCGGCCCGTCATAAATGCGGAAGGCGCGGACCTCGCGGAATATTTGCTCGACTATCGTGTCGCCGGTGACGCCCGTGCCGCCCATCACCTGCACGCATTTGTCGGCGATCCGCATCAGCGCCTCGGACACCGCAACCTTCGCCATCGAGCTTTCGACGGTGCCGAGCGATCCGCCGTCCAGTACGCTGGCGCACCAGTCGATCATCAATTCGCTTTGCTGGATGTCGATCCAATTTTCCGCCAGCATGAAGCCGACGCCCTCATGATCCACCAGCGGCTTGCCGAACGCCATCCGGCGGCAGGCATAGTCCGCCGCAATCTCCTGCGCCCGGATGCACCCGCCCAGCCAGCGCATACAGTGCGACAGCCGCGCGGGCGACAGGCGGATCTGCGCATATTTGAACCCCTCGCCGCTCTGCCCCAGCATCTGGTCGGCGGGCACGCGCAGATTGTCGATCGTCACGATCGCATGGCCGCCGGGCATCGAACTGTCGATCGTGTCCAGCACCCGCTCGATGCGGATCGCGGGATCAGGCAGGTCCACCAGGAACATGCAGGCGCCGTCATCGGACTTGGCCATGACGATCCCGACCATCGCCCCCTGCGCCCCGGTGATGAACGCCTTGCGCCCGTTGATGACCCAATGATTACCATCGGGCACGCAGGTCGTCTGCATCATCGACGGGTCCGACCCCGCGCCGCCATCGGCCGCCGGTTCGGTCATGAAGAAGGCGGAACGGCCGCGTCCGTCCAGCAGGGGCTTAAGGAAATGCGCCTTCTGCTCGGCCGTGCCGACCTTGCCCAGCAGATATATATTGCCCTCGTCCGGGGCCATGGTGTTGCAGGCGAGCGGCCCCAAGGGCGACAGGCCCGACTTGATCAGCACGGTGGCCGTCTCGCGCTGGGTCAGGTGCGATCCGTCGGGCAGGACATGGGGCGTCAGCACGCCTGCCGCCCGCGCCTTCTCGCGCAATTCCATCACCAACTCGTCGCTCGGCCCGTGAAAGCCGCAGCGCGGATCGCCTTCATAGGGCACGACAACCGTGCGGACGAATGCCTCGACCCGATCGGCGATTTCCTGCGCGCGCGGCGTACTGAACATGGTTTCTATCCTCTAGGATCAGTTGAACTGGATCGGGCGCAGCGGGTCGGTCCCGTCGAAATCCTGCGCGGCCCGCGCCACCATGGCGTAAAAATCCGTCAGTTGCGGCACCGGCGCATAGAGTTCGGTCATATGCCCCTGCGTTGCGACCGTATCGACAAAGGCGAAGACGAAACTGTCATTCATCTCCGCGCGGCAGGCGAGGTCATGGCCCGCCGCCGCGAAGTCCTTGATCGCTACATCCACATCATCGACGAACAGCGCGACATGGTGCAGCCCCTGCGCGCCGGGCTGCGCGAACATGTCGCGAAAGGCGGATGGCCCATCCCCATTTTGCTGGACGAATTCGATCATGATATCGCCCCACTGGCCATAGGCGGAGCTATGGTCGAGCGGCCGCTCCACCCCGCGATGCACGCAGCGCCGCAGCGGAATATGATCGGCGATAAAATAGGGGCCGGACCCATGGAGCCGATGATGCGCCAATGCGGCAAGGCGCACGTCCGGCACGAAATAGGCCAGTTGCCGGATCGCCAGCCGGTTCATCAACGGCCTTGTCCCTGCGCCGTCCGCCGCCCGATCGCCGCCAGTTCGGGCAGCGTATCGACCAGCGACTGCGCTTCGGGCGACGATGCGGTGCCCCGCGCCATCCGCCCCTTGATGCCATGGATGATCGCCGCGAACCGAAACATGTTGAAGGCGAGGTAGAAGGGCAGATTGTCGATCCCGTCCCGCCCGGTCCGCGCGCAATAGGCCGCGACATAGTCCGCCTGCGACGGAATGTTCAGCGCGGCCAGATCAGCGCCCTTGAACCCGCCGATGATATGCGGCGGCAGGTGATACATCATCAGATGATAGGTGAAATCCGCCAGCGGATGGCCGAGCGTCGACAGCTCCCAGTCCAGCACCGCCAGGATGCGCGGTTCCGTGGGATGCCAGATCATATTATCGGCGCGGAAATCGCCATGGACGATGGTCGTCTCGTCGCCTGCCGGAATCTGGCCCGGCAGCCAGTCGGCCAGCCAGTCCATATCCTCGTTCCGCCCCGCCGCTTGATCGTCGCGATATTGCCGCGACCAGCGCGCAATCTGCCGCGCGAAATAGCTGCCCGGCTTGCCATAGTCGCCCAAGCCGATCGCCTGAGGGTCGATCCCGTGCAACTGCGCGATCGCCGCATTCATCGCGTCGAAATAGGCAGGCCGTTCCTGCGGGGTCAGCGCAGGCAGGGTCGAATCCCAGAAGATGCGCCCCTCCACCATGTCCATGACATAGAAGGGCGTGCCGATGACTCCGGCATCTTCGCACAGGCCATGGACCGGCGCGACCGGGAAGCCCGCCTGCCCCAGCGCCGCCAGCACCCGATATTCTCGCTCCACCGCATGGGCGCCGGGCAGCAGCGCGCCGGGGGGCTTGCGCCGCAGCACATAGGCGCGGGTCGGCGTCAGCAGCCGATAGGTGGGGTTGGACTGACCGCCCTTGAATTGCTCGACCGACAATGGCCCGGCATAGCCAGCGACATGCGCGTGCATCCACGCATCAAGCGCCGCGACGTCGAACCCATGCCCCGCGCGCACCGCGCCGGTCCCTCCGAATCGCTCCTGCCGGTCCTCACTCACGGCTTCATCCTCTCCTGCGCTGGCTGTCCCATTACGCCATGGGGCGTCGGGCAGGGCTTGTCCCCTGTCCTTTGTTTCAGGTGCGCACCCACCTCTCGAAAATCGCAGTTAGCAAGCCACGGGAAATAGCGCATCCCGAACAATGAAACGAAGCCGCACCAAGCAGGCCATTCGTCAAGCGCCGTAAAGAACGCACTATAGGGGAGAGTATATGCAAAGGAATCTTTTGGTCCGTCCAGTCATGCTGGCACTTGGCAGCACGCTGCTATGGGCCATGCCCGCCACCGCGCAGGACCAGACCGCCCAGCCCCAGGCCGACGCCCAGCAGGCCGACCCCAATGCCATCATCGTCACCGCCCGCCGCCGCAACGAAAGTTTGCAGGATACGCCGGTCGCGATCACCGCCGTCAATGCCGCCATGTTGGAAAACAAAGCTGCGGTGAATATCGGCGACCTGACCGGCGCTGCGCCGAACCTGCTCATCACTAACCAGAATGCGGGTGCCGCCGCCGCCAATCTCGCGATCCGCGGCCTCACCTATGCCGACGTTGAAAAATCGCAGGAGCCGACCGTCGGCGTCGTGGTCGATGGCGTGTTCATTGGCACCAGCACCGGGCAGTTTTTCGACTTTTTCGACATTGAGCAGATCGAAGTGCTGCGCGGTCCGCAGGGCACATTGTTCGGCCGCAACACGATCGGCGGCGTCATCAACATCCGCCGCACCCGCCCGACCGGCGAGTTCGGTGCCAAGATGGAAGTCTCCTACGGCAAGTTCGATTCGCTCGCGACCCGTGCGGTCGTCAACGTGCCGCTGTCCAACGACGGCAGCGTCGGGGCCAAATTCTTCTATTTCCACAGCGAGACCGATGGCTGGTATCGCCAGGCGCAGACCGGCGAACGGCGTGGCTTTAGCAATAACGAGAATTTCGGCGGCTCGCTCCTGTTCGCGCCGCAGGGCAGCGGCTTTGATGCCCTGTTCACGCTGGAAAAACAGGTTCAGAAGTCGGACCCGGTCGTATCCAACCTGACCCAGACCGGCGAAGCCTTTTGCGGCCTGATCCCGGCGATCGAGTGTAACCGGAACAATCGCGGCGATCTCTACACCGTCTTTGGTCAAGCCAACGTCACCAACTATTCCGCGCCCGCCGCCACGCTGGAAATGAACTATGATCTTGGCGACATCAAACTCACCTCCGTCACTGGCTGGCGCGATTCGCGCGAGAATCAGACGCAGGATTTCGACGGTTCCTCGACCGATCTCTATTATGTCCGCCGCCAGCAGCAATATGAGCAATGGAGCCAGGAAATCCGGGCTGCGGGCAAGCTAAGTGACAGTTTCGACTATGTCGTCGGCCTGTTCTACTTCAGCTCCAAATATGAACTGGCGCAGTATAGCCGCGTATTCGGCTTCGCGCCCGACGTCGATCCGCTGATTTTCGATACCAATCCGCAGGTGGTCAACGGAAAGACGAAGTCGATCGCCGCGTTCGGCGATTTCAACTGGGCCTTTGCCGACCAATGGCGCCTGTCCTTCGGCGGCCGCTTCACCCGCGACAAAAAGTCGCTCGACAATAGTTTCGGCGGCATCGAAATCGGTCGGGGCACGGACACGTTCAAGAAGTTCACGCCCAAGGTCGGTGTCGATTTCCGCCCGAACAGCGACATGATGTTCTATGGTAGCTGGTCGCAAGGCTATCGGTCGGGCGGCTTCTCGCCCCGCGCCGGAACGGCCGCCAGCGCCGGCATCGCCTATCAGCCCGAAGTCGTCGATAGCTTCGAAGTCGGCGGCAAGTTCGACCTGTTCGACCGCAAGCTGCAATTCAACGTCGCGGCCTTCTATTCCAGCTACAAGGATCTGCACCAGAACAACACGTTGAGCTGCCCATCCTGCGCCACCGGCAACGAGACGATCACGTCGAACGTCGGTTCCGCGAAGATCAAGGGGCTGGAATTTGACTTCACCGCCCGTCCCACGACGCAGCTTACCATCACGGGGTCGATGGGCTTGCTCGACTCCAAGTTCAAGGGCTTCATCGTCGGCGGCCTCTCGCCTGTATCGGGTGCGGTCGTTCCCTATGACTATTCGCGCAACGACCTTATCTATAATCCGAACATGACCGCGTCGCTGGCCGCCGACTATACCATTCCGACCGGCTTTGGCGAAGTCATCGCGAATTTGAGCTATCGTTATATCGGCGCTTATGACCAGCAGATCTCGCTTGGGCCGCTATCGGGCGACCTGACCAACGGGCCGATCATCGTCAATGGCAATGACCCGCGTGTGCGGACGGACAAGCAGGGGCTGGTCGATGCCAGCCTGACGACCAAATTTGCGCTGGGTGGCACCGAAGCCCGCCTGACCGTCTTTGGCCGTAACCTTGCCAATGACCGTGGCCCGACCCACGGCTTCACGGTGGGCGGTCTGTGGTCCTTCGGCACCGCCCGCGAACCCCGCACCTATGGCGCGACGCTGGGCGTCAAATTCTGATCCCTGTCACAGTCTGAAAAGCCAAAGGCCGGGGCGCAATCCCCGGCCTTTCTTTTGGTAGCCGCTCCGCCCTCAGGCACAAAAAAGGGCGTCGGAGCCATAGCCCCGACGCCCCATCATCCGATCAATCGGGAGTTACAGATCGCCGTTGATATATTTCATGATCGTATTCTGGAACTGACGGATCTGGATTTCCTGATAATTGGCCAGTTGCACCTTGTCGTTCAGCGAGGCTTTCAGGCCCGTCTGCACGTGCGGCAGATTTTCCATATCCTGCTCGAACACATCGCCCAAAATGCCCAGTTCCGGCGCTTCGGTCCATTTCTGGTCGACCGACAGGAATTTCATCGGCGGTGCCTTGGGATGCTCCTGACCCGGTGGAACGCGGGTCAGGACACGCACTTCCATCAGACAATGGTCGACATCGTGCCAGGGCCGCCAGCGATAGACGATATTGGGCTGGAACCCGGCCCAGGGGCTGAAATTGGGAAAGACATTATAAAGCAGCGCATCCATCATCTCCGCGTCGGATGCAAAGCTGACATCATGGCCGAACATGGCGGTGGTGGTTTCCCGCAGCGATGCGCCCAGGGCCGCGCGCGCCGTGACGCCCTCTGGCACCTTGACATTATAGCCGCCCGCCGCCGCTTCCTTATCCTCATAATTGTCGGACGACCGGCCATTATATTTGACGAACTCGTCGACGATCCACTGCTCCGCCTTGTCGGTCGGATCAACATGGGGCGACATGGTGCCGAACGGCGTCACCGTCAGGTTCACATAGTCGCCATAGATATTGTACATCGAATTGGCGTCGCCGGTGAACGGCAGCAATTGCGGATGAGTGACGACGGTGTGCCAGCTTTCCATGAAAGCCTCCATCACCACCTTCCAGTTGGCAGGCACGACCTTGCCCACCCACATGGCCGTCGCACATTCCTCCTGCCGCCAGCGCTTAAAATGCTCCGGCATGGGCGCGAGAAACTCGTCGAGCGTCGGCCCGTCTGCGGCCTCACGAATGAAGATATAGCCAGCCCAGCGGCCGACGCTGATTTCCGGCAGGGACATCTCCTCGTCTTTCAGATGCGAGAAGTCCCAGCGGCACGGAATCTGCTTGATCGACCCGTCATTATTCCAGGTAAAGCCATGGAAGGGGCATTGCAGTTCGGCCGACCAGCCATCGCCGGTCTTGAGCTTGCGCCCACGATGCAGGCAGACATTGGCGAAGGCCCGAACCGAACCATCCTCCTGCCGGATCAGCAGGAAGGATTTGCCCACATTCTCATAGACGACATGATCGCCCGGCTCCGGCAATTCCTCTTCCCGCGCCGCAAACTGCCAGGTGCGCGGCCACATCTTCTGCTTTTCCAGCTCGAAAAATTCAGGGCTGGTATAGCGGCTGGCCGGGATCGGTTCCGACCCCAGATTTTCATATTCGTCGGTGTAAAGAAATTCGGGAACCGGATTGGTATCCGCCAGCATCAGGTCGCGGACGCTCGTACCGGGGCAGCGCGGCAGCGGCGCGCCTTTGATCCGGGGATCGCTTTCAGCCATCACTCTCTCTCCTAAATTCTCGCCCGCCCGGCTGCGCCACACAGGCGGCGCGCCGAATCCTTGGTCGCTTGTTCAAATATAGCGACGCGATCACTGCGCGACCATCCCCCCATCGACGACAAATTCGCATCCGGTGATGTAGCGCGCATCGTCCGACGCCAGGAACGCGACCATGGAGCCGATATCGGCGGGTTCGCCCATGCGGCCCATCGGGATCGTGGCGACGATCTGGTCGAATATCTCCTTATTATCGGCGATCGCCACCTGCTGCATGTCGGTCCAGATCATGCCGGGATGCACCGTGTTCACGCGGATATTGTCACGCGCGGTCTCCAGCGCGACCGACTTGGAAAATAGCCGCACGCCACCCTTGCTGGCGGCATAGGCGGCGGTGCCCTGCACCCCCACCAGGCCTGCGATCGAAGACAGGTTGACGATCGACCCGCCATGCCCCTGCGCCCGCATCTGATCGACGGCGACCTTGGTGCCGAGATACACGCTGTCGAGATTGACCGAAATCTGCTTGTGCCAGTCCGCCGAGGTCATCTCGCTCATCGGCCGCAGCACGGCGATGCCGGCATTATTGACCAATATGTCGATCTTGCCGAAGGCCGCAATCACCGCCTCGATCACCTTGGTCCAGACCGCTTCGTCGGTCACGTCCTGCGCCATCGCCTGCGCTGAAAAACCCTGCGCCCGCAATTCCGCAGCCCGCGCATCAACCGCCGCGCCATCCAGGTCGGTCAGGAACAGGCTCGCCCCCTGGCCCGCCATCTTGAGCGCGGCTGCAAAGCCCAAGCCATTGGCGGATGCCGCCCCGGTCACCAATGCCACTTTGCCGTTAAGGTCGATCATCATGCGCCAGCTATCCTCTTGTCGAACTGTTTGGGGCGCAGACTGGCCATTATGGCGTACCGTGCAACTAGCGCTAGTCAGAGTCCCCGCCGCGCCGGGCCGCCCTACCTATCACCTTACCGAGTTCCGGCAGGACGGCGCACGCGCTATGCTGCACGTCAAAGCCAATCGGCTATGCCATGAGAGAGGGTTTGCAATGGGCTATCATGACGTTATCGGCCAGGAAGCCGAAAAGATGCTCGAATATGTCGAGACGGGCACCACCCACAGCGCCACCGACACGATGGAAGTGCCCGCCGCCGTCTATACCGACCCCGCCTATTTCGAGCGGGAGAAGGCGGAAATCTTCATGAAGCTCCCGCTGCTCGCCGCGCTGACCGCCGAAATGCCCAATCCGGGTGATTACAAGGCGATGGAACTGCTCGGCAAACCCGTCCTCATCACCCGCAAGAGCGACGGCACGGTCGCGGCGATGCTCAATGTCTGCACCCATCGCGGCATGATCCTGAAGCCCGAAGGCCATGGCAATGCCAAGCGCTTTTCCTGCCCCTATCATGCCTGGACCTACAGCAATGACGGCAAGCTGATCGGCGTCGCCGAACCGCAGAAATTCGGCCCCATCTGCAAGGAGGAACGCAACCTCACCGCCTTGCCCGTGGCCGAAGCGGGCGGGATCATCTGGGTCTGCCTGACGCCGGGGCTGGAGTTCGACATTGCGGCGCATCTGGGCGGGATGCTCGATGATCTGAATGCCTATGGCCTTGGCGACTGGCATTATTGCGGGTCACGCCGCATCTATGGTCCCAATTGGAAGATCGCCTATGATGGCTATCTGGAGGGCTATCATTTCGCCGCGGCGCACCCGACCACCATCCATCCGCGCACCTTCAGCAACATCATGCACTTCACCGCCTTCGGCCCGCATATGCGCGTGGGCTATCCCCAGGTGCGGATCAAGGAAGCGCTGGGCGCGATCCCGCGCGCTGACTGGGGCGAGCATGAGAATGAAGGCTATGACTTCGTCCGCACCATCTTCCCCAATATCTCCATCTTCTTCGCGCCCGAAATCACCCAGGTCGCTCAGCTCATCCCCGGCGACACGCCCGGCAGCAACATCACCAACCTGATGTTCATCCGCCGTGAACCGCCCAAGGACGACGCCGACGCAGCCGCAATCGAAGGCATGATGGACTGGCTGCGCGATGTCGTGAACGACGAGGATTATGGCGTCGGCCTGCAAGTGCAGAAGGGGCTGGAATCAGGCGCGATAAAATCGGTCATCTTCGGCCGCAACGAGCGCGGCAACCAATATTTCCACAACTATGTCGACTATCTCCAGCGCGCCGACCCGGAAGAAAGCCCGCCGGAATTGTGAGGCGGCGGGGAGCGGTAGGACAGCATCCCCTCCCCGTTCGCCCTGAGCCTGTCGAAGCCTGTCCTGAGCGCCTGCCTTGGCAGGCAGTCGAAGGGGGGCCTTCTTCTTGAAGAGAAGTGCAGGGCTTCGACAAGCTCAGCCCGAACGGACTTGAGGTAAGTCCGAACGGGCCTTGCGCTTCCGCCCCTACAGCGTCGTCACACCCTCATTCAACCGCACCACCGTCTTGCCCGTGGTCACGCCCGACATCAGGTTGATGAAGGCGCTCGGCGCATTTTCGATGCCGGTGGTGACATTCTCCTGCGCGATCAGCGCGCCGGACCGAATCCATTCGCCCAATTGCGCCTCGGCCTCTTCCAGCATGTCGAGATGCTCATAGGCCAGGAACCCGCGCATCGTCACCCGGTTGACCAGCACCTGCCACAGGTTGCGGATGGGATAGGGTTCGTCATGATTATTATAATTGGCCATCATGCCGCAGGTCACGATCCGCCCGAACGCCGCCATGTTGGGCAGCATCGTGTCGAGGATCAGCCCGCCCACATTGTCGAAATAGACGTTCGCCCCGTCCGGGCAGGCCGCCTTGATCGCAGCATCCAGGTCCGGCTCGGCGCGATAGTCGATCGCCGCGTCGATGCCGAAGGTGCCGGTGACCAGATCCGCCTTGTCCTTCGACCCGACGATGCCGACCGACCGGCAGCCCGATAATTTGGCGACCTGGCACCCCACGCTGCCGACCGCTCCTGCCGCCGCGCTCATGACGACGGTGTCGCCCGCCTGCATCTCGCCGATCCGCTTCAATCCGACATAGGCGGTGATGCCCGACCAGCCGAGCGCGCCCATATAAGCGGTCAGCGGCACGCTGGGGTCGACATGGACATTTTCGATCGCGAAATTGCCGGGGTTCAGGATCGAATATTCCTCCCACCCGACAAAGCCCCGGCCATAATCGCCCTCCTTGAAGCCCGGATTGCGCGACTGTATCACCCGGCCCAGCACCATGGTCGGGATGATGCCGCCGATCGGCGTCGCGGGCAGATAGCTGTCGTCGCGATCGTCCAGCATCCCGCGCACCGCCGGATCAATGGCGAACACTTCGTTCTGGATCAGGATTTCTCCCTCTTCCAGTTCGCGCACTTGCCCTTCGACAAGGCGAAAATTCTCCGGCACGGGCACGCCATGCGGGCGCGAGGCAAGGACGATCTGGCGGTTCAGCAAGGCAGTTCTCCAGCTTGGGCGCGCGTTGGGCGCGTCTTTGACCCGGCTATGCCCTTACCCGTTCAAAGGCGACACTGACGAAATGCACAGCTTCCCTGCTGAGAAGAAATCCTCCCCTGGCAGGGGAGGTGGCTGGCGTAGCCAGACGGAGGGGTGTCGCCCTATCGTGAGGGTGACACCCCTCCACCACCCGCTACGCGGGCGGTCCCCTTCAACAGAGTCACGTGCCTCTGTTTAACCTTACAGGGGAGGATTTTGATCGACCCCGCACCGTCCCATGCCGAAATTGCAAACGCCATGAAAAAGAAAGCGCGCGAAGCCGGATGGCTCCGCACGCTCTAGGGAATCGCGCCATGAGAGGGGGGAGATCAGCGCGAAGCGTATTGGCGTCCTTTACTGGCGACGGCCCAGCGCTGGGGCGTTGCGCCCGGCGCGGCTTCGCGCACGAAGCACTGGCCGCGGCGCGACTGAACGATGCGGCAGGCGCTCATGGCGTCGGCTCGGCTGGCAAAGCCGCTGATCGCGAGGCGGTGGAATATCTTGCCATTGACGGTCGCCTGGCTGGTCAGCACGGGAAAGGCCGACAGCATGGCGTTGCCGCCCGCCATCTGCATCCATTTTTCCTTGGCGATTCCCGCACTGTCATAGGCACCCAATTGCACCACCCAGTTGCTCGCGCCGCTCGCGACCGGCTTGATGAAGGCCACCTGCTGCATCCGCGCGGCAGGCGCGACGGCGGCGGGCTGCGCCTTGACTGCGGGCTTGGGCGCTGCAACCGGCTTGCCCGAACGATCCTCGATGATGAAGTCGCGCGCGGCGACGCGCACCGGCTTGGGGTCAGCCTTGATGACCGGCGCGGCCTCGGCCACGGGTGCTGGCGCAGACACGGCCACCTGCACGGGGGCCGGGGTCTCGACGACCGGCATCGGATCGGCTTGCGCCATCTCGACCGGCGCAGCAGCAGCGGACGGCGACGACAAAGCCAGCGCCACCGGCTGCCCCCTATCATTGGGATCAATCGTCACGCCCATCAGCGCCGCGACGCGCATCGGCGCCAGCGATGGTTCGGCGATCTGCGCCCAGTCGGAAATCCGCTTGTTCGCGGCGAGCGGTTCCATATCCATGCCCGCGACCATCCGCGCATCCTTCCAGCGCCCGGCCAGCGCATAGGCATAGGCCAGATTCTGGCGCGTGCGCGCGGTTGCCGCCGGGTCATGAATAGCCTGCGACAGAACCCGCACGCCCTCCTGCGGATCGCCCGCCATCGCCATCGCAAGGCCATAGTCGCCCGCTGGCACGCGCTCGGCATGGGCCACAAGCAGGCTGCGCGCATCATCGGAACGCCCCTGCGCCACCTGCACCAGCGCCAGGCTGACGATCGTGCCGACATCGCCATTGCCCAGCGTCATCGCATCGCTCAGCGCCGCTTGCGCCGAGGCAAAGCGCCCGGCTTGCACATAGGCGCGGCCCAAAAGCTGGCGATAGGCGCCATTGTCGGGCGCGAGTTGCACGGCGGCTTCGGCGGCGGCAATCGCCTTGGTCGCGTCGCGTGATGCCAGCGCCTTTTCCGCGATAGCCGCCTGCTTGGCGGGATCGCCCTTGGGCAAACCGACTGAGGCCGAGGGACGGAATGCCGCCCCGGTACAGCCAACCATCGTGGTGGCGACGAGCAGCGATGCGATCGCCGCCTTGCCGAATGTCGTGCGCTTCATATGCCTACCCACTTTCATGCCATGTCGCCGCGCATCTGCGGCAGCTGCTGAGTCAGCCGGTCGATTTCCGGCAACGTGTCGATGAAGTCATCGAGCGCCTGCGTAACAATCTGTTGCGCCGACCGTCCTGTGACGGCGCAGGCAAGGCGCAGTTTCAAATGGCGTTCAGCCTCTAGCCGCAGCGTGAAGGCGGCCTTGCGACCCGGTGCCAGTGCGGGTGCCGGTGTCGGCGCGGCTTTCTTGCGCGGCGCGGGCGCGACTTTGATCCGCTCGGCCAATTCCTCGCGGGCCAGCACAACCGGCGGCACAGCCACGGGCGTCGTCATCGGCGTCAGGCCGATCGCGACCGGCGGTTCCTCGACCGGGCTCGGTACCGGCTCCACATCGAAGCCCATATCGTTCCAGCCCAAATCATCCTGCGGCACCGCATTGCCGACGGTGCGGCCAAAGCCCATCATCGGGCGGCGCATCGCGGGTTGCGCGGCACCCTTGCGCGCGAGCAGGCCCGACGTCAGCGAGGCGAGCGGCTTGGGTTCGGCCATGACGCCTTCCTCCCTTACTGGCCGATCACGCGGCGGCCGAAGCCCCCGCCGGTCGGGCGAGCCGCGACGGTGCCGACGCTGCCCTGGGGCACGGAAAAGACCGTGCGACGGAAATTCTTTTCCAGCCGATCCGATACATAGGACCAGAGCTGGACAACCTCGGCGGCGGAGCGCCCCTTGGGGTCGACCTCCATCACCGTGCGGCCGTCGATCATCGACGCGGCAAAGTCGGTACGGTGGTGCAACGTCACCGGCGCGACCGTGCCATGCTGCGACAGGGCAACGGCAGCTTCGGATGTGATGCGCGCCCTGGGCGTCGCGGCATTGACGACAAAGAGCAGCGGCTTACCCGCCCGCTCGCACAGATCGACAGTGGCCCCCACGGCGCGCAAGTCATGCGGGCTGGGCCGGGTCGGCACCACAATCAGCTCGGCGACGGAAATCACGCTCTGGATCGCCATGGTGATGGCGGGCGGCGTGTCGATAACCGCCAGCTTGAACCCTTGCTGGCGCAATGTCTCCAGGTCTGCGGCCAGCCGGGCAACCGTGGTCTGGGCGAAGGCAGGAAATTCAGCCTCCCGTTCGTTCCACCAGTCGGCGAGCGAACCTTGCGGATCAATGTCGATCAGCACGACGGGACCAGCGCCTGCCATCTGCGCCTGCACGGCCAGATGACCCGACAAGGTGGTCTTACCCGATCCGCCTTTCTGCGACGCCAATGCCAAAATCCGCAACGAATATCCCCCCAGAAAATCCAGTTCCGGTCGGGATTGCCACAACTGCGCCTAAAAATTGGTTAACCGATACCCTGTTTTGCTTGCGCCAAGGGGGACGATATCTAAGCTGGCACCGATGGCCGACATCTTGTGCTAACGTGAATTTAACCTTGTTTGCGCATCACCGCCGCAAAGCTGTTCGCGCAGGAGCATGGGACTATGACGTATCTTTGGAAAAGCATGGCGCTTGGTGCCCTTATGGGGCTGGCCGCGCCGGTGATGGCCGACGTCAAGACAGGCGTCGATGCCTGGCAGCAGGGCGACTATGCCAAGGCGATCGGTGAGTGGCGGCCGCTGGCGCTCGCGGGCGATCCCGATGCGCAATTCAACATGGGCCAGGCCTATAAGCTGGGTCGCGGCGTGCAGCCCGACCTTACGGTCGCGCTCGACTGGTATCGCAAGGCCAGCGCCCAGGGCCATTTGCGCGCCGAGGATAATCTGGGCCTGCTGATGTTCCAGCAGGGCGATCGTGCGAACGCCATGCCCTATCTTCAGCGCGCGTCGATGCGCGGCGAACCGCGCGCGCAATATATCGTGGGTACCACCCTCTTCAACGGCGACCTGATCGGCAAGGACTGGGTGCGCGCCTATGCCCTGATGACCCGCGCGTCGGCATCGGGTCTGCCCCAGGCAACGACCAGCCTGACCGAGATGGACAAATATATCCCGGAGGATCAACGCAAACAGGGTTTGGCGCTGGCCGCCAGTCTGGAAAAGTCGGAAAAGACCGATGCGTTCGCCGCCGCAAGCCCCGCTCCTGCAAAACCGACCCCGGTGCCGGTGCGGCCCGCCGCCTCGACGGTGCGGACAACGGACCTGCCGCCGTCCACCATCAATCAACCGTCCACGCCGGTTGCCGCGCCGCCAGCACCACGCCCCACGCCAAAGCCAGCCCCGCAAATCGCGGCGGCAAAACCAGCGCCGCAACCAACGGCACCAGCGCCGGCATCGGGCGGTTGGCGGGTGCAGTTGGGTGCCTTTGGCGAGGAAGGCCGCGCCCGCGCGCTCTGGACCCAGATGACCGGCAAGGTCAGCGGCCTGTCCGCCTATCAGCCCTATCTGGTCAAGGCCGGCACCGTCACCCGGCTCCAGGCCGGTCCGGTCGCCAGCAGCAGCGACGCCGCGAACCTTTGCGCGAAGATCAAGGCCGCCGGCGCGGACTGCATGCCCAAGAAGATGTAAGGCCATCCGGCGTTGGTGGAAGCTGTAGCTCCTGTTCCCCGGCGAAGGCCGGGGTCCAGTCCAAAGCGTGGAACTGGACCCCGGCCTTCGCCGGGGAACAGCATCCATGGGTCATCATCTTCACACGTTGCTATAACCTCGCGCCTCACTCGACCTGCGCCAGCATCCACGCCCGAAACTGCGCGACGGCGGGGTTGGCCAGCGCATCGGCGGGATAGGCCAGATAATAGGCCCGCTCGCTCGACAAGGGGCGGGCAAAGGGTATGACTAGCGTGCCTGCTTCCAGTTCCGGCTGGATCAGGAAGCGGGGGATCAGCGCCACCCCGGCCCCCGCGGCGGCGGCCTGCGCCAGCATCAGGAAATGTTCGAATGTCGGGCCAGGTTGCAGCGCGTCCGCATCCACCCCCGCCGCCGCGAACCAGCGCGGCCAGGCATCGCGCCGCGAACTTTGGCTGAGCAGCGGCGCGCCCAGCAGGTCGACGGGCGCGCGCAACGGATGCGCCGCCAGCCAGCCCGGCGCGCACACCGGCACGACATCCTCGCGAAACAGGAAATCCATCGTAACGCCGGGCCACTCCTGCGGCAGGCCGAAATGGATCGCGGCGTCGAAATCCTCCTGCGCAAAATCGAACGGTTCCGAGCGCGCCGCGAAATCCACTACCAGTTGCGGATGGCGGGCGCTCAGATGCGGCAGGCGCGGCGCGAGCCAGCGCATCCCGAAACTGGGCAGCGTCGCGATCCGCAAGGCCGATCCCGCCCGCCGCTGCGCCGCCGCGCGGGTCGCGCGGCGGATGGCGTCGAGCGCGGGCGCGAGTTGTACGGCATAGGCGCGCCCCGCTTCATTGAGCCGCACCCGCCGTCCAATCCGGTCGAATAGCGGTCGCTGGATCAAATCCTCCAGCAAGGCGATCTGCCGACTGACCGCGCTCTGCGTCAGGCCGATCTCGTCGCCTGCGCGCGAGAAGCTCTCATGCCGCGCCGCCGCCTCGAAACTGGCGAGCGCGGTCATCGGCGGCAGCCATTTGCGGCTTTCACTCATTCCAAAATCGCATCAACTGATGAAAGCTCCCCGTTTGCATAACCCATCCTATCCTGCGATACTGCACCTGTCACCGGGAACCTATCCATGTCAAATGAGAATATGCCTGTCATCGCCGTCCTGACCAAAGCCGTGCTGGGTGATATGGACGGCCAAAAGGCGCTCGACGCGCTGCATATCGCCCCTGCCCTGCTGGCCGAGCGCGGCCCCACCGTGTCGCGCGCTGCCTTCGCAATGGCTATGAACGTTTCGCTGTTCGACAATCTGTTGCGCCGGGTGCCGAGCGGCACCGCCTATGTCGCCGACACGCTGGCGCAGGGCGGCCGGATCAGTTTCGACCATGGCGCGCTGCGCACTATCCGCCTGCCCGAAGGCCCCAACGGCGCGCTGCCCGGTGGCGAGGACGCCTTCACCCGCATCTTCTTGCCACTGGGCTATCGCATGGCCACTGTCTATCCGCTCGACCGGCTCAAGATGACCGGCCGCGCCTATACCCATGCCGACCATCCCGACGCCATCCCGCAATTCTTCCTGTCCGAACTGCATGTCGATCGCTTCGATGCCGAATTCGCCGCCGCCGCCGCGCGCGTGTTCGGCACTTCGCGCGACCCACTCGATGCGCAGGCGATGGCAGTGCTGGACGATTATGGGGCGGGCAGGACCGTGTCCTTCGCCGACGCACTGGCCGCCCTGCCCACCATCCTCTCGGCCTTCGACCGTCAGCATGACGCGCCCGATTTTGCCGACTATCAATTGCTGCTGTCCCGCTCCAACGAAGCCGCCTGGATCGCGACCGAGGGCAATGCCTTCAACCACGCCACCGACCGGGTCGCCGATGTCGCTGCTCTTGCCGACCGGCTGCGGGCGGAGGATCATCCGATCAAGGACCGGCTGGAAATTTCCGCCACCGGCCGCGTGCGCCAGACCGCCTTGCGCGCCGACAGCGTCGAACGTCGCTTTGCCGATGGGCAGGTCCGCGGCGTTCCCGGCTCCTTCTTCGAATTCATCAGCCGCGACATCGACCCGGCGACAGGTCAACTCGACCTCGCCTTCGACACCGGCAACGCTACCGGCATTTTCGCCATGACGCGCGCAGGAGCATGACCGCCATGTTGCAATCCTTCGATCCCGCCTCCCGCGCGCTCGTCTGGGAAGGCCCGGTCGCCGACGCCGCCGCCTGCCATCGCGCGATCGCCACCGCCCGCGCCGCGCTGCCCGCTTGGCGCGCCCTGCCGGTGGAGGATCGCATCGCCGTGGTGCGCCGCTATGCCGCCATTCTGGCCGAACGGCGCGCTGCGCTGGCTGAACTCATCTCGCGCGAAACCGGCAAGCTGTTGTGGGAAAGCGACGCCGAAGTGGGATCGATGATCGCCAAGGTCGATGTCTCGATCGCCGCGCATGCCGAACGCACCGGCGAGCGTGCCGCCACCATGCCCTTCGGTCGCGCGGTGCTGCGCCATCGCGGCCATGGCGTGATGGCGGTGCTTGGCCCCTATAATTTCCCCGGCCATCTGCCCAACGGCCATATCGTCCCCGCCCTGATCGCGGGCAATGCCATCGTGTTCAAGCCATCGGAAATCACGCCCGCCACCGGCGCGGCGATGGCCGATGCCTGGACCGCAGCGGGTCTGCCGGACGGCTTGCTGACCGTCGTTCAGGGCGGGCGCGCCACCGGCGAGGCGTTGGTCGCGGGCGACATTGACGGGCTGCTCTTTACCGGATCGGCGGGCGCTGGCGCGGCCCTGCGCCGCGCGCTGGTTGATCGGCTCCATGTCATCATGGCGCTGGAACTGGGCGGCAATAATCCGCTGATCGCCTGGGACAGCCCGGAGGCCGCCGCCTCGATCATCGTTAATTCCGCTTTCATCACCACGGGCCAGCGCTGCTCCTGCGCCCGCCGCCTGATCGTGCCCGAAGGGGCGACCGGCGACGCGATCGTCGAGGCGGTCGATGCCATGGCCGCACGCTTGCCTATCGCCGCCTGGAACGAAGCAAGCGACGCTTTCATGGGACCGCTGGTGTCGGACGCCGCCGCTGCCGGTGCCCATCGCGCGGTCAGCGACCTGATCGCGCGTGGCGCACGGGTCATCCGTCCCTTCGGCGGGGTCGATGGCCGCAGCGCCGCCTTCGTCACGCCCGCCTTGCTCGACGTGACCGGCGTGGATACGCCCGATGCGGAGATTTTCGCACCCGTCCTGTCGATCGTGCGCGTGCCCGATTTCGACGCCGCCATTACCGCTGCCAACGCGACCAGTTTCGGCCTGTCGGCGGGTCTGATCGCGCAGGATGACCAGCTATGGCAGCGGATGGTGGAGGAAAGCCGGGCGGGCGTCCTCAACCGAAACCGCCCGACGACCGGTGCTGCCGGCAATATGCCCTTTGGCGGCCTCGGCGCATCGGGCAATCACCGGCCCAGCGCCTATTATGCCGCCGATTATTGCGCCTATCCCATCGCCAGTTTCGAGGCGGAGGCAGTGCAGGCCGTGCCAGTCACCGGCCTGTCCTGAACCGCCACTACACCACGGGCGCGATCAGCCGACGCGGTGCAGCCCGCATAATTTATTGCCGGTGGGATCGCGCAGATAGGCGAGATAGAGTTTGCCAAAGCCCCCTTCGCGCACGCCCGGCGGATCTTCACAGGCGGTGCCACCCGCCGCGACGCCCGCTGCATGCCAGGCGTCGGTCTGTTCGGGCGAGGCCATGGTGAAACCGATCGTGCCGCCATTGGCTCCACAGGCCGGGGCACCGTCGATCGGCTTAGTCAGCATCAGCAACGCGCCGTCATGCATGTAGATGACTCGGCCCTTATCATCGAAAAAACCGGGCTTTGCCCCCAGGGCTGCCATCGTCGCATCGTAAAAGGCTTTCGATACCTCGATATCATTGGCACCGACCATGATGTGGCTGAACATTGTGTCTCCTGACATATTGCGCGTTTGACACTATATAGGCGCGCGACGCTCTCGATCCGACTTACCCGAAAGGGCAGGCAGACACAGGCGCGCTGCATCGGTAACAGGACGTGACCGATTAAGCGGTGATCCGCCGGATCAGAAGATCGTGTTGTAGAGGAACCAGCCCATGATGAGCAGGCTGGACACGATACAGATACGATCACCAAAGACGTCAATACGAGACATCGAAACACATCCTTCCACTTGCCGGGCGCTCTGCGTCGCCTCTGAGGAAAGATTACATCAGTTTTTACTGTATCGGAACAGGAAAGTTGCGGCCAGCCGCCCTATCGGCGGGGTGAACCAACGTTCCACCCCTCTTGACGCCATTTGGTAGCGGTCCCATCCGGCCGCACCCAACAGCCTGCGGAAACCTACCGGAATTCCGGCCAACGATGTTTCAGGAAAGCGCGAGTCGCTTCCTCCGGGCCGCGATAGGCTTCCTGAAACTCCGCGCTCCAATATTTCAGCTCGTCCAGGTCGATCCGCGCGCCCGACACGGCACAGACCACGAACTGGCCCGGCCGTTCGACGTCGAAATGCGGCGTGTCGTAACGCAGCACGGCCAGGCCCTGAATATCCGCCATCAATCGCCGGTCAGGATACGGTCGACCAACTGCTTGACGGTCGGCACGAAGCCATTGGAGTAGAAGGGGTCCTGCTTGAACTTATAGGCGCCATGGCCGGCGAAGACGAGATTCTTGTCCAGGTCGCCGCCATGCACCGCTTCCTGCAGCGCTTTTTGAATGCAGAAGCTGCGCGGATCGGCCAGCCGCCCGGTCGAATTGGTCTCGCTGTCCATCCAGGACGAGAAGGAGCAATGGCTCAGGCACCCCATGCAGTCGGTCTGATCTTTGCGGATCATCGACTTTTCCGTGTCGCCGACGAACACCAGCGTATTGTCTGGCGTCTTGAGCGCGGCGGTAAAGCCCTGCCCCACCCATTCGCGCGCGCGATTAAGGTCGCCCAGCGTCACCCAGAAATTCTTGCCCTTCACGCCCACGTCCAACTGATGGGTATGGTCGCCCGCCTGTTCGGTGCTGAACGGGATTTGCCGTTCCGACCGGGCTTCCAACTCGCGCAGGAATGGGTTGCGTACCGCTGAACTGTAAAAGCCGGTCGGCGAGAATTTGTGCAGCAATATGTCGCCGGGGTTCAGCTGAGTCAGGAGATCCTTCCAATCCTGCGGGATCGGGCTTTCCTGGGTCAGCAGCGGGCGCGTGCCAAACTGGAAAGCGATCGTCCCCAATTCGGGATTGTCGATCCAGTCGTTCCAGTCCTTGAGCGCCCACACGCCGCCGGCCATCACGATCGGCACCTCGTCCGAAATGCCACCCTCGCGCATCGTATCGCGCAGCGCCTTGACGCGGGGATAGGGGTCTTGCGGCACTTTGGGGTCTTCGGCGTTGGACAGGCCATTATGCCCACCCGCCAGCCAGGGATCTTCATAAACCACCGCCGCCAGCCATTCCGACGCCTTGGAGTATGACCGCTTCCACAGCGCGCGGAACGCGCGGCCGGACGACACGATCGGCAGATAGCTCACGCCATAGGACGCGGCGATTTCGGACAGCTTATAGGGCATGCCCGCACCGCAGGTCACGCCCGCGACCATCCCCTTGGTCTTTTCCAGCACGCCATGCAGGATGCGCTGCGCCCCGCCCATTTCCCACAACACATTGATGTTGATCGCGCCGCGGCCATCGGCAATCTCATAGGCGCGCTTGACCTGCTCGACCGCGCCGTCGATCGCATAGGCGACCAGTTCCTCATGGCGGTCGCGGCGGGTGCGGCCATGGTAGATTTGGGGGATGACATTGCCGAAACTGTCATAGCTGTCGGCATTGACGGCGGACACCGTGCCGATGCCGCCAGCCGCCGCCCAGGCACCGGAACTCGCATGGTTGGACACCGCAACGCCCTTGCCGCCTTCGACCAGCGGCCAGACTTCGCGGCCACCATAGACGATAGGCTTCAACCCCTTGAACACCAAAATCTCCTGCGACAAAAAGGCCCGGCCGGTCGACCGGGAATATGCGATCCCAACACAGCCCTGACGGCTCCTGACGAATAGGCGCGGCCCTTAAAGCAAAATCCGGGGGCTGGCCAGAGCCTCTCCATATAATGCACCATAGGCCGCAACCATTGTTTTTTCGGCATAGTCGCGGGTTGCCCGCTCGCGATTGGCCGCCCCAAGGGTGGCGCGCAGATCGGCATCCGCCGCCAGCGCGCCCAGTGCATCGGCCAGCCCGGCTTCGTCGGCCACGACATAGGGCTGGTTCGCGGTCGCGACCATATTGGCCACGTCGCCCACATCCATCGACGCGACCGGCACGCCCGCCGCCATCGCCTCCACCAGCGAGATCGGGAATTGCTCGCTGTCCGACGACAAAGCGAAAATGTCGAACAGCCCGACAAAGCGCCAGGGCCGGTCCATGAAGCCCGCCATGTGGATGTCACCCATTCCCTGCCGCGCCGCTTCGGCCAGGATCGCGTCACGCTCCGGGCCTTCGCCCACCACCACCAGTTGCAGCCGGTCCTTATGCGCGGCGACGGCGCGCACCAGCCGGGGGATGTTCTTGACCGGCCGCAACCCAGCCAGCGTTCCCACCAGCAATTTGCCCGGCGACCGACGCAGACCGGGGATCGCGTCCGGCTCCGGCGGCGGCGCATAGCGTGCGACATCAATGCCGTTGCGGATCAGATGCACCTTAGGCGCGGGCTGTTTCCAAACCGTGCGCGCGATCGTCTCCAACCGCACCGAGGGCACCACCATCCCTTGCGCCCGCTGCAGCGCGAGGCGGCGGAACAGGTTGCGCTTGGTCTTGAGGCGCACGGCCTCGTCCGCGTTGAAGCCGTCTTCATGGTGGATCAGCGGCGGCAGGCCCGCCGACGTCCTGGCCAGCCGATGCGCCATCACCGCATCCATCGACCCCCAATTATAGGTGAGGATCAGGTCGAACCGCTTGAGAAAAGCAGTAATGACCCTGTAGCGCGCCAGCCCCGGCTTGCCCGCAAAGGATGGCCCATCGGGGTAATCGACCGCAACGCCGGGGTCGATCGCCGCCCGTGCGCCCATCGCTTCGGGATCGGCGCTGACGATACTGTGCCGCGCCTTGTCGCCCCAAATGTTCATCAATTGGACGGCGCGCGCCTCCTTGCCGCCCAGATTGAAACTGCCATGGACATGCAGGATGTGCGGGCGTGTTCGATCGGGGCTGTCAGCCATGCAGCACCCGCGCCAGCAGCCGGTCGATCGCCGCGATGCTCTCCGGCTCGTCCAGCACCGGCGCATGGCCGACGCCCGGCACGGTGACCAATTCCGCGCCCGGCCCGATCTCCGCCGCCATTCGCTGGGCCGTCGCCTCGCCCAGCAGATCCGACCGCTCGCCGCGCAGCAACAGCGTCGGCAGACCGGAAAAAGCCTTCATCACCGGCCACATATCCACCCCCGCCTCGGTGCCCATGGCGCGGATCGGCTCGGCGACCTTCATGTCATAATCCAGCACTATCCGCCCGCCGCTGTTGAGCCGATAGAGCCGCTTGGCCATCGCCAGCCAGGCTTGCAGGTCATAGCCCGGATAGACATCGCCATTGGCGTCCGCCAGCGCGCGCGCGGCATGGACCCAGGTCGGATGCGACTGGTTGACGCCGACATAGGTGCGGATGCGTACCAGCCCTTCTTCCTCCAGCGCTGGCCCGACATCGTTGAGCAGCGCGCCCGCCAGCCATTCGCGATGGGTCGCGGCCATCAACATGGTGATGATGCCGCCCAGAGAGGTGCCCACCGCCACGAACCGGGTGATGGCGAGGTCGGCGAGCAATCGGCTGATATCCTGCATATAGGTCAGCGGCACATAGGTCATCGCGTCCTTGGCATAGGCGCTTTCGGCGCGCCCGCGCATGTCGGGACAGATGAGCCGCCATTCGCCCGCCAGCCGCGCGGCAAGCGGCTCGAAATCGCGCGCATTGCGGGTTAACCCTGGCAAACAGAGCAAGGGCGGCCGTCCATCGCCGCCCCCGGCATAATCGCGATAATGCAGCCGCAGGCCATCGGGGGACCACCAATATCCGTCGTTATACACGCTCAAACTTGATCCTTCCGCCTTGCCACCCCCATATCACCTTATGAGCCAGACGCCGCAACCCGCCAAATTTCGCCCCGCGCGCCAAATCGACACGCTGATGCCCGACATCGCCGATCCCGTCGGAGCAGCGGACTTCCCCCAGACCATCCTGCGCTACCGTAATGACCGGGCCTCCGCATCGGTCGGCCTCGATGGTCTGACCGACGACCAATGGATCGCCCATTTCGGCCGTTTTGAACCGCTGGACGGATCGCTCCCCCGCCCGCTGGCGCTGCGCTATCACGGCCACCAGTTCCGCCACTACAACCCCGACATCGGCGATGGCCGCGGCTTCCTGTTCGCGCAAATGCACGACGAGGCCGACCGACTGATGGACCTTGGCACCAAGGGCACCGGGCGGACGCCCCATAGTCGGTCGGGCGACGGGCGGTTGACGCTCAAGGGCGGGGTGCGCGAGATTTTGGCGACCGAAATGCTGGAAGCGCTGGGCGTCTCCACCTCGCGCACTTTCTCGATCATCGAAACCGGCGAAGCGCTGGAGCGCAACGACGAACCTTCGCCCACGCGCGGCGCGGCGATGGTGCGCCTGTCCCACTCGCATATCCGCATCGGCACGTTCCAGCGCGCCGCCTTCCACGAAGACCAGCAACTGCTCACGCGGCTGACCGACTATGCGCTGACGCAGCTATATGGCGAAACCCCCGGCGACAATCCGCCCGCGCAACTACTTGGCCGCGTGGTCGAACGCACCGCCGATCTCGCTGCCAGCTATATGATCGCGGGCTTCGTCCATGGCGTCCTCAACAGCGACAATATCAACGTCACCGGCGAGAGTTTCGACTATGGCCCGTGGCGTTTCACCCCCTTGTGGGACGCAGGCTTCACCGCCGCCTATTTCGACCATCAGGGGTTATACGCCTTTGGCCGCCAGGCCGAAGCGATCCACTGGGACGTCGCGCAACTCGCCGTCTCGCTCCGCGCGCTGGTGGAGGCCGAACCGCTGATCGCACAGCTTGAGCGCTTCCCCGCCCTCTATGGTCAGGCCATGGCGCGCCGCTTCTGCTGGCGCCTCGGCGTCATCCCCGGCGAAGGCAGCGACGCCATGATCCAGTCCGCCGTCCGTGCCATGATTACCACCGCCACCCCCATCGACCGCTTCTTCCACGACTGGCGCGGCGGCACGGCGCGGGTCGGCACCGATTATAGCGACGCCGCCTGGGGCGAATTTCGCGCCGCCATCAGTGGCTTCGAGGCGGTGCCCGGCGCAAAGGACCACGCCTATTGGGCCGACGCGCAACCCTGCTCGATGCACATTGAGGAAGTCGAGGCGATCTGGTCCGCCATCGCCGAAAAGGACGATTGGGCGCCGCTCCATGCCAAGGTCGCCGCGATCCGCCGCATCGGGGACGCGCATGGTGCAGGCCCTGTAAAAGACTAGCCGATGGGTTCCTCGATCGACACCGGCGGCTTCGAGAACCACGCCGGCCCCTGCGCCGTCATGTGGAAGCAATCTTCCATTCGGACGCCCATAGTGCCGGGGAGGTACAGGCCCGGTTCGTTGGAGAAGCACATGCCGATGTCGAGCTTGGTGGTTTCGCCATGGACCAGGTTGACCGGCTCATGCCCCTCCATGCCGATGCCATGGCCGGTGCGATGCGAGAGGCCAGGAAGCGCATAGCCGGGGCCGTAGCCGCGCCTTTCATAATGCGCCCGCACGGCGTCATCGACCGAACCGGCTGGCGTGCCGAGTTTAGCGGCGGCGAAGGCGATGGCCTGCCCCTGCGACACGTCGTTCCAGACGGTGCGCTGCTGGGCCGTGGGCGTGGCACCGTAAACGAAGGTGCGGCTGATGTCAGACTGATAATCGCCCACGGTGCAGCCGCAGTCCATCAGCACGACCTCGCCAGCGCGCACCGCCTGCGGCTTGCCGGAGCCATGCGGATAGGCCGCCGCCTCGCCCAATAGGACGAGGTTGAACTCGGTCTTGCCGCCCAGCGCCGTGGTCGCGGCAGTCATCAGGGCGCCGATGTCGGCCGGGGTCATGCCTGCCTTCACTTGGCGGTAGGTCCAGCGATAGGCGGCCATGGTCACGTCAGCAGCGGTCTGCATCAGCGCGATTTCGGCCGGTGTCTTGCGCATCCGCAGCGCGCGAGTGACAGGGTCGGTCGTCAGCCGCGCCTGCGGCAGCGCCGCCTTGAGGCCATCGACCGCGAAATAGCGCACCGTCTCCTCGATGCCGATACGGCCCTTCGCCAGCCCCTTTTCCGTCAGGAAGGCAGCAACCAGTGCGTGCGGACTTTCATGCTCCTGCCAGACGCGCACCTGCGCCGGGATGCCGAGCGATTCGTCGATCGAGGGTTTTTCGAAAAAGGGGCAGATGATGAGCGGTGTGCCGGACGCCGGAATGACCATCGCGGTCAGCCGCTCGCTGCGCCACCAGCGCACGCCGCTATAGTAGATGAGGCTCGCCCCCGGCTCGATCAGCAGCGCGTCGATCCCCTGAGCCTGCATCATCGCCTGCGCGCGGGACAGGCGATCGGCGCGTTCGGCCCGGCCGATCGGCGTGATGCCCTGGGTCAAGGAAGTCAGCGCCTCGGTCGCCCGCTCCTGCGCGAACAGGCGCGGGGTGACGGCGGCGGCTATGCCAGCGGCGGCATAGCCGAGCAGGCTGCGCCGGTCAGGCGTAAGCATAGGGGCCACCGGCCTGCAACGCGGCCTGATAGGCGGGACGGGCGTGCATCTCGCTGAGCCAGCGCAGAATATTGGGGCGGCTGTCGTTGAGGCCACCGCGCGAGCAGGCGGCTTCCAGAGGAAAGCTCATCATCATGTCGGCCGCCGTAAAGGCATCGCCCGCAAAATAGGGGCGGCTCGCCAATTCGCCTTCGATCCAGTCGAGATGATCGTCCAGCATCCCCTGCACCGTGGGGCGCGCGGGGCGGCCCAGCAGGCCGAGCTTGCCGATGATGAGCAGCGCGAGCAGCGGCGGCATCAGCGATCCTTCGGCATAATGAAGAAACTGGCGGTAGCGGATCGCGCCGTCCGCATCGGTGGGCGGGCCGAAGCGATTGGCGGCGCGCCCGACCAGATAGTCCATGATCGCGCCGGTTTCGATCAGGCGATGGCCATCCACCTCCACCACCGGCGACCGGCCGAGCGGATGAATGGCGCGCAGCGACGCGGGCGCGCGCATGGTCTTGCGGTCGCGTTCGTAGCGGCGCACCTCATAAGGCTCGCCCAGTTCCTCCAGCATCCACAGGATGCGTTGCGAGCGGCTGTTGTTGAGGTGATGGACGATGATGGTCATGACGGCTCCGATGCTGCGTGGCGGTCAGGGCTAACGCAGCATCGGGGCAGCTACAACATCCGTTCGCTTCGAGCGTGTCGAGAAGCGTTTCTCGACTTCGCTCGAAACGAACGGGCGTGGGTTAGGCCGCTTCCAACGCCGCCCCCGCCTTCTGCTTCGCGCGATAGGCATGGAGCAGCGGTTCGGTATAGCCATTGGGCTGGGCGACACCCTCGAAAACCAACGCACGGGCGGCCTGGAACGCCAGGCTCTCCGCCTCGCGCCCGCTCATCGGTTGGTAGAGCGGATCGCCCGCATTCTGCGCATCGACCTTGGCCGCCATGCGCCGGAGCGCGGCATCGACCTGTTCGCCGGTGCAGACACCATGCAGCAGCCAGTTGGCCATATGCTGCGAGGAAATGCGCAGCGTCGCGCGGTCCTCCATCAGGCCGATGTCGTGAATGTCAGGCACCTTCGAGCAGCCGACCCCCTGGTCGATCCAGCGGACGACATAGCCCAATATGCCCTGCGCATTATTGTCCAGTTCTTGGCGGATGTCCTCTTCCGACCAGTTGCGCCCCGTAGCGACGGGGATGGTCAGCAGCTTTTCGAGTGGGGCGATGCCCTCCGCCCCGCGCTCCGCCTGCCGCGCAAAGACATCGAACCGATGATAATGGGTCGCGTGCAGCGTCGCGGCGGTGGGCGATGGCACCCAGGCGGTGTTGGCTCCGCTCTTGGGATGGCCGATCTTCTGTTCCAGCATGTCAGCCATGCGATCCGGCGCGGCCCACATGCCCTTGCCGATCTGCGCGCGACCCGACAGGCCGCAGGCGAGGCCGATCTGGACATTGCGATCCTCATAGGCGGTGATCCAGTCGCTGCTCTTCATCTCGCCCTTGCGGATCATCGGCCCGGCCTGCATCGACGTATGCATCTCGTCCCCGGTGCGGTCGAGGAAGCCGGTGTTGATGAAGACGATGCGGTCGCGCACGGCATGAATGCAGGCGGCGAGATTGGCCGAGGTGCGGCGCTCCTCATCCATGACGCCGACCTTGAGCGTGTGACGCGCCATGCCCAGCATGTCCTCGATGCCGTCGAACAGGCAGTTGGTGAAGGCCGCTTCATCCGGCCCGTGCATTTTGGGCTTGACGATATAGACGCTGCCCGCGCGGCTGTTGCCACCTTCGCGCGCCACGTCGTGCAGCGCGATCAGGCTGGTGACGATGCCGTCGAGAATGCCTTCGGGCGCTTGCGTCCCATCGGGCAGAAGGATGGCGGGCGTCGTCATCAAATGGCCGACATTGCGGACGAACAACAGGCTGCGGCCGGGCAGCGTAAAGGCACTGCCGTCAGGTCCGGTGTAGGCGCGGTCGGGGTTCAGAGCGCGGGTCATCATCGTGCCGCCCTTCTCGAACGTCTCGGTCAGGTCGCCCTTCATCAGGCCCAGCCAATTGGCATAGGCGACAACCTTGTCCGCCGCGTCGACCGCCGCGACCGAATCCTCCAGGTCGCAAATGGCGGTCAGCGCGGATTCGAGGATGACGTCGGCGATGCCCGCCGGGTCGGTCGCACCGATCGGATGGCTGCTATCGAAAACGACTTCGATATGCAGGCCATTGTGGCGGAACAGGCGGCCCTTCTCGCTGCGGCCCAGATATTGGGTCGGATCGGCAAGGATTATCTCGTCGCTCGCAAGGTCGGCCCAACGCCCGCTGGCGAGCGGGATGGCATCGTCCAGAAACGCCTTGGCCCAGGCGATGACCTGCGCGCCGCGCGCCGCATCATAGCCCTTGTCCGCCGCCGTGCCGGGAATGGCGTCAGTGCCGTACAGCGAGTCGTACAGGCTACCCCAGCGCGCATTGGCGGCGTTGAGCAGGAAGCGGGCGTTGAGAATAGGGACGACCAGTTGCGGCCCGGCCAGCCGCGCAACCTCATCATCGACATTCTCGCTGCCGATGGTGAAGGGCGCGGGTTCGGGGACCAGATAGCCGATGTCGCGCAGGAAAGCCTGATAGGCCTGCGGGTCATGCGGCTGGCCCGCGCGCTGTTCGTGCCAGTCATCGATCTGCGCCTGCATCGCATCGCGGGTTTCCAGCAGCGCGATATTGTCCGGGGTGAAGCGCGCGAAGACATCCGCGGCCCCTGCCCAGAAGGCGGCGGGTTCGATGCCGGTGCCGGGCAGCGCCTGCTTGTCGATGAAGTCGGCGAGCGATGCCGCGACCTTCAGCCCGGATTTGTCGATCATGCGGTCGGTCATGGCCTGTTCCTTCTCATGTTCCGTGATTGAACACTGGAATATACCATTCCCATTATGTCGTATATTCACTATTATGCGAACATAGTCATTCCTATGGTGAACGAATATGATGGACCCCGACCATGAACTGTTCGTCGCGATCGTGGACGAAGGCGGCCTCGCCGCAGCCGGTCGCCGCCTCCACATCTCGCCCGCCATGATGTCCAAGCGGCTCGCGCGGCTGGAGGAGCGGCTGGGCACGCGCCTCGTTCACCGCACCACGCGGCGGCTGGCGCTGACCCCGGCGGGCGAGCGGCTCCATGCCGATCTGCGCGGGATATTGGCGGCGCTAGACGAAGCCGAGCGGCGCGTGTCGGGCACGTCGGCGATCGTCGCGGGGCCGCTGCGCATCACCGCGCCCACTTCCTTCGGCCGCATGCATCTCGCGCCCTGGCTGCCGCGCTTCATGGACGCCCATCCCCGCGTCGACCTCGCCATCAACTTGTCCGACGATTTCGCCGACCTGATCGACACCCGCGCGGACCTTGCCATCCGCATCACCGCCGATCCGGGGCCGGGCCTCGCCGCGCAACGCCTGGCGACCAACCGCCGCATCCTGTGCGCCGCGCCCGCCTATCTCGACCGCTATGGCACGCCCGCCACCCTCGCCGACCTCAAAAGCCATCGCCTGCTCGCCGCCGATGGCCAGATGCCCTGGCGCCTCGTCGGCCCGAAAGGCGCGGTGATGGTCGAGGGCCGCAGCCATGTCCGCACCAACAGCAGCGAAGTGGTGCGCGAACTGGCGCTGGCAGGCGGCGGCATCGCCCTGCGCTCGCTCTGGGACATTAGCGACGCGCTGGCGCGCGGCGATGTTCGGCAGATCGTGCCGGACCATGAAGGGTCGGCGGATGTCGGCCTGTTCGCGGTGCAACTGCCACAGCATAATCCGCCCGCCGCCATCACCGCCTTCGTCGATTTTCTTGTCGGACTATATGCGCCAACGCCCCCCTGGGCGCGTTCCACCATTGCCCTTGCGGAACGCAGCCCTTAAGGCCCATCGCATGGACGATAATACCCGCCGCGCCGCCCTCGACTATCACCGCTTTCCCCAGCCGGGGAAGCTGCGGATCGAGCCGACCAAACGCATGGTCAACCAGCGCGATCTCGCGCTGGCCTATTCGCCCGGCGTCGCCGCCCCCTGCATGGAGATCGCCGCCGATCCCGACAAGGCGCTCGATTATACCGCGCGCGGCAATCTGGTCGCGGTCATCTCCAACGGCACCGCCGTCCTTGGCCTGGGCGCGATCGGCGCGCTCGCGTCCAAGCCGGTGATGGAGGGCAAGGCGGTCCTCTTCAAGAAATTCGCCGACATCGACGTGTTCGACATCGAACTCGACACCACCGACCCCGAAAAATTCATCGAAGCCGTCGCGCTGATGGAGCCGACCTTCGGCGGCATCAACCTGGAAGATATCAAGGCACCCGAATGTTTTGCGATCGAGGCGCGGTTGAAGGAACGGATGAATATTCCGGTCTTTCATGACGATCAGCATGGCACCGCCATCGTCGTCGCCGCCGCCGTGCGCAACGCGCTGGTGATTCAGGGCAAGACGCTGGCTGATGCCAAGCTGGTCACGTCGGGCGCGGGCGCGGCCGCGCTCGCCTGCGTCGATCTGCTCGTGTCGATGGGCCTGCCGGTCGACAATGTCACCATGACCGACAAGGATGGCGTCATCCATTCGGGGCGCGAGGGCATGTTGCCGAACATGGCGCGCTATGCCCGCGTCACCAACGCGCGCACCCTGCCCGACGTGCTGCCGGGCGCCAATCTGTTCCTCGGCCTCTCCGCGCCCGGCGTGTTGAAGCCCGAATGGTTGCCATTGATGGCCCCCAACCCGTTGATCTTCGCGCTCGCCAACCCCGAACCCGAAATCCGCCCCGAAGCCGCGCGCGAAGTGCGCCCCGACGCGATCATCGCCACCGGCCGCTCGGACTATCCCAATCAGGTCAACAACGTCCTGTGCTTCCCCTATATCTTCCGGGGCGCGCTGGATGTCGGCGCGACCCAGATCAACGAAGCGATGAAGGTCGCGGCGGCGGACGCGATCGCCAGCCTTGCCCGCATGCCCGCGCATGACAGCGTGGCGCAGGCCTATGGCGGGCGCAGGCTGGTCTTTGGTCCCGACTATATCATCCCCACCCCCTTCGACCCGCGCCTGATCGGCGAGATCGCGGTCGCCGTGGCGCGCGCGGCAATGGACAGCGGCGTCGCCCGCCGCCCGATCGACCTGGACGAGTATCGCCGCCGCCTGACGCGGCAGAATACCCGTTCCGGCCAGTTGATGCTGCCAGTGTTCGAAGCCGCGCGCGGTGGCGCACGCCGCATCGTCTATGGCGAGGGCGAGGATGAGCGCGTGCTGCGCGCCATTCAGGACGCGCTGGACGAAGGCATCGTCCGCCCGACCATCATCGCGCGCCGCCGCATCTTGAACAAGAAGCTGCCCGACCTTGGCCTGCGTTTCGAACTGGGCCGCGATATCGAGGTGATCGACCCCGAAACCGATCATGAGATCATGGCGCAACTGGTCGAGGGCTATCGCGAAGTCGCCTCGCGCCGGGGCGTGCCCGCCGCCGAAGTGCTGCGCCATGTCTATCGCCGCCCCAGCGTTACCGCCGCCATGCTGCTGCGCCTCGGCCATGTCGATGCCGCGCTGATCGGCGGCAATTCGGAATATTGGGGCCAGGTCGAACATGCGCTGCGCATCATCGACCGGGTGCCGGGCCGCAATCGCGTCTATGCGCTGTCGGGGCTGATCCTCGACGCGGGCGCGCTGTTCATCACCGACACCCATATGGTGCCCAATCCGACGCCCGAACAGATTGCGGAAATGACGCTGCTGGCGGCGACCGAGCTGGAGCATTTCGGCCTGGTCCCGCGCGTCGCCCTGCTGTCCCACTCCAATTTCGGTGCCTCGCATAGCGACAGCGCGCGCAAGATGCGCGCCGCGCTCAAACTGGTGCGGCAGGCCGCGCCCGATCTGGCGGTCGATGGCGAAATGCACGCCGATGCGGCTTTGAGCCAGGCGCTGCGCGAGAAACTGATCCCCGATTCGCGCTTCGAAGGCCCGGCCAATCTGCTGGTCATGCCCAATCTGGATGCGGCGAACATCACGCTCACCGCGCTGTCCGCCTCATCCAGTTCGCCTACCGTCGGGCCGATGCTGATGGGCCTGACCAAGCCCATTCATGTCCTGACCCCCGGCGTCACCTCGCGCGGCATCCTCAACCTCACCGCCATCGCGGCGGCGGAAGTCGCCCGCGAAGGCTGAGCTTAACCTTTTGCCGCTATGACGGGCGATAGTGATCCTCCCCTGTAGGGGAGGTGGCAGGCGAAGCCTGACGGAGGGGTGTCCCCCTCTCGATAGGGTGACACCCCTCCACCACTTCGTGGTCCCCCTCCCCTTACAGGGGAGGAATTTGTTCGAGGATGATATGGCAGCTCTGCTCAAAGCATTGGCGAAAAGCGCTGGTCCGAAGATTGCGATCGGCGCGGGGCTGGCGGGCATTGGCCTGCTTGTGTCCGGCTGGATCGACCGCCCCGCAGCGGAAGAACCCGCCCCGCCTGCGCCCATAGCGAAGGCACCACCCGCGCCTGCCCCCGCAAAGCCCGTCGAACGGCGCAGCGATCAGCCGATGGAAATTGATCCGCGCGCGCTGACGGTCAAGCGCGTCCTCAAGATTGACGGCCCGTTCCGCCATGGCGACTATGCCTGGGATGAAAGCGGCGCGCCGACGACCGGCCCCGTCATCATCACCGTCGATCTGCGGGCGCAAACGCTATCGGTGTTCCGCGCCGGTTATGAGATTGGCGCGGCTGTCATCCTCTATGGCGCGACCGACAAGCCCAGCCCGCTGGGAGCCTTCCCGATCACGCAGAAGGACGCCGACCATTATTCCAACCTCTATGACAATGCGCCGATGCCTTATATGCTGCGCCTGACCAGCGACGGCGTGGCGATCCATGGCAGCGACGTCCAATGGGGCAAGGCAACCCATGGCTGCATCGGCGTCCCCGTCGCCTTCGCGCAAAAATTGTTCGGCGTGACGAAATTGGGCGATGTGGTGGTCATCACCAACGGCAAGCGGCTCGACGTCAGCAAGGCGCAGGTCGGGGCGTAAACGCCGCGACATCATCCCGCGACGATGGCGCATGTTGCGTAGCGCGCCGCAGCACTTGCAATAAACTCACGCACCCGCGATCTTGACCAGCGTTGTCATGACGCCCATCTGCTGCGCTTCCGCTATTTTGCATTGCAGCATGGAGCCATGTCATGGGCACCCGCCCCCACCAGGCGCAACCCGCGCTCGTCCTTTTCGCGCTCGCCGTTGGCGCTTTCGCGATCGGGACCACCGAATTTGCGGCGATGAGCCTGCTGCCCTTCTTCGCGCGTGACCTGGGCATCGACGTGCCGACCGCTGGCCATGCGATCAGTGCCTATGCTTTGGGCGTCGTTGCGGGCGCGCCGGTGATCGCCGCCTTCGGCGCGCGCCTGCCGCGCCGTCATTTGCTGATCGGCCTGATGGCCTTGTTCGCGATCGGCAATGGCCTGTCCGCGCTGTCGCCAAGCTATGGCTGGATGCTCGCCTTCCGCTTTCTGAGCGGCGTGCCGCATGGGGCCTATTTCGGCGTCGCCGCTTTGGTGGCGGCCAAGCTGGTGCCGATCGAAAGGCGCACCCAGGCGATCGCAAGGGTCATGTCGGGCCTGACCATCGCCACGGTGCTGGGCGTCCCCGTCGCCAATTGGATGGGGCAGGCGCTGGGCTGGCGGTCTGGCTTTTTCGTGGTCACCGCGCTCGCCATCGCGACGATGACGCTGGTGGCGCTCTACGCCCCACGCGACGCGGGCGATCCCAAGGCGAGCGCCGCGCGCGAACTGACCGCGCTCGCCAAGCCACAGGTCTGGCTGACGCTGCTGACCGGCGCGATCGGTTTTGGCGGGCTGTTCGCGGTCTACACCTATGTCGCCTCCACCATGATCGAAGTGACCGGGGTGTCCGAAGTCTGGGTGCCGGTGATCCTGATGATCTTCGGCGTCGGCATGACGATCGGCAACCTCGTCGCTGCGTGGATGGCCGACCGGGCGCTCAACCGCACCGTCATCCTCGTGCTGTTGTGGAGCGCGGGCGCCCTCGCCCTATTCCCGCTGATGGCGGGCAATATCTGGACGCTCAGCCTCATCATCTTCCTGATCGGCGCGGGCGGTGGCCTTGGCACGCCGTTGCAGGCGCGGTTGATGGACGTATCGGGCGATGCGCAGACGCTCGCGGCGGCACTGCACCATAGCGCCTTCAACGTCGCCAATGCGCTTGGCCCCTGGCTTGGCGGCATGGCGATCGCGGCGGGCTATGGCCTGACCTCGACGGGCTGGATCGGTGCCGCGCTGGCGCTCGGTGGCCTCGCCGTCTTCCTCCTGTCGATCGCCCTGCAACAGCGGACCACTCGGATGATCGCGGTTCCGGCCGAATAAGCCGCTTTGCCGCAGCGCTTGTCCCCGATAAGGCAGGCGCATGAGCGATCAGGCAAGAGAAGAGGCGCTGGCCCAGGCCGCATTGGCGGCGCTGCGCGGGGGCGATGCGGCCAAGGCGCGCGCGACGCTGGCGCAGATGGCCGCCCCGCCGCCGATGCTGCTGGCGCAGGTCTGCAACCGGCTGGGCGACCGGGATGGCGAGGCGGAGGCGCTGCGCTCGATCCTGGCGGGCGATCCGCGCAACCTCCCCGCCCTACTCGCCATGGGCCATAATGCGCAGGCGCGCGGTGATGATCGCGGCGCGATCAGCTGGCGACGCACCGCGCTGGCGCAAGCGGCGGCCCATGGCGCGCCGCCGCAACTGCAACCGCTGCTGCAACAGGCACAAGACGCCATCGCCCAATCGAGCCAGCGTTTCGAGGATCATCTGACCGCCGCGATTCGCGACCTGCCTTCCCTGCCCCGCATCGCGCTCGCCACCGACCTGTTGCTCGGCAAGCGCGCAATATTCCTGCAGCAGCCCAGCATGTTCTATTTCCCCGGCCTGCCCCAGCGCGCCTTTTACGAGCGCAGCGAGTTCGACTGGGTCGCGCCGATGGAGGCGATGACCGACGCGATCGTCGCTGAACTGGCGGCGGTACGTGCGGGCGCGCCCGACTTCGCGCCCTATGTCCAGACATCGAAGGCGCGCCCCGCGCCCAACAACAAATTGCGCGACGACCCCAGTTGGGGTGCCTATTATTTCTGGCAGAGCGGCGCGCCGGTGCCGGACCATGCCGCGCGTTGCCCGGCCGTCATGGCCGCACTCGACCATACGCCGATGCCGGTGATCGAAGGGCGATCGCCGATGGCGCTATGGTCGCTGCTCAAGCCCGGCACCCATATTGCGCCCCATCATGGCCTGCTCAACACGCGGCTCATCTGCCACCTGCCGCTGCTGACGCCCCCTGATTGCGCGCTGCGCGTCGGCGCGGAAACGCGGGCGTGGCACCGGGGCGAGATGCTGATCTTCGACGACAGTATCGAACATGAAGCCTGGAACCGCAGCGCCGACACCCGCGTCATCCTGTTGTTCGAAGTGTGGCGGCCGGAGATCGCGGTGGAGGAACGCGCCGCGCTGACGCTGCTGTTCCAGGCGATCGACCAGTTCGGCCCGGCGCAGATCGACACCGGCGGATAGGCGCCCCCTCTTGCAGTGGCGCGCGTCCGCTGTATGAGCAGCGGCAGGGCAAGAGGATGACCGGGGCGTAACGCTTGACGGACATGCCATGACTCCTACGCACGCCTTCCCTGCCCCCCGCCCGCATAATCTGGCCGAAGATGGCTATGCCATTGCGCTGGGCTGCGCCTTCATCGCCATGGGGCTGATGCTGCTGAAACAGGCCAATCTGGTGACCGGCGGCATGGCGGGCATTGCGCTGCTGCTCTCCTATCTGATCCATTGGTCGCCAGCGACGCTGTTCCTGCTGATCAACATTCCCTTCTTCCTGTTCGCCGGGCGGGCGATGGGCGCGGCCTTCGGTCTCAAGACGCTGTTCGCCAATATCGCCATCATGGGGCTGGGCACGATGATGCCGCTGGCCTTGGAACTGGCGCGGGTCAGCCCGCTCTTCGCCGCCCTGTTCGGCGGGTCGATCATCGGTTTCGGTATTCTCGCCATTGCCCGCCACGGCGCGGGTGTCGGCGGGTTGGGCGTTATCGCGCTCACTTTGCAAAAGACACGCGGATGGAATGCGGGCCGTACCCAGATGATCGGCGATGCCATCATCCTGCTCGCATCATTACCGCTGCTGAGCGCCGATCGCTTTGCGCTGTCGATCCTGTCAGCGGCGGCGATCAATGCCGTGCTGATCGTCAATCACCGGCCGGGCCGCTATATCGGCCATTGATCCTGCCGGTGCGTTCAGCTTTTGCAGAGCGGCTGGCCACCCGGCCCGCGCGCGCGCAGGGCCGTTGCTGCGTCGCCCGCGATCCGGGGGAAGCTGACCCCTTCCAGCGTGCCGCGTCCGTCGCATAGCCGCCCGCAAGCCAGATCCACGACACCCGGCAAGGCGACCTGATCGCCATCATATTGGGCGACGATGATGCAGCGATCGCCGCCTGCAAAGCGCAGGATCAGTTTTTCCCCCGCGCGCCGGACCGTTCCATTGCCCCGGCACGCCAGTTGCTCGCCAAAATTCGCTTCCAACCCGAAGCGCAGCGTTCCGTTGGCAGCAGGAATGATGCACAGCGCATCGCGCCCGGCTTCGTGGCGGCGCTGAAACAGGCCGACAGGGGAAATCTTGGCGGCATCGGTGATGACGCCACTTTCGATTGCGGCGCGCTCCAGCCCGGACGCTGGCAGGCCGCCCGCCTCGGCAGCCATGTCGTTGGAAACGGCGGCAGGCTGGCACGCCGCCAGCATCAGACACAGAGCAAGACCGGATCGCCGCATCGACGCCCTAATCGACCAGGCTCAGGCCATCGCGCCCGACCCGGCGGAAGAAGCAGGAGCGCGCGCCGGTGTGGCAGGTCGGCCCGGCAGGGACCGCCTTCACCCAAACAGCATCCTGATCGCAATCAATGCGGATGTCGCGCACCGCGAGCATATTGCCCGACGTTTCGCCCTTCTTCCACAGCGCCTGCCGACTGCGCGACCAGAAATGGGCCAAGCCCGTCTCGACCGTCAGGGCCAGCGCCTGCGCGTTCATATGCGCGACCATCAGCACCTCGCCGCTGTCCACATCGGTCACCACCGCCGTAATCAGGCCATGGTCGTCATATTTGGGATTGAGGGTCAGCCCCTTGTCGCGCGCATCGGTCATGCCGGGGGCTATAGGGCGCAATCGCGATGCTGCGAAGCCCCTTCCCGCCTGCCCGGCAATTATGCTGGGAACAGGCACGAGAAGGAAAAATGGGGCGATCGAGGGGTCTTGAACCCCCGACCTCCGGTACCACAAACCGGCGCTCTAACCAACTGAGCTACGATCGCCATGGGGCCAGAAGGCCCGCGAGATGTGGGCACATATGCGGCTCATCCCGCCCCGTCAAGCAGGCAAATGCCGCGATCGGCGCTTTCCGCCGCTTACAGCCCCGCCGTGTTCAACTGGGCGCGCAATTTGCGCAGCGTGGCTTCGGGTACGGAGGGGCGCGCCGCTGCCGCGTTGCCCTTGCGCAGCCGGGCGCGATCCTTTTCGGGCGGATCGACCCGCCGCACCCGCACCGGCACATGCCCCTGCGCCCGGACGCCCAATTGCTCCGCCGCGCCCCGCGACAGGTCGATCACCCGCCCACGCCCGGAAAAAGGCCCGCGATCATTGACCCGCACGACGATGGTGCGCCCGGTGTTCAGCGCCGTCACCTCGACATAGCTGGGCAGCGGCAGGCTGGTATGCGCGGCGGTCACCCAGCCCGCGCGGAAGCGTTCGCCATTGGCGGTGCGATTGCCCGATTCCGACCCATACCAGCTGGCATAGCCCAGCATGTCATAGCCCGGATCAGCCGCAGGCGTATAAGTGACGCCACGCACCACATAGGGCGGGCCGATCCTGACCGGCACATCGCTTACCGGGCGATATTGACCACCACCACAGGCCGACAGCAACAGCGCCGCCGCGCCCGCGCCGCAAGACGCAGCATATCGTCTCATCCACATGCCCGCTTCCCTAAACTGTCCGGCAGATCCCGTCGAGCATCGCCCCCGCGCCAAAAGAAGAAGGGTGGGCGCTGTACCAGCGTCCACCCTTTTGCCTTCCACTCAGCGCACACGGGTCAATCCCCGCAGTCGCTTACTTATCTGGACATTTCAGGCCGCGACACCTTCATGGTCGTTCGACGCGGGCACCTGCACGACAGGCAGATGCCCGGACCGTCAGTTGACCGAATCCTTGAGGCCCTTGCCGGCCTTGAACTTGGGTTGGGTCGATGCCTTGATGGTCATCGTTTCGCCGGTGCGCGGGTTGCGGCCGGTCGATGCCTTGCGCTGGGTGACAGAGAAAGTGCCAAAGCCGACCAGGCGCACTTCGTCGCCCTTTTTTAGCGCGCCGGTGATGGCATCGAACACGCCTTCCACAGCCTTGGTCGCGTCATTTTTCGTAAGGCCGCTGCTCTCGGCAACCGCGCTGATCAGATCCTGCTTGTTCATGCCTTGGGAACCCCCTGGTGCTGTTGGTTAGTATAGGAATCGCGGCGTAGGGGCGGCAATAAGGCGCAGCTTTCAGCGGCTGTCAAAGAGAAAGCGACGAAGTTAGCCGATTGCGTGAAATTTCGCAATGCAGCATGAAAAGGCCGGAAACCCGTCGCTTTTGCCCTACCGGCCAGTCGATCAATGCCGCAGCGTCGCGTCCCCGTCGCGCCCCGGAACATTGCTCGGCTGCGCGGCCAGGTCATCCTCTTCGGTCCAGGCGATGGCTTCGGGCACCGACATCAAGGCGCGCGCCAGCACTTCGTCCACATGACTGACGGGCACGATCTCCAGCCCGTCGCGGATATTGGCCGGAATTTCCGCCAGGTCTTTCTCATTTTCCTGCGGGATCAGCACCGTCTTGATGCCACCGCGCAGCGCCGCCAGCAGCTTTTCCTTCAAGCCGCCGATCGGCAGAACGCGACCACGCAATGTCACTTCGCCCGTCATCGCGACATCCTTATGCACCGGGATGCCGGTCAGCGTCGACACGATGCAGGTGACCATGCCGATGCCCGCCGACGGCCCATCCTTGGGCACTGCGCCTTCGGGCAGATGGATGTGGATATCCTTGCGGTTGAAGATGCTGGGCTTGATGCCGTAACCGGGCGAGCGCGCCTTCACATAGGAGAAGGCGGCCTGAATCGACTCGGTCATCACGTCGCCGAGCTTGCCGGTCGTCTTGATCATGCCCTTGCCGGGCACGGTGACCGCCTCGATCGTCAGCAGTTCGCCGCCGACTTCGGTCCAGGCGAGGCCCGTGACCGCGCCGATCTGATGCTCCTCCTCGCCCACGCCATGGCGGAATTTGCGCACCCCGGCATAGTCGGCCAGCGTCTCCGGCGTGATGACGACCTTGTCATAGACGCCTTCAAGGATCTTGCGCAGCGCCTTGCGCGCCAGCCGCGCGACTTCGCGCTCCAGCGTGCGGACCCCTGCCTCGCGGGTATAGTAGCGGATGAGGTCGCGAACGGCCGCCTCAGTGACCTCGAACTCGCCTTCCTTCAGGCCGTGGGCGTCGATCTGCTTGGCGATCAAATGTCGCTGGGCGATCTCGACCTTCTCGTCCTCGGTATAGCCTTCCAGCCGGATGATCTCCATCCGGTCAAGCAAGGCTTGCGGCAAATTCAAGGAGTTAGCGGTCGTCACGAACATGATGTCCGAAAGATCGACGTCGATCTCCAGATAATGGTCCTGGAACTTGCTATTCTGTTCGGGGTCCAGCACTTCGAGCAGCGCGGATGCCGGATCGCCCCGGAAATCCTGGCCCAGCTTGTCGATCTCGTCGAGCAGGAACAGCGGGTTCATCGTCCCCGCCTTCTTCAAATTCGTGACGATCTTGCCCGGCAGCGAGCCGATATAGGTGCGGCGGTGGCCACGAATTTCCGCCTCGTCGCGCACGCCGCCCAGCGACTGGCGCACGAACTCGCGCCCCGTCGCCTTGGCGATCGAACGGCCAAGCGAGGTCTTGCCCACGCCCGGCGGGCCGACGAGGCACAGGATCGGGCCTTTCAGTTTGTTGGTGCGCGCCTGCACCGCCAGATATTCGATGATCCGGTCCTTGACCTTGTCGAGCGCGAAATGATCCTCGTCGAGGACATCCTGCGCGCGTTTGAGGTCGTTCTTGACCTTGCCCTTCTTGCCCCAGGGCAAGCCCAGCAGCACGTCGAGATAGTTGCGCACCACGGTCGCTTCGGCCGACATGGGCTGCATGCCCTTAAGCTTCTTCAACTCGGCGGTGGCTTTCGCCCGCGCTTCCTTGCTGAGCTTAGTCTTGGCGATCTTCTCGGCCAGTTCGGCCAGTTCGTCGCCTTCCTCACCTTCGCCATTGCCCAACTCGCGCTGGATCGCCTTTAGCTGCTCGTTGAGATAATATTCGCGCTGAGTCTTTTCCATCTGGCGCTTCACGCGGCCACGGATCTTCTTTTCGACCTGCAAGACACCCAGTTCGCCTTCCATGAAAGCGAACACCATCTCCAGCCGCTTGACCGGATCAGCCTCAACCAGCAGCGATTGCTTGTCGGATACCTTGACGTTGATGTTGGCGGACACGGCATCGGCCAACCGCCCGGCATCCTCGATCTCGCGCAACTGCACCGGCGTTTCGGCGGGCAGCTTCTTGTTGAGCTTGGCGTAATTCTCGAACTGTTCGGCGACCGAGCGCATCAGCGCGGCGGCTTCCGGCCCTTCGGCGGCAACATCCTCGATCGCTTCGACATCGGCGACCAGATGCGTGCCCGTCTCCGCCATCTGCGTCAGCCGCGCACGATGCTTGCCTTCTACCAGCACGCGGACCGTGCCATCGGGCAGCTTGAGCAATTGCAACACCACCGCGACGACGCCCGTATCATAGAGCGAATCCTGACCCGGATCATCCTCGGCCGGGTCGAGCTGCGACACCAGGAAGATTTCCTTATTGCCCTCCATCGCCGCTTCCAGCGCGGAGACGCTCTTGTCGCGACCGACGAAGAGCGGGACGATCATCTGCGGAAAGACGACGATGTCACGCAGCGGCAGAAGGGGATATTGCACAGTCATTCACACTCCGGGCCAAATGGGGCCTGTCCTACGGTTCATCGCCTTTATGGGGATGCCTATCGCGTCAATCAATCAGGGGATGTCATAATGCGGTCACGATGAACCCAGGGTTATTATAGGGCTCTTCGCGCACATCCGCGCTCAGAACGGCAGTTTGAAGCCGGGAGGCAAGGGCAGGCCAGCCGTCATCTTGCCCATTTCGGCATTGCTGACCTCGTCCGCCTTCTTGCGCGCGTCGTTGAACGCGGCGGTGACCAGGTCTTCGAGCATCTGCTTTTCCGACGGGGCCAGCAGGCTGTCGTCGATCGACACGCCCAGGATGCGGCCCTTGGCCGACGCCTTGACCTTGACCAGCCCACCGCCAGCCGCGCCTTCAACCTCCAGCTTGTCGAGATTATCCTGCGCGCGCTGCAATTCTTCCTGCACACGGCTCGCCATGCCCAGGATTTCGTTCAGATCCTTCATTGTCCTACACTCCATTGTTCGAGCCGGTCGTCCAGCTCCGCATCGGGAAAGGCCGCCATCGCCGCCTTCACCACCGGGGTTTCGAGAATAGTGGCGCGGGCATTGGCCTGCGCGGCCTGCTCCTGCGCCAACAGGGTCGGCTGCGCCTCGCCATCGCTCTGCGCGACGCGCCAGGCGACGCCCGTCACCTCCTTGAGCGCAGGCACGATCCGCGCAGCGAAATCCGCCGATAGCGAGGGCGCCGCCCGATAGTCGATTTCAGGCGGCGCGTAACGTACCAGCGCGACGCTATCGTGCAGTTCCTGCGCCAACTGCCCCTTGCCCCGCTGCCAGAAAGCCTCGATCAAATCGGGGAAGGTGGCTGGCAATTGCGCGGCAGGGCCAGCGCCCGTCGTTGCGGCCACCGCGCCCGGTGCCGCCGCAGCGAGAGGCCCGCCCTCGCGCAGCATCCGCGCAATCTCGCCCGGATCGGGCATGGTCGCGGCATGCATCACCCGCAGCAGCGCCATTTCGCAGCTTTCGATCGGCAGCACCGCGCTCGCCACTTCGTCATGGCCCTTGACCAGCAATTGCCACAGCCGATGCAAGGGGGCGAAGCCGATCTGAGAAGCCCAGTCCGCCAGCGCGTCGCGCTCTTCGGCGGACTGGCCGGGGCTGGCAATATCACGCCCTGCCTTCACCAGCGTCACCGCATGGACCAATTCCATCAGCCCGCGCATCAGCGCCAGCGGCTCGACACCCAGCGCATATTGATCGCGCACCGCCACCAGCAGCGCAGCGGTATCGCCCGCCAGCAACAGTCCCAACAAACGACGCACCGCACCGCGATCGGACAGACCCAGCATGTCGCGCACCTGCGCCGCCGTCACGACCGGCTCGCCCTCCCCCATCTCCGCATGGGCGATCGCCTGATCGAGGATGGAGAGGCCATCGCGCGCCGACCCTTCGGCCGCCTGCGCGATCAGCGATAGCGCATCCGGTTCGGCCGCGACCTGTTCAGCCTCCACCACATGGGCGAAATGGCTGGCCAGCAGGTCGGCCGGAATGCGCCGCAGGTCGAACCGCTGGCAACGCGACAGCACGGTGACCGGCACCTTGTTCACTTCGGTCGTCGCGAACAGGAATTTCACATGAGCGGGCGGCTCCTCCAGCGTCTTCAACAGCGCGTTGAAGGCGTTTTTGGAGAGCATATGCACTTCGTCGATGATGTAGATTTTGTAGCGCGCGGAGACGGCGGCATAGCGCACCGCCTCGATAATCTCGCGCACGTCATCCACGCCGGTATGGCTGGCCGCATCCATCTCGACCACGTCGATATGCCGCCCCTCGGCAATCGCGGTGCAGGGTTCGCACACGCCGCAAGGGTCGATCGTCGGCCCGCCCTGCCCGTCCGCACCGATGCAGTTGAGCGCCTTCGCGATCAGCCGCGCGGTCGATGTCTTGCCGACCCCGCGCACGCCCGTCATCAAAAAGGCATGGGCCAGCCGCCCGCGCCGGATCGCATTGCCCAGCGTCTGGACCATCGCATCCTGCCCGATCAGTTCATGAAAACTGCGCGGTCGATATTTGCGCGCGAGGACGCGATAGGGCTGCGGGGAATCGGACATTGGTGTGGTCTAGCCGTTCGGGCCGCCATTGTCGAAGCGGGATGATGGCTGGAAGGTGGGAGCCGGAACGACCCGTGACGAAATCACTGTGGCTGCTTCCGTCAGGACCTGACCCGGTTCGCGACGATCACGTCCGCCCGACTCCCGCGGCGCATATGGCGAAAGGGTGACGGGATGGCAAGGGGCAGTCGGCTTCTATTCCAGCCCGCTCTTCTGCGCCTGCCCCACGAAATTGAGCGCGGCCCGCGCCGTTTCCGCAATCGCCGCCTCGGCCTTCTTCGCATCGACCGTCGGCCGGTCGAGATAGACCGCCAATATATATTCGTCACCCGCGGGCGACTTGACCAGCGCCACGTCATTATAGGCGGTGCCGCAGGTGCCGGTCTTGCTACCCGACGTCCAGCCTTCGGGCAGGCCCGCCTTGATCCGCTTGTCGCCCGTGCTGCTGGCGTTGAGCCAGGTGCGCAGCCGGTCGGCGCTCTCCCCCTGCATGTCGCGGAACAACAGCCGCCCCATCAGCCCGGCCATCGCGGCGGGCGTGGTCGTATCGCGCGGGTCGCCCTCGGCATTCTCGTTCAACTCCGGCTCGTTGCGGTCCAGCCGGGTCACGCTGTCGCCATGGGCGCGCATGAAGGCGGTCAGCCCCTGCGGCCCGCCCAGCATTGGCAACAGCAAATTGGCGGCGCTGTTATCGCTGACCTCGACCGCCGCCTGCGCCAGTTCGGCCATGCTCATCCGGCCGCGTTTCAAATTCTTCTTCACCACCGGCGCATAATCGAGAAGATCGTCTTTGCTGAAGGATATTTCGCCATCCAGCCCGAACTTGCCCCCTTCCGCGCCGATCAGCACGGCCGCCGCCAATGGCCCTTTGAACGTCGAGCACATGGCGAACGGCTCGTCACGGTTGAACCCCAGCAGCAGCGCGCCATTGCTGTCGACCAGCGCGACGCCCAGCCGCCCGCCCGTTTCTTCCTCTATCTCCTTGGGATTGCGCACCTGCGCCAGCGCCGATTGCGGCACCAGATAACGCGGCGCCGGCGGCAGCAGCGAATCAAGCTGCCCGGTCGGCACCGGCTCCTTGGTCTTTTTCTGCTTCTCGGCGGCGCTGGACGGCGCAGCGATGAGCAGCAGCAGGACGAGCGCGGACAGGCGTTTCATCGGCTTCACATACCCTGCATATTATAGGATTCGGGCGGAATGCGCACCGTCAGCTGGTCCAGCCCATCGGCCAGGATGATCTGGCACGACAGGCGGCTGGTGCGGGTGGCGGATGCAGCGAGGTCGAGCATATCCTCCTCATCCTCGCTGGCGCGGCCCAGGCGCGGAAAATCGGCGGCTTCGACGATGACATGGCAGGTCGAACAGGCCATCTGCCCCTCGCATGTGCCTTCCAGCGGCTGGCCCGCCGCCTGTGCGATGTCGAGCAGCACCGATCCCGCCGGGGCATCGACCTCCTGTCGCCGTTCCCCGTCAGCGCTGATGAAGGTAACCCTGGTCATGATGGTGCGACGCTCCCTTTTTTACAGCGCCGCTTGTGCGGCTGCCGCCCTGTTCAATGCCTCCGCAGCGCTCTCCAGTTCGGCCGGTGTCGTATAGCGGCCAAAGCCGATCCGCACCGATCCACGCGCCTGTGCGTCTGTCAGGCCCAGTGCGCGCAGCACATGGCTAGGCCTGCCGGACCCGCTTGCGCAAGCGCTGCCGAGCGAAAAAGCGATATTGCGGCAATCCGACAACAATCGCGCGCCATCGATTCCGGCGCGGCGCAGGTTGAGATTGCCCGGATAACGCGCCGTCATGCTGCCATTGATCGTCCAGTCGGCGAACAGGGTGCGGGCAAGGTCGGCCAGCGATTCGATATGGGCGCGGTCAGTCTCCGCCCGTTCGCGCATCAATCGCGCGGCAACCCCGAATCCGGCGCACAGCGCAGGCGAGAGCGTGCCGGAACGCAACCCGCCCTCCTGCCCGCCGCCATGGATGAGCGGGGCGAGACTGACCCCGTCGCGCAGCCACAAGGCGCCAACCCCCTTTGGGCCATGGATCTTGTGCGCGCTGATCGCGACCATGTCGCATGTGTCGGGGATCGGCACCCGGCCATAGCCCTGCACCGCGTCGCACAGCAGCAGCGCGCCTGCCCGATGCGCCAACGCCGCCAGCGCCTCGACGGGCTGGATGACGCCGATCTCATTATTGACCAGCATCACCGCCACCAGCGCCACGCCGGGCCGGATCGCCTGCCTGGCCGCATCCAAGTCCACGACACCGTCCGCGCCGACCGGCAGCACCGTCACAGCCCGCCCCGCGCGTCGCAAAGCCTCGACCGTATCCAGCACCGCCGCATGTTCGGTCGCGATCGTCACGATATCGCCTTTGGGCGCGCCCTGAATGGCGATGTTGAGCGCCTCGGTCGCGCCCGACGTGAACAGCAACCGCCCGCCTGGCGGCAACAATGCGCCGACCGCCTCGCGCGCCACCTCAACCTGCGCCGCCGCCGCCCGGCCCGGCCGATGCGCGCTATGCGGGTTGGCAAACTGGTCGCGCAGCAGCGGCACCATCGCGTCGAACGCTTCAGGGGCCAGCGGCGTCGTCGCCTGATAATCGAGATAGATCATCGCCGCGCCCGCGCGGCCATCGCGGTCCAGGCGGCGAGGAAACGATCGACATCGCCCTCGCTTGTCTGCGGCCCGAAACTCACGCGCACCACCTCGCTCGCCACCGCCTCGTCCCAGCCCATCGCGTGCAGCACATGGCTGGTTTTGAGCGACCCCGACGAACAGGCACTACCCGCCGAAACCGAAATGCCCGCCATATCAAACTGAATCAGTTGCGCGCGCGCCGACAGGCCCGGCATCCGGTAGCTGGCGATGGCCGGGATACGCGGCGCATCGCGCGCGACGATCACCCCGCCCGCCGCCTCGATCCCCGCGTCAAGCCGTGCGCGCAGGATGGCGGCACCCGGCAACCAGTCCGCACGCGCCTCCAGCGCCGCCGCCATCGCCAGGATCGCAGGCAGATTCTCTGTCCCCGCGCGATAACCCTGTTCCTGCCCGCCACTCGCTTCGACCAGCGCCAGATCGCGGATCAACAGCGCGCCGGTGCCGGGCGGACCGCCGAATTTATGCCCACTGATCGCGATCATGTCGGCAGCGGGCAGCGGCAGTTTGCCCGCGCTCTGAGCGCAATCCGCGAACAGGATCGCGCCATGGCGCTCGATCTGATCGAGCGGCTGAATGACGCCGGTTTCATTGTTGACGTGCTGGATGGCAAACACTGTTTTGTGATCCGTTCGCCCTGAGCTTGTCGAAGGGTTCTGCTTTTCTTGAGACAAGAGAGGGGCTTCGACAGGCTCAGCCTGAACGGGTGTTTTAACTATGCCATCCCCATCAACCGCCAACCGCTCGGCCCCTTTCGTCACCCGCAGCACCGCATCATGCTCCACCGCCGACGTCACGACCCGCCCGGCCTTTGCCCGGCCCAGCCCGATCGCGATCGCCTCGCTCGCCCCTGAGGTGAAAATCACATGGCCGTCCCAGCCCAGCGCCGCCGCGATCCGGGCGCGGGCCTCCTCCAGCGCGGCGCGCGCGGCGCGGCCGTCGGCATGGGGACTGGACGGGTTGGCCCAATGGCCCATGGCGGCAACCATCGCCGCCTGCGCCTGCGCCAGCATCGGTGTCGTCGCGGCATGATCGAGATAGAGACGGTCGGCGGCCAAGGGGGCTACTCATTGATTGCGGAAATGGCGGCGGCTTCTATATAGGCGGTCTGCCGCGCTGCGCCAGCACATCCCTTGGCGCGCCCGTCGCGACTCCATTTGCCGCCCTGCCCATCCGGGCCGAGTGGCCCAGAACGATAACAGGTGCCATGCCAGACGTAATCTTTACCGGACCCGAAGGCCGTCTCGAAGGCCGTTTCAGCCCCCCGCCCCGCCCGCGTGCGCCGGTCGCCATGATCCTGCACCCGCATCCGCAGGGCGGCGGCACCATGAACGACCGCATCACCCAGGCGCTCTACAAGACCTTCGTGAAGCGCGGCTTTGCCGTGTTGCGCTTCAACTTCCGGGGCGTGGGCCGCAGCCAGGGGACGTTTGACAACGGTATCGGCGAATTGTCCGATGCCGCAGCGGCGCTCGACTGGGTCCAGAGCTTCCACCCCGAAGCGCAGACCACCTGGATCGCGGGCTTTTCCTTCGGCGCGTGGATCGGCATGCAATTGCTGATGCGTCGCCCGGAAATTCGCGGCTTCATCTCGGTCGCCCCGCCCGCCAACATGTACGACTTCTCCTTCCTCGCCCCCTGCCCCTCGTCGGGCATCATCGTGCAGGGCACGTCGGACGAAGTCGTGACCGCCAGCGCCGTCCAGAAACTGGTCGACAAGCTGCGCACGCAAAAGGGCATCACCATCCATCATGATGAAATCCGGGGTGCCAACCACTTCTTCGAACATGAACTCGACCAGTTGATGAAGTCGGTCGACAATTATCTCGACATGCGCCTGTCCCCGGATTCGCCGATCCGCTGAATATCGCCAAGGGCCATCCGCAAGGGTGGCCCTTATTCGATCAGCGCCGTTCCAGCCCTGGCAGGTCCGGCCCCGGTATCGCCGTGATCGCGACATTGCCGAACATCACCAGCCCTGCGATGATCATCAGCGCCCCACGCTTGCGGTCGCGCAACTTGATCATCACATAAAGGCCGCCGCCGGTCAGCAGCAGCCCGGCCAGCATCAGGATGGAGAGGATCGTGCCTGTCATGCTTCTGCCCATAAGGGCGGCGGAGCAAGGTGGCAATCTACCGCTTCTGCCCCTAAGAGGCGCGGGAACGAATCACCCCATCGGTGAAGGGACGCACCGCAGATGAAGATCGCCATCGCATCCGACCACGCCGCCATCGAATTGAAGGCGGAACTGGCGCAATGGCTGCGCGACGAAGGGCATGAGGTCGCGGATCTCGGCCCGGCCTCGAACGACCGCGTCGATTATCCCGATTATGGTTACAAACTCGCGACAGCGGTTGCATCTGGCGCGGCGGATCGCGGCATTGCGCTGTGCGGGTCGGGCATCGGCATTTCGATCGCGGTCAATCGCAACCCGGCCTGCCGCTGCGCGCTGGTCGGCGAACCGCTGTCGGCGGCGCTCTCACGCGAACATAATGACGCCAATGTGCTGGCCATGGGCGCGCGCCTGACCGGCGTGGACATGGCCAAGGCCTGCGTCATCGCCTTCCTTACCACTGAATTTGGCGGCGGCCGCCATGCCGGCCGCGTCGACAAACTCTCCCAGCCTGCGCTCTGAAAGGATATTTCGATGAGCATCGACACCCTCAGCCCGGCCATCCGTCAGGACGGCTTTTTCAGCGAATCGCTCAGCAGTGCGGACCCCGAAATCTTCGGCGCGATCGAAAATGAGCTGAAGCGCCAGCAGGACAAGATCGAACTGATCGCGTCCGAAAATATCGCGTCGAAAGCCGTGCTGGAAGCCGCAGGCTCGATCTTCACCAACAAATATGCCGAAGGCTATCCCGGCAAGCGCTATTATGGCGGCTGCGAATATGCCGACGTGGTCGAAACACTGGCGATCGAACGGGCAAAGGAACTGTTCGGCGCGAAATTCGCCAACGTCCAGCCCAATAGCGGCAGCCAGATGAACCAGGCCGTGTTCCTGGCGCTGCTCCAACCGGGCGACACTTTCATGGGCCTCGACCTGTCGTCGGGCGGCCATCTGACCCACGGGTCGCCGGTCAACATGTCGGGCAAATGGTTCAACCCGGTCGCCTATGGCGTGCGTGCCGACGATCATATGATTGACATGGACGAAGTCGCCCGCATCGCGCGGGAGAGCAAGCCCAAGCTCATCATCTGCGGCGGCACCGCCTATTCGCGCCATTGGGATTTCGAACGCTTCCGCGAGATCGCCGACGAAGTGGGTGCCTATCTGCTCGCCGACATGTCGCATTTCTCCGGCCTGGTCGCGGGCGGCGCACACCCCTCGCCCGTCCCCCACGCCCATGTCACCACCACCACGACCCACAAGTCGCTGCGTGGCCCGCGTTCGGGCATCATCCTGTGCAATGACGAGGCACTGGCCAAGAAGTTCAATAGCGCCATCTTCCCCGGCCTGCAGGGTGGCCCGCTGATGCACATCATCGCCGCCAAGGCCGTGGCGTTCAAGGAAGCATTGACGCCTGAGTTCAAGGCCTACGCGCACCAGATCGTCGCCAACGCCAAAACGCTGGCCGCAACGCTGGCCGATGCTGGCCTGTCGATCGTGTCGGGCGGCACGGACAATCATCTGATGCTGGTCGATCTGCGCGCCAAGAACACCACTGGCAAGGCCGCCGAAAAGGCGCTCGACCGCGCCTACATCACCTGCAACAAGAATAACGTGCCGTTCGACACCGCCAGCCCGTTCGTGACGTCGGGCGTGCGCCTCGGCACCCCGGCCGGCACCACGCGCGGTTTTGGCGAAGCGGAATTCCGCGAAATCGGCGAGTTGATTGCCGAGGTCGTTGAAGGCCTCAAGCGCAATGGCGATGACGGCGACGGCCAGGTCGAAGCCCATGTGCGCGAAAAGGTGCTGGCACTGACCGGACGGTTCCCGATCTACTAAACGATAAAAGCCCCTCCCCTCTAGGGGAGGGGTTGGGGTGGGGCCTGTCCAGTTTCGGCAGCGTTTGAGCAGGCCCACCCCCTAGCCCCCTCCCGCGAGCGGGAGGGGGAATTTTAAGGAGACGATCATGCGCTGCCCCTTCTGTTCCCATGAAGACAGCCAGGTGAAGGACAGCCGGCCGACGGAGGATGGCGCCGCCATCCGCCGCCGCCGCCAGTGCGAAGCGTGCGCCGCCCGCTTCACCACCTTCGAGCGCATCCAACTCCGCGACATCTGGGTGGTCAAGAGCGAGGGCCGCAAGGAAGCGTTCGAGCGCGATAAGCTGGCCCGCTCAATCGGCATCGCCTGCCGCAAGCGCCCGATCGACCCAAGCCGCATCGAAAAGCTCATCTCCGGCATCCAACGCCAGCTCGAAACCAGCGGCGACACCGAAGTCCCCGCCCGCGCGATCGGTGAAATGGTGATGGAAGGCCTCAAACGCCTCGACAGCGTCGCCTATATCCGCTTCGCCAGCGTCTATAAGGACTTCACGGATGCGAAGGATTTCGAGGACTTTGCCGGAACGGTGAAGGAAGTGGGCGGGTGAGTGGGAGTAAAATACTCTATGCCGTTCGCCCTGAGCGAAGTCGAAGGGCTCGACCGAGCGCAGCGAGGTCCTGATCAGCAATGACTTTTCATGCCTATATGCTGCGCTGTTCAGACGGCTCTTATTATACGGGCCACACGGATAATTTTGAAACACGGATTGCCCAGCATCAGTCGGGCGTCATCAAAGGCTACACCTTCGATCGTCGCCCCGTCGAACTCGTCTGGTCTGCCGAATTTGAAACGCGCGCGGAAGCTCTTGCCAGCGAACTCCAAATCAAGGGCTGGTCGCGCAAGAAGAAGGAAGCGTTGATTGCGGAGAATTGGGACAAGCTGAAAAAGGCTTCCGTTTCCCACACTTCGCCTTCGCTCAGTGACGCCCTTCGACTTCGCTCAGGGCGAACGGAGGATGAGACTGATCCTGCTGACCAATCGGAAACCTACATGCCCCCACCCCCCGTCATCGTCCTCGTCCGCCCGCAACTGGGCGAGAATATCGGCAAGGCCGCGCGCGCGATGCTTAATTTCGGGCTGACCGAGATGCGGCTGGTCACGCCCCGCGATGGCTGGCCCAATCCCGACGCAGGCCCATCGGCGGCGGGCGCGGATTTCATCCTCGATCAAGCCCAGGTCTATGAAACGCTGGCCGACGCCGTGGCCGACTGCGCCCATGTCTATGCCACCACTGTCCGCAAGCGCGGCGTCACCAAGCCCGTGGTCACGCCCGAAGAAGCCGCCCGCGAAATCCATGCCGCGCAAGGGCGCTGCGCCTATATTTTCGGCCCCGAACGCTCCGGGCTGGAGACCGAGGATGTCGCGCTGGCCCGCAAGATATTGACCGTCCCGATCAACCCGGAATTCGGCTCGCTGAACCTCGCGCAAGCGGTCATCCTCTGCGCCTATGAATGGTCGAAACAGGCGAATCTCGCCCAGCCCACCATCACCGACCTTGGCGTGCCCGCGCCGCAGGAGGAGTTGGAGGGCATGATCGACCAGTTCACCACGCTGCTCGAAAAGGTCGGCTATTTCTTCCCGCCAGACCGCGCGCCCGCGACCAAGCTGACGCTGCGCAACCTGCTGACCAAGCCGGGCTGGAATCATCTGGAAGTGCGGACACTGCGCGGCGTGATCTCGCACCTGAACCGGCCGCGCGAACGCTGACCGGCGGCGGGGGTGTCAGATGCCCCCGGCCGTCACGGGCCAACCGCCCGCTTCCAGGCCTTCTGACAATGCCGTGACGCACGCATCGAGCTTGTCGCTATCAGTCGATCGCACCACGAAATTCGCGCCCGTGCGCCCCTCGCGAAAGAAGGGATAGCTGCCGATCTGGCATCCCTCATGCGCGCGCTCAGTTGCGCCCAGCAGGTCGGCAATCTCGCTTTCCGCGACCCAGCAGCCGACGGTCGCGGACTGCACGGGCACGCCGCCCTCCAGCGTGCCCGTCAGCTTGTCGAGCATCCCGGCGGTGATATGCGGCACGCCCGCCATGATGAAGATATTGCCATGCCGGATGCCCGGCGCGCCCGACATGCGATTTTCGATCAGGCTCGCACCCGCCGGCACCCGCGCCATCCGCAGCCGCGCGTCGGTCAGCCCGCCGCGTGTCTCATAATAGCCCGCCAGCATCGCCCGCGCCTGCGGATGGATTTCCACCGCCACGCCCAGCGCCGCCGCGATCGCATCGACCGTGATGTCGTCATGAGTCGGGCCGATGCCGCCGGTCGTGAAGAGATAATCGTTGCGTGCGCGCAATATATTGACCGCCTCGACGATCGCGTCCTGATCGTCGGCGACGACCCGCACTTCGCGCAGGCGAATGCCCTGGACGTTGAGCCATAGCGCGATCTGCGCCACATTCTTGTCCTGGGTCCGGCCAGACAATATCTCGTCGCCGATGACGATCAGCGCGGCGGTCCAGATGCGGGTGGTATCGGCCATGGCCGCTGCATAGCCTGCACGGGTCGCGCTGCCTAGCCGCCCTCTCGCATTATCGCGCATCTGCCCCTATAGTCATGCCATGACCGAATATATGACGATGACGGCGGACGCGCCGATCTCCCGCTCGACTGCGATCAAACTGTATGACGCAGCCGGTTTTGCTGGCATGCGCAAGGCCGGACGGCTCGCCGCCGAGATACTCGACGCGCTGGTGCCGCATGTCGTGCCGGGCGTCACGACCGGCGAGCTGGACGACATCGTCCGGCGCATGACGTTGGATGGCGGCGGCGTGCCCGCAACCCTGGGCTATCGTGGCTATACCCATAGCTGCTGCACCTCGATCAACAATGTCATCTGCCACGGCATCCCCAGCGACTATCGGCTGAAAGATGGCGATATCGTCAATATCGACGTCACCCCGCTGGTCGATGGCTGGCATGGCGACACCAGTCGCATGTTCATCGCGGGCGAAGCGCCGATCAAGGCGCGCCGCCTGGTCGAAGTGACCTATGAATGCCTGATGCTGGGGATCGAGCAGGCCAAGCCCGGCAATCATCTGGGCGACATCGGCGCGGTGATTCAGCGCCATGCCGAAAAGCACCGTTATGGCGTGGTCCGCGACTTTTGCGGCCATGGCCTGGGCCGCGTGTTCCATGACAGCCCGGAGGTCGTCCATGTCGGCCGCCCCGGCACTGGCCCCGAATTGAAACCCGGCATGTTCTTCACCATCGAACCGATGATCAATATCGGCAAGGCGGGCGTGAAGATGCTGGACGATGGCTGGACGGCGGTGACGCGCGACCGCACCCTGTCGGCCCAGTTCGAACATAGTATCGGCATCACCGAAACCGGCTGCGAGATCTTTACCAAAAGCCCCGCTGGCCTGGACGCGCCGCCCTATCTGTGAGCCAATTTTTTGCTGCTTAAAAAACGGGCAGCGGCACAGGAAATTGCCCTGAATCCGGGCAATATGGACAAAGATTGCGGCATCGCCGAAAGCATATCCTGGCGATTCGCCACTTGGCACGGTAATTGAAGAAATAGAGGGACGACGCAGGCCAAGGGGGGCATGATGTTCGTCTCTCGCACGGGAGAGAGGGATGCGGATCGACCGTATCCCGTCGGGCGTCATGGTTGGGATTACGAGTGATGAAAAAGATCGAAGCGATCATCAAGCCGTTCAAGCTGGACGAAGTGAAGGAAGCACTCCACGAAGTGGGCGTGTCGGGCATCACCGTGACTGAAGCCAAGGGCTTTGGCCGCCAGAAGGGCCATACCGAACTCTATCGCGGCGCTGAATATGTCGTCGACTTCCTGCCGAAGGTGAAGCTGGAAGTGGTCGTTGACGACGCGCTGGCCGACCGCGTGGTCGAAGCGATCTGCGCCGCCGCGCAGACCGGCCGCATCGGCGATGGCAAGATCTTCATCTCCAATATCGAGGGCGCCGTTCGCATCCGCACCGGCGAGCGGGACAGCGACGCGATCTGATGGTTCTCCGCCAGCCCGATTTTCAGGCTGGCACTATGTAAGTTTCTGCCCGGTCTTCGCGGACCGGAACATGATGGGCATCCACCTTACCCCTTCGGGGGGGTATCTTGAGAGAAGGGCAACTGCACATGGCCAATACGCCAAAAGACATCCTGAAGATGATCGCGGAAAAGGAGATCGAATGGGTCGATGTCCGCTTTACCGATCCCAAGGGCACCTGGCATCACCTGACCATGTGCGCCAACGTCATTGGCGAAGATGAACTGACCGACGGCCTGATGTTCGACGGCTCCTCGATCGAGGGCTGGAAGGAAATCAACGAATCGGACATGATCCTCAAGCCCGATCTGGACGCGGTTTTCTTCGATCCGTTCAGCGCGACGCCGATGATGATCCTGGTGTGCGACATCGTCGAACCGCTCGACGGTTCGCTCTATTCGCGCGATCCCCGCTCGACCGCCAAACGCGCCGAAATGTTCCTGCAGTCGACCGGCCTCGGCGACACCGTATATATCGGCCCGGAACCCGAATTCTTCATGTTCGACAGCGTCGAATTCGACAACACCTATGCCTCGTCCTTCTACAAGCTGGACGATGTCGAACTGCCGACCAACACCGGCACCAGCTATGACGGCGGCAATATGGGCCACCGCCCGCGCGCCAAGGGCGGCTATTTCCCGGTCGGCCCGGTCGATGTCACCACCGACATCCGCGCCGAAATGGTGACCACGCTGATGGAAATGGGCCTGCCCATGGACAAGCATCATCATGAAGTCGCTGGCAGCCAGCACGAACTGGGCCTGACCTTTGGCAAGCTGGTCGAAACCTGCGACCGTATCCAGATCTACAAATATGTCGTGAAGATGGTCGCCCAGGCCTATGGCAAGACCGCGACTTTCATGCCCAAGCCGATCAAGGCGGACAATGGGTCGGGCATGCACACGCATATCTCGATCTGGAACAAGGGTCAGAACACCTTTGCCGGTGACGGCTATGCCGGCCTCTCGGAAACCTGCCTGTTCTTCATCGGCGGCGTGATCAAGCATGCCAAGGCCTTGAACGCCTTCACCAACCCGACCACCAACAGCTACAAGCGTCTGGTGCCCGGCTTCGAAGCACCCGTGCTGCTCGCCTATTCGGCGCGCAACCGTTCGGCCTCGTGCCGCATCCCTTATGGTGCTGGTACCAAGGCGAAGCGCGTCGAATTCCGCTTCCCCGATCCGCTCGCCAACTCCTACCTCGCCACCGCCGCTTTGCTGATGGCGGGCATCGACGGCATCGAGAACAAGATCCATCCCGGCGAGGCGATGGACAAGAACCTCTATGACCTGCCGCCGGTCGAGCTGGCCAAGGTGCCGACGGTGTGCGGTTCGCTCCGCGAAGCGCTCGAAAGCCTGGAAAAGGATCAGGACTTCCTGCTCAAGGGCGGCGTGTTCACCAAGGACCAGATCGACGCCTATATGGAATTGAAGTGGCCCGAAGTGTATCGCTGGGAAATGGCCCCCTCGCCGGTCGAATTCGACATGTATTATAGCGGCTGATCTTCTCAGTCCTGCTCGATAGAAAAGGCCCGGCCGCTTCGCAGCGACCGGGCCTTTTGCTTTGGCGGACAAGGCGCAAGCCGCCCCACTCCACCCGTCGCAAGCGCTGGCGGCCACCCTTCCTTCCTTAACCTTTTTCCTCCATATCAGCGCAGCATGACCACGCCCCTCACGTCCCATGAACCCGCCACCGGCGTCCTGCTCTGGCAGGGCGAGGCGGGGGACGTGGATGCGGAAGTCGCGCGCGCCCGTGCCGCCTGGCCGCGCTGGGCGGCGCAGCCCATCGCGGTGCGCATCGAAACCCTGCGCCGCTTCGTCAATATCGTGCGCCGGAACGAGGATGCGCTGGCGGACCTCATCGCGCGCGAAACCGGCAAGCCGTTATGGGACGCCCATGCCGAAGTGACCGCCGTGATGGCCAAGGTCGATATCTCGGTCGCCGCCTATTCGGAGCGAACCGGGCAGAAGCGGCTGGAGGCGGCACTGGGCGCGCGCCAGTCGGTCCGGCACAAGCCGCATGGCGTGATGGCGGTGCTTGGCCCCTATAACCTCCCCGCCCATCTGCCCAATGGCCATATCATCCCCGCCCTGCTGGCGGGCAATGCGGTTGTCTTCAAGCCGTCAGAAAAGACGCCTGCGGTCGGCGAAATGCTGGTCAAACTCTATCATGAGGCGGGCGTCCCGTTCGATGCCCTGCGCCTGCTGCTCGGCGGGCCGGACACGGGCAAGGCGCTCGCCGCCCATCCTGATGTCGGCGGCATATTGTTCACCGGGTCGGCGCAGACCGGCATCGCCATCAACCGCCAGTTCGCGGCCCAACCGTCCAAGATCCTGGCGCTGGAAATGGGCGGCAACAACCCCATCGTCGTGTGGGACACGCCCGAAATCAACGCCGCCGCCGTGCTGGTCGTCCAATCCGCCTTCCTGAGCAGCGGCCAGCGCTGCACCGCCGCCAGCCGCCTGATCGTCAAGGACGCCATCGCCGACCGGTTCATCGCGGAGGTCAAGAAACTGGCCGACCGGCTGATCGTCGATCACCCCCATGCCACCCCAACGCCCTATATGGGTCCGGTCATCGACAATGCGACCGCGGACGGGCTGACCGAAAGTTTCCTCTGGCTGATGAGCAATGGCGGCAAGCCGATCAAACATATGGTGCGCCCCAAAAAGGGCCTGCCCTTCCTAAGCCCCGCGATCATCGACGTGACCGCAATGGCCGAACGACCCGACGTTGAGCTGTTCGGCCCGCTGCTCCAAGTCGTTCGCGTCACCGAGTTCAGCGATGCGATCGCCCAGGCCAACAGCAGCCGCTATGGACTGTCCGCTTCGCTGATCGGCGGATCGCCGGACCAGTATAATCAGTTCTGGGCCAATGTCCGCGCGGGCGTCATCAACTGGAACCGCCCGACCAACGGCGCCTCCTCCGCCGCCCCGTTCGGCGGCGTCGGCATTTCAGGCAACCATCGGCCCACAGCCTATTATGCGGCGGACTATTGCGCCTATCCGGTCGTGTCGGCGGAAATCGAAACCCCCCGCGCCGCGATCGGCGTAGGCCTCAAGGATATTGACGTCAGCGCGATGGGCGACTGACCGGCGACTCGCTTCAATCGATCATCGCTTCGACCGTCTCGTGCGGATAGCGCATGAACTCACTATAGATTTTGAAGTGCGGGGTTTCCTCAAGCGTCGTCGGCACGATGCCATAGCGCTCGATCTGCCACAGGTCCGCGTCGGGCAAGGCCATCAATATGGGCGAGTGGGTCGCCATGATGACCTGGCAATTTTCGGCACGCTGCATCTGACGCAACACGCGCAGAAATTCGAACTGCTTGTGCGGCGACAAGGCGGATTCGGGTTCATCGAGGATGAAGATGCCCTGGCCGCTGAACCGCTCCTCAAAGAAATGGAGGAACCCCTCGCCATGGGAGGCCGACAGATAATCCGCACGCGGCGACCCGGAGTCATCCAGATAGCGCGCCACTGAAAAGAAGGTTTCCGCGCGGAAAAACCATCCCTGCTTCACCTGCGGCAGCCAGGCCGCGCGCAGCAATTGACCAAGGCTCGCCGCATCCGCACCAGACGCGAAAGACTCTTCGACCGCGCGCATGCCCTGCGCACCGCCGCGTTCGCTGAACCCGGCCAGGGTCGCGATCGCCTCTAACAATGTCGATTTGCCCGATCCATTTTCGCCAACGATGATCGTCACCGCCTTGTCGAACGACAGGTCGAATCCGCCCGCATGCAGGATGGGCATGGACAGCGGATAGACGTCCCATTCCGGGCCGCTCTTATCCTGCTGTTCAGGCAACCAGACCCGCTTTAGAAAAGGCGGCGGCAGGGATGTGGGGCGTTGCTTGCGGGCCATGATGGCCGGACGATATGGTGCATCGCGAACCGGAACAAGGCAAAGCGGCGACTGAGCGGTCCCCCCGCCAAAACATTTCCTACCCCCGTCCATAAGCATTCTGAATTGAACTCACCCCGCGCATTGGCCACATGGCAAGCATGGCTGACACGCTACCTGCTACCGTCCACCTGGTGGGCGCGGGTCCGGGCGACCCGGAACTGCTGACGATCAAGGCCGTGCGCCTGATCCGCGACGCGCGGTTGATCGTGCATGACGGGCTGGTGTCGGACGAGATTCTCGCGCTCGCCTCCCCCGATGCCGAACTCATCTCCGTCGCCAAGCAGCGCAGCCGCCATTCGATGCCGCAGGACGCGATCAACGCGCTGCTGGTGCGCTGCGCGCTGGCGGGCGAAGCGGTGGTGCGGCTAAAGGGCGGCGATCCCTTCATCTTCGGTCGCGGCGGCGAGGAAGTCGATGCCTGCCGCGCGGCGGGCGTGCCGGTCGAAGTCGTGCCCGGCATCAGCGCCGCCATCGGTGCCGCCGCGCAGGCGCAATTGCCGCTGACTCACCGCGATGCGTCGAGCGCCGTCACCTTCGTCGCCGGCCAGTGCAAAGGATTGACCGATCAGGATTGGTCGGGCCTCGCGGGCAAGGGCCGCACGCTCGTCATCTATATGGGCGTGGCGACCGCGGCGCAGATCGCCGACAAACTGATCGCCGATGGTGTATCGCCGGGCCTCCCGGTCGCGGTACTGGAAAATGGCACCCGCGCCGACATGCGCACGCTGCGCACATTGCTTGCCGACTTGGGCGATATGGTGGAACGCGAAGCCGTGATCAGCCCGGCATTGATCGTGGTCGGCGAGGTGACAGCCCATGCGCTGGCACAGGACGTGCTGGTCGGCTGGGCACAAAGACAGAGTAATGGGGCGGAGATGCGTTCGTGAAGATTTTGACGGGTAATGATCTGGCGTCGGGCGACGTCATCTGGTGGGCGGGCGATGGCTGGTCGCGCCAGGTCAGCGATGCCGCCGATGTCGGCGCGCAGGGCGACGATCTCGCCCGTGCAGAGGAAGCGGCGCTGCGCGTCGTCGGTGCCTATGTCATCGATGCGACCATCACCGACGATGGCGTGCGCCCCGCCCATATCAAGGACCGCATCCGCGCGCTGGGGCCGACCGTGCGCCCCGACCTGACCCTGAAACCGAACGATGCCGATGCCGGCAACTGGGTGATCTGAACCATGTATCGTTATGACAGCTATGACCAGTCGATCGTCGATGCCCGCGTCGAGGAATTTCGTGACCAGACAGAGCGCCGCCTTGCTGGCGCGCTGACCGAGGACCAGTTCAAGCCGCTGCGGCTGATGAACGGCCTCTACTTGCAACTCCACGCCTATATGCTGCGCGTCGCCATCCCCTATGGCACGCTGTCGGGCACGCAATTGCGCAAGCTGGGCGAGATTGCGGGCAAATATGACAAGGGCTATGCCCATTTCACGACCCGCCAGAACCTGCAATATAATTGGATCAAGCTGGCCGATGCGCCCGACATCCTCGCCGAACTGGCGACGGTCGAGATGCACGCCATCCAGACGTCGGGCAATTGCATCCGCAACATCAGTTCCGACCAATATGCAGGCGTCAGCGCGGACGAGGTGGCGGACCCCCGCCCCTGGGCCGAATTGCTGCGCCAATGGTCGAGCTTCCACCCCGAATTCACCTATCTGCCGCGCAAGTTCAAGATTGCGGTGATCGCGTCCGACGATGATCGCGCGGCGATGCGCCTGCACGACATCGGCCTCAAGCTGGTGGAGCGTGACGGTGTCGTCGGCGCGGAAGTCTATGCCGGTGGCGGTATGGGCCGCACCCCGATGGTCGCACCCTTGATCCGCGACTTCGTGGCGGAGGACGAGATCATCTCCTATCTCGAAGCCTGCCTTCGCGTCTATAATCGCCACGGTCGCCGCGACAACAAGTATAAGGCCCGGATCAAGATCCTGGTCCATGAGATCGGCGTCGAGGAGTATAAGCGCCAGGTCGAGGAAGAGTTCGCCCATATGCGCAACCTTGGCCTCAACCCGCCGATCGAGGAACTGGCCCGCATCCGCGCCTTTTTCGCGCCGCCTGCTTATGAAAGCGGCCTGTCCGACACGATCGACCGTAGCGACCGGGCGTTCGCGCTCTGGCTCGACCGGCAGGTCGCGGCGCACAAGGCACCGGGCTATGCCATCGTCAATATCAGCCTGAAACCGATCGACGGCATCCCCGGCGACGCATCGGCCGAGCAGATGGCGCTGGTGGCGGACCTGGCCGAAAGCTATTCCTTCGACGAACTGCGCGTCACCCATGCGCAGAACCTCGTCCTGCCCCATGTGCAGAAGGCGGACCTTTACGCCATCTGGCAGAAGCTGGCAGCGGCGGGCTTGGCCGAAGCCAATCTCGACCTCATCACCGACATCATCGCCTGCCCTGGCCTGGATTATTGCGCGCTGGCCAACGCCCGCTCCATTCCCCTGGCGCAGAAGATCGCGGCGCGCTTCGCGGATGCGGAGCGGCAGGCGGACCTTGGCGAATTGAAGCTCAAAATTTCGGGCTGCATCAACGCCTGCGGCCATCATCATGCCGGGCATATCGGCATATTGGGCGTGGACCGGCGCGGCGTCGAGAATTTCCAGCTGCTGCTTGGCGGCTCCGGCGCGGAGGATGCCTCGCTCGGCCAGATCACTGGCCCCGGTTTCTCGGAAGATGGCGTGGTCGATGCGATCGAGAAGGTCACCGACATCTATCTGGCCGAGCGCGCCGATGGCGAACGCTTCCTCGACACCTATCGCCGCATCGGCATGACGCCCTTCAAGGAGGCGATTTATGGTTGATCATACACAACAGCCGTTCGTGTCGAGCGCAGTCGAGACACGGCTAGGGCGCGCTTCTCGTTTCTCGACTGCGCTCGAAACGAACGGAGGTTTTCGTCGTGGTTGAATTTCTCTCCTTCCGCGACGGCGAATCCACGCAGGAACCCGCCGTGACGGTCGAAGCCTTCACCGGCCAGTCCAACGCCACCGCCGTCCGCATTGAACCGGGCGAAGACGCCCGCGAATTGCTGCCGCACCTCGACCGCATCTCGCTGGTCGAAGTGAATTTCCCCGGCTTTGGCGACGGGCGCGGCTATTCGGCGGCGCGCATCCTGCGCGAGGCGGGCTATCAGGGCGAATTGCGCGCCGTGGGCGACGTGCTGGTGGATCAGATCGTCGCCATGCGCCGCTGCGGCTTCGACAGCTTCCACCCGGCCAAGGCGCTCGACGATGCCGCCGTCGATCGTGCGCTCACCCGCTATGCAGACGTCTATCAAAAGACGATCGACGGTCGCGCGCCCATTTGGGCCAAGCGGCACCCGGAGACACAAAATGGCTGAAGCCGCCCGCACGCTCGACATCATCGACACTCGCCCCGCCTTCGTTCAGGCGGATGCGGACGCACTCAACGCGCGGTTCGAGGGTGTGGGCACGCTGGACATGCTCAAGACCGTCTTTGCCGAAGGGCTGGCCGGGAATGTCGCGGTCGTCTCTTCCTTCGGCACCGAAAGCGCCGTGCTGCTGCATCTGGTGGCGCAAGCCGACCCGACCGTGCCAGTGATCTTCGTCGACACGCTCAAGATGTTCGCCGAAACGCTTACCTATCGCGACACGCTGATGGACGCCTTCGGCTTCACCGACAGCCGCACCGTGACGCCGATCGCCGAAGTGATCGCCAAGAAGGATGAAACCGGCCTGCGCTGGTCCTATGATCCCGACGGCTGCTGCGAAATCCGCAAGGTCGAACCATTGAAGCGCGCCAAGGACGGCCTTGATGCCTGGATTTCCGGGCGCAAGGCGTTCCAGTCGGTCACCCGGCAGAACCTGCCCCGTTTCGAGGTCGAAGACGGCCGGCTCAAGATCAACCCGCTGGGCGACTGGACCAAGGATGATCTGGAGGCCTATTTCGCCGACCACGCCCTGCCCCGCCACCCGCTGGAGGCGCAAGGCTATCTCTCGATCGGCTGCGAACCCTGCACGTCCAAAGTCCTGCCCGGCGAAGACCCGCGCGCAGGCCGCTGGCGCGGTTGGGATAAGGTCGAATGCGGCATCCACTCGCCCGTCACCCCCATCCCCGTGGTCGACCCGGAAGACCCGGCGAACATGCCGGTATTCTGACCTTTTGAGTCACGCGGAGACGCGATGACGCGGAGAAAGGGGCGATAAAGGCAACCGTTGCCCTCACACCGGCCGAAGGCCGAACAGAAAATCTCCGCGTCTCCGCGCCTCCGCGTGAACAATAGCAAACCCCAGATGACCGCTCAGCCGTTCGCCCACCATATCAGCACCCGCCGGAAGATGGCGGCCTGATACCAAAGTGCATTGACGGGAACTTATAGCTTGTTGTTCCCCGGCGAAGGCCGGGGTCCAGTCCCACGGTCAGAACTGGACCCCGGCCTTCGCCGGGGAACAACGCGCATAAGTCAGCCTTATGGCGCGATGGTATTACCCGCCGCCCGGACAATCTCCGCCCAGGCCTCCTCGCTGATCACTTCGATCCCCAACGCGCTCGCCTGTTTGAGCTTGCTCCCCGCCCCCGGCCCCGCGACCACCAGGTCCGTCTTGGCACTGACCGATCCCGCCGCCTTGGCCCCCAGTCGCTCGGCCTGCGCCTTGGCCTCGTCGCGGCTCATCGTCTCTAGCTTGCCGGTGAACACGATCGTCTTGCCCGTCACCGCGCTGGCGGTGGTTTCCACCACATAAGGCGGCGGCGACACTTCGCTCAGCAGATCCTCCCAAGCCGTCACATTATGCGGTTCATGGAAGAAATCGGCGAGCGCATGGCCCACCGCCGCGCCGACATTTTCCACCCCGATATGTTCGGCAATCGCCTTGTCGCGCTTGGCCTGCGTCTCGCCTTCCGGTGCCGCCGCGCGCAGCGCCATAATTTCCTGCGCCAGCGCGCGCACCGCTTCCAGCGTCGTGTAGCGCTTCAACAAATCGCGCGCCGTGACCGCGCCAACATGGCGGATGCCCAGCCCGAACAGCAGCCGCGCAGCATCGGGCGCGCGCTTCGCCTCGATCGCGGCGAGCAGATTGTCGACCGACTTTTCCTTCCACCCCTCGCGGCCGACCAGCTCGGCGCGATGGCGTTTCAGGCGAAAAATATCGGCCGGTTCGGTGATCCAGCCCAGATCCAGAAACTCCTGAATCGACTTCTCGCCCAGCCCCTCGATGTCCAGCGCCACGCGACTGACGAAATGGCGCAACCGCTCGAACCGCTGCGCCGGGCAGATCAGTCCGCCCGTGCAGCGATAATCGACCTCGCCCTCCTCGCGCACCGCCTCGCTCTGGCAGATCGGACATTGGGCCAGGAAGATATAGGGGTCGCGCGCCTCGTCGCGGCTCAGATTTTCGACCACCTGCGGGATGACGTCGCCCGCCCGCTGCACCACGACCCGGTCGCCCGGCCGCACCCCCAGCCGCGCAATCTCGTCGGCATTGTGCAGCGTCACATTGGACACCACCACGCCGCCGACCGTCACCGGGGTCAGCCGCCCCACCGGCGTCAGTTTGCCGGTGCGCCCGACCTGGATATCGATCGCCTCCAGCGTCGTCTGCGCCCGTTCGGCCGGGAATTTATGGGCGATCGCCCAGCGCGGCGCTTTCGCCACAAAGCCCAGCCGCTGCTGCCAATCGAGCCGGTCGACCTTATACACCACCCCGTCAATATCGAACGGCAGGTCCGCCCGCGCCCGCTCGATCCCGCGATAATGAGCCAGCAGCGCCTCAAGCGTCTCGACCCGCACCAGCATGTCAGACACCGGCAATCCCCAGGCCGCAATCGCCTGCATCACGCCAAGCTGCGTGTCGGCGGGCAAATCGCTATGCGCGCCCCAGCCATGGGCGAGGAAACGCAAGGGACGGCTGGCGGTCACGCTCGCATCCTTCTGCCGCAGAGACCCAGCCGCGGCATTGCGCGGATTGGCAAACTGCCGCGCCTTCTCCGGCTCGTCCGCCTCAGCCATCAGCCGGGCGTTGAGCGCGGTAAAATCCGCCTTGGCCATATAGACCTCGCCTCGCACCTCGAACAGGTCGGGCACGGCATAAAGCCCCTCCCCTTTAGGGGAGGGGTTGGGGTGGGGGCCATCCTCCTGGAGAAGCTTGGGGGGCAAGCCCCCACCCCCGGCCCCTCCCCTGAAGGGGAGGGGTGAAAGTTTTTGAGGAATATCAGGGATTGTGCGGACGTTGGCGGTCACATCCTCGCCTGTCGTCCCATCGCCCCGCGTCGCGGCCAGCACCAGTTCGCCCTTCTCGTACCGCAACGAGCAGGACAGGCCGTCAATCTTCGGCTCGGCCGTCAGCGCCACCGGCGCATCCTCCGCCAACGCCAGAAAGCGCCGCACCCGCGCGATAAATTCGCCGATATCCGCATCCGCAAAGCCATTATCGAGGCTCATCATCCGCTGCGCATGCGCCACTTTCTTGAGCGTCGACGTTGGCGCAGCCCCGACCTGGGCATTGGGCGAATCAGCCCGCACCAGATGCGGAAACGCCGCTTCAAGGGCGTTATTCTCGGCAATCAGCGCATCATAGGCCGCATCGCTAATCTCCGGCGCATCCGCGTCATGATAGAGCCGATTATGCTTCGCCACCTCGCGCGCCAAGCGCATCAGGCGGTTGGCGGCATCGGCGTCGGAAAGGGTCTCAAGGTCGATCATGCCCCCTCCATAGCCGCCTTGGCAGCCCGTGCGGAAGAGTGAAGCTTGTCCACAATCGCCAAAGGCGACGGCAGAAGATTTAAGCAAAGAGCAAGGTCCGCCTTGCTATGAAAAGCTGGTTGCTTTCCCGCGATAGAGTATATGGACGTCACATGCGGAAATGGTTCATCGAACGGGCGCCCGACAGGGACGTGCTGCTAAAGAGCCGCTGGCTTGCGCCCGTCGCATCCCGCCTGGCTCCGGCCACGATCTGGCAATTCAACCGGCGCAGCATCGCGCGCGGGCTGGCCTTGGGCCTGTTCGTGGGATTCATTCTTCCCATTGGCCAGATCATTCTGGCCGTGCTGTTCGCCGCGTCCATCCGCGCCAATATATTGATCGCCAGCGCGGCAACGCTGATCACCAACCCACTGACCTTCCCCCCCATTTATTATGCGGCCTATCGCACCGGCACTTTCCTGCTGGATCTTGTCGGCGGTGCCAGGGCGGCACAGACCATAGCGGCCGCGCAGCCCACGGGCATCTGGACATCGCTCAGCGCGACGTCGCTTTCCACCTTCGTCGGACTGCTGGTGTTTGCGACCCTGTCGAGCATTCTGGCTTTCGCGGCCGTGCATCTGGCATGGCGCGTCTCGCTCATCTGGCGATGGCGGCGGCGCGGCGGCACTGATCGGGCTGTGACGCGACCAACCATCCATCAGGAACCACCTTCGGTCTGACCCGTTAGCTCTTCATGTACCATCATGAGGAGAAGCGCTAATGGCCGACGAAAAGCATAAACCCACGCCGGAGGATCAGCGCGAATATCTGCGGCACCAGACCGACACGCCAAATGAAGGTGCCATTCGCGGCGTAAACCCTAACGCCCCGGTCGATGGTGCCTTCAACGCAGAAGGCCATCGCCCCGTTCTGGAACGCAGCAGGAAGGTACGTTGATGCAGGTTCAGGTTAACAGCGATAATGCCGTAAAGATCGGGGCTGACGCGATCGGCGACACGGAAACCAGGGTGCGTGAGCGCCTGGACCGCTTCGCATCGCGCCTTACGCGCGTCGAAGTGCATTTGCGCGATCATGACGGACCGGACACGCAGACCGAAGACGGCCTGGAAGCCATGATCGAAGTGCGTCCGGCGGGTCAACAGCCGCTTTCTGCGTCGCATCGTGCGCGCCGCGTCGAAGAGGCCGTTACCGGCGCCCTGTCAAAGGTGACGTCGCGTCTCGACACGACATTCGGCAAGCAGCGTCACAGTAGCTGACAGGTCCGCAAGAAAAGGCGGCGGCCATCCATAGCCCGCCGCCTTTTTTGATTCCGTCTTATTTGCGCGCCTTGCGTGCGGCGTAGCGCGCGTCCCGCGCTGCCTTACGCTCGGCCTCGCTCGCGACAGGGGCCGGCTTGGCCGCAACGGCCGCCTGCTCGCGTTCCGCTTTCCGGGCGAGATCGGCCTCCTGTCGCGCGCGCAGGGTGGCTTCGCGGCGCTCCCGTGCAGCCGCTTCCTTCTCCAGACGCTTGGCCAGCTTTTCGGCCTGCTCCGCCTCGTCGACTGGCGGCTTGGCACGCAATTTTTCCAGCGCCTTGGTCTTGGCGTCCTTGGCGGCGGCGACCCTGTCCTGAAAACCGGGTTCCCTATATCCTCGCATAAATTCGCTTCATCCTGTCAATAGCGTGATGCCGCCCGTCATCCGGCAAAAATCGAGCCGAGATTGCGGTCCCGCACCTCTCATGCCCCAAGGCGCGACCGCCTGGAAAAATCCACGCGGGGCCCATATCTACGCGCTTCCACAGGGAATATCCTGGCCATCAAGACCAAAGGACTGGTGCCGCTTACAGGACTCGAACCTGTGACCCCCGCATTACGAATGCGATGCTCTACCAACTGAGCTAAAGCGGCTTGCGGCGGGCAGATAACAGCGGTTGGGGCGCAGGACAAGCGGGCTTTTCATCGAAAGCGCATATCCGCCCACATCTTCACGCCAAATTTACCATCCGCTGCCACTGTCGAGTCCCAGATGAAGCGCTTTTATCTGTTTTAGGGACAGGCCGAATGGATACTCTATGGGGGCTTGATGTCGCCAACGACCGGGACGACGTCAACCATAGCGACGATGCCGCCATTGACGCGCCGCTGACGGTGGTGTCCGACGAGCGGCGGATGCAGGTGCGCGCCTATAATTATTGGGCCTCACTGCTGGGCGATCGCGCGCTTCCCTCGATCGAGGATCTGTCGCCTGACGAACTGGACGATTTCGGACCCTACAGCATCCTGCTCGATTTCAGCACGGGGCTGGACAATCCGTCCGTCGTCTATCTCGGCACGGCCTTGCGGCAGGAGTGCGAAATCGAAGGCGCGATCACCTATATTGACGATGTCCCCGCCCGCTCGCTCGTGTCGCGGCTGACCGACCATTATCTCCAGATCATCGCCAATGCCGCGCCGATCGGCTTCGAGGCCGAATTCGTCAACCAGCGCGGCGCCGATATATTATATCGCGGCATATTAATGCCCTTTTCGTCCGATGACGAGACGATTGATTTCGTCTTTGGCGTCATCAACTGGAAAGAGCTGGCAAACCGCCAGATGCGCGCCGCGCTGGAAGAGGAAGTCAGCGCAGCATTGCGCGCGGCACCACTGGCTGGCCCGACGACGGCGATCTGGGCCGATGGCCCGTCCGCTGATGCCACGCCAGAGCGCGCGCCCACGCAGGCAGAAGCGGAGGATGAACCGCTCGACCTGGCCGGCATGGAAGCGCCCGACGAAGAAGCGCCGCTCGCCGACTGGCTGGCGCTCGCCCGTGATGGCGCGGAGCGGGTTCGCGTCAGCGAAGCGCGCAGCCATGCCGCCCTCTATCGCGCGATCGGCCTCGCCTATGATTTCGCCTTGGTGGCAAAGGCCCGCCCGGACGATTATGCCGCACTGCTGGCGGATTACGGCCTCAAGGTGCAGGCGCGCAGCCCGATGACCGCGATCATCAAGCTGGTCTTTGGCGCAGGCTACGACAAGACGCGGATCACTGAATATGCGACCGCGCTCGATCATGGCTGGGCGACGGGCCTGGGGGTCGGGTCGCTTGCCGACTATCTCTCCCATTATACAGGCGGCCTCAAGGCCCTGGTCCGCGATGAACGCGCCCTGCGCCGCGCCGAAGCGCCGCCGCTCCCCGACCGCCGCCAGAAGGCCCGCATCGCGATGCAGGCGGCGAGCGCATTGCCCGCCGACGCCATCGCCACGGATGCCGATGGCCTGGCCGTCGTCATCGCCCGGCGCGAAGCCGACGGCTCACTCGCCCTGGTCGCGGCGCTGCCGCAGGATTCCGATCTCGGCCAGAAAGTCATCGTCGCCGCCGCGCGCTGATCTGGCAGCCCGACCGGACGAGACGGCATAGTCGCGCGCTTACTCGCCTCAACTCGCACGAAAATAGTTTCGCCCCATGGCGGAACCGCCTCGACATGCCAGTGCGCCGGGCCGATAGTCTCGTGTCGATATGAAGCGGCGGACCGGATGACACATCATCATATTATTTCAATTTTCAGAAACTTTATTCCATAGCCTGGGTTGAGCCTCCTTCAAGGCGGAGGCATATAGGCGATCTTAAAGCCGGGGAGTCGCATGGCGGCGTCCAGCCTCTCCTCCGTTCCATGAAAGCGGGAATGCACCCGCTGGTGAGAGGTAGCGAATGACGACGCTGGCTGACGCGAAGACCAAGGAAGTCGATACGGGTATCCGTCAGGCGCTGGAAACGGCGCTGGCGCGCGGCGCGCTGCCGGGCGAGCGGGAAGGCTTTGATGAAGCGGCGCTGACCGCCGCCGCTACGTTCGTCGGCCGCACCGCCCATGCGCGCCAGCCGGGACAGCCGGTCATCGCCATCGAAACATTGGGGGAAGGCGCGACCGGCCGCTATATGCGGATCGCCCTCGTCAATGACGACATGCCCTTCCTGGTCGATTCGATCGCCAATGCGCTGGCCGCCGCCGACATCACCATCCACCGGCTGCTCCATCCCATCCTGTCCATCACCCGCGACGGCGACGGCGCGCTCGCCGCGATCCTGGACGATGATGCGCCTGGCGCCCGCCGCGAATCGATGATTTATATCGAGGCGGACCGGGCCGACGCGAAGGCCCGCCGCGCGCTCGAAAAGGCGCTGGCCGAAACGCTGGCCGATGTGCGCGCCGCCGTCGCTGACTGGGCACCGATGCAGGCGGCGATGCAGGCCGATGCCGACGCGGTCCCCGATGAAGAAGGCGCGGCGCTGCTGCGCTGGTTCCTCGCGCGCCATTTCACCCTGACCGGCCACGAAGTCATTCACCGCGACGGCAGCCGGAGCGCACAAAGCGGTATCTGCTCGCGCAATGACAAGCCACTGATCGCCCCCGCCTCGCTCGAAGCCGCCTTCACCTGGTTCGAGGAGGGCAAGCGCAACCCGCTCATCATCAAGTCCAACCGCCTGTCGCGCGTGCATCGCCTGGTGCTGCTCGATCTCGTCATCGTGCCCGTGCGGGAGGGCAAGGAGGTCAAGGCGCTGTCCATTCATGCGGGCATGTGGACCAGTTCGGGCCTGTCGGCGACGCCCGACAAGGTGCCGGTGCTGCGTTCTGCCCTGTCCGCGCTGATGGACAAGTTCGATTTCGACCCGCAGGGTCATGCCGGCAAGACGCTGGTCCATGCCCTGACCGCCCTGCCCCACGACATCCTCATCGGCTTCGATCGCGACACGCTGGAGCGGCTGGCGCTGACCTTCATGTCGCTGACCGATCGCCCCCGGCCAAAGCTTGCGCTGGCGAGCAGCCCGCTCGCCCGCCATCTCTACGCCTTCGTCTGGCTGCCGCGTGACGAAGTCTCGACCGCGCGCCGTTTTTCCGTGCAGGAAATGCTTTCCATGGCCGCCAATGCGCCGGTGCTGAGCTGGTCGATCGCGCTGGAAGAAGGCGGCCTCGCTTTGCTGCGCATCACGCTCGACCTGCGCGAAGGCGGCATCATTCCCGACGACACGCTGCTGGATCGCCACCTCAAGCAGATGGTGCGCGGCTGGGCACCGGCCGTCGAGGAAGCGCTGGCCAAGACCGAGGATGCCGGTCGCGCCGCCGCGCTGGCGCAACGCTATGCGGGCGGATTCCCCATGGTCTATCGTAATGGCGCAGGGCCTGATGAAGCGGCGATCGACATTCGCCTGATCCACGGCCTGTCGGGGCCGGGTGACAAGTCGATCCGCATCTATCGCAATCCCGAAGATTGCGCCGAACGGCTGCGGCTCAAACTCTACAGCCATCATGGCATTGCGCTGTCCGAAGTCGTCCCGGCATTCGAGAATTTCGGCTTCCGCGTGATCGAGGAAATGACGACGGCGCTGGATGGCGGCAAGCTGGGCAATGTCCAGCGCTTCGTGCTGGAACTGCCCGCAGGCGGCGATGCGCAGGCCGTCGTGGACCGCGCAACCATTGTCACCGAAGCCATTGCCCAGGTGCTGGAAGGGCGCGCGGAAAATGATCGGTTCAACGAACTGATCGTCACCGCCGCGCTCGCCCCGCGCTCGGTCGTCCTGTTCCGCGCGCTGTTCCGCTATCTGCGCCAGACCGGCATGGCTTATGGCATGGCCACCTTTGCCGACACGCTGCGCCGCGCGCAGGGGGTCACCGCCAGCTTGGCCAATCTGTTCCAGGCCTTGCACGACCCGGTCGGCCGCGATGGCGCGGAAGAGCGGATCGCCGCTGCCCAGGCGGAAATCGACGCCGGTCTCGAAGCCGTCACCGCGATTGACGAGGATCGCGTGCTGCGCCTGCTGCGCGCCGTCATCACCGCGACGCTGCGCACCAATTTCTACAGCGATGCCGCCACCGAAGCGCTGGCATTCAAGCTCGACAGCGCCCAGATTCCCGGCCTCCCCGCCCCGCTCCCCTGGCGCGAAATCTGGGTCTATTCGCCGCGCGTCGAGGGCATTCATCTGCGCGCGGGTCCGGTCGCGCGCGGCGGGCTGCGCTGGTCCGACCGACGCGACGATTTCCGCACCGAGATATTGGGCCTGATGAAGGCGCAGCGCGTCAAGAATGCCGTCATCGTGCCAACGGGCGCGAAGGGCGGCTTCTACCCCAAACATCTGCCCAACCCGCAGGTCGATCGCGACGCCTGGCTCGCCGAAGGCACGGAAAGCTATCGCATCTTCATCCGCGCGCTGCTGTCGGTCACCGACAATATCGTCAATGACCATGTCCGCCACCCGACCAAAGTGGTCGTGCGCGATGGCGACGATCCCTATTTCGTCGTTGCGGCCGACAAGGGCACGGCGACCTTCTCCGATGTCGCGAACGCCATCGCGCTCGACCGCAAATTCTGGCTGGGCGACGCTTTCGCCAGCGGCGGTTCCAATGGGTACGACCATAAGGCGATGGGCATCACCGCGCGCGGCGCATGGCTCTCGGTCCAGCGCCACTTCGCCGAGATGGGCGTCGATGTCCAAAGCGAGTCCGTCACCGTCGTCGGTTGCGGCGACATGTCGGGCGATGTGTTCGGCAATGGCATGTTGCTGTCGAAAGCCATCAAGCTGGTCGCCGCCTTCGATCATCGCCACATCTTCTTCGACCCCGCGCCCGATCCCGCCAAAAGCTGGGAAGAGCGCAACCGGCTGTTCCAACTGCCCCGGTCGAGCTGGGAGGATTATGACAAGGCGCTCATTTCGCAGGGCGGCGGCGTCTTTTCCCGCGCGCTCAAGCGTATCCCGCTGACCCCGGAAATCCAGCAGATCCTTGGCGTGACCGAAACCGAGATGGAGCCGGGCGCGCTCATCTCCGCCATTCTCAAGGCACCCGCCGACCTCCTGTGGTTCGGCGGCATCGGCACCTATGTCAAGGCGACGGCCCAGAGCCACAGCGACGTGGGCGATCCCGCCAACGACCGCCTGCGCGTCAATGCCGAACAATTGCGCGTCAAGGTGGTGGGCGAAGGGGCTAATCTGGGCATCACCCAGGCCGGTCGCATTGCCTATTCCCTCAATGGCGGACGCATCAACACCGACTTCATCGACAATAGCGCGGGCGTCGATTGCTCGGATAATGAAGTCAATATCAAGATCGCGCTGAACAAGGAAATGGCCGAAGAGCGGCTGTCCTTCGAAGCACGCAACGCCCTGCTGGAAAGCATGACCAACGCGGTCGGCGACCTGGTGCTGGAGGATAACCGGCTGCAGGCGCTTGGCCTCTCGATCGCGGAAAGTGGCGGTGCAGCCGACCTCGCCAGCTATGTGCGGCTGATCGAAACATTCGAGGAAACAGGGCGGCTCGACCGCGCTGTTGAGGGGCTGGCCGCCAATGATCAGTTGTTGCGGCGCGGACAGGATGGCCAGGGCTTCACCCGTCCCGAACTTGCCGTTTTGCTCTCGACCGCCAAGCTGGCCTTGCAGGACGCGATCGAACATGGCGACCTCGCCAGCGATCCGGGCATGGACACCGAATTGATGGCGGCCTTCCCCCCGGCGATGCAGGATCAGGAAGCCGATGCGATCGCCGCCCATGCCCTGCGCAAGGAGATTATCGCGACCAAGGTCGCCAACCGCATCGTCAATCGCCTGGGCATCATCCATCCGTTCGAACTGGCCGAGGAAGAGGGCTGCTCGCTCGCCGACCTCGCCAGCGCCTTCCTCATTGCAGAGCGGCTCTACGATATCCGCACGCTCTGGGCGGATATTGACGCGGCGCATATGTCGGAGGATGCCCGCCTCGCCCTGTTCGGCGACATTGCGGGCGGTATGCGGGCGCAGATTGCCGATATTCTGCGCAGCCTGCCTTCGGGCACGCTGCCAACCGCTGGCCTCGATCTTCTGTCCACGGGCGTTGACAGCCTCGCTGCGCAGGTCGACGATCTGCTCACCTGCGAGGCGCAACGGCGCACCCAGGCCGTGACCGATCGCCTGCTTGGCCTCGGCGCGCCGGAAACCCTCGTCCATCGCGCCGCTGGCCTGTTCAAACTTGACGGTGCCGTCGGCATTGCCGCGCTCGCCCGGCGGATGGAGGTGAGCGAAGTCGCCTTGACCCGCGCCTTCACCCATCTGGGCGAAGCGGTCGGCATCGACTGGGTCCAGTCCGCCGCCGCCCGCATGGAACCGACCGATCCGTGGGAACGGCTGCTCATCTCCGGCGTCGCCCGCGACATGCAACAGGTCCGGCTCGACTTCCTGGCGCAATGCACGGCGAATTGCGACGCCAGCGACGTTGCCGCCCATGTCGAAAGCTGGCTGCAGAAGAAGGGCGACCGCGTCCGCCAGTTCCGCACCCTGGTCCAGCGTGCCAAGGCCGCCGCCAGCCCCAATGTCGCGATGCTCGCGGAGATTGCGGGCCAGGCGCGCGGCCTGCTGGGACGCTGAACCGATGACGGGGTCATGGCCGCAAGGCGGACATGACCCCGTCGATCATTCCGGGGCTGTTTCCGGCAGCGGCGCGCTATCGGGCACCCCACTGGCATCCTTAGCCTTGCGCGGCACGCCCAGGCCCGGCCCATACATCGGCACGACCGGCTCATCGCTCACGCGCCCGTGCAGCGCCTCAATCTCCGCCTTGCGCTGCTTGAGATACAGGTCGCGATAGGTGCCATAGGGGTCTTCCTGCGCCCGGATATCGGTGATCCGTTCGTCGAATGCGGCGCGTTCACCCAATTGGCGCAGGATGTTGGCGGGAATGACATAGGCCGCCTGGTTGAACGGCTTGCCCAGCACGAAGGGCGTCACGATGCCATCGACGCCATAGCCGACGAGATCACGCAGCGTCGTCGGCCCGATCACCGGCAGATACATATATGGCCCCGGCCCGACCCCGTAAAAACCCAGCGTATTGGCCAGGCCATTGGGCCGATAGGGCAGATGGAAGGGCTTGCGCTTGGCCACGTCGAACAGGCCGACAAAGCCCAGCGTCGAATTGATCGCGAACCGCCCCGCCGTCTCCGCCGCCTTGCCGGGCTTGAGTTGCAGCAGATAGGCCGCAAACACCACCGGCTCTTGCAGATTGGAAAAGAAGTTGCGCAATCCCTTGCGCGCCGGACGCGGCAGGCCCTTATTATAGGCCTTGGCCACCGGGCCGACGACATTCTTGTCCACCGACTGCACGGCCTCGAAGCTCTGGGCGTTGAGCTGTTCCAGCGGATCGCCCCTGGGCGGCGTGCGGTCGCCGGTTACGACGATATCCTGGACCTCATCCTCCGGCTGCGCAGGCGGCGCGGCCGGCACCGTTTCCACCACCGGCTCGACCGGCAATTGCGGCGCGGCCCCGGCCTGCGTCCCGATCATCATCATTCCTGCGGCGACGCCCGACAGCAGCATAATATTTTCCCTGATAACGGCGCTTACTCGCTCTCCCATGAGCGGAGCCGACCCCAAACCACGACGTCTCGGTGATCGTTCTTCCGTATGCCGTCGGTCAAGCAGCTAGGCGCGCCGTAGCGACAGGTCAATAGTCTCAATATGCAACTGACTGACCTGCGGCGCTGCTGCCACACTTTGTTACACTTTCTTCCTGCGACTCGTTTGCAATTGAGAGTCGTTCGCGATATGCGATCATCCTCATCTCAGCAGGACCAGTCCCCATCCCGATGCACGGAACCGCCCGCATCCCTTCGCAAAAGAAAAAGAGCGCCAAGGCGTTCTGGCTCAAGCAATTGCACACCTGGCATTGGGTCAGCTCGGCGATCAGCCTCATCGGCCTGCTGCTCTTCGCCTTCACCGGCATCACGCTCAACCACGCCGCCGATATCGAAGGATCGCCGCAGACGGTCGAAAAAGCGGCGACCCTGCCCGCCAACCTGCGCGCCCAGATCGCGCCCGACGATCAGCCCGACGCCAAGAAACCCCTGCCCGCCCCCGTCGCCGCCTGGATCGAGCAGGCCGTGGGCCAGCGCGGCACCGGCGAGGCGGAATGGTCTGCCGATGAAATCTACCTCGCCCTGCCCCGCCCCGGCGGCGACGGCTGGGTCTCGATCGACCGCACCGACGGCACCGTCACCAGCGAAGCGACCAGCCGTGGCTGGATCAGCTACCTCAATGACCTGCACAAGGGCCGCAATGCCGGGACCGTGTGGAAATGGTTCATCGACATTTTCTCGGTCGCCTGCTTCCTGTTCGCGCTGACCGGCCTCGTCCTGCTCCAGCTTCATGCCAAGAAGCGGCCTTCCACCTGGCCGCTGGTCGCCGCGGGCCTCGCCCTGCCCGCCATCCTCGCCATCATCTTCATTCATTAAGGGGGACTATCCATGCAGATCCGCTACCGCCTGGCCCTGACCGGCACGGCTGCCCTCGGCGCGGCGGCTACGGTCGCCGCACCCGCCACCGCACAGACGCTCAATCTGTCGGTCGCCATTCCGCGCCTCTCGGTCGCCGAATATCACCGCCCCTATGTCGCCATCTGGATCGAAAAGGAGGGCGCGGCCCCGCGCAGCCTGTCGGTCTGGTATGATTATGACATGAAGAATGGCGAGGGCACCAAATGGCTGCGCGACGTGCGCCAATGGTGGCGCGCCTCCGGCCGCGCGCTCAAACTCCCCGCCGATGGCGTCACCGGCGCGACCAAGGCACCCGGCGACCATAAGCTCAGCTTCACCGCAGGCAAAGGCCCGCTTGGGAGCCTTGGTCCCGGCAACTACACGCTCTTCATCGAAGCCGCGCGCGAAGTCGGCGGCCGCGAAGTCGTCCGCCTGCCCTTCGTCTGGCCGCCAAAGCCCGGCGCGACCGTCAAGGCGCAGGGCAGCACTGAACTGGGCGCCGTCGCCCTCACCTTCGGCAAATAAAGGGGACTGGACCATGAAAGCCACATATCTGATCGCGGGCGCGCTTGCCGCCCTGATGCTGCCCGCAACCGCGCAGGCCCATCGCCAATGGATGCTGCCATCCTCCACAACACTGTCGGGCGACGACAGCTGGGTGACGGTGGACGCCGCCATCTCCAATGACGTTTTCTACTTCGAACATTTCCCGATGCCGACCGACGGCATCGCCGTGACCGAACCGGACGGCAGCACCGGCAAGATCGAAAACGCGGCCAAGGGCCGCTATCGCTCGACCTTCGACGTGCATCTGACCAAGCCCGGCACCTATCGCATCGCCAATGTCTCGACCGGCGTGATGGGCAGTTATAGGCTGAACGGCAAACAGGAACGCCTGCCGCGCGGCACGACCAAGGACAAGCTGGCCAGCGTCATCCCGGCTGGCGCGACCGATGTGCAGACCGCCGAAATGTCGAACCGCAATGAGATTTTCGTGACATTGGGCGCGCCGACCACGACCATCTTCAAACCCACCGGCACCGGCATCGAAATGGTCCCCGTCACCCATCCCAATGATCTGGTGTCGGGCGAAGCGGCGACCTTCCAGTTCCTGCTCGACGGCAAGCCTGCGGCCGACCTCAAGGTCACCGTCATCCCCGGCGGCATCCGCTATCGCGACGCGCTGGGCCAGATGGACCTGACCGCCGACAAGGATGGCAAGGTCGTCGTCACCTGGCCGGAACCCGGCATGTACTGGGTGAACGCCAGCATCGGCGGCGGGCGCGAAGGCGGCCCCGGCGGCATGGGCGGCCCAGGCGCAGGTGCCCCCGGCGCAGCGCCCACCCCCCCGACGCGTCCCGCTGGCCCGCCGCAGCGCCGCGCCGCCTATGTCTCGACGCTGGAAGTGCTGGCCCCCTGACGACCGGCATCCGCATCGCCATCCCGCCCGGCCTGTCGCCCGACCTGTTCGTCGGGCGACAGCGGGCGGGCCGCGTCACGACGCTCGGCGGCCCGACCATGGGCACCAGTTGGTCGGCCCATATCGTCGATCCGCCCGCTGACTGCACGGCGGAGATCGAAGCCGTGCTGGCCCGCATCATCGCGCAGATGAGCAATTGGGAGCCGGACTCGGTCATCAGCCGCTTCAACCGCGCGCCCGTCGGCACCTGGATGCCGCTCCCCGCCGACATGCTGACCGTCCTGCGCGCAGGCCTCGCGATGGCCCGGCTGTCGGACGGCGCGTTCGATCCTGCCATCGGCCATCCGGTCGACCAATGGGGCTTCGGCCCCGCCATCCTCCCCCGCCCCGATGCCGCGCCATCCACACCGCGCTGGCAGGCAATCGAGATCGACGGCGAACAGGCCCGTCGCCACGCGCCCGTAGCGCTCGACTTCTCCGGCATCGCCAAGGGCTTCGCCGTCGATGCCGTCGCCGCCCGCCTGCGCGCCATGGGCCTCGCCAACTTCCTCATCGAAATCGGCGGCGAACTGCGCGGCGAAGGCATCAAGCCCGACATCCAGCCCTGGTGGGTCGATGTCGAATCGCCCCCGGACCTCGCAATCCCGGTCCTGCGCGTCGCCCTGTCCGGCCTGTCGGTCGCCACATCTGGCGACTATCGCCGCTACCGCCTGGAAGATGGCCGCCGCCTCTCGCACAGCATCGACCCGGCCAGCGGCACCCCCATCGCAACCGGCGTCGCCTCGGTCACCGTCCTGCACGACAGCGCGATGCACGCCGACGCCTGGGCCACCGCCATCACCATCCTCGGCCCGTCCAAGGGCATGGCGCTCGCCACCCGCCACGCCCTGCCCGCCCGCCTGGTCCTACGCACCGACACCGGCGCGCAGGAATATATGACGCCGAAACTGGCCGCGATGCTGGAGTGATCACGCACCGCGCTAGGTAAGGTTTGCGGGCTGATGAATTACCCCTCTCCCCGGCGGGGAGAGGACTGCGCAGACTGGCAGCTTGCTGCCTAGAGCCGGATGACTTGAGGCTACCCCTTTTCGTCATTGCGAGCGCAGCGAAGCAATCCATTGTGGTGCCGATGGATTGCTTCGCTGCGCTCGCAATGACGATCCGGCTTCAAGTCATCCGGCTGTAGTCGAAGCTGGGCGAGGGGTTCATCACCTCCGCAAGTCGCGTCACACGAACGCATCCCGCTTGCATTCCCGGCACAGCCGAGGCACCCCGGCCCGGATGCAATCAGAGACTGATCTGGAAACCACCCTGCTGGGGCCAGTCCTGCCGAATCGCGCCTGCGGCGATTGCACGGCCTGCTGCACCATCCTCACGGTGGACACGCCTGATTTCCAGAAGCCGCCCGGCATCCCCTGCGTCCACTTGGGCGCGCAGGGGTGCAGCGTTCATGCCGAACGCCCGCACATCTGCCGGACCTGGTTTTGCGCCTGGCGCAGGGTCGCGCGCCTCCCCGATGCGGCGCGCCCGGACCGATCCGGCATCCTGGTGTCGCTCGATTTCGTCCGCGAACCGCGCAACTGCTTCGAAGGCGTCTCGATCATGGTCCGCATGGAGCCGGGCAGCGACGCGATCACCAATGGCATGGCCGCCACCATCCTCGACGCCCTGTGCGACCAACTGATACCCGTATGGTTCAGCGACGGGTCGAAGAAGATGCTGATGCACCCGGACAACGAAGTTGCCGCCCTCGTCCTGTCAGCAGGCCCGGCGCCGGGTCATTTGAAGGAAGAAGTGGCCGCCTGGCGTAACCGATACAGCGCGTTCGCGACCAAGGGGTAGTCGCAGGTGATCTACGCATTTGGGTGGGGGCGAGCGGTCGGTAGCTGCACATAGTCCTGCAAAAGCGGGTACACATATTAACCGTCATGCCAGCGAACGCTGGCATCTCAGGCGGAGGCGTGGAACCATGGGGCTTCGCACTGGTCGCAACGCCATCGCGCTATCTCCTGAGACCCCAGCTTTCGCTGGGGTGACGGTAAGGGTAGTTAGGCGACGGACTGCTTCGCGGAATAGACAGGAGTTTAGCGGACATTCCCTTGCCGAGCGCTTGCTAATTGGCAGCTAGGACTGCGAACATCCGCTTAGTGGTCACCGCGATACCACCGTACAATGACAATCAACGCCACCACAGGGATACCAAAGCTCAGAATCCAAGGTGCATAAGGCCCCATCTTGGTCGCTTGCGCTCCGAGAAAAGAAACATTCACGAAAAGGATCGCCCATGCTCCTGTCGACCAATTCAGGCCGAAACCAGCGAAACCGAAAAGGCTGCCTAAGGTCCACAGCCACCTGCGGCGCAGCCACCGACGTCGCCATATGAGGATGGTTGCCCAAAGGCACATGCTGATGCTCGCTAGCATTGCCGCCAACCACAAATAGCCCATGAAACCGCGCTTACGGATTTCAAAATCGTCCAACTTAGACGGATCACTGCGAAACGGCGTGACGTTAAGCCCTGCGAGTTGCATCGATTTGCCCGATCCCCGCAACACGACGCTGACTATCGCCCAGTGATCGTTTGACCCGCCTTGGAGGATGAAGGTTTTAGTCGTGGGACCACCGCTAGGGTTAAACACATTGACCGTCTGCAATCCGAAAGTACCACGAACAGGCTCGAGCATTGGCATGACCTGCTTTATGTAGGTCGGCAGTTGCCGTCGCAGTTCCGGCTCTGCTCCTTGGGAAATTTGATCAATCTGTCCAGCACGAAGCCTTTCAGCGATATCAAGAACGAACGCCTGCTCCTGTTGCGTGGATAAACTGTCGATCCATCCCTGTTGGGTGCAGGCAGCGAGGCAAAGACATATGATTGCTAACAGTTTTTTCACTCGTGCCCCCACCCATAATTTTTGGTTGATGGCAGCCTGTCCGAAATGCAGCAACCTGTTTCCCGCGCGCCTGAACCCGGTGAACGAAGGTTGAACCCAACAATCTCCAATGAACGTCTGCAACCAGGGTCGCGGATGGCTGTAAATGGTCGTTCCCTGCCACTCCTCCTTCGTCAGCCTAAACCTAGCGCCCCTTCCAATGTAGGATTTTCTCTGGTCTATCCTGAGGGATGACGCACGCGGCCCCGTACATTCTTCCTATCCGCTCGCCATCCGCGCCGCGTCACCGTCGCGTAGGTGGCGCATGTGTGCCGCGTCACTGTCGCGTCGATGGTACGCACCCGGTACGTCGCGACCGCTTCGGCGATACGATTGGCGCAAATCGCTGTGCAATCGCCCGACGACGGTGTGAACTTCGCGCTGTGACCCACCTGGCGCGTCCCGCCCGCCCGAAACGCCCCTCAGGCGTCGGCCCAGCGGCGCAGCAGATTGTGATAGACACCCGTCAGCCGGATCACTTCGTCATGGCCCTGGCCCAGCGCGGCCGCGACGCCCTGCACGCTGCGGTCGAGGTCGAACAGCATCTGCCGCGCCGCATCGTCGCGGATCATGGATTGCAGCCAGAAGAAGCTCGCCACCCGCCGCCCCCGCGTCACCGGCTCGACCCGATGCAGCGAGGAGGAGGGATAAAGCACCGCATGGCCCGCAGGCAGCTTCACCTGCTGCACCCCGAAATGCGTTTCGATCGTCAATTCGCCGCCATCATAGGCGTCGGGCGCTTCCAGAAACACCGTCATCGACAGGTCGGATCGCACACGAAAACCCGTTCCCGCCTGAATCCGCACCGCATTGTCGACATGCACGCCAAAGGCCTGCCCGCCCGCATAGCTGTTGAACAAGGGCGGAAAAATCTTGAGCGGCAGGGCGGCGGCGATAAACAGCGGCGAGCGGCCGAGCGCATCGAGGATGGCCTGCCCCGCCTGCTGCGCGGCGGGCGAGTCTTCGGGCAATTGCAGGTTGCGCTTGGCGAGTGCCGATTGGTGGCCCGACGTCACATTGCCATCCACCCAGTCCGTCGGGTCGATCAGCGCCCGGATGGCGGCAACGCCTGCCGCATCGAGCAGGTCGGGAATAGCGATCAACATAAGCGAAAAATCCGTTACGCAGCGTCGGTGCGGATGATGAAGGGAATTTCAACGACGCCGCGCACCCGCACCGGCTGCCCGTCGCGGATCATCGGTTTCCAGCGCCAGTTCTTCACCGCATCCCGCGCGGCGGCATCGAGCCGGGCAAAGCCGCTGCTCTGGCTGACAGCAACCGTCTCGACCGCCCCATCCAGGCCCAGCGTCAGCGTCAGCAGCACCGTGCCCTGCTCGCGCCTGCGACGGCTTTCGATCGGGTAGCGCGGTGATTTGCCCGCCACCATTTGCGCGCCCAGATCGCCACCCTGGACGATGCTGGGCGGCGCAGGCGGCGCGGCGACAGGCGCGACCGGGCCGGGCGTCACCGCCATGGTGGGCGCGGGCACCGAGACGGGCACTGGTTCGGGCGTTGTCTGAACCGTCGGCATGGGCGCGGGAGTCTGCACGATCGGCGGCGGCGCGACCACTTGCGGCGCGGAAGGTGGCGGGGGTGGCGATTCCGCAGCGGGTGGCGGCGGTGGCGGAGAGAGGTTCACCACCGTCAATTTCGCTTCCTGCGCCCGCAACACATGACTGCGCATCTGGACCAGCGCCCCGATCAGCAGGATATGGACAAAGAGAATGGCAAGGATGGCGAGGATATTCGGCCGTGCCCGCGCACCATAGCGGTCCGGTGCGATGGCGGGGGTGGATGGCACCACGGCTGCAACCCATGACGCACCCGGCGGGTCAGGCATGACGATATCATCGTCCATCGGCCGAATTGCGGCATGCAACATGACAGCGCCTCCCTTCCCGTCCTTGGTTCACGTGTCGATACCGTAAAGCCTAATGCGAATCAATTGCGGCTTATACGGAGATGAAAAGGCGGGCGGACAGCGAACCGAGGAGGTTGGAGTGATCGCTGCCCGCCCTGCCCCGGCCGGGACGTGCCGGGGTATGGGGATAGGCTTACAGCTTGTAACCCAGCGTCAGCACCCACGACCGCCCTTCGCCAGGGTTGGCCCAGCCATTGTTGCGGACGCTGGTATAATATTTTTCGTTGGTGAAATTCTGGACGTTGAGCTGGGCGCTAAACTTTTCCGTGATCGGATAAGACAGCATGGCGCGATGGACCAGATAGTCATCGGTCTTGTACATCGGCGCGCCGGTGACATTGCTCAGATACCAGCTGCCCTGATAGGTCAGGCCATAACCAAGCTCCAACCCGAACGGCAGCGTATAGGTGGTGAACAGGCTACCCGAATGTTTTGGCGTGTTAAGCATCGGATTGCCCGCCTGGCCATCAACTATGCCCTGCGATTTCTGATAATCTGAAATGCTCTGGATCACCTTAGTATCCAGATAGGTATAGTTGGCAAAGATCGTCCAGGCATCACTGATATTGCCCGTAGCGCCGAGCGTGACCCCATCCACCCGGTTGCGGCCATCATTGACCGGCAGGGTGCCGATCAGCGGATCGTTGCTGGCAACGCGATAATTGGTCCGCTCGTTACGGAACAGCGACGCGGTCAATTGCAGCTTGGCATCGAACAGGTCGATCTTGCCGCCAATCTCGTAATTGACGGCCTGTTCGGGCTTCGCGTCGCAGGGGTCATTGTTGAAATTTGCCGTCGCCGCCAGCCCACAGCCCGACCTGACGGTCGTTGCCGTCGGGTTCTTGCTGTTGCCATAGGCGACATACAGACTTGCATTCTCCACCGGCTTGTAGACCAGCCCGATGCGGTAGGAGAACAGGTCATCGGTCGCATTTTGCGATACGCCCGTGGTGTAGGCACCGCCCGCCGCCGGGGTCGCGATCGTGTCGGACCGGAAGCGCGCGCGATTATGTTCCCAGCGGACGCCGCCATTGATCTCCAGTTGCTCGACGATCTTGACCGCCGCGAAAGCATAGGCCGCGACGTTGAACAGGTCGCCGTCCTGATGCCCCGACCGGATCGCATTGACTGGCCCGGTATAGACAGCATTGGGATTGCTGATGTTGATCGGATCAAGCACCGGATTGGGCAGCGCGCCGCCCGCATTGCGCAGGACATTGCCGTTATCCAACGCATAATCCTCCTGCAACATCGACGTGCCCAGCACCAGCGAATGGCCACCGGGAATGGTGAAACTCAAGTCCAACTGGTTGTAGAGCGTGTCGTTAACCGAGTTGCGATATCCGCCGCGTGGACCGCTGGGATAATAGGTGCCTGCAACCTGCCCAGCGGCACAGGCCACGCCCGTCGGCGTCTGGCCATTGGCGAGGCAATAGGTGCCCTGCGGCGGATTGACGATCAGATTCTGTTTGACCCGCTGCCAACGCGACAGGTTGCGCACCGCCAGCAGGTCACTGAAGCGATGATCGAAGATGGCGGTGGCCTGGTCGATCACCTGGTCCTGCCGATCGAGATTTTTATAGCCATAATAGCCGCTATAGGGGACGCCCGGCAGCGGGCCGTCATAGAGCGCATTCTTGTAATAGGGCACGCCATAGAGCGGCGTGTTCTCGTCTTCCTGATGCGTGTAAAGCAAGGTCAGCGATGTCGGGCCGTCCACGCCGAACTTGACCGACGGGGCCACACCCCAGCGCTCGTACCGATCGACGCTGCGGCGCGCGACGTCATTTTCATGATACATGGCGTTGAGGCGCACCGCGACGAAGTCCGACACGCGCACATTGCTGTCGATCGTCGCACGATAATAATCGGACGTGCCGATGCCCGCCTGCACCAGCGTCTCGTCATAGCCCTTTGGCCGTTTGGTGACGATGTTGATGTTACCGCCGATCGCACCCGACCCACCAAAGACGGAGTTGGCCCCGTTGGTGACTTCAATCTGTTCGATGTTAAACGGGTCGGTGCGGCTATATTGCGCGCTGTCGCGCACGCCGTCGATGCTGATGTCGGTGTTGGCGCTTTGTCCGCGCAAATTGATGCTATCGCCATAACCACCGCCGCCTTCGCCCGCGCCGAAGGTGATGCCCGGAATGGTGGACAAAACATCGCGCAACGTCAGCAGGTTCTGCTTCTGGATGGTCTGGTTGCCGATCACGGTGATGGTCTGCGGCGTGTCGAGCAGCGGCCGCACATATTTGGGCGACTCCGCCTTTTCCACCTTCACTGCAGGCTCATCGAGCGCCGTGTCCGTAACGGTCACGCCGCCCAACCGTGGGCCGATCGCGCCATCCTGCGCTTGCGCCGAGGTGGCGAAGGCTATCGCGCCTACGCAGGACAGCGCCAGAAACGATGGCGTAGATGCTTTATTCGACATGGATATCAATCCCCCTTATTGCTTGGGGGACCGATTATTGCGAACGCTTCGCAGAGTCAACGCTATTGCGACTAATTATTATCTTGAATGCAATGTGTGGCAAAAATCCAGCAACGTATCGCACTGGCGAGATTGGGGGGGGTGGCGGCGGCCATGCGCATCACGTCGATCTGCGCGATCAAGGCATTAAGCGGTAGCTCGGCACGCTGAGCGGCAAGGCGCAGAGCGTCCCAGAATATGGGCTCCAAACTGATCGCGGTCTGATGGCCGGCGATCGTCACGCTCCGTTTGACCGGAGGAGCAAAGGGCGACCCCATCGGCCCGTCCGGGCCTTCGACAGGGTCGCCCTTATCCATCAATACATATGCTGCCCGCCGTTGAGCGACAAGGTCGTGCCGGTCACGAAGCCCGCATCCTCGCTGCACAAGAAGGCGACGCCGCGCGCAATTTCACTCGCCTGGCCCAGGCGGCCGACCGGGATCTTGGCGACGATCTTTTCCAGCACGGCGGGGGGCACGGCGGCGACCATGTCGGTGTCGATATAGCCCGGCGCAACGGCATTGACGGTAACGCCCGCCTTGGCCCCTTCCTGCGCCAGCGCCTTGGTGAAGCCGTGGATGCCCGACTTGGCGGCGGCATAGTTGACCTGGCCATATTGGCCCGCTTGCCCGTTGATCGACCCGATATTGACGATCCGGCCCCAGCCGCGCTCGCGCATACCGCCAAAGGTCGCCTTGGCCATGTTGAAGCAGCCGCCGAGGTTGATGCGCATGACTTCGTTCCAGTCGTCGAAGCTCATCTTGGCCAACACACCATCACGCGTAATGCCCGCATTGTTGACGACGATGTCGATCGGGCCAAGCTGTTCGGCAACGGCGGCGCAACCATCGAGGCAGGCCTGATGATCACCCACGTCCCATTTGAAGGCGGCGATGCCGGTGCGGTCGGTGAAGGCCTTCGCCTTTTCGTCATTGCCGCCATAATTGGCCGCAACGGTATATCCCATATCCCGCAACGCCAGGCTGATCGCCTCGCCAATGCCCCGCGTACCGCCGGTCACGATCGCTACTCTCGCCATATGCGCATCCTCTTCTTACCTAAGCGGGCTGGTCGATCCAGCCCGAAAGCTCTCGGCCGATCAGCCTCTGATACAAAGTGATAGCGTCGGGCGACGCATTTAGACAGGGTAAATAGGCAAATTTTTCGCCGCCAGCAGACAAAAAGGCCTCTTTTGCCCGCAACGCGATTTCTTCCAATGTCTCCAGACAGTCAGCCGAAAATCCGGGCGTTACGACAGCAATATTACGGACACCATCGCGCACCAATTCGGCAAGGGTTGCTTCGGTCTCCGGCTCCAGCCATTTTGCCCGTCCAAAGCGCGACTGGAAACTCATATGGACCGGCAGCGTCAGTGCTTCGCGGAGCAGGCGGACGGTCTTGACCGACTGGCAATGATAGGGATCACCCAGATGCAGGGTGCGCTCTGGCATACCATGGAAGCTGGCGAGAATGGCGTCCGGGGTAAAATCGAGCGCCGCGACATGCGCGTCGATCGCGGTCTTGAGCGCGGCGATATAGGCCGAGTCGTCATGATAGGGCGGCAGGGTGCGGATGGCGGGCTGCCAGCGCATCGCCTTGAGCGCCGCGAAGGCCGCATCATTGGCGGTCGCTGTGGTCGCGCCGCTATATTGCGGATAGAGCGGCGCGAGCAGGATACGGTCGCAACCCGCCTTCTTCATCGCCGACAGGCGCGAGGCGATCGACGGATTGCCGTAGCGCATGGCCCAATCGACGGTGACGCCCGGCCCCATCGCCTGTTGAAGCGCCAGCGCCGTATCGCGGGTGTGGAAGGCGAGCGGCGATCCCTGATCGGTCCACACCTGTTGATAGGCATGGGCGGATTTCTTGGGTCGGGTGGTCAGGATGATGCCGCGCAGAATCGGCTGCCACAGGATCGGCGGCAGTTCGACCACGCGGCGGTCGGACAGGAATTCGCCAAGATAACGCCGCACCGATCCGGCGTCGGGCGCATCGGGCGTGCCGAGGTTGATGAGGAGGACGCCGACTTTGGGGGTCGGAATGGCGGGATGGTTGGGGGGCAGGGTCATGTCGTGGCCAATAGCGGAAGGTTGCGCAAACGCTGACCTGTCCATGTGTACAACGCATTGGCGATAGCGGGCGCGACCAGCGGCGCGGCGAGATCGCTGACGCCGACCGGGGATGCTGTGCTGCGGATCAGTTCGACCGTGACTTCGCCGATATCGGCGAGGCGTGGCAAATTCATCCGGCCCAGGATCGCGCGGGTCGGCAGGCCGCGCGCATAGGGCACGGACGCCCCCATCGCGAAGGCAAGGCCATAGATCAGGCCGCCTTCGACCTGCTGCCGGGCAATGTCGGGATGGACCTGATCGCCGACATCGACCGCCGCGATCATGCGGTTGACGCTCAGCCGGTCGCCGCGCATCGATGCTTCGACCATCACGGCGGCATAGCCCCCCTGCATGACGTGCGCGGCAAGCCCCTGCCCGCTGCCTGCTATGCCGCCCTGCCAGCCGCCCATCGCCGCCGCCGTCGACAGGCAATGGGCAAGGCGCGGATTGCCACCCAGCATCTGGATACGGAAGGACATCGCCTCCATCCCCGCGAGGTGCGCGAGTTCATCGACGAAACTCTCGGTGAAGAACGCCCCATACAGATGCGCGTTACCCCGCGTGAAGCCAAGCGCCAGGCCGACGTCGGCAGGATAATGATCCACCGCCCAGTTGGGGATCGCATAAGGCGGGGCCATCCCCGCCACCGCCAGCCGGGACGCCTTGTCCGCCGCCTGTGCTGCTGCGTCATGGGGCAGCGCGCCATCGGCGATCCGTGCCCAGGTCTGCGTCATGGCGCAGGGGGCGGCGACCTTGGCCAGCCAGCCCTCGATCGCGCCGTTACGCCCGATCTTCGCGGCCATGCGCGCTTGCGCCGGCGCAGATGGCCGGTCCTGCACGACATCCTCCAGCCGCGACCAGAGCAGTTGCACCGGGCGGCCTATATCGCGCGCGATCAGGGCGGCCTGCACGCCGACGTCCCAGTCCATCTTGCGCCCGAAGGAACCGCCAGCGTGCAGCGGGTAAAGAGTGACGGCGCTTTCGGACAAGCCCAGCGCATCGGCAATGGCGGCACGCGCCAAGCCGGGTGCCTGCGTCGCCATCCAGACTTCCGCGCCGTCTGGCCCGACCCGCGCGGTGGCGCAGAGCGGTTCGAGCGCCAAGTGCAGCCCGGCTTCGACCCGATATTCGCTGGCCAAGAGGGTCGCGCCCTCGAACACCGGCAGCAGGTCGCCCTGTGCATAGAGGCGACGGCCCGCCGAGCCGGAAAAGGCCGCTTCCAGCGCCGCGTCGATTGCAGCGCTATCGACCGGCTTGCCGCGCAGGGTGAAGACCGGATCGGCAAGGTCCAGCGCCTTGTTTGCCGCCCACCAGTTGGTCGCGACCGCGGCGACCCAGCGTTCGGTGCGGACGAGTTTGAGGAAGCCCGTGACATTGCTTGCCGATCGCTCGTCCAGCCCGGCGAGGGTCGCGTCGCCGATCGGTCCTTGCCGGATCGAGGCATGGACCATGTCCGGCAGACGTATGTCGGCGGCGAAATTATGGCTGCCGTCGATCTTCGAGGGGGTGTCGAGCCGGGGGACATCCTGCCCTGCCAGCCGCCCGTCCTGCCCCTGCCGCAACGGAAGGATAGCGGGGAGGTCGAACTGTGCCGCTTCCTCGACCAGCTCGCCGATCTTCAGCCGCCGCTCGCTGCCGTCGGAGACCAGGCCGTCTACAATGTCGCAGCTTTCCCACGGCACCGACCAGCGCGCCGCTGCCGCCTTGCACAGCAGGATGCGCGCCGCCGCACCGGCATCGCGATAGGCGTCATGGAACATCGGGACGGATGTGCCGCCGCCGGTCAGCATCAGGCCGCTGCGCGTCGCATATTGGCCGATCGCCCAATCGCCTGCGTCGCCCAGCAAGCGCGTCCAGTCACTCGCCAGCCATTCGCGCGCCAGCAGGGTGTTGGCGTAGAGCGGGCTGATCGGTGCGCTTTGGACTGCGACCGTGCGCCAGTCTGCGCCCAGTTCATCGGCCAATATCTGCGGCAGGACGGTCGTCACCCCTTGGCCCGTTTCGGCTTGCGGCACGATGACGATGACCTGCCCTGTTCGGTCGATCTTGAGGAAGGCGTTGACGATCGTTTCGCCGGGACCGGCATTGAGGTTGGGCGGGTACTCGCGCGGCCAGACGCTCCAGGCGATGAGCAACCCCGCCGCCGCGCCGCCGCCGACCAGCAGCGTGCGTCGGTCGATGCCCTTGCGGCTGTCCGATATTGTGCGCGGGGGGCGGGCCATGGGCGACTGATAGGGGCGCGATGGCCGGGTGGAAAGCGTTAATCGGCGCTGACCGGCGCGATGCCGAGACGGGGTATTTCGATTGCGGGGCAGCGGTCCATCACCACCTTGAGGCCCGCCGCTTCGGCGCGCGCCGCCGCTGCCTCATCGACAACATCCAGTTGCATCCAGACGGCCTTTGCGCCGGCGGCGATGGCATCGTCCACCGCCTCACCGGCGGCATCGCTGCGCCGGAAGATATCCACCATGTCGATCGGTTCGCCGATGTCGGACAGGCGGCCCCAGACAAATTCGCCATGGACATGTTCGCCCGCAATCTGTGGATTGACCGGCAGGACGCGATAGCCATGGTCCTGAAGGAAGGCCATGACGCGATAGCTGGCCCGTTCCGGCCGATCGGAGATGCCGACCAGCGCGATGGTGCGGGTTTCGGTAAGCAGGGTAGCGATGTCCTGCGGGGCGGTCAGCGGCATGGAAATTCTCCTTATGCAGCTAGGACGAGCCAAGGACCGGGACGTTCCCGATGATGGAGACGGATCGCTTAACTTCGCACATTTCCCGCTGATTTCGACATAATCTTGCGCGTCCCTGATCCTATCGCAAAGTCATAGTGCGCGGACATCCGATCATAGCCTGTTGCCCCGCTGTAGGACAGTCACACCGCACCATCGAGCCACGCGGCCACCTTCTGCGCGATGGCCCGGAAGGCGTCGGCGTGGATGCCCTCGCCCGCCGCCGGGGGATCGCCCGCGTCGGACTGGCGGCGAATGTCGATGGCGAGCGGGATGCGGCCAAGGAAAGGCATCCCCATGTCGCCTGCCGCCGTCTCCGCGCCTCCGGTGCCGAACGGGTCGGAGATTTCGCCGCAATGGGGGCAGGCATAGCCCGCCATATTCTCGACCAGGCCGATCATCGGCACGCCTGCCTGATTAAACAGGCTGACCGCGCGGGTCGCGTCGATCAGCGCCAGATCCTGCGGCGTCGACACGATGACCGCGCCGACAGGCTTATGTTTCTGCACCATGGTTAGCTGAATATCGCCGGTGCCCGGCGGCATGTCGACCACCAGCAATTGCGTCTCGCCCCAGTCCGCATCGATCAGTTGCGACAGGGCATTGCCGACCATCGGCCCGCGCCACGCCAGCGCCTTGCCCGGTTCGACCAGATGCGCCATCGACAGCATCGGAATGCCCAGCGTCCCGGCCACCGGAATCATCTTCTTCTCGCGGGCCTGCGGCTTTTGATCCTCGCTGCCCATCAATCGCGCCTGCGACGGGCCATAGATGTCAGCATCAACCAATCCGACCCGGTGGCCGAGGCGATGCAGCGCGATGGCAAGATTGGCCGACAGGGTGGATTTGCCCACCCCACCCTTGCCCGACGCCACGGCGATGATTCGCAGCGGCTTGCGTTCCGCTGTCTGGGCAATGCGGACGTCGGTGACGCCCGGCACGGTCAGGCCGCCTTCGCGGATCGCAGCGGCGAGGCCGTCGCGCCGTTCGGGCGACAGGCCGCCAACATCCAGGGCGATCGTCATGATCCCGTCCTTTACGCGCGGCGTGCTGGCGCGGCCATCGGTCAGGGCGGTCAGGCGGGCGGTAAAATCGGCAATATCGGTCATGACGACGCCCTGTAGGAAATAATCGCTCCTAAGGGCACTGTTTTTCGCGGGCCAGCCTTCCTATAGAAGGTGACATGAAAAGATTATTCGGGTGGATGCCCGGCATCGTGAGCATGGCGCAAGGCCCCTGGGGCGGCAAAAGCGACGGGCCGGAGAGTAATGACGGATCAGGCGGCAAGGGCGCGGGCGGCGGTGGCGGCCCGCGCAATCCCTGGACCCAACCGGGACGCCCGGCCGGGCAGAAGGGTCCGTCCGCGATCGAGGAAATGTTGCGGCGGGGCCGGGACAGCTTTGGTCAGGGCGGCGGCAATGGTGGCGGTTTTGGTGGCCTGCCCCAAAGTCCCAATGGTAAGGCGCTATGGCCAATCGGGATCGCCATCCTCGTCATCTTGTGGCTCGTATTGACCAGTTTCCACCGTGTCGGGCCGCAGGAACGCGGTGTCGTAACGTTCCTGGGCAGCTACAGCCGCACCTTGACGCCGGGCATCAGCCTGACCCTGCCTGCCCCTTTCGCAGCCGTGACGATCGTCGATGTCGAAGAGATTCGGACCATCGACGTTGGATCGACCACGGCGGAAAATGAAAATCTGGTGCTGACCGGCGACCAGAACATCATCGACCTCGCCTATTCGGTGCGTTGGAACATCCGCAATCCGGAACTTTATCTGTTTCAGCTCTCCAATCCCGATGCCGCCGTGCGCGAAGTCGCTGAAAGCGCGATGCGCGCGGTGCTGGCCAGCGTCAGTCTGGACGACGCATTGGGCGCGGGTCGTACTGCGATCGAACAGCAGGTCGAGCAGCGGATGCAGGAGATTTTGGATGGTTATCGGTCGGGCATCCGTATTCAGGGTATCGCGATCAAGCAGGCCGATCCGCCAGCCGCGGTCAACGATGCGTTCAAGGCCGTGTCGGCCGCGCAGCAGACGGCGCAGACCTATCTCAACGAAGCGCGTGCGGCCGCCCAGCAGGTGACGGCCAAGGCGCAGGGCGAGGCAGCATCCTTTGACAAGGTGTATGAACAATATCGCCTGGCCCCGGACGTGACCCGCCGCCGCATGTATTATGAAACGATGGAGGGCGTGTTGGCGAACGTCGACAAGACCATCGTCGAAGGAAGCAATGTGACGCCCTATCTGCCCCTGCCTGAAATCAAGCGGCGCGCTGCATCGGATGCGGCGGCGGCAGCCGCCCCCAGCACGGGAGGCCAGTGATGCCCGCATTCCTGCGCAACCCTGTCGCGCTCGCCCTGATCGTCCTGGCGCTGCTGATCGTCCTGGGCAGCACCATTGCGATCGTACCTGAAACCAAGCAGGGCGTGATCGTCCGCTTCGGTGATCCCAAGTCGATCATCAACAGCTATCGCAAGGACGAAACCTTCGGCAACACGGGCGCTGGTGTCATCATGCGCTGGCCCTTCGTGGATCAGATCGTGTGGATCGACAAGCGCGTGCTGTCGGTCGAAATGGAGCGCCAGCAGGTGCTGTCCACCGACCAACTGCGCCTGCAGGTGGATGCCTTTGCCCGCTATCGCATCGTCAATCCATTGCGCATGTATATCGCCGCCGGTAGCGAGGAACGTGTGTCGGAAGCGTTGCGTCCGATCCTGGGTTCCGCACTGCGCAACGAACTGGGCAAGCGCCCCTTCGCCGCGTTGCTCAGCCCGGAGCGGGGCCAGGTGATGCAGAATATCGAGGCTGGCCTTGATCGGGTCGCGCGCCAATATGGCGCGGAAATCGTCGATGTGCGGATCAAGCGCGCCGACCTGCCCGATGGCACGCCGCTTGACAGCGCCTTCACCCGTATGCGGACAGCGCGCGAGCAGGAAGCGCTGACCATCCGGGCACAAGGGGCCAAACAGGCGCAGATCATCCGCGCGGAAGCAGACGCAAATGCAGCGCGCATCTATGCCGCCAGCTACGGTAAAGATCCCAGCTTCTATGATTTCTATCGTGCGATGCAGAGCTACCGCTATACTTTCTCGCCCGACAGGCCCGGTGAAACCAACATCATCCTGTCGCCGAACAATGAGTTCCTGCAACAATTTCAGGGGCGGCGGTGAGTTGCCGCAGATCATTACGGAACCAGCGTCATTCAATGAGGGTTAAGGGAGGACAGCGCATTTTGAGCCTTCGTCAAAGTCCCGCCTTCCAATCCCTTCGCAGTTCATGAGAGGACCGTCACGAGTGCGTTACGCTTATGCCATTACCGGCGCCCTGTTGCTGGGCGGCACCGCCATTGCCGTTACCACCAGCTCCAATGTCGGCGCCCAGACCGCACAGAATGAAGGCCTGACCGCTGCCGCGCCACAGGGCGCTCCGGCAAGCCTGGCCGACATGGTTGAGAAGTTGCAGCCCGCCGTGGTCAACATTTCCACCAAACAGCGGGTGCAGGTGCAAAATCCCTTTGCGGGCACGCCTTTTGGCCAGTTGTTCGGCCAGGGGGGCGGCCAGCCGCAGACGCGGCAAGCCCAGTCCCTGGGATCAGGCTTCCTGATTTCGGCTGACGGCTATATCGTTACCAACAACCATGTGGTGTCCGCTGGCGCGGAAGGTGCCACGGTGGACTCGATCACCGTCACGCTGACCAACAAGACGGAATATACCGCCAAACTGGTGGGCCGCGATCCCGCGACCGACTTGGCGGTGTTGAAGATCGATTCGCCCAAGCCCCTGCCCTTCGTCAAATTTGGCGACAGCACCAAGGCGCGGGTCGGCGACTGGGTCGTCGCGATCGGCAATCCCTTTGCCCTTTCGGGTACGGTGACGGCGGGGATCATTTCGGCTGTCCATCGCAATACCGGCGGCGGCTATGAGAAGTTCATCCAGACCGATGCGTCGATCAACCAGGGCAACTCCGGTGGTCCGATGTTTGATATGCGCGGCAATGTGATCGGCATCAACAGCCAGATATTGTCGCCGTCGGGCGGCAATGTCGGTATCGGCTTTGCGATTCCTTCGGAGCAGGCCGCGCCGATCGTCGAGACGTTGCGTAAAGGAGAGGCGGTCAGACGCGGCTATCTGGGCGTGCAGATCAGTCCGCTGGGTGAGGATCTGGCCGAATCGCTGGGCCTGGCCAAGAATCGCGGCGAGTTCGTGCAGGGTGTCGAGCCAGGCAAGGGCGCCGAGAAGGCCGGCATCAAGGCGGGTGACGTCATCGTCAGCGTCGCGGGCCAGGAAGTCAGCCCCGAACAGAATCTCTCCTCCATCGTCGCATCGCAGCCGATCGGTTCGCGCGTGCCGATCGTGCTGATCCGCAATGGCCAGCGCCAGACGGTCAATGCCGTCGTGGGCGAGCGTCCGTCCGAGGATGAACTGACCAACTTCGCGCCGCAGCAGGATGAAGATTTCAGCCAGCAGCAGCAAAATCCGGGTCAGGCCGCGCAACAGTCGCTCGGCATTTCCGCAATTCCGTTGACGCCGGGTATCATCCGGCAGTTGGGCATTGCGGCGGATACGCGCGGCGTGGTCATTACCGGCGTGGATGGTTCGACCGACGCGGGAGCCAAGGGGTTGCGGCGCGGCGACGTGATCATCACCGCGAACAACCGTCCGGTCGCCAGCCAGGCGGACCTGGACGCGCAGGTGAAGGCCGTTGCGGCACAGAACCGCAGCGCGATCCTGTTGCAGGTCTTGCGTCGTGGCCAGTCGCCCATCTTCCTGCCCGTGCGGTTGCGGGACAAGTAAGCCGCTTCCGCGCTTGCGGAACTGGTCTGACTGAGCGTAATTTTCGTCATCCCCGCGCAAGCGGGGGTGACGTTTTTTTTGGGGGGCGCAGGGCGATATGGGCGAAGGCATTTTCATCGGGCTGGGCGCGCCGGAAAAAGACGGCGGCGTTCGCCAGTTGCTCAACCTGCGCCGCGCCAACCGCCATGGCCTGATCGCGGGGGCGACTGGGACCGGCAAGACGGTGACGTTGCAGGGCATTGCCGAGAGTTTTTCCGCGCTGGGCGTGCCGGTTTTCCTGTCCGACGTGAAGGGCGATCTGTCGGGTATTGCCATGGCGGGTTCGCCGACGTTCAAAAATGCCGACAAGCTGGTGGCGCGGGCGGCCGAGATCGGGCTGACCGACTATAGCTATAGCGACAATCCGGCGATCTTCTGGGATCTTTATGGCGAACAGGGCCATCCGGTCCGCACCACTATCAGCGAGATGGGGCCGCTGCTGCTGGCGCGCCTGATGGGGCTGAACGAGACGCAGGAAGGCGTGCTGACCATCGCCTTCCGTTATGCCGACGAGGAAGGCTTGCTGCTGCTCGACCTTGGCGATTTGCAGGCGATGTTGGCCTATTGCGCGGACAATGCCGGGACGCTGTCGGCGCGCTATGGCAATGTGACCAAGGCGAGCGTCGGCGCGATCCAGCGGCAATTGCTGCAACTCGAAGCCCAGGGCGGCGACCATTTCTTCGGCGAGCCTGCGCTGGATATCAACGACATGCTGCGGGTGGATGAGCAGGGGCGCGGCTATATCAACATATTGGCCGCTGACCGGTTGATGCAAAGCCCGAAGCTCTATGCGACCTTCCTGCTGTGGCTGTTGTCCGAACTGTTCGAGACGCTGCCTGAGGTGGGCGACCCGGACAAGCCGGTGCTGGTCTTCTTCTTCGACGAGGCGCATCTGCTGTTCGATGATGCGCCAAAGGCGCTGACTGACAAGATCGAGCAGGTGGTGCGACTGATCCGGTCCAAGGGGGTCGGCGTCTATTTCGTGACCCAGAACCCGATAGACATTCCTCAGGACGTGGCAGGCCAGTTGGGCAACCGGGTGCAGCATGCGCTGCGCGCTTTCACGCCGCGCGACCAGCGCGCGATCCGCGCGGCGGCGGAGACGTTCCGTATCAATCCCGATCTGAACGTGGAAACCGCGATCACCGAGTTGAAGGTGGGCGAGGCGCTGGTGTCGCTGCTGCAAGCGGATGGGTCGCCCGGCATCGTGCAGCGCACGCTGATCGCCCCGCCCCGGTCGCGGCTTGGCCCGGTGAGCGCGAAGGAACGGGCGATCATCCAGTCGATTTCGCCGTGCGACGGGAAATATGACGCCGCCGTCAATCGGGAGTCGGCAGAAGAAATATTGGCGGCGCGAGGCGAGGCTGCGGCCGCCGCCGCCGCTGCAAGCAAGGCGCAGGCGGAAGCGGACAAGGCCGCTGCCGTTCAGGCCAAGTTGGAGGCGAAACAGCGCGAGGCGGCAGCGCGGGAAGCGGCCAAGCCGTCCGCCATCGACCAAGCGGTTCAATCCGCAGCACGATCGGCGGCGTCCTCGGTCGGCCGGCAGGTCGCCAATGAACTGGGCAAGGCCGTTTTCGGGTCCAGCCGACGCAAGACATCGGGCGGCGGGATAGCAGGCAAGCTGATGCGGGGGATATTGGGCGGGCTGTTCAAATAAGCTATGAAGGCGTCAACAGGGAGGAGATGGACGTGAAAGCAAATGTGACACTCATCATAATGGCGGGGTTCTTACTGGCGGCTCCCATTGATGCCCAGATAGTTACACCACCGCGCGACGTGATTGGCGCGGCCATTGTCAGCGACATCGCCAGGGACAGACAGGCGGAGCGTGAGGCCAGGCGTCAACCCTATGCCACGCCCGGACATGGTCCGATCGCGTCGGCGGCAGCGGCGGGCGATGCCTGCGCCGCGAAGGCACGGCAACAGGCGGGGCCGAACGCCGCGCTGGTCGGGCGTCCCGTGGCGAGCAGCATGTCGACCGGATGGGAGGTAGAGGGCAATATCGGCTTTCCCGATGGCGGGAGCATCCCGTTCATCTGCTCGGTACGCAACGGGTCGGTCACTGGCATAATCCTGCGACAGTAAAGCGCGCGAAGCCCGGTCATCGGGCGATAAAGATATGCTCTCCCCCTTCCCGTCGCGCGCGATTGCCTAATCCTTGCGAGGGCGGCTAAAGCGCTGGGCATGACCGCCCCCTCCCTACCACGGCATCCGCTGCATTATCCCAATTTCCGGGCCTATCTGGTCGGGCGATGCGCCGCTGTGCTGGCGCAATATGGCATGATGATCGTGCTGGGCTGGCAAGCCTATAATATCGCGCGGGAGACGATGACGACATCGGGCGCGGCGGCGCAGTTGGGGCTGATCGGGCTGGCGCAATTTCTGCCGCTCTTTTTCCTGACCCCGGTTACCGGCTGGGTTGCCGACCATTATGATCGACGGATCATATCGCGCACGACATTGGCGGCACTGGCGCTGGCGGCGGGTTTGCTCGCCTTTGCGACCTTTGAGGGCTGGGTCAGCCTGCCGCTGATCTTCGGCATCGCCGTGGTCGTGGGGATTGCGCGGGCCTTCAATGGCCCGGCCTATGGCGCGCTCGCGCCCAATCTGGTGCCGCCCGCCGTGCTGCCCAATGCGATCGCCATATCGGCGGTGGTGTGGCAGGCCGGTTCGATCGTCGGGCCAGCGCTGGGCGGCTATGCCTATGCGGCGACGCCCTGGGGCGCCTATGCACTGGCCGCCCTGCTCTATGCCGTGGCGTTCGGGGCGATGATGATGATCGGCCCGGTGCCGCAGCCGGCGCGTGACCGGACCCGCCACCCGATCCGCCAGATGATCGACGGGCTGCATTATGTGCGGACCAATCGCCTGGTGCTGGCGACGATCACGCTGGACCTGTTTGCCGTGCTGCTGGCGGGCGCGACCGCGCTGCTGCCGGTCTATGCGCGCGACATATTGCAGGTCGGGTCGACGGGCCTTGGCCATCTGGCCGCTGCGCCCGGCATTGGCGCGGGGCTGGTCGCGCTGTGGTTTTCGATCCGGCCGATGAAGCGCGAGGTCGGCCTCAAGATGCTGGCCGCCGTCATGATATTCGGCCTGGCCACCATCGTCTTTGGCTGCACCGCCTTCCTGCCGCGCAGCATTGCGATGGAGGTCGGGCTTGGCGCGCTGGTGGTGCTGGGCGCGGCCGACATGGTGTCGGTGTTCGTGCGCCAGTCGCTGGTCCAGCTCCATACCCCCGATGCGATGCGCGGGCGGGTGTCGAGCCTGTCGCAGTTGACCATATCGGCATCGAACGAATTGGGCGAAGCGGAGTCCGGTTTTCTCGCCGCGCTGGTCGGGCCGGTTGTCGCTGTCATAGGCGGGGGCATTGGTGCTATCGTCATCACCCTGTTCTGGGCGCGGCTCTTTCCCGAATTGCGCCTTGCACGCACCTTCGACCCACCCGACATAAGGGCGGCGGACCATAGCCAGGAGAAGGCCCCATGAAGACTGCTTCGATACTCGAAACCATTGGCAACACGCCGCATATCCGCATGGCGCGCCTGTTTGGCGATGCGCCCGAAGGCAGCGAAGTGTGGATCAAGTCGGAACGGTCCAACCCCGGCGGGTCGATCAAGGACCGGATCGCGCTGGCCATGATCGAGGCGGCCGAGGCGTCGGGCGAGTTGCAGCCGGGCGGCACGATCATCGAGCCGACATCGGGCAATACCGGCGTGGGCCTCGCCATGGTGGCGGCGGTCAAAGGCTATAAGCTGGTGCTGGTCATGCCTGAAAGCATGTCGATCGAACGGCGGCGGCTGATGTTGGCCTATGGCGCCAGTTTCGACCTGACCCCGCGCGAAAAGGGGATGAAGGGCGCGATCGAGCGCGCGCTGGAGCTGGTGGCGCAGACGCCCAATAGCTGGATGCCGCAGCAGTTCGAGAACCCCGCCAATATCGCGGTGCATGCCCGCACCACGGCGCAGGAAATATTGGCCGATTTCGCCGAGACGCCGATCGATGCGTTGATCACCGGGGTTGGCACCGGCGGGCATATCACCGGCACGGCGGAGGTGTTGAAGGCGGTCTGGCCCGGCATCAAAATCTATGCGGTCGAGCCGACTTTGTCGCATGTCATCAGTGGTGGCCAGCCGGGTCCGCATCCGATTCAGGGCATTGGTGCGGGCTTCATTCCGGCCAATTTGCATACCCAGTTGCTCGACGGGGTGATCCAGGTCGATCCCGCCGACGCCAAGGACTATGCCCGGCGCGCGGCGCGCGAGGAAGGGATGCTGGTCGGCATTTCTTCAGGCGCGACGTTGGCGGCGATCGCGCAGAAATTGCCGGACCTGCCCGCAGGCAGCCGCGTGCTGGGCTTCAACTATGATACCGGCGAGCGCTATTTGTCGGTTCCTGATTTCCTGCCGGAATAAGCGGTCGTTACGACACTCGTGAAGAAGAGCGATACGCCTCACCCCTTGGCGATGGCCTTCTGGGCGCTGATGTTTGTTGGCCTGCCCATGGGAGTGGCTGGCTGGGACAGTCGGCAGAGCGTGCGGGCTGATCCATCAGGCTTTGCGGCGCGGGCGGAAGGGCGCGCAGTGCGGCCGCCCAGCCCGCCGCCGCCGGTCGAGCCGGTGGCGGTCTATGCGCTGGATGCGGACAGGGCGCGGGCACTGAATGCCGCCATTCCTTTTTCGCGCCTTGCCAATCCCCCGGCGCGGCCTTTCCTGTTTTCGGGATCGGAGACGGATCTGGCGCGGGCGGTCGATTGCCTGGCAGCGGCGGAAATCTATGAGGCGGGCGACGATGCCGTTGGCGAGCAGGCGGTCGCGCAGGTGGTGCTGAACCGCGCGCGCCATCCCGCCTTTCCCAAGACGGTGTGCGGCGTGGTGTTTCAGGGGCAGGAACGGCGGACCGGGTGCCAGTTCACCTTCTCCTGCGATGGGGCGCTGGCGCGGACGCCCTCGCCAGCGGCGTGGGAACGGGCGCGGGCGATTGCGCGGGCGGCGCTGGCGGGGAAGGTGTTCGCGCCGGTCGGCCATGCGACCCATTATCATACCAATTGGGTGGTGCCCTATTGGAGCGGGAGCCTCGACAAGATCGGGGCGGTGGGCACGCATCTCTTTTTTCGCTGGCGCGGCTGGTGGGGCACGCCGCCTGCCTTCCGTCGCGGGAGCGCGGGTGGCGAGCCGCTGATCGGGCGGATCGCCAAATTGTCGCTGGCGCATCAGGGGGGCGAGGATGTGCTGCCGGAGAGCGGAGCGCAGCCTGTCGAAACGATCGCCGCCAGTGCGCTGGCCGCCCAGCCCAAGCAGGCGATCGGCGAGGCGATGCTGGGGCGGACGATCGCGGGTGTGCGGCTGGCGGTGCTGGGACCGGATGGCACGAGCTTCCTGGTCGAACTGCCGCGCGGTGGCGCGCCCGACCAATGGCCGGACCTTGCCAGGACATTTTGCGCGGGGCGGCCTGAATGCCGGATCATGGCATGGCGGGCGGGCGGTGCGCCGACAAAGATTCCCTTGAGCGATGGGCAGCTCGAAACGATGAGCTTTGCCTATATCCACAATAGCGCGAGCGGGTTGCAGCGGGCGCTGTGGAATTGCGCGCAGACACCGCGCGCCAACAAGGCGGAATGTATGCGCCAGCGGGTGCCGACTGCCGCCCCTGCCCCGTCGGCCGATGCGGCGCTGGCGGGGGTGCGGCGCAAGGAGCGGTTCGAGACGGTGAAGATCGCGCCGGTGGAGTCAGCGAATAGTACAGCGACCCGGACAAACTAAACGCATAGTGGCATGACCACGCTCATTCGTTATGATATGCTGTTACATAATGATGTAGGGGCAGTATATGGTGACGCGGCGGACGTTTCTGGGCAGCGGCGGGTTGGCGGTTGGCGGGGCGATGGGGCTGGCCTTGGGTGGTGGAACGGCGAAGGCGCAGACGATCGTTACGGATACGAAATGGCCTGCGGAAGCCCCGTTTCGCTTTGCCGGCGACATGGCGGATTTTGACGCAGCGCAGGCTGCGCTGGTCAAGCTCTATGCCGTCAATCGCGATGTCGCGACCTTCGATGCGGCCTATTATGGGGCGATGACCCTGCCCGTACAGGCGGCCTATGCGGCGCGGTCCAACTGGGTCAACCACAACCATGCGCTATTCCTGCGCAATGGCGCGCCGGGTCATCCGCGCGATGTCGAACTCGATAAGTCGCGCGCGGCGGTCGCGACGATGCTGGGCGCGTCGGTCGAGGAGATTGCGTTGGCGGGCGGCGGGACCGAGGCGCTGTACGCTTTGATCGCAAATTATGCGCGGCTCAAGGCGGGTGATGCGGTGATCTATGCCGATGTCGATTATGACGAGATGCAGTTCGCCTGCGACTATCTGGAGCAGAGCCGGGGCGCGCGGATCGTCCGCTTCGACCTGCCCGAACCGCATACGGAGGCGAACATCCTGGCCGCCTATGAGAAGGTGTTGAAGGATACGCCGCGCGCCAAGCTGCTGTTGCTGACACATTTGTCCAACCGCAACGGGCTGGTGCCGCCGGTCAAGGCGATCGTCGCCATGGCCAAGGCGCGCGGCGTCGATGTGATCCTCGACAGTGCACAGGCGGTCGGCCACCTGCCCTTCACGGTCGAAGAAACGGGCGCGGACTTTATCGGCTTTTCGCTGCACAAATGGCTGGCTGCACCGTTGGGGACCGGGGGCATCTATATCCGCAAGGACCGGTTGCAGGACATAGCGCCATGGCTTGGCAACCGCATCCATGGGGCCGATGATATTCGTGCGCGCATTCCCACCGGCACGGTCGATTTCGCGGCGCGGCTGACGGTGCCCTATGCGATCGCGGTGCACGAGGCGATCGGCTTGCCAGCGAAGCATCGCCACCTGCTGGCGCTGCGCGATTACTGGATCGACCGGGTACGCGATGTGCCGGGCGTACAGATCCTATTGCCCGAACTGCCGGGGCGGCATGGCGCGGTGGCGGCGTTTCGTTTGCCGGGCATGGGCGGGCCGGACGATGCGAAGAAGGCGGCGGCGCTGTTCCTCAAAAAATATGGCTTGCTGGTGGTGGCCAAGGCAGGGCTGGCGTCGGGGCCGGTGCTGCGCGTGACCCCGGCCCTGTTCAACACGAGTGCCGAACTCGACCGGCTGGTGGCAGCGATCCGGGCGGAACGCGGGCTGTTTGCCTGACACCCCCCTTCCCAAAGCCGGACAAGCAGACTATATGGGTGGCAATCCGGTCGTCCTGTCGCCAGTCTTGGCAGTGGGTCGGCCGTCTCCCGTATCGTTCGGGGACCGGGGCCGGTTAGCGCGTGGCCAAGGGCAGTATTGGACGAAAACGGCGAGTCATCAGGTGCTGACAGTGCGGATCGGACAGTCCCGACCCGCACTTTTTTGCGTGGAATGAAGCGGTGCGAATCACCCCTTTCTCCATCGCGCTTCGACTGAATTTTCGCTGCGATGCGGAAAAACGCGACGAATGAAGGCAAGGACCAAGCATGGCGACCAAAGCTCTCCCCCCGATCAGTAACACCGGCGCGAAGAAGCGCATCCGCAAGGTGTTCGGCGACATCCACGAAGTGGTGCAGATGCCGAACCTGATCGAAGTGCAGCGGGAGAGCTATGAACAGTTCCTCCGTTCGGACCACTCGATCGGTTATGTGTCGGGCCTGGAAAAGACGCTGCGCAGCGTCTTCCCGATCCGTGATTTCGCGGGCACCGCCGAAATGGACTTCGTCCATTACGAGCTGGAAGACCCGAAATATGACGTCGAGGAATGTCGTCAGCGCGGCATCACCTATGCAGCGCCTATGCGCGTTACCCTTCGCCTCATCGTGTTTGAAGTCGATCAGGACACCGAAACCCGTTCCGTGCTCGATATCAAGGAGCAGGACGTCTATATGGGCGACATGCCCCTGATGACGGGCAACGGCACCTTCATCGTCAACGGCACCGAGCGCGTGATCGTCAGCCAGATGCACCGTTCGCCGGGCGTCCTGTTCGACCATGACCGCGGCAAGACCCATTCGTCGGGCAAATATCTGTTCGCCGCGCGCGTCATTCCCTATCGCGGTTCGTGGCTGGACTTCGAGTTCGACGCCAAGGACATCGTCAACGTCCGTATCGACCGCAAGCGCAAGCTGCCGGTCACGGCGTTGCTGTTCGCGCTTGGCCTGAATGCCGAAGAAATCCTGGGGCATTTCTACAACAAGGTGACCTTCGTACGTGGCGAAGGCGGTTGGCAGATTCCCTATACGCCCGAAGCATGGCGTGGGCAGAAGCCGTCGTTCGACATCGTGGACGCCAAGTCCGGCGAAGTCATCTTCCCGCTGGGCACCAAGATTTCGCCCCGCGCCGCCAACAAGGCGGAGAAGGACGGCCTGACCCAGTTGCTGATCCCGACCGAGGAAGTCTATGGCCGCTACAGCGCCTATGACCTGGTCAATGACGCGACTGGCGAAATCTATGTCGAGGCCGGTGACGAAATCAGCCCGGAAAATCTGGAAAAGCTGGACCAGGCGGGCATCGACCGTCTCGAACTGCTCGACATCGATCATGTCACCACGGGTCCGTGGATCCGCAATACGCTGAAGGCCGACAAGGCCGAAGAGCGCGACCAGGCCCTGAGCGATATTTATCGCGTCATGCGCCCCGGCGAGCCGCCGACGAAGGAAACCGCCGAAGCGCTGTTCGCCGGCCTGTTCTTCGATCCCGAACGCTACGACCTGTCGGCCGTGGGCCGCGTGAAGCTCAACATGCGGCTTGAGCTGGACGCCGAAGACACGGTCACCACCCTGCGCGTCGAGGACATCCTCGCCGTCGTCAAGGAACTGGTGAACCTCAAGGACGGCAAGGGCGACATCGACGATATCGACAACCTCGGCAATCGTCGTGTGCGGTCGGTCGGCGAGCTGCTGGAAAACCAGTATCGCGTCGGGCTGCTGCGCATGGAGCGCGCCGTCAAGGAGCGTATGTCGAGCGTGGACGTGTCGACGGTGATGCCGAACGACCTGATCAACGCGAAGCCCGCCGTGGCCGCCGTGCGTGAATTCTTCGGCAGCTCGCAGCTGTCGCAGTTCATGGATCAGACCAACCCGCTGTCGGAAGTGACGCACAAGCGCCGCGTGTCGGCGCTTGGGCCGGGCGGTCTGACGCGCGAGCGTGCGGGCTTTGAAGTCCGCGACGTTCACCCGACCCATTATGGCCGTATCTGCCCGATTGAAACGCCGGAAGGCCCGAACATCGGTCTGATCAACTCACTGGCCACGTTCAGCCGGGTGAACAAATATGGCTTCATCGAAACGCCCTACCGCAAGGTGATCGACGGCGTCGTGACCGATGACGTCGTCTATCTGTCGGCGATGGAAGAGGCCAAGCACACGATCGCGCAGGCGAACGCGGAGTTGAACCCTGACAACACGCTGGCCGAAGACCTGATCTCGGCGCGTGAAGCGGGCGAGTTCCTGATGGCGCCCAAGGATCACATCACGCTGATGGACGTCAGTCCCAAGCAGCTGGTGTCGGTTGCGGCCTCGCTCATTCCGTTCCTGGAAAATGATGACGCCAACCGCGCTCTGATGGGATCGAACATGCAGCGCCAGGCGGTGCCGCTTGTCAGCGCCGAGGCTCCGTTCGTGGGCACCGGCATGGAAGGCACGGTTGCGCGCGATTCGGGCGCGGCCATCGCCGCCAAGCGTCCCGGCATCGTCGATCAGGTCGATGCGACCCGTATCGTCATCCGCGCGACCGGCGACATCGAGCCCGGCCAGTCGGGCGTCGACATCTACACGCTGCAGAAGTTCCAGCGGTCGAACCAGGACACCTGCATCAACCAGCGCCCGCTGGTGAATGTCGGCGACCTGATCGAAGGCGGCGACGTGATCGCCGATGGCCCGTCGACCGAGTTCGGCGAGCTGGCACTGGGCCGCAACACGCTCGTCGCGTTCATGCCCTGGAACGGCTATAACTATGAGGATAGTATCCTCATTTCCGAGCGCATCGTGAAGGATGACGTCTTCACCTCGATCCATATCGAGGAGTTTGAGGTCATGGCGCGCGATACGAAGCTGGGGCCAGAGGACATCACCCGCGACATCCCGAATGTCGGCGAGGAAGCGCTGCGCAACCTCGACGAAGCGGGCATCGTCTATATCGGCGCCGAAGTGGAGCCAGGCGACATCCTATGCGGCAAGATCACCCCCAAGGGTGAATCGCCGATGACGCCGGAAGAAAAGCTGCTGCGCGCGATCTTCGGTGAAAAGGCGAGCGACGTGCGCGACACGTCGCTGCGCCTGCCGCCGGGCGTTGCGGGCACGGTCGTCGAAGTGCGCGTGTTCAACCGTCACGGCATCGACAAGGACGAGCGCGCCATGGCGATCGAGCGGGAGGAAATCGACCGTCTCGCCAAGGATCGCGAGGACGAACGCGCCATCCTCAACCGCGCAACCTTCAACCGTCTGCAGGAAATGCTGACGGGCCAGGTGGCAACGGCCGCGCCCAAGGGCGTCAAGAAGGGCGTCGAGATCGACGAAGCCCTGCTGAGCGAAGTCGAACGGCATGAATGGTGGAAGTTCGCGGTTGCGGACGACATCCGTCAGGCCGGTATCGAAGCGGTCAAGGCGCAATATGACGAAGCGGTGAAGTCGATCGTCGACAAGTTCGAGGATCGCGTCGACAAGCTGCAGCGTGGCGACGAACTGCCGCCGGGCGTGCTGAAGATGGTCAAGGTGTTCGTGGCGGTGAAGCGCAAGCTGCAGCCGGGCGACAAGATGGCCGGTCGTCACGGTAACAAGGGTGTGATTTCGCGCATCCTGCCGGTCGAGGACATGCCGTTCCTGGAAGATGGCACCCATGTCGACATCGTGCTCAACCCGTTGGGCGTGCCGTCGCGCATGAATGTCGGTCAGATTTTCGAAACGCATCTGGGCTGGGCTGCCCGTGGCATCGGCCAGCAGCTCAAGCACGCGCTGGAAGACTGGCGCGAGGCCAATCCCAACCCTGAGCCGGGCGTCATGCCCGACGCGGTGCGGGATCGGTTGCTGACCGCTTATGGTCCGCAATATGCCGACGAGATCAACGCCCGCACGGCCGAGCAGATCGTCGATCTGGCCGAACATCTCCAGCGCGGCGTGCCGATGGCGACGCCGGTGTTCGACGGCGCCCGTGAAGCGGACGTGTCGGCGATGCTGGAACTGGCGGGGCTGAACACATCGGGTCAGAGCGACCTGTATGACGGCCGCACCGGCGACAAGTTTGACCGTAAGGTCACGGTGGGCATCATCTATATGTTGAAGCTCCATCACCTTGTCGACGACAAGATCCATGCCCGTTCGATCGGCCCTTACTCGCTCGTCACGCAGCAGCCGCTGGGTGGTAAGGCGCAGTTCGGTGGTCAGCGCTTCGGGGAAATGGAGGTCTGGGCGCTCCAGGCCTATGGTGCCGCCTATACGCTGCAGGAAATGCTGACGGTGAAGTCCGATGACGTGGTCGGCCGCACCAAGGTCTATGAAGCGATCGTCAAGGGTGACGACACGTTCGAGGCCGGTATTCCCGAAAGCTTCAACGTGCTGGTCAAGGAAATGCGCTCGCTGGGCCTCAACGTCGAACTCGCGACGATGGACGCGATCGCTGACGAGGACGACGGCTTCGCGGCGGCGGCGGAGTAGGACAAGGATGACGAATACACAGAGATGGGGGTTACGGTTGGTAGCGGTTGTCCTGTGTATTTTGACTGTCGTGGTGCGTGATTTGGGTGGTGATGGCTATTTCGACTGGGGCAATGTGCTTGCTGCAATCCCCTTCATTATCGCCATCACAATCTTCAATCGCACCCGCACACGAAATTCACCCTATAAGGGATCGAAGAAATGAATGAACTGACCAACTTCGCCAATCCGGTCGCCAAGACCGAGACGTTCGACCAGATCCAGATCGGCCTTGCCTCGCCAGAGCGCATCCGGTCCTGGTCCTTCGGCGAGATTAAGAAGCCCGAAACCATCAACTATCGCACGTTCAAGCCCGAACGCGATGGCCTGTTCTGCGCGCGCATCTTTGGTCCGATCAAGGATTATGAATGCCTGTGCGGCAAGTATAAGCGCATGAAATATAAGGGCATCGTCTGCGAAAAGTGCGGTGTCGAAGTCACGGTGAGCAAGGTGCGCCGCGAGCGCATGGGCCATATCGAACTGGCCGCGCCGGTTGCGCATATCTGGTTCCTGAAATCGCTGCCTTCGCGCATCGGCCTGCTGCTCGACATGCAGTTGAAGCAGCTGGAGCGCGTCCTCTATTTCGAAAGCTATATCGTCACTGAGCCGGGCCTGACCCCGCTGGAAAAATATCAGCTTCTGAACGAAGACGAACTGCTCGACGCCCAGGACCAATATGGCGAGGACGCCTTCACCGCCGGGATCGGCGCGGAAGCGGTCAAGATCATGCTGATGGATCTCGACCTTGAGGGCGAGAAGAAGATCCTGCTCGAAGAGCTGGCGACGACCAAGTCGGAGCTGAAGCCCAAGAAGATCATCAAGCGCCTGAAGGTCGTCGAGAGCTTCCTGGAATCGGGCAACCGTCCCGAATGGATGATTCTGGACGTCGTTCCTGTGATCCCGCCAGAGCTGCGCCCGCTGGTGCCGCTGGACGGTGGCCGGTTCGCGACGTCGGATCTCAACGATCTCTATCGCCGCGTGATCAACCGCAACAACCGCTTGAAGCGCCTGATGGAGCTGCGTGCGCCGGACATCATCGTCCGCAACGAAAAGCGCATGTTGCAGGAAGCGGTCGACGCCCTGTTCGACAATGGCCGTCGCGGCCGCGTCATCACCGGCGCCAACAAGCGTCCGCTCAAGTCGCTGTCCGACATGCTCAAGGGCAAGCAGGGCCGCTTCCGTCAGAACCTGCTCGGCAAGCGCGTCGACTATTCGGGTCGTTCGGTCATCGTGACCGGTCCTGAGCTGAAGCTGCATCAGTGCGGTCTCCCTAAGAAGATGGCGCTCGAACTGTTCAAGCCGTTCATCTACGCGCGTCTGGATGCCAAGGGTCTTTCCATGACCCTGAAGCAGGCCAAGAAGTGGGTCGAAAAGGAGCGCAAGGAAGTCTGGGACATCCTGGACGAGGTGATCCGCGAGCATCCCGTGATGCTGAACCGCGCGCCGACGCTTCACCGTCTGGGCATCCAGGCGTTCGAACCCGTGCTGATCGAGGGTAAGGCGATCCAGCTTCACCCGCTGGTCTGCTCGGCCTTCAACGCCGACTTTGATGGCGATCAGATGGCCGTCCACGTTCCGCTGTCGCTCGAAGCGCAGCTGGAAGCGCGCGTGCTGATGATGTCGACCAACAACATCCTGTCGCCAGCGAACGGCAAGCCGATCATCGTGCCGTCGCAGGACATGGTGCTGGGCATCTATTATCTGTCGATGGAACGCGAAGGCGAGCCGGGCGAAGGCATGCTGCTCGCCGACATGCAGGAAGTGCATCAGGCGCTGTTTGCCAAGGCCGTGACCCTGCACAGCAAGATCATCAGCCGCGTGCCGCAGACCGACGAGGCCGGCAACAGCTACCTCAAGCGCTATGAGACGACGCCGGGCCGCATGTTGCTGGGCGAATGTCTGCCCAAGGCGCACAAGGTGCCGTTCGACGTCGTCAACCGCCTGCTCACCAAGAAGGATGTGGGCGACGTGATCGACGAGGTCTATCGTCACACCGGCCAAAAGGACACGGTGCTGTTCGCCGACGCCATCATGGCGCTGGGCTTCAAGCATGCGTTCCAGGCGGGCATTTCGTTCGGCAAGGACGACATGGTCATTCCGGACTCGAAGGAAGGCACCGTCGCCGAAACCAAGGCGCTGGTTGCCGACTATGAGCAGCAATATCAGGACGGCCTGATCACCCAGCAGGAAAAGTATAACAAGGTGATCGATGCCTGGTCGCAGTGCGGCGACAAGGTGGCGAACGCCATGATGGACGAGATCCGCGCCCAGCCCAAGGACCCCAAGACGGGCCGTCTGGCACAGATCAACTCGATCTACATGATGGCGCACTCCGGTGCGCGTGGTAGCCAGGCGCAGATGAAGCAGCTGGCCGGTATGCGCGGCCTGATGGCCAAGCCGTCGGGCGAGATCATCGAAACGCCGATCATCTCGAACTTCAAGGAAGGCCTGACCGTCCTTGAATATTTCAACTCCACCCACGGCGCCCGCAAGGGTCTGGCCGACACCGCGCTCAAGACGGCGAACTCAGGTTACCTGACCCGCCGTCTGGTCGATGTCAGCCAGGATTGCACGATCGTCGAGGAAGATTGCGGCACCGAAAAGGCGCTGGAGATGAAGGCGATCGTCCAGGGCGGTTCGGTCATCGCATCGCTTGGCGAGCGTATCCTGGGCCGCACCACGGCCGAGGATATCATCGACACCAAGGATGGTTCGGTCATCGTGCCGATCGGCACGCTGCTCGACGAAGCGCTGATCGTGCAGATCGAAGCGATCGGCACGCAGGCGGTGAAGATCCGCAGCCCGCTGATCTGCGAGAGCAAGATGGGCGTCTGTGGCAAATGCTATGGTCGTGACCTTGCCCGCGGCACCCCGGTCAATATCGGCGAAGCGGTCGGCGTCATTGCGGCGCAGTCCATCGGCGAACCGGGTACGCAGCTGACCATGCGGACCTTCCACATCGGCGGCGCGGCGAACTTTAACGAAACGTCGAACCTGGAATCGATGGCGGACGGCACGATCGAACTGCGTGACATGCCGACCATCACCGACAAGCAGGGCCGTCGCCTGAGCCTCGCCCGCAACGGCGAGATCGCGATCATCGACAGCGAAGGGCGCGAACGCGAAACCCATCGCCTGCCTTATGGTGCCACCATCCTGTTTGCAGATGGCGACACGATCAAGAAGGGCGATCGCTTTGCCGAGTGGGACCCGTTCACCATGCCGGTGATCACCGAGCGTCCGGGTATCGTGAAGTATGTCGACCTGATCGACGGCAAGACGCTGGCCGAACAGACCGACGAAGCGACGGGCATCGCCCAGCGCGTCGTCACCGAGCATCGTGGTGCCGCGCGCACCAAGGAGGATCTGCGTCCGCGCCTGACCCTGCTGGACGATGGTTCGGGGGAAGCGGCCCGCTATATGCTGGCGGTCGGTGCGACCTTGTCGGTCGAGGATGGTGCCACCGTGTCGGCTGGTGACGTGCTGGCGCGTGTCAGCCGCGAAGCCGCCAAGACCCGCGACATCACGGGCGGTCTGCCGCGCGTGGCGGAGCTGTTCGAAGCGCGCAAGCCCAAGGACAACGCCATCATCGCCAAGGTGTCGGGCCGCGTCCAGTTCCTCAAGGATTACAAGGCGAAGCGCAAGATCGCCATCAATCCTGAGGATGGCGGCGAGCCGGTCGAATATCTGATCCCCAAGAGCAAGGTGATCGACGTCCAGGAAGGCGATTTCGTCAAGCGCGGCGACAATCTGATCGGCGGTTCGCCCGATCCGCATGATATTCTCGAAGTGCTCGGCATCGAGCCGCTGGCAGAATATCTGGTCGCCGAAATCCAGGAAGTCTATCGTCTGCAGGGCGTGAAGATCAACGACAAGCATATCGAGACGATCGTTCGTCAGATGCTGCAGAAGGTCGAGATCATCGAGTCCGGCGACACCACCTTGCTGGTGGGCGAACAGGTCGACCGCGAGGAAATGGACGAGATCAACAGCAAGCTGGCACCGGGCTTCCTGCCTGCCGCCGGCAAGCCCGTGCTGCTCGGCATCACCAAGGCGTCGCTGCAGACCCGTTCGTTCATCTCGGCTGCGTCGTTCCAGGAAACCACCCGCGTCCTCACCGAGGCAGCGGTTCAGGGGAAGAAGGACACGCTCATTGGTCTGAAGGAAAATGTCATCGTCGGCCGCCTGATCCCGGCGGGTACGGGCGCTGGCATGAACCGGATGCGGGTTGCCGCTTCGTCGCGTGACGCGGCGATGCGCGCCTCGCTGCGGGCCGCCAGCCAGATCGACCTGATCGCGCCCAAGACGGCGGCGGCCGAACATGCCGCCGAACTGCGCCAGGGACCGGAAGCGGCGATCGGCGACGATCCGCTGGGTGCCGTGCAGGGTGAAGACTTTACCACGCAGGACGCGGAGTGATCCGATAGGGTGTTGGGGCCACATGCCGTTCAGGCTGTGGCTCCGGCGCTGACGGTGCCTTGAGCGCCTACGAAAAAGCCCGCCGCAGCGTTTGACGCTTCGGCGGGCTTTTTCGTGGGGTGTGGCAGGGATGGGAGTCCCCTGCCCTGACCGATCAGCGGTCGATGGTCACATCGTCGAAATAGACGGTCTGGTGCCCCTTGGCATCGGCGGAGCGGTAGCTGCCGAGTTCGACGCCGAGATTGGGATTGGAAGGGTAAATGGCGGGGTTGAAACCCCAAGCCACCGATTTATCGAAACATTTTCGACCATTAAGCCAAAAACCCACCCGGCCGCCTATGCGCTTGTTGGAGCGCCCAGATTCAAGCACCAAGGCAAAGTTATTCCAAGTCCCTTTGCGCACCTCCCCGCGATAGAGGACGCCTTTATCGCGCTCATCAAAATGAATGAGCCGCCCTGCCTCCGGGCTACGGACTGCAACGATGAACTCCTCAACATCGGGCGACTTATTGCGGCGGCGCGATGCAGGAACAATCCTCAACGACACGATCGGCCCACCGGGTTCGGTCACACCAGGCTTGGCACCTCCATCCATTTTGTTGGATTGATAGACTTGGAAGTGAAGCATCTGCGATAGCGGCGTGTCATATTCTGGGCCGAGCTTCATGTTGAAGCTGATTTTCGTGGTTTTACCATCACCGACACGCATGCGACCATTCTCGCCGCCTGGGAGCGGACGATAATGCGACCAGAAACTATACATTATCTTATTCTTCTGCGCGCCCTTACGGCTGGGATCGAGCGACACCCTTAGGCAGGAAGGTGGACTTTTGCAGCCGGTCGCTACGATTTGCGGCAGGTTCGTTCCGCGCGTGTCGGCGCGCGTATCTTGATCCATGGTCGCGCGAAAATCGACGCCGTTTCGCGCATCGTCGATCACGGTCGACCCCTTGGCCCGCATGGCCTGCCCTTGGTCGAAATCAACCTTGAGGCGGGTCGTGGGTCCAGAAGATCCAATGGCGGGAACAGAACACGCCACGCCCGCTACCATCAGACAACGCCGCATATGTGTGGCCATGTGCCCTCCTTATACAATTTAATGCAGGAGATGCTCCATGCCGCCTGATCAACGCATGAACGCGCAAATGATCCCGTGGCGATGATAGCAAAAGCGCTTGGCTTCCAGAAAAGCGGTTAAGGGACGAAGCGACGGTCAGTACCCTTGGATGAGCAACCAAGGAGACGGTGTTTCTACGATCACTGTTCGCGCAAATCCATTTCGAGTACCGAAGCGCTCCTCCGACAATTTGATCTCTGCCGCCTGGGGCAAGTGAAAGGTAAGCCCCTTGTCCCCTTTCAGCGAACAAACCATGCCCTGATCAATTTTCACGGTAACAGGATTGGCACCATCGGACTCCAGCAGATTCCATTGGAGCCGCACATCATGGCTTTTGATCACCGGGGAGTCAGAATAGTCGATGCGAATTTCGCCAGCTCGAATTTCATAATTTTCAATGATGACCGTCTGGTCTTCAACATCACGATAGGCGATACCGAAGGCGATCGCATCTGCCTCTTCGACCTGCTGCAGAAAAACACCGTGGGAGATATGTTGGGACGCGGAGGCCAAGGACAGCCAATTCTCCCCTTCACGCCAACTCAAGCCAGTCCCAAGCGAAACAGCAGGCTTTTCGGGCACCAAAAAGGCTGCGTCCGCCAAGGCGCCATCCAGCAAGCAGGTCTCAAATGGTACCTCTGCCATTTCGGCAACCTGAAGCCCGACCGGGAATTGGCCCGGTCCGCGCGCCAAGGCGATATTCACGGCTGCGCCATCGCAATTGGCGATCACCCTATTGAAAGGATGGGGGAGTTCCAACACGTAGCGGCCAGCCTCTGCTGGAGTGGCTCTTTCCTGTAAGCCTTCCGATGTCGCCGCAGCCTCATAAGCCAATCCCAATATGGCCCCCAAAAGCAGATTATATTGGGAATGGGATGAGTAGCGTTCATAGCCATGCTGCTGGGAATAGGGTGCGCGATTGCGCACGACGGAAAACTCTCCGCTGGGCAAGCGACAGGCATCGACGGCCCCATAAGCGCGACGGGCCGCACGTTTGAATACACCGGCCAGTGCATGTTGTGCGGGATCATCCACCATATGGCGACATGCGGCTTCGAAGCATAAGGCTTGCAACGCATCACCCCACAGATGATGCGAGCTGCGCCCACCTGAATAAAGTGCGCCATTTGGCATTTGGAGGAAGAGGCTGGTCAGTTGCCCCAGGCGTAGCGCAGTTTCCAGCTTTTTAGCGAAGGGACCGTCATACCCCCGGTACAACATCTCACCCAACCAGCAACGCGGGAAGATGTCGTAGACCGACGGCCCTTCGGTATAGAGGCCGAAGGGGTTGTTGAAGAAGCGGCCTTGCATGGATAGCGAGGTCTCGACGAAATCAAGATTGTCGCGAATACCTGCAGCGTAGAAAAGATATTCTCCCGCCGAGGCCTTGCAGTTCCAATTCGATCCCGGCCCATCGCGACCACCAATTTTGTGGCGATAAAGGCGGAAAGGATTGGTATCGCGCAATTGCTGCTTCCACCCCTCCATCTGGCTGGCATCGACAAATGGCTCAATGAGCCGCAACGCCTGGCCGAGAAAGAAAGGAAAGAAATCTTCATGTTTGGTGGCAGCTTTCCCCTGACAGAAGGTGGAAATTGACCAATCAATAGCCCGAATTGCCGAACCCTTAATATCAGGATCATTCCCTTCCGCCAGCAAAAGGCTGGAGCAATAGGCATAGGCCGGGGTAGAGTATTGAAATTCTTCTTTCTTGTTCGGATCTATTATGGCTCCACCGGGGGCCTGCAACGCCCCAAAAAAGCCAACGATGCCGCGAACACCATCGAGATAATCGGCACGCGATCGACCGGTGGGGTTGAGAGGCGCATCCTTTTCCGCACAGGCCAACGCCATTTTGTGAAGGCGGGAAAATTCGAGGGTGGATTCATCGAAAGACGGCCAAGCGTCTGGATAGGAAATATACTGAGTGACAGCAACTTCTTCCACCGCCGGTTCGACGCGCAAGTGGTTGATAATCCAGTTATTATTTGGCGAATCAAAAGACAATCGCAGACCATTTTGACCCGCAACCGCCCCGAATTCCGTTACCGTAAATTCAAAGCGTCGGCCTTTGATCAAAGGTATTGGAGTGTCTGTACCCTCGACGTGCACGACTGTGCGATGATCTTCAAAATCCGTATCACCACAGACCAAGGTGCATTTATACTGGCCCGCAGGCACGTCTACAACGAGCGTTGCGGGGGTAAACGACAGAACGAAGCCGGGATACCGGACGCCGCCATAGTCCCGGAAGCGGTTATTTCGCTTGCCACTGCCCTCCCAGCCAGCCACCTTTCCAGGGCCATATCTCGTGGAAGCCCGGATGTTTGGATGACCGAAGCCCTGGGGATAATCGCCAAACCAAAGATCAATCACCGGAGCAGCGTCCTCATACTTCGACAGAATTTTTCTCCTGAAATGGAAGCGGAATGCCATAAGCCTTCATCGCCTTTGTGAAGGACTTTAGCTCCGTATAAAGTTCGGTCTTGAACGAGTCGTGATACGCCTGAGCATCGGGATAGAGAAGGAAGCGTACCAGGTGGTGCCCCTTACCCCGCGCCTCCTTGTATTTTTTCAGGCTATCCTCGCTAAAATTCTCGATCCGACCCGCAAGCTTCTCCTTCGTATGCCGCTGCACGATCTCAAAAGGTTTCGAGTGATAATGTGCATAAACAAACCGCGTGTGCCGACGATCGTTGCTATGCACCGATTTCCCGTCGTGATAGCCGATATCCAGCGACTTGCAGCTATTTGCGGCGAAGAAGGTCTTCTTGACATCAGTCGATAGACGAAAAAATCCGTGCTTTTCGGGATGATTGTCGAAGCCCATGCTGATGAACAGGACGCGCTTGGACCCTTTCAATTCCTCCAACTCCTCGAAAATATCCTGCTTGCGGAACGAAGGCTTCCGATCATCCCCCATCACACCTACAAATTCATCACAATCGAGCGGAAAGAAAAAATCGTATGATTTCAGCTTGTCTAGCTGCTGGATTTTATCCGCCAGAATATCACCCTTGCCTTCGAAATCCGATTTTTGGGAATATTCAAGATAGACGTTCACCCCTTTGGCTTGGGCGTCGGCCAGGATTTCCGATATGATCGGGGATGTCGATCCATTATCGTAGACATATAAATTTTCAGCGCCAAACAGTTCGCTATGATATTGTATCCATGGACCAAGAAGATCTTCTTCATTCTTCTGCATCATCAGGCATGCAACTTTCACCGCCAAATCCTTTCAAATATTCATTCTTCGGATGGTCGCTGAACAGCCAGCATTTGCCGCCTGATATGTCTCCGCGATATCCCGTGCCATCCTTGAAATCATGGACCAGAAGAAAGTTGCCTCATGCCGCATGAATTTCGTTTCATCTGCGACCGCGATACCCTGCGGCATTTTTCATTTCAAGCCGATCATAACCCACGATGTGAGCAATCCCGGCTAGCCCGCCTGCACGGTGTTTTCCTGGTCAGCAGGCGCGGCAACTTCAATCCTCGCCCGCCAGCAGGCAATGCCCGTCTCATCTAGTTCCGGGCGGTCGATCTGATATTCGGCGACGGTGAAGCCGTCCTTGGTGTAATGATCGACATCGTCGCCGGGAAAGGCGTTGCCCCAGCGGGCGGCGTAGCTGTGGCGGTTGTGGGTGATGAAGCGACCGCGGCCCTTGGTGCGGCCTTCATGATGGATGACGGTGGAACCCGCCACATATTCGAACACATTGGCCCCATGGCCGACGCGATAGCAGAGGTCGATATCTTCCTGCCCGTTGATGAAGACCGGATCGAAGCCGCCCACCGCCGCGAAATCGGTAGCGCGCATCGCGAAACAGGCGCCGGTGATGGCACGGAAGCGGCGATTGTCCTTTACCAGCGGGGAATCGGCGGCTTCATCGACATAGATGGGATAGCCAAGCGCCGTCTTGCCGGAAAAGACCACGCCCATGCACTGGAGGCGACCGTCAGGGTAGAGCAATTTGGGCTGCGTCCCCTTGACTTCGGGGTCGGCGAGCGGAGCGAGCAGCGGCTCCATCCAGCCGGCCTGCACTTCGGTATCATTATTGAGGAAGACGACCCGCGCGCCCTGCGACGCGGCAAAGCCGACATTGTTGCCGAGCGAGAAGTTGAGATTGTCAAAATTATGGATGACGGTGACCCGCCCGTCCCGCTCCGCCCAACTGTCGAGCAGGCCCGACGTTTCCTCGTCACTGCCATTATTGACCATGATGATCTCGACCTTCACCCGGCCGCAATGGCGGACCAGCGCGTTGAGGCATTTGTTGGTCAGCGAATATTGATTGAAAACGCACACGATGATCGAGACGAGGTCGGGATCGCGCTGCGGCGCCTGACCGCGAACGCTGTGCCAGTCGATCACCATCTGGTTGAGCGACAGGAAGCGCTTTTCCGGGCCAGCGCGATAGCCTTTATGCGCGATCGGTTCGCCGACCGGCGCGGTACGCCAGGCAGGCAGCGTCGGCACGGAGCCGCCTTCGAACGCCTTGGCCGACAGCGCCCGCAATGCCTTCATCCGGCCAGACCCGAAGGCGGAATTGACCCGGCGGGCATAGTCGGGATAGCGTTTATGGACGATCTCCATGGCGCTCTTGATGAGGCCGTCCTTTTCGCCGCCGAAGCTGGCGGTACGCTGATGGAAGACATAGGCGTGGGGGGTGATGAAATTCTTCCACCCGGCCTTCATCGTCCGCATGCAGAAATCATTTTCCTCGCCATAGCCGCGCGGGAACGTCTCTTCGTCGAACAGGCCGATATGGTCCATCAGGTCGCGGCGGATATAGAGGCAGAAGCCATTGCCGGTGGGCACGTCGATCGGCTCGGAGACCTGGGTGAAGGCAATGATCCGCTTGGCCCAGTCGTCATGGCTCATATCATCGGGCTTGGCGTTGACGATATTGGCGACCGGGAAGGAAAAGCTGCCCGAATTGTCGCCCATGGCCGTGACCGTGCCCGCCTTCGGCGTGCCGAAGGCAATCTTGCGCATGCCTTCGATCCAGCCGTCATGGACGATCGTATCGCTGTTGAGCAGCAGGATATCGTCACCCTCCGCCCAGCGGATGCCGCGATTGATGGTGCGGGTATAGCCCATATTCTGCGGGTTCACGAGCAGATGGAAGCCGGGATGACGGGCGAAGCGATCCAGCAGGGGCTGCACCAGTTCGTTGCTGCTGCCATCATTGATCATCAACACGCGGTCGCGGGTGAGATCGGTCTTGGCCAACACCGAGGTCAGGCAGCGCTCGACCGCTTCGGGCGCATTATAGACCGGCACGATGATGGTGAGGCGGCGCGTCTCATCGTCGCGCAGCGGGATTTCCTCCGCCAGGATCGCGGACAGCGCGTGGCGCAGATTGTTGCGCAGCACCACTGGCGAGAATTGGCGGATGATCTTTTCACGCCCGGCGTCGCCCATGGTCGCGATCAGGCCAGGGTCCTTGCACAACGTATTGACGCGCGCGACCACCGCCTCGACATCCTTGTAACCGACCAGGAAGCCGGTCTGGCCGTCGTCGATCAGTTCGGGGACCGCGCCCCAGCGATAGCCGATCACCGGACGGCGCGCGGCCTGCGCCTCGGCCACGGTACGGCCGAAGGATTCGGCGAAGTGGGAAAGCGCCATCACGACATTGAGCTGCGCCATCGCCTCGGCCGGGCTGTCGGCATAGCCCGCAAATTCCAGATTGCCGGGCAGCCCGGCGTCTTTCAGTTCCTCGACATAGGCATTTTCCGGGCCGATGACGCGGAAGCGGGCGTTGGGCACCAATTCCTCCGCCCGACGCGCGACCTCCACGAAATCGGCGATGCCCTTTTTGGGGATGTTGGAGCTGACGATGCCGAACACCACATGTTCGCCCACGACATTGGGCATGTCGAGCGAGTCGACCTTGGCGACATTGGGGACGTGGAAGCTGCGACGGCTGTGCGCGAACAGTTTTTGCGTCGCGGCGGAATTGGCGATGACATAGTCGGTCTGTTGCAGGATGCGCTTGATGATCCCGGCCGCGTCCATCCCCATGCGGTCGCACAGATGCTCGTCATGGTCGATCAGTTCGCGCGCATGGATCGCGGTCAAGCGACCGGCGCGGCGCGCGGCGATCAGCGGGTCGACCAGGACGATGGTGTTGCAATAGACGAGGCTGATATTGCGCTGTTCGATGATGTGGATGAAATCCTCGATCGAGGTTTCGTCGGGCCCGCGATTCTTCGTCCACTGGAAATAAGGGAAGGAATAGAGGCCGCAGCTTTTCTGCCGCAACAGCTCGATATAGTCGGGATTGCCTTCGCGCGGGACAGCCACATAGACGTTGAGCTTCATCTGCGCGAGCGCGTCGAGCATGTCGATGAAGCTGCGTTCGCCACCGAACATCTGCGGATTAACCTCATGCGCGCACAGCAGCACCGAAGGCGCGCTGTCGATGACCTCGATCGCGCCCTCTCGCCAGGCGGCCGGATCAGCCGCACGGCGACGCGGGGCGATCTTGCGCCCTTCGCGCTGTCCATTCTTGGCATAATGGGTAAGCGGATTCGCGCCCGCATCACGAACGTCGGGGTTGACCTCCAGATAGGCGGTCGTGCTGAAATGGGGCGACGGATCGCGCTTCAGCCGCGCACCAAGCCAAAGATAATGTTCGACCGGGTCCATCTGCAAAATGCTGACATCCGGATAGGTACGCAGATACCATTCCTCATCGAACAGACCCGACTGCTTGATCCGAGCGACATCCTCAGCGGACACCGCTTTTGCCAGTTTCACATTCTGCACCGAAGTCCCCTCACATCCCCGTAAGACTTGAAACCGCCGCTTCGGCCCCTCTCCCGTCACGCGCCCGACCACCCCGCTTTTCGCAGGAAGCGGCTTCACAGCAGTTTGAGCCTGACTACGCAAGCGCAACAAAGCAAGTGCAAAAATCGCAAGATTGGTTCGCCGCTCGCAGTGTTACAATTAGAATAAAATAATTTTAAACTGCATTGCAGCACCTATGGATCGGCCATGCCCGGCGGCAGACAGCGTGTATGAGCGGGAATGATTGCTCAGCTCAAAAGGAAATAAATTTGGCTAGGCGCGCAAATAAGTCAGAAAATATCCCCCTCATATGGCACCAAAAATACTATCTCTTTCTAAGCACGAAAATATTCTCATTACCAATAGATGTATAACCCAAAACTTCAAATCCGATATCATATTTCACATGTGAAAGCATTTCTAAAAAGGAAACATCCGTCCAAGCGTGAAAATGTATATCAAAATTCTTTTCAGATAAGCGGATCGCTTCTGGTAATATCTCTTCTTCCTTGAATTTATGACCAAATACTGGAACAGCGACATCCCTTATGAACTCGGCATACCCCTCCAGTCGCGTGGACTTTCCGCCATCACGCCAATCGGCGACTAAATGATCCAATGTTGTAGGGGAGCGCTTCCTATCGAATGTATGGCGTAGATCAGGTACTGACAGGATATGGATACCGCCCGGCACCAATACTCTCATCGCATGATAGATTGATCCGATCGGATCTTCCAGATGTTCGATGACGTGGGCTGAAATTACAAAGTCGAATCTATTGTCGGGTACACCTGCAAAATCTTGTGCATTAATATGTTCAGGCAGAGGTACTGCATCTCGCGCGAAATAATCCTTTAACGACTCGCCATCGCGAATGTCGCCATAGACGCAACGTGCATGTGCGGGGATCGGGAAGGGTCTGGGGCCGGCCCCAACTTCCACACCATATCCCTTGACGTAGAGGTCGGCTACAGCCTTGCGGACGGTTGCAACCTTAATTCGCGGCAATTCTTCGCTTTGCGCGCGACGCATCTTGTGCAGCGTTGCAACACGATGGGCCAGATCGGTCGGCTCCTTCGTCATCCAATAGGCAACATCCTCGTCCTTATATGGCACAATGATCTCCTTTTAAGAGCGCGATGCAGGGGAGTGCGGCCGTCGTCATGCGCCGGTCAGATTATGGAGACGCCGCCTGAGCTGCGCGCCGATGCCGGATTCTTCTTTCGTGAGAATGCCGATGTCGGACAATCGGTCGAAAATGCTGCGAATCCGGTTCGCATAGAGATGGTCCCGTTGGGTCCGCGCCTGCGCTGCCTGGGCCATATCCAACCATGCCTCTGGATGATCGCGAATCCATCGAAAGCGCTCCACGGCTTCCTCGACGCTCTCCACCAGAATCATTTCACGGTCACGAACGTAGTAATCCTCTATCTCCAAAGAATTGATGAAATAAATCTGCGGCGTTCCGGCCAGTGCGCATTCGAAAGTGCGTGGTCCAGGTGTGGTGGCAACCAGTTTGCGGTAATCGTTCGAAATATCATAGGTCCGGCCAATATTAAGTACAAGTTGCACAGCCGAATAATAATCTATGACCTGATCATGACTGCTGTCGCCAGCAAGATTTTGCAGGCCAACAATATCCCAGCTTGGCCCCATCACTACCAAGTCGTTGCGACTGAAACGCGGATAGGACAATAGATCGGATATGATCCTCTTGCGATTATTATAGGGATAGCCGCAGAAAAACATTCCTAACTGGCGCGTATCAAGCGGCGTGACCGGCCGGAAATCGCTTTTTGCTGCCGCCAGTGGCAAATGATAGACATGGCTCCGTTCAAGGAAATGAGCAGCCGCGTTGCGATCATTCGAAAAATATACGTCGAAATCGTTGGCGCGATAGCGCGCGTCAAATTCATAAGGATCATCCGTTGCCCAGAAAACCGACGGAATCCCCGCAATCTTCGCCATCGCAGCCATGGTGTTGAGGGGGACATGCTCCGAGATGGATGAACCAAGATAAAGAAGCAGGTCATAACCGGAGAAATCAGGCCGCTGGATCAGACGATCAGGATGAAAGACATCGACGATGCAAGTCTCACGCAGAACAGCCGCGATTTCCTTGTAGATATGCTCGTTCAGCTTACTCTCAAAGAGCGATGTGCTGAAAATTATCCGTAGCTTTGTCATTGATATTCCCACAGATTTTTGTTCAGCCGCCAAATTTGGCAACGACCTGAACGGAGTTGCCGCCTGTCCTGACAATAGCCGCTTCCGCATCGAGCCAGCCCAGGCTGACGTCCACGACGCCGGTAATCATAGCGTCAGGCGTGAGAAGGCGGATCTCACCGGCCATTCCCCAATATTGAGCATAGGAGTCGGCAAAAGCCGTACCGACATCGCCGCGCTCCTCGACCGCAAGGGAATGGAGAAATATCCCCTGTTGAGTCTTCAATATGGCAACAGGTTGCTGCTTGGGCATGGATTGGCGTCGTACCCAGCCATGTAATTCCAACGGTTGCGCATTTTTGATTTCAATCGGACCTTCGGGAAGGTCGACCACCTGCGTCTTGCCGACCTGATCCAACGCACCTTCGGCCGCCTCAATCGTTCCGTGAAAAGGCCGCAAACGGCCTAGTTGCGATATCAACGCTGCATTAGGTACGACTTCACGATTGGCTGAATGAGGGCCTTTGCCCTTGTTCCAGAAGGGCGTCCGCCGCCTCCGCTGGAGCACGTCCATGGTTACGCCAACCGCTGGCACATCCATCGGCTTGTTTTGACGCGGCGCGATGGAACGGCTTAAAACCTGCTGATATGCCTCATGATAGAGCGTGGCATGCTGTTCCTGATCGAGAAAAAGCGCGTCTGTAATTGTATCGCGCAAGGCCAGATAGGAGGCCCGATCGTCAGCGATCGAAACCAGAAGCGCACCCAGCGTCGCGGGTCGTTCAGGGTCGACCTTATACCCATTGACCCCATGTTCGACCCGTTGACCAAGCGCCCCGATATCCGTGACGATCGGCACCACGCGCGCTGCCCAAGCCTCTGACAAGGTCTGGCAATAGGTTTCGGGCCAGACCGAAAGGTGCAGCGAAAAGTCATATTGCGCGATATCGACCTCGCCGGGACTATAGCGTCCGTGAAAATGAGCGCGCGCGCCCAGCTTGGTAGCGAAACGCTCCTGCACCTTCTCGTTTATGCCACCGTGGAAGTGAAATTCAGCATCAATCGGTTTACAGGCGTTGATAGCGTCCAGCAGATATTTCGCGCCTTTATGATCATCGAAATTCCCCAAAATCATGAATCGCGTCGGCCGATCGCCAGCGTCCTGCACGTTCCGATTTGACTGACGCATCAACGTCCATTTGGAATTGGGGATCGGCGCGCCATGAACCCTAGCGCTCCCGGCAAGCGCCGTCTGCGGATAAACCCCTTCGTGAATGCCCTTGGCGGCACCGGATACGAACATCAAAGTACCAGCGTTGGCGATGACATCGCCATAATAGTCCCGCCGGGCTAGCTGACTAAGAATAGGAAATTCATAGGAATTCAACAAACATATGTCACAATCAGAAAGCTTCATCCGATCATTTTTACAATAATTTCCCTTATGATCTATCAGGATATGTTGGCGGCACATCGTATAAAAATCATGGAATGAAATACCGTATGGGACACCATAGCTTTGCGCGATATAGGCCAATGACGGCGTTTGATTTATAAAATGGAAAAAGTGGATCATGCTGAACTCATATTGCGCCAAGCAGGACCCGAAGAATTTTTCCAGTTCTGGATTTTCCAGATTATTATGACTTATCCCAAAAGTAGCGCGACTTACTTCGATAGGTTCATATTCGCTGTCGGTAAGAATGCCCCTGCGGCTCCCACCTTCAAGGGATTCGCAATAAAAGAAATAGATATCGTAATGATTCCGAAGATTCTGCGCGAGAATGTCCTGATGCACCTCCAAGCCACCGAAGCCGGGCTTCCTGATAATATTATGCACCACATAGAGTAGCTTGGGGCGGGCAGGCTGTGGAACCGCGACTGGTGCTGGGCGCTGCGCGTCGATCCGCATCAACTGTTCCAAGATCGTTACGAGCCGATGCTGATAGCTATGCAACTCGGCGACGCGATTGCGCAGTCGCAATGCCGCCTCACGCCGCCCTGCCGTGTCGGCCAATGCCGCGTCTATCAGGCGCAAAAGCTCATCATAATCGTCATAATAGGAGAGGAGATCGGATGGGAACAGGGCATGGAAGCCATCGCCGCCATTTTCCGAAATCTGATAGGCACCCGCCGCCCCGATCTCAAAAACCCGCGGACCTGGATTTGTCGATACGCCAAATGCGTCCGTACCGGAGAAGTTGCGGTGCAAGGACAGCGTTATGCGACTGCGGCGCGCATATTCGATGAAATCCGCGAAGGAAAGAGATTGAACATAGGAACTGGTCGACCCCGTCAATGGCAACAGGGGCACTGCAGGATTATATGTGAGTGCAATTTTGAAGCGGAGATTAGGCCGATCACGCATCAGCCGGTTGATCAGAACAATCCGGTTCGGCCATGCGGTTCCACAGAAGAAAATATCAAATTGTTCATCTTCCGGCATGGGCGCTTTGAGCAGTTCCGTCGATGCGCCGAGCGGGAGATAAAAACCCTTTTCGCCATAGGAAGGCAGCGAAAAGAGATCATTGGTACAGATGAGATCAAACAGATCAGCCGTCTTCAAATGCAGGTTTAGATTATATGGATCGTCAAATGTCCATAGCATTGCACTTGAACAATAGCTTATAGCAAATTTTATAATGTCAGAATTTAACCTCTGGCCATCTATACAAATTAGAACGGGATTTTGGAGTTTAGCGCAAATTTTTACCACATTATGATAAGAAGCGAGATGGACATGCTCCTTCCCAATCAAATCTATGGCATCATTTAAAATGGCCCGCGTTATATGGATATTCCTGGTATGGGTATTGCTATTGATGATCACCAGGTCTTTGCCATCCAACCATCGTTGAAGCGCCGTCGACAGGATAGTGCCGGGCTTCACTGGTGGAGTGATACTGGCCGCATTCTTGAACGCTTGTGCCAGTTGGGATCGGTCGGAAACCTGATCTGCGCCTGGAAGGTGAAATTCCAGATGAGCCGGCACCACATCGCTTGGCCCATCCAGCCAGTCCATGACCAGATTGGGCAAGTCGCCATTTATGGACGGCGTCGGCACGATCGGAGATGATATCCGGTCGGTCGGTGAGAAGCCGGATCGCAAGCCAGACCGAAGGAAATGGTCGAGTCCGCTGCGGTCATGCCCACAGATTAAAGCTTGAGCAGCGGCTTTATTCTGCCGCCTGTACCAAGCCTCTGCAAAAAGCAGGTTTGGCTGCAACGTGCCAGTGGTCGATAGTTGCCGGAAGATTTCAAGACCCTGTTCAACAGAATCCGAACTGCGATAGCCTGGCCAGATGGACGAAAAAAATACGGGGTCGAAACAAAGGCGCGCAGGATCGCTGATAGCGTCCTGCTGTTCCGCATCCGTTAGCGGCGCGGACTGCCACAGACCTGTTTTTTCCAATATTTGACGAAATCGCACAGCATTATGGAAGATCTCGTCGGCTTCTGCATAGGGGATGTAGAATGTCCGGCTGATCAAAGCCTCTGTAAAACCCGATTCCCGAATGGCGACCATCACCGGCCCAGAAGCGGAGTCCGATTCGAAGGGTATGGCAAATCCATAAGCCCCATCACCAAATCCAGCAGCCTTAACATCTTCCCGGAAATTATCAGCGACTACCCCTGTGGCAATCACTTCGCCATTTATAAAAGCATCAATGAGAAACGGAATATCCCGATTTTCACGCTTTACCCAGCCTGATATTATTCCGCCTTCTATGGAATCAATGCTTCCAATGACATTTTTATCATTCATGATTAATTCCATTTTCGACGAACGTTCCTAAATATCTTATTTGACTATACATCCCCTCGCCCTTCAAGGCAGGGGAATATGCCTGCTTCATGCGAAGCTCATGCACCACGCCGCCGACCCCGACATGCCCGACCGGCGTCTTCAGCACCTCTCGTTTGATCACAGGGCTGCTCCAGCCAGTGAATAAACAGATCAAACGCGAAAAATCCCTGATCCCTGTCTGCGATCCGTTGCTCAGATAGGCAGGATCAATCATTCGGTGAAGCAGACGCCGCAAGACGCAGTTCTTCAATGGCAGCATTGGGCGCCCGTCCTTCCGACAGGCCATAAGTCAGGAAATGGTCTACCGGATCTATATTTGCCTGCTGGACATCGGGGTTGGCAGCCAGATACCATTCCGCATCAAAGGCGGCACGATCCATGATGATACGCCGCTGGCGTTCAAGGGTCATTTTTCGGGTGAGAGACGGGAATGGCAAGACCGCCTGTGAAACCGCCGCCTCCAATGTTGCCATAAACTGCTGATAAAGACGCCGACCAAGAGCGTTGGCTCGCTCATCGCGCGCTGCAAGTTCGGATTTGTTGGCCATAACGGTAGCACGCAACATTTCTTTTTGCCGTTGCATATCCTCCATAGCCTTTTGAAGCGCACTGCGTGCCTGGCCGCTGTCGCTGGTGGCATGCGCCAATCGCTCCGCGCCCTCGTCCAGCGCTTTCCTCAGACGGTCGACTTCAGCCGCCGTGCGCGCAGCATCCGCCTGCGTATCATCAATCAGTCGTTTCTGCTGCTCAATGACGTCCTGCGCTTCGCTATGACGGGCTTGCCCATCGGCCAGAAGTCGCGCCTGTTCATCCATGCTCTTTTGCAATTGCACCACACGGACCTGGCGCTCGTTCACCTCTCTCTGGCGTTCATCCAACGTGCTCTGAAGTTGCCGTATGCGGGCCTCCCGTTCACCGGCGATCCGTTTTATCGTATTGAGGTCCGACTGCGTTTTAACGCCTGAATTAACGGCATCTTCCAATTCCATTTCGCGCTGAGCAAGCTCGGACGTCAAAATGGATAGCTCATCGAAACGCTGCCCCAGATCCGCTTCCAATGCGGCGTGCGTCCTTTCCAGGCCTTTCAGTTTCTGACGTACCTCCGTCAGTTCCCGTTCAAGAAGGGCGCACGCTTCGGCATGCGCGTATCTGTCCTCATGCGCCTGTTTGCTTGCAGCCAACAGAGCTTCGGCCGCCTGCTCCGTTTCAAGCTGACGCTGACGCAAAGCGCTCTCGGTCTGCGCCAGGCGGTTTTGCAAATCGGCGATTTCCGCTTCATTGGCGGCGCGCAGCGTTTTGAGCTGTTCGTCCAACTGGTGCGAACGATCTTCCCATTCACGGGCGACCTGCTCGGTCTGGTTCACCTTCATCTGGCTGTCGGCGACGGCCTGTTCCGTCTCCGACAGCGCTTGGGTCAAACTGGCCAAGTCCTGATCGCGGCTTGCGATCGCCTCGTCCTTTGCCGCCATCGCCCGATGCAGCGAGTCAACCATTTGGTTGCGCTCGGCAAGCGCCGCCCGTGCCGCATCCCGTTCCTGCCGGGCGGCGTGAAAATCTCGCTCCAGTGCGGCCTGCGCCTGTTCCAGAGCCTGAGCGCGCTGGGACTGCGTCCCCACATCCGCTTCAAGCGCGCTGTTCGCCGCGCTGAGCGCGTCGCGCTGCTGCCGGGCATCGGCCATGGCCTGTTCGAGGGCGAGCGCCTGCGCCTCCAGCGCAGCGACATGCTGCAATGCCTCGGCCTTCTCGGTCGCGAGCATGCCGCGCTCTTCGCGAAGCGAATCGCGCTCCTGCTGAGCGGCGAGATACTGCTCTTCCAAGACACGCGCTTCTTCCCGACCTTGTTCAGCCTGCTGTTGCGCAGCAGCGAGTTGGGTTTCGAGTTCGGCCTGGGCGGAAAACAGTTCCGCCTGCTTATCTTGCGCCGCGGCAACGGCGGCTTCGAGCGCGAGCTTTTCAGCCGCGAGCGCTGCATTCTGCTCAGCCGCCGCTGCCTGATCCGCTTCCAGTCGCGCGCGCGCTTCTCTTAAGGCATCCCGCTCCTTCTGCGTGGCAAGATGACGTTCCTCCAAAGCGGTTTTAGCCCGCTGGACCGAATCCGCCTGTTGCCGCGCGGCAGCGAGTTGAGCTTCGAGTTCGCTCTGACTGGCGGCCAGTTCATTTTGCTTCTCATGCGCCTGTGCGACAGCCTGCTCCAGCGCCTGCTTTTCGGCGGTAAGCGCGGCATTCTGCTCGACGGCGGCGGCTTGCTCCGCTTCCAGTCGCGCGCGCGTTTCTCTTAAAGCGTCCCGCTCTTTCTGCGTGGCAAGATGGCGCTCCTCCAAAGCGGTTTTGGCTCGCTGGACCGATTCGGCCTGTTGCCGGGCTGCGGCGAGTTGGGTTTCCAGTTCGCTCTGGCTGGTGACCAACGCATTCTGCTTGTCTTGCACCTCCGCAACGGCTTGCTCCAGCGCCAGCTTTTCGGCGGCAAGCGCTTCATTCTGCTCGGCGGCCGCTGCTTGCTCTGATTCCAGTCGGGCGCGGACTTCTCTTAGGGTGTCCCGCTCTTTCTGCGTGGCGAGATGGCGCTCTTCCAAAGCTGTCTTTGCGCGCTGGATCGCTCCAGCCCGTTCCAGTGCGGCGGCTGCTTGGGCTTCAACTTCGGCATGGAGCGCTTTCAGCGCATCGCGGTCCTCGCTGGTTTCGGCCAGCATAGCCGCCAGCGCTTGCTTCTCTGCGGCAAGCGCAGCCTGTTGCTTGGCGGCCTCCGCCTGCTCGGATTCAAGCCGAACGCGCACCTCCCTTAAGGCATCGCGCTCCTTCTGCGTGGCGAGGTGGCGTTCCTCCAAAGCGGTTTTGGCCCGCTGGATCGAATCCGCCCGTTCCAGTGCGGCTGCCGCCTTGGCTTCGATGTCTGCGCCCTGCGCCTTAAGCGCATCGCGGTCCGCACTGATTTCAGCCAACGTGGCTTCCAACACCTGCTTTTCAGCCGCCAGTGCATTCTGCTGAGCGACCGCCTCCGCCTGCTCAGCCTCCAGTCTGGCGCGATCTTCCCTTAGGCCATTGCGCTCCTTTTGCGTAGCGAGATGGCGCTCCTCCAAGGCGATTTTGGCTTGCTGAATAGCATGGGCTTTTTGCTCGGCAGCCTTCGCCTTCGCCTCAATCTCGGCATGGCTGGCCTTTAGCGTGTCAAAATCCTGACTGGTTTGGGCCAGCGTGGCTGCCAACGCCTGTTTTTCGGCCAGCAGCGCATCGCGTTCGCCCTGAGTTGCCCGTTCGCGCTGTTCCAGTTCGGCCTTCGCCCGCTGCAAGGCATCCAGTTCGGCCTTCGAAGACTCGGCCTGCTTCTCAATTTCGATCTGACGCGATTTGATTTCATCGCGTTCCTGTTGAATCTCAGCGACCCGCGCAAAACGCTCGTCATTGTCTTTCGCTATGGAAGCAAAAGCATGTCCGGCAACATTAAATTCACTCCGAACCGAGTCCAATATTGCCCGACCCGCTTCATTTTCTCCATTAGCAGCAAAATCGCTAAAAACAGTGAAGCAAGTTTCAGCCCACTTCCCACCATAGCTAAGCGCTCGAAGCGATTTTGCGCTATCTTTATGATGGCGCATATTATCATTCAAGAAATTCGCCAATTCACGTCGTGCTTTATCAGAATTACGCGGCCAATATAGTCCAAGCGCTTCTTCCGAACGATTGATAAAGCCGCTGGTATCCTCCAGCAATTCGTCATAGCTGGTGAAAAAGCGGCGCATGCCGCGCGTGGCGCGTTCTCCGTCGAGCATGTAACGCAGCCACATGAAGACGCCGCGCGACATTAGAAATTTGTTACGCCGTTCCAGCGAGCGAGCAACCTCCACGGGGTTGCGCAATGTATGAATCGCGACCGGCTCAATATCCAATTGCTCAAAAATCGTACGCCAAAAAGGCATCAAGACGCATAGACGCGGGTCCTTGAACACAAAAAGTGGCGACTCGCCGAATTCACTTTGCATCAGATCAATGGCGCGATCGCGGAATCGCTGCATGGCAGAGGAGCGGAACCAATCCGGATTAAATTCCTGCCATTCGCACCATTCCGAGCCTCCCGAAACGAGCATTTCTTCATTCAAGTCTTTTATCGGCTTCGATTCCCAATAGCCGGGCGAATTCCATTGGTCGGCCCCTATTAATTTGGGCGGCATATCACACCCAAGCAGGTTCAGGGCGCGGGAGAGGGCGCTAGTGCCGGAACGATGCATGGCCACCACCAGCACGGCGGTCCGCTTCGTATCCATGCTCATAGGTTGGGCCTGCTGTTGCGGCGCAGCGACAGAGCGTCCTCGTGACGGTTGCTTGTTCGTCGCGTTAGCATCCTTAGTCGAAACTGTATCGTTCACCTAAAGCCTACCCCTATTTGCCTTGGTCGCCACATCTCTGACCGGCAGACCCTTCCTGTCAATGACAAACCCCCGCCCTTCGCTAGATCATGATGCCCTACGCAAAGGGCGTGACGATTTGCTGACGGCACCAACAGGCCGATGCGCGGCAAAATGCCTCCAATCAATATCCAGCATCTCTTGCCCCATGCGGCATCGCAACATCATCTTGCAATCGTCTCAAGCGCAATTTAGACCCGCGAACGCCTTTCATGGGGAGTGAGACGTGCGTAAGGGAATAATATTGGCGGGTGGTTCCGGCACAAGACTATATCCATTAACCAAGGGCGTCTCCAAGCAATTGATGCCGGTTTATGACAAGCCGATGATCTATTATCCGCTCTCGACGCTGATGTTGTCGGGGATTCGCGACATCATGATCATCACGACACCCCATGATGCACCGTCTTTCCAGGCCTTGCTTGGCGATGGCAAGGAATTGGGCATCAACCTGACCTATGCCGTGCAGCCAGAGCCCAAGGGGTTGGCGCAGGCCTATCATATCGGTGCCGATTTTGTTGGCAGCGATCCTTCCACACTCGTTCTGGGCGATAATATATTCTATGGTCACGGCCTAATCGACCTGCTGAATCGCGCAAGCGAGCGTGAGAGCGGGGCCACGGTCTTTGGCTATTATGTCCGTGATCCCAAGGCCTATGGCGTCGTCTCTTTCGATGCGGACGGCCGGGCCGAGACGATCGAGGAAAAGCCCGAAGATCCAAAGTCAAACTACGCCGTCACTGGCCTGTATTTCTATGATGGCCGGGCGGTCGACATGGCGCGCGACCTGGCGCCCTCGCCACGCGGCGAACTGGAAATCACCGATCTCAATCGCCTGTATCTTGAAGAAGGTTCGCTGTCGGTCGAGATTATGGGCCGCGGCTATGCCTGGCTGGACACCGGGACGCATGGGTCGCTGCTCGACGCGGCGCTCTATGTGCGGGTGACCGAAGACCGGCAGGGATTGAAGATTTGCTGCCCGGAGGAAATCGCCTGGCGGCAGGGCTTCATTGATGACGCCCAGTTGGAAGCGGTGGCATCGCCGCTGCGCAAAAGCGGCTATGGCAATTATCTGATGGACCTTCTCAAAGGCAAGGGTGCGATCGCATGAACATCGTCGAAACCGCCATTCCCGGCCCGTTGATCATCGAACCGCGCGTGTTCGGCGACGATCGCGGCTTCTTTTACGAAAGCTGGAATGCGGACGCCTTCAAGGCGGCGGGGCTGGACCTGGATTTCGTGCAGGATAATCACAGCAAGTCGGCGCGCGGCGTGCTGCGCGGGCTGCATTTCCAGAACCCCAATCCGCAGGGCAAGCTCGTCCGCGTGGTCGCTGGGCGGGTGTGGGACGTGGCGGTGGATATCCGCAAGTCCAGCCCGCATTTCGGCAAATGGGTCGGCCTTGAACTGTCCGCCGCGAACAAGAAAATGTTCTGGGTGCCGCCGGGCTTTGCCCATGGCTTCATCAGCCTGGAGGACGGCACCGAATTTCTCTACAAATGCACCGCCAATTATGACCCGTCGGCCGAACATTCGCTGATGTGGAACGATCCGGCGGTGGGCATCGAATGGCCGCTCGAAGGGATCGAACCGATCCTGTCGGGCAAGGATGCGCAGGGTCAGGCGCTGGCCGAGATCGAGGCTTTCGCATGAAGGCGGTGATCGTCGGGGCCAAGGGCCAGTTGGGACGCGGTTTGCAGGCGACTGCACCGGCGGGGGCCGTGCTAAGCTGCGTCGATGTTGATGAACTCGACATCACCCAGGCTGATGCGGTGCAGGCCTATCTGGCGCAGGAAAGGCCGGACCTGCTGCTGAACGCGGCGGCCTATACGGCGGTCGACAAGGCGGAGCAGGAAGAGGATCTGGCGCTGGCGATCAACGGCACCGCCGTCGGCACGCTGGCCGATGCCGCACGCGCCGTTGGCGCGCGGTTCGTCCATGTCTCGACCGATTTCGTGTTCGATGGACTGGCGGGCGTGCCCTATGCGCCCGACGCGCCGACTGCGCCCCTGAGCGCCTATGGCCGCACCAAGCTGGTTGGCGAGCAATTGGCTGGCCCCGATGCGCTGATCGTGCGGACGGCGTGGGTTTATGCGCCGACGGGCGGCAATTTCGTTCGTACCATGTTGCGACTGATGGCCGAGCGCCCGGAAGTGCGTGTGGTCGCCGACCAGATCGGAACGCCGACCTATGCGCCGGGCCTTGCCGCGGCGTTGTGGACGATGGCCGCGGCTGGCGTCACCGGCCTGCACCATTATACGGATGCCGGTGCGGCAAGCTGGTACGACTTTGCCGTCGCAATCCAGGAGGAAGCACTGGCGAGCGGCCTGCTGACGCAGAAGGCGACGGTCATTCCGATCCCGACCAGCGCTTATCCGACGCCCGCCACGCGGCCGCATTATTCGGTGCTGGACAAGGCATCGACTTTCGAAGCGCTGGGTGGCCCGACGCCGCATTGGCGCGACAATCTGCGCGTCATGATGGCGCAGATCAAGGAACAAGGTTGAAGGCAAAAGCCCCGGTCGGTCAGGCCGGGGCTTTTTTCTGCTCCAGACCAAGCGCGCGCAACAGGCTATCAACGCTGTCATCCCAGTCCTCGCCGACCGGAATCGGTGGATCGGCTTCCAGCAACGTGGCGAGGATGCTGTCGGCAAGCGCCGCTGGCCTGTCGTCATCGAAGTAGAAAAGCCCCGGTCGCGCCAGTTCGCGGAAGACCGGCAGGTCGCGTGCCAAAACCTTGCGCCCCTGGCGCAGCGCTTCGACGATCGGCAGGCCGAAGCCTTCACCGCGTGAGGGCATGACGACGAGGGCGGCGCGGGCATAGAGCGCGGCGAGCAGTTCATCCGATGCCCGGCTAAGCCAAGTCAGTCGATGGTCGGCCCGCGCTTCCAGCGCCGCGAGGCGGGCCTGCATCGCCTCGGTACGCCAGCCTGGCCGCCCGACGATCAGGACATGCGGCGCTTCGGCAGGCTGCGTCTGCCAAAGATATTCCATGGCATCGAGCACGCAATCATGGCCTTTGCGCGGCTCGATCGTGCCGACCATCAATATCGTGCGCGCCCGTTCGGCGCGGGCTATTGCTGCCCGCCCCTTCTCCCCGATGCCGCAGCTGGGGTTGGTCGCATCCACCGCGCCGCTGAGCGGCATGACCGTCACGGCGATGGCATCGCGGCGCGCGACCTTGCTGGCCGCCAGCCAAGCGTGAAAATCGGCGGCAACCTGTTGCGAAATGCAGATGGTGCGATCGCTCAGGCGGCCGACAACGCCGATCCATTTCCTGAAATTGCGCCCGGTACTGTGCGGAAACCAGTGCGGATGCTGGAGTGGCAGCAAATCATAGATGACAATGTTGATGGAAGCACCAGCGCGACGCCAGCGCGCCAACTGCCGCTGGTGCCGCGACAGACGATGGGCGGCGAGATCAAGGCCCAGAAAGATGTCCCCCGGCCCGGCGTGGATGAGCGGCGCATCGGCGGAGGGCAGCGACAGGCCGCCATTGGCCGCATCCACCGTGGCTAGAGCATATCCCCGTTTTGCCGTAGCAGCGACCGGCAGAACAAGGATGCCGTCCAGTTGCACGCGGGCGAGGTGGAGCCAAATGGCCCGCACCACCCGCTGAATGCCGGTTCCGGCATCATGCTGGGCGATGGTCGACAGATCGACCAGCAGGCGGCGAGGGGCGGCTGGAAGCGGGTCCGTCCGCCGGACTGCCGAAGGAATTATCCGTTCGAGCAGTCCTGCAATCCAGTTCATTCCCGTTCATGCGCCTTATAAAAGGCGTAGGCTTCATCCATGTCCGCGAAACCAGTCAAAGTCCCCTGTGCCAATACACCGGCGGAATCGCAATGTTCTCTGATATAGTTATCATTATGCGATACTATAACCATCGCTCGATCTTTTCGCTTGATGAACATCTCATCGCGACATTTTTGTTGGAACCGAGCGTCACCAACCGCCACAATCTCGTCGATCAGGAAACAATCGAAATCTACAGCCAAGGAAATGCCAAAACCCAGTCGCGCACGCATGCCCGATGAATAGCTTTTTATGGGCTCGTCCATATAGCGGCCCAATTCAGCAAACTCATCAACCAGACCGATCATCTCGACAGGGTCTTTACCGTATACGCGCGAGATGAAACGCACATTATCCGCGCCAGTCAACGATTGCTGAAATGCGCCAGAAAAGGCGAGCGGCCAACTAATCGACATATCAGTGACGATACGTCCTTGCGTCGGAAGTTCGATACCGCTGATCATTCGAATCAGCGTGGATTTACCCGCTCCGTTCCGGCCCAGGATGCCAATTTTCTCGCCGCGTTTTATACTGAGATCGACATTGCGAAACACCCAGCGGTGGCCACGACGAGTCTCGTAAGCCTTTCCCACATTCTGTAGCTGAATCATGCGGGTACCAGGTTACGGCTTGCGCGCCGTATCTCCGACAGAGCGAAGAGTGACAGGCCAAGATTGCATAGGGCCATATAGCTCAGATCATAATAGGGCGTGAAATAGGACCCGAAGAAGCCGTCCCGAACGCATTCAACGCCATGCACCATCGGCAAATACAAAATCCACTGCCGGAATTCGGCCGGTAGCGATTCCACGAGAAATGCCGCGCCTGAGAGCGGGAACAATAGATAGGCCATCGGGTGCCAGAATTTGTCGATCAGTTCAAATCGGTTCGACAAGGCCCCCAGGAACATGCCCAGAGACGAACCAAACCATACCAGCATGACCCATCCGAGTACGACCTTGAGCGGATCCTCTGGTAGCTTCATCCAGCCGACGGCCGAAAAAAACATCGTCAAAATAAGAAAGGAAATGCCCACGCCAACAGCTTCGAGCAACAGGCGGGCGGCGAATATGTCGATGACCTTGACGTTGCGATGATACATTAACGACAAATTAGGCTCGATCGAACCGACGAGGCGCGATGGCATGTTGCGCCATACCAGCACGCTTGAATAGCCCGTCAGAGCAAAGGCGGAAATCGGCAGATCGGACCCGTGAACCGTTTTGGTTGCGGTCCACAGCAGCGTAACGCCGATGGTGAAAATCATCGGCTCCACGAACAACCAGAGAAAACCGATATTGTGCCGGCCGTAGCGGGTAATGACCTCCCGCATCAGCAATGCGCCAATCACCCGCCGCTGGATCGCCCAGGACCGCAGGAAGCTGATTGGAGGTGGCTCCTGCATCTGTGTCATTAGTCGCGATGTTCCTTGACACCACTCACAAGCATCGAAAGCACGGCCCAGATCACCAGTCCAACCACAAATGTACTCAATATACCGCGCAGACGCCTAGGCTCTGCGGGATAGTCAGGGTTGTTGGGTTCGACGATTCGTTCGACATAGGCCCGCTTGCGGCGCGCTTCGTTCCGCGCGTCCTGTAGCGAACTGATCGCCGCGCCAAGCTGGCGATCCGCCAACTGACTTTCGAGTTGCAGACGCTGGAATTGCGCAGCCGTCGCTGCCAGGGATTTCTGATTACCCGCGACCAGACCCGTCTGCTTGTCAATCTCACGATTGAGGGATTGCACGCGGTTCTGCAACACGGGTATCTGCGGGTTTTGCGGTGTGAAGGCCCGCAACTGGATCAACTGGGTCTGCGTCGCGATCATCTCGTCCTGCAGTTTCGAGATCATCTGCAACTGGACGGTCGCCTGCTTTTCAGGATCCACGACGCCTTCGCGATTGCGGTAATCGGACAAGGCCAGAGCCGCCGTGCGCGCCGCCGCCTTCGCTTCATTCAACTCATTATTAGCATAGTCGATGAGGTCCGAACGGGCGCGGCCGTTTAGTTCATTGACCAGAGCCTCGGCCTGAACCAGCAAGCGGCGGTTAATCTCAAACGCATCCTGTGGCGTGAATGCACGCACACGCAGGGCTGTAATCGACGAGGTCACGTCATGAGCAACCTCCACCTTGCCTGTGTAATATTTGTATAGCTTTTCTCGCACGCCACCCCGGTTGAAAGGATTAAAGCGGTTGAGGATTGATACATTTTCGTTGCCATAAGCGTTAGCAACAAGGCCATCCCGGTTCAGCGTCGATAGCGCATCGCGAGAAGTTATATATTCCTTCGTCGCATAGCCTTCGTTAGCATCATTGGACATTCCGCCCGCTCTGAACAAAGCCCCTAGACCACCGGCGCTGCTTTTTTCGGGGCTTCGTACAACAAAGCGTGATTCCGAGATGTATACATCGGAACTCAGCGAAAAATAGACAGCAGAAATCATGGTCGGGACAATTACTGTCACGACAAAGAGGATCGGCAATTTGCCGATACGTTCAGGAATTTTGATCATCGGTACCCGGCATGCCTTTTGTTCGCGCTCGTGTTAGGGGGTGCGTTTGGCAAAGTCCAGTGGATTGAAATCCGCATGCGACGACCTGTAGTGCGGGAAAGCTGTGTCTTTATAATCTTAAAACGCCATGCTAGGGCGAGCGAATATCTTACTGCGGGGGTCGTCTAAGGCTATGAAAATCACGATGATCGGCACGGGTTATGTGGGCCTGGTGTCAGGGGCCTGTTTTGCGGATTTCGGCCATGATGTGGTCTGCGTTGACAAGGATGCGGGCAAGATTGCGGCGATCGAAGCGGGGCGGATGCC
>NZ_JAVDWV010000011.1:0-173391 GCF_031457465.1 Sphingobium xenophagum
CAAGGGGCAACCAGTGTCGCGGGATGGAGCAGCCCGGTAGCTCGTCAGGCTCATAACCTGAAGGTCGTAGGTTCAAATCCTACTCCCGCAACCAAACACACACGTATCAAGCCTTTCCGGATCATCCCGGAGCGGCTTTTTTATGCCTTTTTTGGCGGATTTACGCCGTTTCCTGAGATCGCAATGTCGCTCATCGGATCGCGGCAAATCCCAGGACGTCGATTTGCATTTGGGGGTATTTTCTGGGGTAATCGTCTGCGTCCAGCAGGAGATACCCCCATGCCGCTCAAGGAGCTCGAGGTCCGCTACGCAACGAAGCGTTGCAAGGATTACAAGCTGGCAGATGGCCAAGGCCTTTATCTGCTGGTCCGCCCTACCGGCTCGCGCCTTTGGCGCATGAAATATCGGTTCGATGGCAAGGAGAAGCTGCTTTCGTTCGGACGCTATCCTGAGGTTACTCTCGCACAGGCACGTCTGCGTCGCGCCGAGGCCAGGCTTGCCCTTGCCAGGGGCGAAGATCCCGGACCCAAGGCGGCAGCGCCGATCGTCAGCTTTGAGGTTGCCGCACGGGCCTGGCATGATAATCGGGCGAGCGCGCTGGAGCCTAGCCATGCAGCGCGCATTTTGTCGCGTCTGGAGCGAGACGTGTTTCCTGTATTGGGGCAGCGAGATCTCAAGCAAATCTCGGCCGCCGAGATATTGGAGATGCTCCGCGCGGTCGAGGCGCGCGGGGCACTCGATGTGAGCCGTCGACTGCGTCAGCATGTCAGCCAGGTCTATCTCTTCGCCATCCCGCAGGGCTGGGCCAGCCATGACCCGGCTGCCGGACTGGCGACTTTGCTACGCCCCAAGCCACGGGTGCGCCATATGCCGCGCGTCGGGGTAGGGGAATTGCCTGCGCTCGTGAGGGCGATCCACGCCTATGATGGTGACGAAAAGCCCCGGCGCCGGGCGGTGACGCGCGATGCTCTGATGTTCACTCTGCTGACATGGGCGCGGACCAATGAGACGCGGCTTGCCACCTGGCAAGAATTTGAGGGGCTGGATGGCTCTGCCCCAATCTGGCGGGTGCCTGCTGAGCGTATGAAGATGGAACGGGAACATATCGTGCCGCTTTCGCGCCAAACTGTAGATTTGCTCAAGGCGGTGCGGGTGTATAGCCCCGGCCACCACGTGTTTTCCGGTGATAAGCCTGGATCGCCCATATCGCAAAATACGATGATCTATGGCTGCTATCGCATGGGGTATCGCGGGCGACAGACGGTACACGGGTTTAGGGGCATCGCCTCGACCTGGGCCAACGAAGCGGAATGCTATCGGCCTGACTGGATAGAGATGGCCCTTGCTCATGCCGATCGTGATGAGGTGCGCGGCGCCTACAATAGCGCCCTCTATCTCACACCGCGTCGGCGCATGTTGCAGCAATGGGCGGATTATGTGTTGAGCATGATCGAGGCGCCGCAAAAGGCTGCGGCACCCGGTTGATCTATCAATTTGAAGCAGGACGTGGGGATCGTCGCTCATAATCCCCACGCGCCTGTTGTCAGGTGGGTTCGACCACTTTCTTGGTGCGGGCAGGGCGAGGCGCTTTGGCAGGCGCTGCCTCAACAGCGCGCGGCTTGCGGCCCAGGCCAATCTTGTGGGCGAGTTCCTTGCGCTGAGCAGCATAGCTTGGCGCCACCATCGGATAATCGCTCGGCAGGTTCCATTTTGCCCGATAGTCCGCCGGGGTCATTTGATAATGGGTCATCAGGTGGCGCTTGAGCATCTTGAGCTTTTTGCCATCTTCAAGACAGATAATATAGTCCGGCTTGATCGACGCACGTACCGAGACCGCGGGTTCCTGCTTTACTTCCTCAGCCACGGCAGGTTTGCCCAGAGCCGAAAGGGCGCCATGCACATTGGCAATCAGTGCTGCGAGATCGTTGACTGCCACGCTATTGTTGCTGACATGCGCGGCTACAATATCGGCGGTAAGCGTGATGAGTGTTTCGTCGGCGGACATAGGATGTCTCTCCTTATTTGCGACCATGGAAGATTATCCATTGGCAGCCGGTAGGTCATATTACCAGTACCGGATCTCGCAACTATAGCCGTCAAGCCGCTGTCGACCCAAATTAGACCTCCAGCCTCCCTAGTTGCGGCCCGTCCGTTTCCCGTTCTGAATGCCCAAGTCTGGCCGTTAGGCGAATGTCAGGTTCGGAGCCGAGCTGCCGGAAAAGCTGACGTTCACGCGGCGTCGTATGAGCGGTGAGAAGCGGAAGCTGGCTTTGACGTACCTGCCTCGCTGGTGTCGGCATTGCGCTTCTAGATCACAGCGAAAAAGTCGAACGGTCCCGGCTCACAAACAGGGTGGCCTTCCCAGGATATGTCAGTCAGCAAAATTTCGACTTGCTTTGGGGGCGCCATAATGAAGAATTGCGTCATGGATGAAGACGCACAGCATGAGCCTGAACAATCGGTTGCCAACCGCGTGCTATCAACGTTCATCGCGGCGGTTAGGGAAGACGAGACGCTGTCAGAGGTGGCCACGCGCATGAAACCTGTCTTGTTCGATGGCGATACAGTCAACGAAGCGTCATTGCGTCAGGCCATTTTCGGCGACGATTCATGATCACAGTTGAGCGCATCAAGATTGAAGAGTTCCGGGGCATCCGCGACCTAACCGTTGATCTCGGCAGCGCGAATTTTGTGGTGTGCGGCCCGAACGGAACTGGCAAGAGCGGCATAGTTGACGCGCTCGAATTCGGCCTGACCGGCAAGATTTCTCGCTTGATCGGAAAGGGTCGCGGCGCATTGTCGGTCAAAGAACACGGCCCCCACGTTAATAGCCGGACCCATCCCGAGAAAGCGGTAGTGACGCTGGAAGTGTGGATCCAGAGCCTCGGCCAGAAGGCGACCATTACCCGTGACGTCAAATCGCCCAAGACTCCTAAGATCACACCGGATGACCCCGCCATCCGCGCGGTGTTTGAGCATGTACAGCGCCACCCGGAATTTTCACTCTCGCGGCGCGAGATAATCAAATATGTTCTCGCCGAACCTGGCGAGCGGGCCGAGGAAGTGCAAGCGCTGTTGCAGCTCGACAAGCTCGATACCACCCGCAAACTGTTGCTGAAGATATCTAACGCCGCGACGCGCGACTTAAAGGCTCTGGAAGGCGAGCGCGACCGTGCCGCGACCCACTTGATGAGCGCGCTTGGCATTGCCGAGGTCAAAGCGCTGACCTTGCTTGCATCGGTTAACGCCAAACGGGCGGCATTAGATCTGCCCGCCCTGACCAAACTCGAAGCGACCACCTCTATTCGTGACGGGCTAGAGACACAGAGTGGCGTATCCGCGCCTAAGGTGCCCAAGATCCAGGCCAAAACCGACATTGCCAAGGGGCTTGCCTCGCTTGAAGCGATTACAACGCCGGAATCCGAAGCGGCATGGTCAGGCGTGGTCGACGCGCTCTCTGCGCTAAAAGAGAACGAGGCCAAACTTGCCGACATGACCCGAGATGGGATGCTCGCCACGGCCCTTGCGCTTTTCGATGAAGAGCATTGCCCCGTCTGCGAAATCGAATGGAAACCCGACGAGTTTCGCGCCGTGGTCGAGGCCCAACGCAAGCAATTGAAAGCGGCGGCGGCCGAACGCAAACGAGCCGAGGGATTGATCGAGCCCGTCGTCGTCGCTTTGGAAGGGCTACGACCGATGTTGCGACAGTTGGCTGCCTATGCCCGCGATCTGCCTACCCCGCTCGCATTTGAGCCGTTCGCGGTGGTGGCAAAAGAAGCTGATCGCCGTGCCGAAGTGCTACGCAAGTTCCTGCCGCTGGACGATGCGATCGCCGCGCTCGACACTGACTGGGAAGACGTCCAACTGGCGATTGAACATATCGCCGCTCTCTCCGCGAGCGTCGAGGCGTTGTCGGAACCGACAGACCGAGACGCGGCACGCGATTTCCTGACCGTAGGGCAGGAACGCTTGGAGTCGTGGCGTCAGGCGATGACAAAATATACAGCGGGGAAGGCCAAAGCCGACGCCGCCGCCAAAGTTTACGCGCTGTATGGCGCGACTACCGACAAGGCGCTCGAGGCAATTTACAAGGATGTCGAGGCGGAGTTCCGCAGTTACTACCGCGACATCAACGGTGACGACGAAAGCAAGTTTGAGGCGCAATTAACGCCTTCGCTCGGCAAGCTCGGCTTCGAAGTCGATTTCTACGGCAAGGGCTTTTTCCCGCCTGGGGCCTATCACAGCGAAGGCCATCAGGACGGCATGGGCCTGTGCCTCTACCTCGCCTTGATGAAGCACCTGCTCGGCGACCAGTTCACCTTCGCCGTGCTGGACGACGTGTTGATGTCGGTCGATGCCGGGCACCGGCGCGAAGTCTGCACCCTACTCAGGGCCAAGTTTCCAAAAACCCAGTTTGTGCTCACCACCCACGACCCGGTATGGTTGAACCACATGAAGAGCAGCAAGCTCGTCGCGGGCAAGAGCGCAATTACTTTTCGCAAATGGCACGTCGATCACGGCCCGCAGGAATGGAAGCAGACCGACGTATGGGCGGAGGTCGATCAACTGGTAGCCAACAACGAGATACGCGCGGCCGCCGGTCAGCTACGGCATTACCTTGAATATGCCGCAGCGGAATGGTGCACGCGCTTGGGCGGTCGCGTCGAGTTTCGCAGCGATGGCAAATACGAACTGGGCGACCTGTTGCCTGCCGCTTTCGGCGCGATGAACGAACTCTATAAGAGGGCCAAGTCGACCGCGCAAAGCTGGGGCGACAAAGCTCGCGTTGACGAGATAAACGGCTGTCATACGACTTTCACTGCCGCCGTGACCCAATCGCAAAGCGAGCAATGGGAAATCAACCCAGCCGTCCATTTCAACGAATGGGCCAACTTCCAGCGACAGGATTTTGAGCCGGTGGTCGCCGCCTTCAAGCGGTTGGAAAGTGAGTTCGAATGTCCTGCTTGCGGCGACCTGATCTATGTCGTGCGGAGCGGCAAGACCAAGGAAGCAGCGCGCTGCGGCTGTGCTAAGGTCAATTTGAATTTGAAGCCGAAACCTAAAGATGCGACTGCCTAGCCGCCGTTACGCCCGCGTTGCATGTAGTCTGATTGTCATGCCGGGGATAGGGCGCCTCTGCATCCGAGGCCAGGTCCAGCGCTATCCGCACTTTTGAGAAACTGGCCAGATCGCACGGGCGGCATGGCCATGCCTGGCGATTTACGATAGCATCGAGAGGTATCTCGAACGCATGGGGGGCACGAGATGACAAAACGCATCGCGGTCATTCTCATCCACGGCATTGGCGAACAAATCCCGATGGCGACCCTGAACGGCTTCATCGATGCCGTCTGGACACATGATCGCGACCTTGTCGATCAGGACAAGCCCGATCCCGATAGCGGAGCACCGCGCAGAACCAACGCCTCATGGAGCAAGCCTGATATTCGCAATCGCAGTTTCGAACTTCAGGTTGTGACGACCGAAAGGGACAAATCTGGACGTCGTTATGATTTCTTCGAATATTATTGGGCGCATCGCATAACGGACACCAGCTGGGAACAGGTGCGCGCCTGGCTGTCTGGGCTGATGCTGCGCAATCCTCTCACCAACGTCCCGCGTGGCGTTCTGCCCGCCTGGCTGATGATGTGGCTGGCATTTTTCCTGTTCCTCTATGTATCGATGGTTGCCGGCATGGCGACGGCTGACGACCCAATCATCGTGTCGGATGCCTATTGGCGCGCCGTGCGCTTCACGCTCGGTTTGGCGGCGTGGACTCAAGCTTTGGGAAAGTGGCAAATCGCCCTTGTCTGGGGGGCGGCCAGTCTGGCGATCGGCTTCTTCCTGAAAATCATGGTCGATGTCGCCGGCGATGTCGTCCGCTATGTTCAGGCGACACCGAAAAACATCGCGGTTCGCCAGGCAATCCGCGAGAATGGCGTGCGGCTGCTCGAAATGCTCATGGGCATAGACGAACATGGCAAAGCTGGCCCTGCAGAATACGACCGGATCATCGTTGTCGGGCACTCGCTCGGTACGATCGTGGGCTATGATATCCTGACCCAGGCTTTTGGACGCCATCATATGCGCGTCAACCCTGACCTGCTCCTCACAGCGTCTCAGGACCGGCGCGAGCAGATGGAACAGCTGATACGCGACGCCCTTGCTCCTGATTCACCGCCGCTGTGCGTCAAGGCATTTCAGACATTGCAGGACGCGTGTCGGGCTGAGCTCACCATGCATGGCAATCCCTGGATCGTAAGCGACTTCATAACGCTCGGCTCGCCGCTCACCCATTCCGACTTTCTGCTGGCCCGGGATCGGGCAGCACTGGAGACTGCCAAGCAGAAGCGGATACTGCCGACCTGCCCGCCTACGCTTGAATATGATGGGACGACCAGATTGCTGCATTTTACCTTTCGGCTGCGCAATATTGCGGGCTCCGGCTCCGGCTCCGGCTCCGGTTCCGGCTCCGGCTCCGGCACCAACGGCGATGCACCGCGTGTGCCGCATCATGCAGCGCTGTTCGCCTACACGAAATGGACCAACATCTATTCGCCGCTCAGATTGATGCTGATCGGGGACATTGTCTCAGGCCCCCTCCGCGGCCTCCTTGGCCTGCCGAAAAAAGGAGGGCCGCCTGTGTGCGGCATTCGGGATATCGCCGTCCTGCCCGGTGCCGGCGACACCAAGGCGGATCGCAAATGGCGTTTTCTCACACATCTCAAATATTGGGATATGAAGACCGCCCTGACTGGGACAGCGGGCATTATCCCCTATCATATTAGGGTGCTGCGCGACGCTCTGGGCTTTGATCGCAAGTCCTAGAGCATCCCCTGCACTTCTGCCACGAGCTTGAGGCGGAATGCCCGCGCCATTCCGGCAAACTGGCTGTCGGGCGTACAGTTGGCATTGAAGTCTTCAAGATCCTCCAGGACGATGTCCCGAAGCGCTTGCGCGACCTCGTCCGAGGTATTGGCGGTATCGGCAATCCGATTGAGACGATTGAGAATGGTGCGGCGCTTTTGTCTGAAGGCGTTGAGTACGGACACGCGGGCCTCTGTCAGCCCGCGCCTGTTGAGACCCAGTATGTCGATCGTTTCAGCGGCTTTGGGATTGCCGTTGCGCGCCTTGACCGTCGATATCGATCGTTCGAATTCCCATTCGAGCAGATCCTCGGGCTGATCCACGGTCGGATCAATCAAAAGCGGGTCCTCGTCCGCCAGATCCGTATCATGGGCAACGACCCACTTGTTGTTTCTCACCGGAAAGCGGTTCTTCTTGCCAGTCGTGCGGAGTCGGTTTTCCAGCAACTCCTGCGCGATCGCGGCCTCGTCCAGGCCGGGCTGATGGATGAGCTGCTTTCGTGACTGATTGCAGTGCTGGCAGCTCAGGACTAGATTGTCCCACGCCATTGCCAGCCACCAATAGCCTGGATGCGCAAATGCAACGTCATCCGCATCGGTCACCCCCCCTTTGGGCCGGTAATGTTCAACATCCCCATCGAAGCTGGCCGTCGCATAAATCTCGCAATAAGCGCATTTTCCCCTGAAGATTTCCTTTAGTCTGGCTTTGACCGGCGGGCTGGAATAGACATTGAACTTCTTCTCTTCGGGTAATGTCCCATGCTCGGCTAGATGATCCAGTATCACCTTGAGCTCCAGCGACGCGGCGCTCATCTCGTCGGTCATATCCAGGGACGGCGGAGGTGCCGGGCGATCAACCTTGATCATGGCGCGCCTCTTACTCAGCCATCAGCTTGGCAAGCGCGTCCTTGACCATCCGCTTGCGGTCTCCGTCCCTGACCTGTGTGAGAATGATGGGGGCGTCGAGATCGGCGCGCCGCGCTGCCTCGGCCTGGGTCTGCTGCTCGATCGTCGAGCCAACCATCATCTGTCCCTCGATTTCGTCGGCGAGCCTCAGCCGCTCAGCCTCCTCATCGTCATTGCGTCCTGCCTTGCCGGTCAGAAACTGGTAGCGCTCGACCTTGGCGTCGGTGGTCGGGTCGGTAGACCCAAGCCCGAAGAATTCGGACGTCAGTATCTGATCTGCGCGCATACCTTCAACATTGGGCAGTTCGGACAATGTCTCGATCGCATTATCGGCATCGTCGCGGCGAAGCACGAAGACCTCTCCTTGATACATGCCGCGCAGACAGAGGGGGTCATGGGTCGTCAGGATGAACTGGACGCGCGGGAACGCCTCGCGCAGCAGCCCCACGATCCGCATCTTCCAGCGGGGATGAAGATGGGTCTCGATCTCGTCCACAAGCACGACGGCATGGGCGTTTTCGAGATTATCATAATAGACAAAGAGCTCGCGCATGATGTCGATCGCCATCGCGATGACAGACTTATAGCCCACTGACATCTTGGTAAGTGGAATGCGCCCCTGGGGGCTGTCGACCATGATGTGACCGCCTTCCGTTTGAATGAGGGCCTCATCCCCGAGCATGAGCACGATCCGCAATGCGCGGACGGCAGCGTCAAACTTCACGCTGTCCCGCTCCTCAAGCTTGCGCAGCCAGCCGATCGGGTTGGTGATGGTGGACATCGGGTCGAACAAGGAACGAACGCGGTGCGCGGCAGCGCGAAACCTGCGCGTTATCACATTTGGGAAATATCGGCGCGGGCCATAGCCAAGGACGATCTTGCTGGGCGTGATGCTGCCTTCAAAGTCAGCCTGGCCATGGATGCCCCTGAGAGAGGCCGTAGCCTCCACACCGGTAAACTGGACATCGACCATGAGTGGTGCGCTGGCAATCACGTTCCAGTTGCCAGCGTTGGGTCGATGCACGAAATCCTCAGGGCCGATCTTGTCGGGTTCGACGAGCTTATCGAGCGCCCTCGTTTCCCCTGTACCAAGCAGCGCAAGGGCGATAGCTTCAAGCACCGAGCTCTTCCCCGTGGCATTCTCGCCCAGCAGCAACATGCAAGGCACAAGATCAGGTGTTTCGACAAGTGTAGGCAGGCTTAGCGCAATTGATGACAACGCCTTGAAATTCTCTATCCGGACGCTGGCAATAGGCCGTTCTGCCGACGGAAGTTCATTTACCTTGAACCTGGGAGGGCCTTGCGCTGTTTTTGAGGCCTTTGGTGCAACGCTTACAAGGGGCGGTTGGGGCGCATAGTCCTCGCCATTGAACGCAGCCTGAAACCGCCCTTTCACATCACCGGGCAGCTTTCCCCACAGGTCCAAAAACACTCTGAGATCAGTGATCTGGGGCATCACCCGCGTCGCGACTTCCAAAATTGCAAGCGTCGTGGCTCCGGCATGGGGTATCGCTCCACCGTCAGCCTGCGCGAACACCCACGAACTCCAGCCATTTGGAAAGCCGGTTGTGGAACAAGCCGGCACCTTGTCGGTCGAGAGCATGTTAATCGCGCCGGCCAGCTGATTGCAGCGCTGCTCGACGAGGGGCTTGCGATTGAGCGCCAGCGTTTCAATCGTGGCTTTGCCATCCTCGCTTTTCGGGCGGGCCATGCCAGTCAGATCGAAGCCGAGATGCTGGGCTATGTCACTGAAGCAAGGATCGAGCAGAAGTGCCCGTTCCTGTTCTCGCAGTTCCTGGACCGAGGCCCCGATCGCACCGCGCTCACCGGCAACGTAGAATTTGTTGCGTTTGGCGTTGTTGCAAGTCCGGCAGATTGGCAGGAGATTGTCCCACTCATAAGCGAGCCAGACATAATAGAGATGCTGGGTTTGCCCCTTATGCTGGGCAGCGCTCGCCTTGGGACGATGATGCTCGACATCGAAAAATTCAAAGCCGCGCATGTCGGTTTCACAATAAGCGCAAAGGAAGCCGAAATTCTTGGCCAACGCCTCCTTTATCTCCGGATTGGTCAGCAGCCTTGGATCATAGGGGGCTCGCCGCTGACGCTGCCGCCGTTCATCGGGATCGTGCACATATTCGAGAAGCTGGCGGCGCGCATTCTCGAACGGAGCCGAAGACAGCACAGTCGGCGCAGACATCAGGTTGCGATCGAAATAACGCACCGGCCCGTCTCCCCTGTGATCTGTCCAAAACTCTATCAGCCCCGCCAACTCCTGCAAGCGCGAAAGCGAAAACAGCCCCATTCCGGCGCAATCGGATCAGCCTTTTGCTGCGGCGCAACGCACGGCATTTCTCTCACCCCGCTGTGACTTGCAGCCCCTCTCTTACCTGCCATGCCCGCATCAGGTCTCGGCATCGAGATAGGCACCATCCTCATCACGAAGAAACAGCCCGCAGTCCGCTGCCAGCCGGAGCAAAGTGTCCAGCCGATCCGCGGTCGGGTTCGCATGACCGGCCCCCTGCAGCGCTATCCATCCGCCTTCGTCGAGGACGATGCGCAGTCGCTGGGTATCATCGCCGCTCCGACCGATCGCCCAATAGACATGCTGCCCGATGAGCAACTCCGAGATCATGAGCTCACATGCATCGCGCATGGAGATCTGCCCTGCCCCTTTCAGCCTCTTCGACAACCGCTCCAGTGGCAAACGGTCGGGTTGACCGCCAAAAAGGTCCGGTTCTTCTCCCATTTCCCGGCAAATTGCGACCGCAGCGCGTAATCCGGCGGCGCAAAGATCAGGATGGTCGCTCTGGTCTGCGCCGTCGATATCATCGAGCAGCGAGACGGGCGAGAGCGTGGCCTTGATCCGGGCGCTGGAGCGAATGTCTTTTGCCAGCCACTGGTCCAGAGTGGCACCACGCCGAACGTTGAGCGCGGCATGGAGCTCGCCCACCATCTCCTGCAGCGACACAGGCCCATCGGATGCTTGCGTCAGAACCCAGTTGAGCAGTCCCTCGAGCGAGATGCGCATGAGCTGGCGCGCCTGAAGGGCCCGCCATAGCCGCGCGATCGGCAGCGTCGACCAGGATTGGTCGGAGCGAGCGGCCAGGGTGCGTATCTCATCGACGAGAAGTGGATCGTCTGCCTCTTGCAGGATTTTCCGAACCAGTGCGATCATGTCGACGCGCCCGGAAGCCGAGCCGCCGCGAAGCAGTGCAGCACGACCCACTTCAATTTCCTGTGGGGACAAGTCGTCCATATCCCATAGCGATCGCCATCGCTTGATCTTTCCGAGCGAAACCCAGCCGCATTCCAGCGCGGCGAAGGCCGGATCGCGCAGCGCTGGCGCAAGTCGCTCATCAAGCGCCCGCACCGCCGGCATGATTTCGGAGACGGGGACGAAAAGCGGCCCCGCCGCGCGAAGAAAGCCTAGCCCCAACCCTTCCTTTGCAGAGGGGCCGTAAGAGACGGGCGCCAACAATGAACCCTGCCCGCGCCTGCGCATATGCCAGTCAGTCCAGTCCTCGCCGGAAAAATCATAGCCCTTTTTCTCAAGCACCCGCGCAGCAATGGCCTCACTGCCCTGCAGGCTGTCATAATTTCCAGCCGCGAGATGCCCCGCCTGAAACAATATTTCGATGCGATCGACAAATAATCGTGCCTTGAGGGGAGCAAGCGCGTGGAGCCCGGCCTGTCCCGCAAGGCGCCCCATCTTCCACCAGGCCCAGGCCATGACGACATAGGGCCGCAGCCGCCAGGCGGCATTGTTGAGGCCCGGGATGCAGCGATCCATCATGGTAAAGTTGAGCTGGCGAAGGCCAAGTGGGTCAACGCCACCAACAGAAAGCGGAAGCGGCGGCACGATCTGAGGCCCGTCGAGGCGCTCTACCGCGGTATCGAGGTCGGACAGAGTTCGAATGCGCATCATGACTGGGCTACGTCCAGAACGATCACACGCCCACAACAATTTCTGGCCTCGACGAGACCGACCGAGGAAAGACGTACCACGTCCGATTGCGGAAGCCCTATCCTGCATTTGGGACAGGCACTATCGCCACTCCGTGCGATCGGAATTTTTGCTGCAAAGCCTTGCAAGATACGTTGCCGAATACGGTCGGTTTCCGGTTCCTGGTCGAGCCGGGCCAAAGGCGGCGGTAAAACCCCCGCACGAATAGCGGAAAGAAGAATCGGCAGTTCCTCGAGCGGCGAGCGCTCAGCGCGGACTGCGTCGGCAAGGCACTCAACCGCATCATAACCGGCTGTGGCCTGCTCGATAAGTCCCTTCAAAGCCGCTGGCAGCCCCTCCTTCCATTGCAGAAGCGCAGCGTCTGCATCGCCAATAATGGTGGCCATGCGCCGCCGGGTTCTTTGCGGCACGCCATCGGCAAGCCCATCCATGAGCAGGAAGACGGTGGCAAGCCTTATCAAATCGGGGCGGTTTGCAGGTTGTCGAAGATGGCTGGCCGCCAGGGTGCACCACCAGCCCACGAACGCTGTGAGCCTTGCGGCATCTGGACGACGGGCAAGGACGCAGATGCCAAGCTCCCCCAGGCGATGCAGTTCGGTGGCCGGATCGAGCGGCACCCGCTCGGCCAATAGCTCGCACAATGTTTCGAAAATCCTGTCGACCTTCTCGGGCGGTGGTGGGGGTGCCCCATCCCCTTCCGCATCATACTCGCTTTCGATCGTCGCGCCACGTGCCGAGCCTGCGGGCGCGGACAGCAGCATGCGTCTGACTGTCGCTGCAAGCCGGGCCAGCGCACTTGCTCCACCGCTCATTCCGGGCGCGACCGCCATGTCTTCGCGGGGCCGGATATCAAGATCCATCAAGGCTATGTCAGGCTGCTCGCGAACGAAGCCGTCCTCTTGGGTGCCAGGATCGCCCGAGGCCCAGGCGAAGGATGTCTCGTCGGGATGGCGCGCATAATATTCAAACACGCCGGCCCAATCCTCGTCGTCAGTCGACCCGCCTATGACCCGGATCATGGCCCCGGCCCCCGTTCCGAGCCGGCCGTTAAGCTCAAGAAGATCAGGGAACGTAACGAACCCCGAAATACGTTCATCGCCGCGATAGAGTATGAGCACAGCGCGCTTCGTGCCGAAGTTGACCTCATCTGCCGCATCGATATCGACGCTGAACGACCGGTCCGGACCGACCTCCACGGGGCCAAGCTCATTCATAAGGCCCGCCGCATCGAGGCGTGCGTCCCAGCTGCCAGCCGCCATGGCTCCAAGGACAGAGCCCGACAGCCTGCGACCGACGAGCCGCGCCTGAAGGAGAGAAGTGACAGTGGAAGAGGGTGCGACCGCCTGCTGCTCGATAACGGGCAACGCCCCCTTGAAGCGACGGCGCGCTGCGGTCTCCCTCCCCACGCGAACCACTGCCAGTTCTACGTTACTCGCCTGCATGAGCGCAGGACCGCTGGCGTTGACGCTTCCGCTGACAGTCAGCACAGCGTCCCGACATTTTACCTCCAAGAGCTTAGCGTGCATTGGCCTTTGCCGAGCCGCTTCATCAAGCGCACGCACGACCACCGGTCGGGCATCCTCATGCCGCTCAAAATCATAATGATGGCCCGCAAGCGCCAGTCTCGACGACACATGGACATCTGGACGGTTCACGCCCAACGCTTTTGCCAGGCGTTGAACGGCATCGCCTTTCCCGAAATAGGGCGAGGCAACAAGCAGTCCCTCAGCGCCGCCATAAAGGCCGGCCATGGCAGCCAATTGCGGCGCGATCGGTTCATCGACATTGTGAATGAGGCGCATGTCCTGCTGCCGCCCCGGCACAGCAATTCTGCGAAGGGCTCCCGCCCAGGATTCAGCGGTTCTGGCTCCCGGGAAATCGACACGATCCGAGTGGGCGAGCGCGCTCAGAAAATCGGCCATGTCAGCAAATACCTGCGGCGCTTGTTCCGGGGTGAGAAACTCCGCCAGTTCGAGATTTCGGCCCCAGCCGCTAAATGTCAAATTGCCCGACCCTACAAACATCCTTGGCCCGGTTTCGCTGTCAAGCAGCATGAACTTTGGGTGAAAGCAGCCTTTGCGTACAAGGAGGGGTTCAACCGCATAGGTCCGCCCGACTTCGCGTGCGCCGGCTTCGCCCAGCGCATCTGCTACGCCCGAAATGTCCGCCAATATGCTGATTTCAGCAACGCCTGCCCGACGAAGCGCCCGCAGCGGCGTTGCCTCGAAGAAGCCAAGGCTCAAAGTATAGGTACCAAATAGCGCTCGCTTCCAACGGCCAGCGCGCAGCATGTCGAGCGGATGCAAGGCTTCAGACCGTTCTTTCTTTCCCATGACTTGATCCCGCTGCTACTCAAGACACATATGATCCGCCTGCTGCGCAGAGGGAGAAAATCCGCGCGGCAGGTGCGAACCATCACCGGCGTACAGACTATCTAAAATGACTAGGCGGCGTGGACAAATTTGAGCCAGAATCTGGCTGTGGCAATATGGACCATGCCTAGGAAGCTATTGGCAAGCTGATCGTAGCGGGTAGCGATCGCGCGGTTGATCTTGAGGTGGCCGAACATTCGCTCGATGCGGTTGCGCTGCTTATAGAGGACTCGGTCATTCTCGATCTTCACACGGCGGTTTGATCGGCCGGGTATGACAGCCTTAATTTTACGTTCGGCAAGGTCGGCGCGGATGGCGGCGGCGTCAAAGCCTTTGTCGGCAAGCAAAGCGTCGGGTGTGCGCTCGGCCAATCCGATCAGGGCACCATACGCCTTGCAATCAGCTGCCTCGCCGACCGTCAGATGGAAGGCGAGTGGCCGACCGAGGGCATCAGTCAGGCAGTGAAGCTTACTGGTGAACCCGCCCCGCGAGCGGCCAAGAGCGCGTCGATGAGTCCCCCTTTTCCGCCCGCTGCCGAGACATGGGCGCGAACTGTGGTACTGTCGATGCTGTAGTGGCCGCTGTCCGCCATGATCTCGGCTAGGGTCACAGCTACGGTCTCCCAGAAGGGCATTGACGAGCTGGGTTCGCTGCCGAACCAGCAAATCGCGCGTCCTGAACACCATCGCCCCAGCTTGCTGTTCCGGCGATTTGAGCGCGACAAAGCGCATGTTCGGCCGAACGGCCGCTTCAGCGATCGCCTCTGCGTCCGCAGCGTCGTCCTTCTGCCGCTTCACGAAGGGTTTCACATAGATTGGCGGGATGAGACGGACCTCATGTCCAAGCTCTTGTATCGCGCGCTCCCAGAAATGGGCGCTGGCACAAGCCTCGATCGCCACTATGCAACGCGACTGCTGGGACAGAAATGGGAGCAACTGACCACGGCTAAGCTTCTTGCGGAGGAGCGCGCGCCCGTTCGGACACGCTCCGTGTACTTGGAAAACCCGCTTTGCCAGATTCAGACCGATGATGCTAACTTCGCCCATGGATGTCTTCTCCTCTGCTGTGATGTTCGGAAACATCACATTGGCACATTCGATGCCGTCGGTAGGGGGAATCCACTCCATCACTTCTCAGTGGAAATCAGCACGAACGGCGCCTGTCTTGCGTTGGGCCATCGAACTGGATGAATGTGCCAGCCTTTACCCCGAAGCCGCCATTAAACCGGCTCGAAACGTCTGCATTTTTCGGATGGTCGCTCAAGACCGGACCGAGCAAAACGTCCCCAAGCAAGCCATTGAACTGAGGTAGCGCCCCTGTGGAGCGAACGTCGGCTTACGCTGGATGGTCGCCGATAAGCCGACAGTCGCAAAAGTCCCATCGTCGGCCGTTATCGGTCGCGCTGTCACCGGCGTTGGCGAGCGGCAAAAGTAACCCCGCCGCAGATAATATCGACGGCGGGGCCATAGTTCAGGGAGGTGTCGCTCCAAAGGGGGGGAGGATGCGACAGTCTTGATATGGGTTGCGTCGATGACATTACAATGACTGAATCTTTTGCGCTGCGCCTGCGTCATCGACACTCCAAAACATCGGATTGCGCATCCAGTCGTTGACGGCGGATTCGCGCCAGCCCGTGCAGCGGGTGGCGATGCGGATCTGTCGCGGAAAGGTCCCGGCCTGGACCTTTCGATAGAGCGTGGCCCGGCTGAGGCCGGTGCGATCGAGCACGGTGTTGAGCCGCAAAATGCGGTCGGGTGGCTGAGCGGTCATGGTAATATCCCATATGCTATGATGTCATTTATGCGCCCCTGAGCCGCAGGATTGTCAGGCGTCTGGTCGGCGTCAATAGGCCGAGAATCCACGGGAACACGCTGTTCGCACTGTGGCGCATCATGGCAATCGTCAGCGTTCTTCAGTGGACTGAAAATATATTTCGTCGTTCGATTGGGATGCTGGCTGACGTCGCCTGCTTGAGATGTCGTGAGACAATTGGTCGGCTGCGGAACGCGCGGAAGGGCCGCGCGTGCGTCGTGTGATTCGGTCTCTAGGCGGCGCTGTGTGCCGCCATGCGGTCATCGCGCCTGGTGGCGCGATGGCGTTGGCCTCCGGCATCGAACGGTCGGTGTGGGCGTCGCTCGTCCCTAGCCCCGCCTCGCCGTCCTGCAACCCCGGCTGCGCCGGGGTCCTCCATTGCATTGCGGCCCTGTGGGTGCAGGCCGCCTTCCCCGGCGGCGCTGATGGACCGCTCCTGCCGCCCACCCCGCCCTCCGGCGCCGGTTGCGGTGTGAAGAAGGAGGAAGGACCCATGAGCAAGACCGAACGGCAGAGCATCTATGCCGACGTTACATCCCGGATCATCGCACAATTGGAGGAAGGCCATCTTCCCTGGGTGCAGCCTTGGGACAGCAGCGCCTGTCCCTGCACCATGCCGCAGAACGCGGTCACCGGGCGGCAGTACTCAGGGATCAATATTCTGATCCTGTGGGCTACCGTCATAGAGCGGGGCTTTGCCGGGCAGCGCTGGCTTACCTACCGACAGGCAGAGGCAGCAGGCGGTCATGTCCGCAAGGGCGAGAAGGGCACGATTGTCTGTTACGCCGATCGCTTCATTCCCAAGGCCGAAGAAGAACGGGCGGGACAGGAGGATCGCGAGGCCAGGACGATTGCGTTTCTGAAGCGGTTCACGGTCTTCAATGTCGACCAGTGCGATGGCCTGTTTGACGATCTGACCCAGTTGCCCGAAATCCCGGAGCCGCTGGTTACAATCGCCGAGGCTGATAGCGTGATCCAACGCAGTGGTGCTGATATCCGCATAGGTGGCGATAAGGCCTATTACGCCCCAGCAGGCGACTATGTTGCCGTGCCCCCGCAAGCGGCGTTTCATGAGCCGATCAACTGGTATCGCACAGCGCTGCATGAGCTAGGGCATTGGGTCGGACATGGCAGCCGTCTGGCGCGCGATCAGTCGGGCAGCTTTGGGTCTGCGCTCTACGCGCGGGAAGAATTGGTGGCCGAGATGGCAAGCGCGTTCACCTGCGCGTCGCTCGGGATTGTCCCCACCGTCCGACATAGTGACTATATCGGATCCTGGCTCGCCGTCCTGCGCGAGGATGATCGGGCGATCTTCAAGGCGGCCAGCGCAGCCAGCAAGGCGGCCGACTATCTGCTGAACAGGGAAGAGGCGGTGTCATGACCGATCCGCTTGCCCGGCGCGTCTTTCTGCGGCGCGGGCGCAGGTCGCTGCGCCGCATGACCTATCTCCAGCGCGCGATCTTCTTCGCCATACGCATGGAGGACCTGACCTATGCGCAGCTTGCGGAACGTCATGACATCACGGCGAGGCAAGCAGAGGCAGAATTTGCCGCTGCGTTGCGCATTTTCCTGCGAACCGTGCACGAGCCCGAGCCCTGGTGGCGACGCCTGTCCCATCGCCTGTGATCAATTCACCGTGCCCGGTGGCTTGCCATCGGGCGATCGGTTCGACAGGGTATCCCTGACATGCGTAACGATCTCGATCATCTTCCCGCCGACAAACAGCGTGAACTGGAGCGCGTGGTACAGATCATCTTCGAAGAATTCGAGGATGCTTTTGCGCTCTCGCGGCATGAATGGAAGAAGGCAGGTCGGATCCTCAAGATCGTGCTTTATGGCAGCTATGCCCGTGGCACCTGGGTCGACGAGCCGCACACCGCCAAAGGCTATAAGTCCGACTATGATCTTCTGATCATCGTCAGCGACCAGCGCCTGACCGATCGCGTCAAATATTGGCTCAAGGTCGATGACCGGCTGATGCGCGAATATGGCATCACCGCTACGCTCAAGACCCCGGTCAACTTCATCGTCCACACCCTGCAGGAGGTGAATGACGGCCTTGCCCATGGCCGCTATTTCTTCATGGACGTCGCCAAGGACGGGATCGCGCTCTATGAGAGCGAAGACAGTGAATTCCATCAGCCCAAGCCCAAGACGCCGCAAGCGGCGCTCGATATAGCGCGTGAGTATTTCGAAGAGTGGATGCCCAGCGGGCAGCAGTTTCTAGAAACTGCTAGGTTCACCTCTAGTAAAGGCTGGAACAAGAAGGCTGCTTTCCTAATGCATCAAGCGACAGAGAGCCTTTATCACTGCGTCCTGCTTGTCGTAAATTTCTACACACCACACGTTCATAATTTGGCATTCTTACGGACGCAGGCAGAGAAGATTGACCGGCGGCTGGTCCATGTGTGGCCAAGCGATAATCGCGAGCAGCGGGCCCGGTTCGAGAAGCTGAAGGAAGCCTATGTGAAGGCGCGCTACTCCAAAAATTATCGCATCACCGAAGAAGAATTAGCTTGGCTTGGCGAGCAGGTCGAGGAACTGGGCCGGGTCGTGCATGCAATCTGCACCGAACGCATCGCCGATCTTAGAAAGGCCGCAGGCATCACCGCCTGATCATTCCGGTTGAGGGTCCACTTTCCCGAGCGCGTCCGCAATCATCGCTGCCAATGACTCTTCCGCCCGTATGCGTGCAGCCGCATCTTTCGCGGTGAGATCCTGGCGGATCCATTGCGGTGCCCGTTCTATCACGGCGAGAATGGCCGCCTGGATATGTTCATTCATGCCGCCGCCTATGCCTGGTCAGCTTTCGTCAGGCAATGAATCGCTGGCGAACATCCGTTGACCGCGTCTGCGCCATAGCAGGAGCAGCCGCTCGTGATCGTCTGTGCGCAGCTGTGCCGCAGCCTCGCCCAGCAGTCCGAGCATGACGGCGCGATCATCATCGGTGAGCGCAACCAGATCGGCCTTTACGACCAGCCCGCCCAGTTCGATCAGATGGCGGGTACGTTCGCGCCGCTTCACCTGCCAGTCCCGCCAATCATGCCGCGCCTGGACTGCCTCCAGCCGGTGACGCGCGATCGTGACCCGTTGCACCGCCGCCCGGCTTGTCGCCAGCGCTGTGGCCAGCTTCGCCTCGCTTGCCTGAAAAGAAGGCCGCGCCCCGTTTGTGCCACGCCTCCCGTTTCGCGCTGTCCGTGGTGGCGACGGCGTCCAGCAGCGCCCCGGCTAGCGCTTCGGCGCTGAGTCCATCCGCCCCGGTCGCCATGACCAGTTCGCCGAGCTGGCTTTGTTTGCGGCTCTTGAGCTGCCGGGCCTTGTCGGTGAGAGCCTTGAGCTCAGCATCGAAATCGCGAGGTTTACGCATGGAGAATGTCCTCCTTGTAAGGGTGAGGCCATTCGCGTTATCGACCCTCTCGATCAGTCACAATCTCGTGAAATGTCCTGAGATTGCGCCATCCCGAGATTGATGAAATCTTTTGAGGGCGCGCTTATACGTCGTGCCGACGTGGCTCTTTAGGGGTAATTGGTATGTCGCCATGGCGATCTACCACTTCTCTGCGAAGATCATTTCCCGCGCCGCCGGATCCTCGGCGCTGGCGGCTGCCGCCTATCGCTCCGCCTCCCGGCTGCATGATCAGCGCCTTGGCCGCCATCATGACTTTTCCAACAAAGCTGGCGTCGTTCATAGCGAAGTGATGCTGCCCGACGGCGCGCCAGAACAATGGCGCGATCGCGAGCAGCTGTGGAATGACGTCGAGGCTGCCGAAATCCGCAAGGACGCCCAGCTGGCGCGCGAGGTCGAGTTTGCCATCCCGCGCGAGATGACGCGGGCTCAGGGCATCGAACTGGCCCGTGACTTCGTCAAACGAGAGTTTGTCGACAACGGCATGGTGGCCGACCTTAATGTCCATTGGGATATCGGCAGTGATGGCATGGCAAAGCCACATGCCCATGTGATGCTGTCGCTGCGGGAAGTCACCGACGAGGGCTTCGGCGCGAAGGTCCGCGACTGGAACAGGACCGAACAGCTCACCCACTGGCGCGAGGCTTGGGAAAACCATGTGAACTTGACTCTGGCCGAACTGGATATCGATGCGCGGATCGATCACCGCAGCCTGGAGGCGCAGGGGATCGATCTCGAACCCCAGCACAAGATCGGCCCTGCCGCCTCACGCATAGCAGGCCAAGGCCATGACAGTGAGCGGCTGCAAGAACATCATGAGATTGCGCGGGCCAATGGCGAAAAGCTCCTCGCCAACCCCGGCATCGCAATGGACGCGATCACTCAGGCCCAAGCGACCTTCACCACCCGCGACCTTGCCCTGTTCGTCCATCGCCATAGTGAGGGGAAGGCGCAGTTCGACGCGGTGATGGCGGCGGTGAAGGCGTCGCCCGATCTCGTCACCCTGGGCAAGGACGGGCGCGGCGATGCGCGGTTCACGTCGCGCTCGATGCTGGAAACCGAGCAGCGGCTCGAACGGGCGACCGCCACGCTCGATGCACGCCGCCATCATGGCGTGGCCGAACGCCATGTCGCGCATGCGCTGGAGCAGGCGGCCAAGCGGGGCCTGGACCTGTCGGCCGAGCAGCGCGGCGCGCTCGAACATGTCACCGGCGCCAAGGGGCTCAGCAATGTGATCGGTTATGCCGGCACCGGTAAGAGCGCGATGCTGGGCGTGGCGCGCACCGCATGGGAGCATGCCGGCTATGACGTGCGCGGCGCAGCCCTGTCCGGCATTGCCGCAGAAAATCTCGAAGGCGGATCGGGCATCGCGTCGCGCACCATCGCCAGCCTCGAGCATCAATGGGCACAGGATCGCGAGCTGCTCACCGACAGGTCCATCCTTGTGATCGACGAAGCCGGGATGATTGGTACGCGGCAGATGGAGCGCGTGGTCAGCGAAGCGGAGAAGCGTGGCGCCAAGATCGTGCTGGTGGGCGATCCCGAGCAGTTGCAGGCGATCGAGGCGGGGGCAGCATTTAGATCCGTGGCCGAGCGCCATGGCAGCGTCGAGATTACCTCGATCCGGCGGCAGAGCGAGGCATGGCAGCGCGAGGCGACCCGGGCACTCGCCACGGGCCGGACCGGCGAGGCAATCGACGCCTACATGGAAGCAGGCCATATCCATGCCGCCGAGACCCGCGATGATGCGAGAGCAGATCTGGTGGATCGCTGGGACAAGGATCGCATCGCAGACCCACAGGCCAGTCGTATCATTCTCACCCACACCAATGATGAAGTGCAGGCGCTCAACCAGGCGGCACGCGCCCGGCTGCGCGATGCTGGCGCGCTGGGTGATAACATAGGCCTGCCGGTAGAACGCGGCGAGCGCAGCTTCGCAGCCGGCGACCGCGTAATGTTCCTGAAGAATGAGCGGAGCATGGGCGTCAAGAACGGCACGCTTGGCACGGTGCAAAGCGTGAACCAAGTTCGCATGGCGGTGATGCTTGATGATGGTCGGGCTATTGTGTTCGATATCAAGGATTATGCCGCCATCGATCATGGCTATTCCGCTACCATCCATAAGGCGCAGGGCATGACAGTCGACAAGGTCCATGTGCTGGCGACGCCCGGACTCGATCGTCATGCCGCCTATGTCGCGCTCTCCCGCCATCGGGGCACGGTCGATCTCCATTATGGCCGGGATGACTTTGCCGATCAGGGCAGGCTCGTACGCACGTTGGGCCGCGAGCGGGGCAAGGACATGGTGTCGGATTATGCCAAGGTCACAGAGCAGCAGCGCGAACTGCAGCCTGCGTCCACCGCTCCTCGACGCGGCATGTTCGACGGCCTCAAGCTCAACCGCGCTCCGATCAATATTCCCGAGCAGCCCAGCCCACTGGATCAGGCTGTGCAACGCTATGCCCGGGCCGCGGCAGATATCATCCGCATGAAGGAACAGGGCTTTGATCCGCTGCCTCATCAGCGTCAGGCGTCTGGCGGCGCGATCAAGGACATCGATACGCTGCGCCCCGGCGGCGCGGAAGACATGCGTATCGCTATGAATAAGGACCCTGCCCTTATTCGCGAGGCCACCGATGGTCGCACCAGCCGTGCGATCCAGGCGATGATGGCCGAGGGGCAAATCCGAGCCGATGGCATCAACCGTGCCGATCGCTTTGTCGCTGCCTGGCAGGACAAGGCCCGCGAGTTGAAGGCGCTGGAGCGCCACGGCGATTCCGACGCTGTCTGGAGCGCGAAGCAGGACATGCATGCGATGGCCAAGGCGCTGCATCGCGATCCCCAGCTCGAGTCGCTGCTGCGCAATCGGACCAAGGACCTTGGCCTCGGGTCTCAGAAGGGCGCGTCCATTTCTCAGAGCCTCCAGCAATGGCTCGACCGCTCGCGTAACCGTGGAATCGGACTGTAGGGTCCGAGCTCATGACCGACATAGCCCCCCAATCCGCCATCACCGATGATCCGAGCCAGGCCTTTGAGGGCCTGCGGCGGGAGATATCACTGCTCCACACCGCCATTCAGGGCCTGACGGCCGCGCGGGAGAGGATACCCGATTACAACCCGACGCTGGGGGCGATTGGGAAACAGCTTGCGACCCTGACGGAGGACATTGGGGTCATTGCTCAAGCCCCGGCTGTCAAGCTGACCCCGACCGTCATGGTCCGGGAACTTGCCAAAGCTGCCATCGATGTGCGCGCCGATGACAAGCAGCAGATGGATGAAGCGCGAGCCGTGCTGCACCAATCGATAGGTCGGCTCGAGGGGATTGCCCTGCGGGCGCGGACTACGCAGCATCAGCGCAAACGGGGGGTAGCGATCGGCGGCTGCGCTTTTATTGCTGGCATCCTGCTCTGGTCGTTTCTGCCGGGCGTGATCGCCAGGTCGCTGCCAGCAAGCTGGCATGTGCCCGAATGGATGGCGGCGCGAATGCTGAAAATAGAGGAGGTAGCTTTGATCCAAATGCGCGACGCTCATGTTAATGGGTTAAATACTGAGAGAGGTAGGTCAGGCCAGCCTCGCCGATAATAGAGCCGTAATTCAATGTGGTTTTACAGAAATATTGTAACTATTCATGTCAAAATACAGCCAGATATAATGAACATTTGATAATTGCAGTTATCACATAAGCGCATTTGACCCCTATTCATAAGGTGCGCTACAGCCGCGGGCATGGACGCCGATAGAGCAGGTGGGCGAGAAGGCCCGGAAACCCCTGATTTCGACGCCCCTAGTGGCGCAATCGCCGCGACGTCGGTTGAGGGAATGCCTGCGATCGCCTGGACGGCGACCCAGATGCGCACCGGCCACGTCGGCGCAACGATGGGCTTTGATGTAGCTGCTGCCGATCTGACCGGTCTCCGAAATCCGGCCTTCCTCTGTCAGCGCCACCAAGATGTGGGTCCGGATGCCCCGACGGCTCACCTGTTCCAGCGGTTGTAAAGGGTTGTCGGCGGGCCGTACTCAGTGGAGCAATCCTCCCATCGTTCGCCGCATTTGAGCATGTGGATGATGCCAGAGATCACACACGACCCGTTGCGCTCCGGGCTGGTTTTTCGGCAAATGCGGCTTGGCAACTTGAGCTTGAACGGTTAACCAGAACAATGAACGCGACATTCTCAAAGCCTTCTGCCTCAGCGAAGACTCCCTGAATCAATGTGCACGCGGATTTTCAAGCGGCTGATTGGGTTTGGACCCTAGGGCAGCTTCACCGGATCCAGTGCCTCCAAGGATTGTAATACAGCTGGCGGCAAACCTCGCATGCTCTCAAGCATGCTGCTAAAGAATACTTCTGCCTTTGCCTTAAGATCGGCGAACATGGCAGCATTGCGTCGCTTATAGTTGGCGTGTTCGGTCTCATCTTCGGCGAGGTTGTACAGAAATTCTCGTTTTTCGATCTTAAGATATTTCCAAGGGTAGGCTAGGGCGGAAAGCATTTCACCCGGGGTCTTCCAGTAGACGACCCGGTCGACCGGCTTGGCCCCGAACAGCTGCGGCGAGAGGTCTATCCCGTCCGAAGGCAAGGTTGGGTTGGTGAAGGCGCCAGCCAGTGAGGCGAATGTCGGGAGAAAATCCATCGACATAGCGACCTGGTTTGACCGCGATCCGCGCTTGATCGCGCCGGGCCAGCTGACAAGGAGAGGCACACGGGTGCCGCCCTCCCACAGATCACCTTTCGCACCGCGTAACGGCCACATTTTCGAAAAGCGTTCCCCGCCATTGTCGCTCGTAAACACGATCACAGTATCGCGAGATAGATCGAGGCGTCGCAGCAGGGCAAGTACACGCCCCACGCCGTCATCCATAGCCCTAACCATTTCGCCATAAATCGCCGGCGAACCGCCGTCGAAATGAGCGTCTGACATCCGCGGCAGGCCGCGATCGGACCGTGTCTCCCACGGCCAGTGGGGCGCATTGTAGTGCAAGGACAGCAGAAATGGCTGCCTCGCATTGCGCTTGATGAAATCGCAAGCCCGGTCTGTGAAGAGATCCGTGGCATAGCCCTCGACGTCTACGGGACGCTCGTTTTCATAGAGATCTGGGTCACGCCCATCAGGGTCCGTCGCCTTGTCCGGGGCGTGGGTCCAAAATTTGCCTAGGTCATGCGTCGAGTAGGAGATACCTCCACCCATCAGCCCGAAGAATTCGTCATACCCGCTCTTATTCGGGCCGAAGCCCGGCAATTCGCCCAAATCCCATTTGCCAACAAGCGCCGTTCGATATCCTGCGCTCTTTAGGACGCTGGCCAGCGAAGGCAGTGAAGCCGGGTAACCGAGCGTAGCACTCGGATATCCGCCGCCTTCGCCAGTCCCGATTGGCAGGCGGTTCTGGTACCGGCCCGAGAACAGCGCCACGCGCGTCGGCGCACAGGAACTCGAGTTGGCATAGCCAAAGTTGAACTTCATGCCCTCTTGCGCAAGGCTGTCGATGTGCGGCGTCGTGTAGTCGGTACGACCATAGCACGACAGGTCGAAGGCCCCCATATCGTCCGCTAAGATAAAGATAAAGTTGGGCTTGCGCCGCTGGGATGCTGCAAAGGCGCTCCCAAATCCGGTCGATGCCGTCACCGCCGCCGAGATGCCGGTGCCTAGCAGTCCGCGCCGCGAAAAGCCTTCAAATCTATCATTCATCGTAACCCTTTCTCAGATGGGGTTATAAGCGCTGTGATGCCCGTCGCCAGCAGCGGTATCGGCGCTTACGCGATCAGGCCAAGGTTCTTGATTGCATCTTGACCTTGATTTCCGGTTGCGCCGAAAAGGCCGCAAACCAGTCGAGGGCGGTCGGATTGGCCATCGCATCGCGGCTAGCGACGACATTGGCTGCGGCGCCCATCATGAGCTTGCGGACAGGCACCTCCATCTTCTTCCCCGTAAGCGTGTAGGGAATTTCCGGCACATAATAGACTTCGTCGGGCACGTGTCGCGGAGAAGCCTCCTCGCGCAGGGCGCGTGCGATGACCTGCGCCGTGACGTCCTCGGGGCTGACGCCGACTGCCAATTGCACGAAGAGGGGCATATAGTAATTGCCATCCGGCAATTCGCAGCAAATCACCAAGCTGTCGCGGATGCCAGCCACCTGCTCGAGCACACTGTAGATCTCGGCGCTTCCGATACGGACGCCGTGTCGGTTCAATGTCGAGTCCGAGCGGCCGTAAACATATACGCCGCCTTCTCGCGTGATCTTGGCGAGGTCGCCATGTCGCCAAACCCCTGGAATGGCGGAAAAATAGCTGTCATGGTAAAGCGTACCGCCTTCGTCGCCCCAGAAATATAGTGGCATCGAAGGCATTGGCTTTAGCACCACCAGTTCGCCTGTTCGATCGAGCAGAGACTGCCGATCGTCATCCCAGACTGCCAGATCCGTGCCCAGTGCGCGGGCCTGAATTTCACCTGCCCGAACCGGCAGCGTAGGAACGCCAGTGGCGAGGCCGCTGCAAAATTCGGTCCCGCCGGACTGCGAGGTGAGCCACAAATCCCGTTTCACATTTTCGTAGAACCAGGCAAAGGTGGCGGGCGTGGAAGGCGAGCCCCCGACCATCACCGCTTCCAGAGCAGACAGGTCAAAACGCTCCCGGGGCCGGACGCCCTCCTTCTCCATGATTTGAACGAGTGTCGGACTGGCCCCAAAAAAAGTTGTGCGGCTGTCGGCAGCCATGCGCCAGAGCATATCGACCCCACCATGTGTAGGGCTGCCGTCGTACAACACTGCTGAGCTGCCAGCGATAAGCGCCGCCACCACAATGTTCCACATCATCCATCCGGTAGTGGAATAGAAGAACATCGTAGTCGAACAGCTAAGGTTGCAATGCAACATGATCACCTTGTAATGCTCGACGATCATGCCGGCATGACCGTGCACGATTGCCTTAGGTAGGCCCGTGGTCCCGGAGGAGAAAAGCACCCACAGCGGGTGATCGCTGGCCACTCTCTCAAAGGCGAATTCCTCGCGCGCGATCGTTGGCCGATCTATCAACGCGGCGTATTCCATCGTCCGCACTGGCAGGTTGCGCTTGGACAAGCCCAAAAAGTCTAGCCGGACGACGGTTTCGAGGCTGGGCAGTCCTTCGACGATCTCGGCCACCTCTTCGTCCCTGTCGAAGATGCGTCCGCCGAAGCTATATCCATCGGTGACGAAGATAAGTTTGGGAGATATCTGACGAAAACGATCGAGGATGGTTTTCGCGCCAAATTCCGGTGCGGCTGCTGACCAGACCGCGCCGATCGAAATGCAGGCCAGCATCGCCACGGCAGTTTCCCAAACGTTGGGCATGTAGGAAACGACGCTATCGCCCGGTCGTATGCCGAGTTCGCGCAATCCGGTCGCCAATCGTCGAACGCGGTCGCCGACCTCGTGCCAGGTCAGCGTATCGAGCGGACGCGTCTCAGCGGAATGATAGAAAGCAATTTCATTCGAAGCTGCCTCCGCTTCGTATCGTAGCAGATGTTCCGCGTAATTGACGCGGGCGCCGGTGAACCAGCGGACACCGGAAACACCCTCGCCCTGCAGCACGGACTCATAAGGTACATCAGAGCAAACGTCAAAATATTCCCACATCGCACTCCAGAACGCTTCTAAGTCATCTACTGACCATTGCCAAAGCGCCTCGTAGTCATCGAAGACCAGACCACGGTGGTTCAGGAGCCACGCCTGAAAGCGACTAATATTTGACCGCTTGGCAAAGGCGGCACTAGGCCGCCAAAGCAATTCTCCCTCAACAACCATTGAAACGGCCTCTTTCCCTTTATGGCTCCCAGCATTGCGTCGTTATGTTTGTACGCCGCACGTCAGGAGATCTTGTACATGCCCCCGTCCACGACCAGGACTTGCCCCGTTATGTGACGCGCTTCCTCGCTGGCGAGGAAGGATACCGGACCCGCGACGTCCTCCGGTTCTCCGAGCCGCTTGATCGGTTGGGCGTTTGCGACCTCGATCCGCATGGTGTCCGATGCGGCGGCAGTGCCAGGCGTATTGGTTAATCCCGGCATAACGGCGTTGACCGTGATGCCGTCGTTGCCCAGGTCGTTGGCCAGCCCCCGGACGAAGCCGATCACGCCCATTTTACTCGCCATATATGCACACATGCCCGGGTAGGATGCCCCAATCGTGTTCGACGACAGGCTGATGATGCGGCCGTACTTCTGGGTTCGCATGATACCGATGACGCTCTTTGCGGCGATGAAATGCGCTTCGAGGTTAATCGCAAACGTGTTGCGCCAAAGATCGAGATCGGTTTCGTCGATCGGCACAATCGGCATGACGCCAGCATTGTTGATCAGGATGTCGACCCGGCCATAAGCGTCGATCACGGCAGTAACGAGTTCTGCCCATTTCGTGCTCGAGGTGACGTCGAACACGGCCGTCATCGCCTCACCTCCAACCGCGGCCTGAGTTTGCGATGGATCATCCTTGTCCACTAGGACGACCTTCGCTCCGCGGCGCGCGAGATGTTCGCTGATAGCGCGGCCGATTCCGCCTGCTGCGCCGGTGACGATCGCGACTCGCCCTTCGTGGGTCTCGGCCATGGGATCAAGTTTCCTCGTGTTGGTAGTAGCCAGGAACCATCAGCTATCCATCTCGGCGAGATTGGCGATCGCCGTGCCGAAGCCAGTGACGGTCCTGAAAAGATGGTCGTCGGGCCAGACGTCACCGCGCCATGCGATATGTTGATCGGGCCTTATTAATGCCATTTTACGCTCGTAAACGCGGGCCAGCTCGACATCGCCGATGCGAACCACCTCCAAAGGTACTTGCAGCTCCGCAGCCTCTGCGCCTGCACGGTCAATGTAAGCCTGCTCAACGCCATCGAAAGCGAGGAGCGTGAAGCCCGCACCGAAAAGGTCGTAAAGGGATCGGCCATCGGCCAACCAGCTATGCGGTGCGAGGCACCCAGGCGCTGCACTAGGAACATAGTCCCTGTTGGGCACCCAGTCCTTCTCAGTGCCGTCTGGGACGATGATCGGCGACGCGAGATAGCGCAGGCCCAGTACGATCCCGAGCGTATGGAATTCCTGCTTTTTCGTCCGCGCGATGAGCTCCGAGACCTCTGCGCGAATTGATTCGCCCTCGGCCGTAGGCTCCTCGATCCCATGGCGCATCAGCTGGTTCGGTGCCACTTTGTGATTATTCTCGGCCTCGTCCATCACGATGTGGTGGACCGGTCGCCGCTCGGCTTCATAACTATCGAGGAGTTCCGAACCTCCCCAGCCTTCCACCGTCGCAGCGAGCTTCCAGCCTAGGTCCAGGGCGTCCGCTACGCCCATATTCATTCCATAGCCTCCAAAGGGTGGGTGGAGATGGCAGGCGTCTCCCGCCAGGAACACACGTCCCACTCGGTACCGGTCCGCGAGTAGGCGACTGGCTATCCACACGTCCGAGCTGAGTATTTCGTAGGGCAAATCCACGCCGGTCGAGCGCTTGATTAGCACGACCATTTCATCGTCTGTAAGTGTCAAATCGGCCGGAAGGCCCATCGGCCCGAAGAACCACCGGTCATCGTCGTCCATCGGGCCGACCACGCTGGGTGCGTCGGGATTGATGAGCCAATACATTATGCCCGGCCCATGCGGATGCGCTTCCGCCAAGCCGGGAGCACGGAAAATGACATTGTAATTCCGGGACAAGCCATAGGTGCCGTCCATGCGGGCACCTATGGCCTCTCTGACGCTGCTCCGCGGGCCATCTGCGCCGATCAGGAAACTTGCCCGGATGGTATCGGACGACCCTGTCGCGTGGTTGCGTACCTGAACATCAACGCCATCCTCGCCTTGGACGAGACCGATGAACTCGGTCGCAAATAGAAACTCGATGGAGGGAAGCTGCCTTGCTTTCTCGAACAGAACGGCTTCGAGCTTGTATTGCGGGATCCATTGCCCGTGCTCGGAGTATCGGTCATCGCGGGCCGGCGCGCAGTTCGCGGCATGCTCGAAGCGGGCCAGGCCGTAGCCATCCATCCGCGTTACAAAATGGATGTGGCTTGGGTAGTCTACGCCGAAGGGCGAAGCCTGCGCCAATGCATCGGAAATCCCCCAGCGGCGCATGATCTCGCGCGTGCGTACGTTGGTGGTCTTGGCACGCGGTGCGTGACCCCGGCGTTGCTCGCGTTCGAGTATGATACAAGGCACGTCGCGAGTGCCTAGTTCAATCGCCAGCGCAAGTCCGGTTGGGCCAGAGCCCACTATGACAATAGGAAACTTATCTTGGAGCTCAGCGCGCATCGTGTGGCTCGCTGCTAGCACCCACCGTCGGATGAATGGCTTGTACCGGCCTCTCGCCAACCGGAGGTTGCGGCGATCCAGAGCCGCTAGCGGCCGATAGATATATCGTTGAAATGCCGATCGTAGACATCCGTTCCCCCTCATCCGGTAAGCGTTACCGGCTCCACCATTTTCTGGCCCGTGGCGATCTCGATACTGAAATTGCGCACGCGGTCGGAAGATGCTTAAAGTGGGCCTTGATAGCTCATAGGCATCACCATCAATGGCGGCGGGACGAGCAAGCCTTGATGCCAGGGGTCACTTGGAAGAGGTTTAGAAGAATGAAGCTTAGCAATATCCGCGACATTTTGGCTGTCGCCGAGACCGGGAGCTTACGTAGTGCGAGCCGGAAGATCGGTATCACTCAACCCACGATAACGCGTAGCATCCGCGACGCCGAGAACGAACTCGGCCTCGAGCTGTTTACACGTACAGTCAGTGGCGCAATGCCCACCGAGTTGGGTAGAATCTTCATTCGGCGAGCGAAAGCCATTCAAAACGAGCTGCGCAAGATTCAGGAGGAATTAGCGCAGGCCCGAGGAGAACTGACGGGAGAAGTATCGATAGCGATGTCGCCGGCGGCAGCAATTGCCCTCCTCCCAAGTGTCCTTGGGACGTTTGAACGGAAATTTCCCAGGGCCACGCTCAAGTTGACCGAGTCGCTGTTGGAGCCAATCGAGTCGGAAATCATCGAGGGCGCGGTCGATTTCTTTGTTGGTCCATATCTAAAAGAGATCACGACCACGGCTCTGCAAGTTGAGACATTGTTCGAAAACCGGCGAGTTGTCGTTGGGCGGAGTGGGCATCCGCTTGCGGGATCGACTAGCTTAGAGATGCTTCGGGACGCGCGATGGGTGCGCCCCAGTTTTGCCGTCCGACGCGACGAAATTGAATTCGAGGCGATTTTCGAACGCGCGGATCTGCCGCCACCTAACATTGCTGTGCAGGCTCGCTCGACCATCATGACGCTTCTGACGGTCGCGAATTCCGACATGCTCTCGGTCTTCCCGGCACAATGGCTCGACCTTGCAGAAAGGAACTTTGGCGTCGAGATCATTCCTCTCAAGACAGCGCTGCACGCTGCCCCCATCTGCGTTATTCGGCGAGGGGGTCTGCCGCTGACGCCACTGGCCGAGGCTGTGTACGATATGATCCAGAAAGCGGGACTGAACTACCGGTTGCAACGGAGCGCCAACGTGGCGGCTTGATCTCGCAATGTGGCGTTCGGTTCGGAAACCGACGTTGCAGATTGAACTAATGGCTGGCTATCCGGCAGCACCGGGCTGGCAAGGCCCCGCAGCATGGTTTTCATCCTACGAGAATGCGCTGCCTCGTTTCAGGCTGTGTGCTTGTTGTCCTGTTGCCTGGCCAAGCAGTCGTGCGTAGCGGCAATCGCTATCGCTTAGGGTTACCGGTCAAGAGCCACGGTTCTGATCCATGCACCGCGACGTTTAAATGTCCTGCTGCGCACCGGCAGTGATCTTGCCGGTGCCAGCGATGAAATCAGCGTCAACGCCCCGGCCGTGACTGACTTGCACCGCGTGCCGAAGCTCCGCCAAACCACCCTCAAGCCATTTAGCACTGCGCCACAACACATGGCCGTCCGGCCGGACGGCAACCACGCCCCCTGGCCCGATCCCGAGGAGATCCTTGATCCGCTCTCCAAAACGCGCCGCGTCAGCCGCAACTGCATGAATCGGCACGCCAGTGTCGATAGACACCTCGCGCGCGATGGCGGACCAGCGATCATCTGCAGCAAACAAAGTCACTCCTTCGGAAAGGATATGACCAAGCGTAGAATCCTCGAACCGTCCGCTAACGGCTGCGTATGGAAGCCGGGCGCCAGGATGCGCATCGGGGCGGTAACTCAGCGTGTCCGTTGACGGCGGCGGCGAGCCGTCGGGTATCAACGCCCCCGTCGTGTATGAAAAACCCAGGTCCATGCCGGCCCCTTGCGCGAAATGCTCGGCTTGCGCGTCGATAGCGTGCTGAACTGCGGCACGATGCGTTGCCGCCTCTGCGTGACCTTCATCGATGCGGAGTGCGCCTGAGGGATAGGAGTCGATCGGGCCTATGCCGGCGTCTGACAGCACCGGCGCCAATGTAGCTATGCCAAGAGCTTCGTCAATCATCCCCATTTTCATCAGGTTGCGCACGCTCTGATCGGTGTTGCGTTGGGCGATCGGCCGGCGTTCTTGCTCGTAGCTGTCGAGCAAAGTCGCGGGCGCGCGCTGTTCGATTACCGCGGAGAGCTTCCAAACGAGATTATGCGCGTCTTGGATGCCCGTGTTCATACCGAGGCCGCCAGTCGGGGGGAAGCGGTGGCAAGCATCTCCCGCCAGAAGTACATGTCCCGCCCGATATGCGGTCGCTACCTGCGCGCTCATGTTCCAGTCGCTGACCGCAAATATGTCGATGGCGACATCTTCGCTGCCGATCGCCTTGTGCAGGATCCTCCGGCTTGCGTCAGCATCGAATGTTTCCATCGGCAGGTCCGCGATGGGAACCAGCATCGCCCAGGTACCCGTTGCCTTTTCGAAATTGATCAGGACGCCCCTGACATCCTTACCGCCGACCCAATAAAGGATTGCTCGACGTCCCTCTACGAAATGATCCAGGTCCGCGCGAAAATAGATGGTCATGAAGCGAGCGAGAGTGCGCGGCCCCTCCATTTCGATGCCGATCGATTTCCGAACGATGCTGCCCGCGCCGTCACAGCCAATCACCCAGCCATAAGCCTCCTTTCGACCTTTTCCTTCTGCCACGGAGCGAATTTCAACTTCCGCGCCCTCCTTGGTTTGCTTGACACCGAGCACCTGTTCCCCAAAGCTCACCGTCCCGCCCAAACTAACAAGGCGATCGTAGAGCAGCGCCTCGAGGCGATTCGGCGCGATGTTTAGGGAACCGAAGGCACTCAACGGACCCCTGTCATCGTCAGGCGCCGCGGGAACGTGCAGGCGACCATATTCACGGTGCGATAAGCTCTCGGTCCACACAACAAGCCCGCTGTCGCTGGCTGACAACGGCTCACCGGCGGCGATGGCCGCATCGACTGCACCCATCTCCGCCAAGACTTCGCACGAGCGCGTGTTGAGAACATGGGCGGCAGGCAGGTTTGCCAGACCTGCGCGGCGGTCCAGGACCACCGGATCATAACCTCTAAGGCGAAGCATGATCGCTGCCGAAAGGCCGGTAGGACCGGCCCCCACTATGAGAACCGAGTTCCGATCAGACATGATTAAGCCCTCGGACTCGTGAAGCGCTCTGACCAACTTGTCAGTAGCGATAGGATAGCCGCAGTCCATAAGTGCGTGGCGGGGCAATCGAGACGCCCACGAACGAGGGAACGAAGCTGTTCTGGAAAGCGGCCAAATAGACCGGCTCATTGCTGATATTGCGCACGAAGCCTGTAACCGACAGCGTGTCGCCGGGCAACGCGTAAGTCAGTGCCGCATTGAACACCTGATAGGCAGGCAACCGGGTGTTCGGAATGAAGTCTGCCGACGCCTCGCGTTCCGAAGCGAACTGCATGTCGCCGTTGAACGTCAGCGTCCCATTGGTGTCCAGATCGAACACATGGCTGTAAGCCACATTGCCGGTCCATTTTGGAGCAAGCGGAAGGCTCTGACCCGAGCAGTCGACCTGAGCGAAAGGCGGGCTTGCCGGGGTGACAACGCATCCAGTTTTCCCGGAGGGCAGAGCAAACTGCGGCGTCTGATAGATGAAACTGTCATAGCGCGTCTTGTTATACACGAGACTGGCCGACAAATTGTCATTCGACGTTGCCTGAAATACGACGCTGCCTTCGGCACCGTAGGATTTTGCTTGTCCTGCATTGTAGATCAAGCCCGAAAGAATGCCCAGATTGTCCGGGGCGACGGACTGTACCTGCTGGTTTTTGTATTCAAGGTAGAACCCTTCGACATTGACCTGCAGCTTGTTATCGAAAAACCGGTTGCGCATACCGAGCGTGAAGGTTTTGACCCGTTCCGGCTGGTAGGGCGGGGCGACCGCAGGAGAGACGCCGCCGGCCTTGAAGCCAGTTGTGTAGTTTCCATAAAGCATGTTCTGCGGCGCTAGGTCGAACTCGAAGCCGACCTTGAAATCAACGCTGCTAGATTTGGCGATACCGTTCACGGGAAGCGGATTCGTGCCGGGAACCGGAAGGTTTGACGTCCGCGTACCAGCCAAATTACGCTTCTCTTCGGTGTAGCGAAGTCCACCGATCAGCCGTATCGTATTGCTTACCGAGGCGGTCGCCTGTCCAAAGGCGGCTGCGCTCTCGGTTTGCAGGTCTGCCGAGAGAGATACATTTTGGAGCAGGCCTTGATTGGCCGTGACCACATAATGTTGCTTTTCGTTGTAGTAGAAACCACCGACGACCCACTTCAGCCAATCGCTCTCGTTCGATAGGCGAAGTTCGCCCGAATAGGCTTTCGAACTTTCAGGTCGTCCCCGCCCGGCATCTTCTCGCACTTGAAAGTTTATCGACGAGAAGATCTTATAGTCGATCGTGCTTCTCTGATAGGACGGGATGAAGGTGAGCTTCGCGAAGCCAAGATCGGCGTTGAGTTCCCCTTGGAAGTTCCAGAATTCGTTATTTTGATAAAGACCGTTGGGGTCCGGCGCAGTCAGCACCGGCGGGGGAGCTCCCGTTGCCAGGATCGCTGCACCACGTGCATCGGTCGCGCTGGTCCAGGGATCGAACGACCCGATCGATGGGCGTGGCGGTGTGCGGAGGGGGTTACCCTTCGGGTCGTAGAGCGCATAGCCGTTGCCGATCCCGCCCATGTGCGCATAGGCGCCGAACAGGAGGACCGACACCGCGTCGCTAGGCTCGAACAACAGTTGCAGCCTTACAGCCTGGCGCTTGTCGTCGCTGCTGCCGTCGGACAAATAGCCGTCACGAGTGCGAAGCAGGTAAGAAGCGCGGAGCGCGACAGTGTCTCCAAGCGGCAGGTTTATGGCACCGTCGGACGAGATCGCTTGATAGTTGCCGGCCTCGATATTCACGAGGCCTTCAAGCGTTCCGAGCTTGGGCCTTGTGGGCAGGACATTGACCGCGCCGCCGCTAGAGTTGCGGCCATACAGCGTGCCCTGAGGCCCCTTCAGGACCTCGATCCGCTCCAGATCGTAGAACGCCGTGCCGGCGGCCTGGGGTCGCGCATAATTGACCCCGCCAATGTTGAGCGCAATCGCCGGATTGCTGAGTGCGGTTTGGCTGGGATCGCCGACACCGCGCACATAGATCTGCGGAATCGCGCCTGAAGTGCCAATCTGGACGCCCGGAGCGATCCGGGCGATGTCCTCCGTCCGGGAAACGCCTTGCCGGCCGATCTGTTCAGCGGTCAAAACGCTGATCGAAAGCGACGACTTTTGAAGGTTCTCCGCACGGCGCTGCGCCGTAACGACAATATCGTTGATCCCGGCGGCCTCGCTGGCGGCCTGCGCAGGCACCGTCGCGTCAGGCGACGTAGTCTGCTGAGCCGAAGCGGCATGCGGAAATAGTAATGATGATGACGTGCTCAAAGCGATCGCCAGGAAACGCGCTTTTTTCATTTAATCCTCCCCATTTGACTTTATCGAACTCGATTGATGATCGTCCCTATCTGATCGATCTCACAGCGGACTTCATCGCCCGTCTTTAGGAACTGCGGTGGGCTCATGCCGACCCCGACACCCGACGGCGTGCCAGTCGCCAAGATGTCGCCGGGTTCAAGGGTGACGCCGGCGGACAAATAAGCGATCTGCTGCCAGATTGAGTAAAGAAGGTCGCTGGTGCTGGCCGACTGTCGAAGTTCGCCGTTCACAAACGTGCGGACGTCAAGTGCGTGCGGGTCTGATATTTCGTCGGCCGTGACGATGCACGGCCCGATCGGGCCATACGTGTCGAAGGACTTGGCGATGGTGAATGTGGTCGAGTGGCGCTGCCAGTCTCGGGCTGACAAATCATTTGCCACCGTGTAGCCGAAAACATAGTCCAACGCTTCGTCTTCGAGGACCGCTTTTGCCGGTCGACCGATAATTACGGCCAGTTCGACTTCATAGTCGAGGCTATTGGTGACACCGGCGACGATGTCGTCGAAAGGACCGGAAAGACAAGACGTTTGCTTGTTGAACCAGACCTGGTTTGTTGGGGCCGCCAGCCCTAGCCGCTCGGCCTCTTCGATATGCTTGCGATAATTCATTCCAATCGCAAGATATTTTCCAGGACGTTCGATCGGGCAAAGCAATGCCGCCGAAGCCAACGGAAAGGCCCCGTCGCCCTTCGCCGAAACCTCGTGCGCAATCTCGAGCGCGGCTGAGCCACCCGCGATCAGCTCCAGCATGGTGCTGTATCGCGCCCCAATCGGCGCGAGCGGGACGACATAATCGCCCGATACGCTTCCCAGGGCTGGTCGGTCGCCATTGCTATATCGGACCAGTTTCACAGGCAGACCTCGGGCGCCATGCTGCGCTCACCCGACACTGTCGCTATCGCGACGGCAGGCCGATCCCAATAAGGGGTGGGGCGCAGGAAGGAGGGAGCGGGCGAGGTCACTGCTGACCGTTCCCGAACAGCATGGCCATTTCCTCGGCGAAAATCTCCGCATAACGATCGCGCTGTAGAAGGCCTGCTTGAAAGCGATCCAGTTCGGGGAACTCGGCCAGCTGACCCGCCAACACGGGCGAGCGTCTCCATGTGAGCAACACCAGCAGGAAGACATCGCACAGGCTGAAGTCGTTCAGCACGAAGGTGCGCCCCGTCATCATACGGTTTACGTCGCTCAGGATCTTGTTCAGATGTGCAAAGGCGCCTTGCCGGGCGACTTCCGTGTCACAACCGACTTTGGGCCTGACGAGCGGGCGATAGGCGTCGTGTAGCGCAGTCGAAAAATAGGAAAGGCGAGACTGTGCAGTCGCTCGATCGAACGTGCCGGCGTCCGGCAGCAAGCGCTTATCCGGAACGCGGTCAGCAATGTATATGAGAATGGCAACAAGCTCGGTGAGGAAACCTTCGGGGGCAACCAGTGCGGGCACCTTGCCGGACGGATTTACTGCGAGGTACTCATCGGTCCGGTTCTCTCCGGCCGACACGCGAACAAGCTTTATCTCATGAGGCAGGCCCGACTCCGCCAGCGCGATTCGCGCTGCAAGCGAGCAGGCCAGCGGAGAATGGTACAGTTTAAGCATTTTAGTGATTCCCCACGCTGAGATCACTCGGCGTCTTCAGGCTGAGCGGTCCGCCGTCGGGCACCGGAAGTTGCGCGGCGATCTCCTCGGGCGCGATCACGGGGCGCGCGAAAAGCTGTTCTGGATTTTCACCCGAGCGATAGCGACGAATGATATCGTCGGCGTCAATGCGCACGCCGATAGGGTTCACGCTGAAGTCACTGTGCTCGAACCACTCGTTGGTCTCTGCCGCGTCGCCATGCAGATCAATCTGCAGTTCGATCTGGTTTAGATCCGGATCTCGGTAATAGAATGACAGCGTTGGCCCGTGGTTGACCGTCCAATATGGTTCGATGCCGTCCGCCTTAAGGCGGCCATAGGTCTGGAATAAATCCTCCGCAGACCCATAGGTAAACGCAACATGCTCAACGCCGACTGCCATCGCCGGGCGTTCGACCAACCCTGGGAGCATAGCGATGGCAATGCGATGATGCTCGTCATCATAGGTGAGAAACGAGACCATATCGTTCGCGAGCGCCACCTCTGCCTGCAGAACGTTGCGATACCAAGCGATAAGTTCTTGAGGACGATTCGTGCGAAAGACGATGTGAGCCAACTTGGCTGGCCTGACCTTGTCGCCTTCCTGTGACGATTGTGGCTCCCCCTTTGACATTAACGGCTCCCATTGTTCTTGGTTGGATCCTGCTGGCTGACTACGGAGTCTCGTCTCCGATGCCACCATCTGAGCGCTCGCTTTCGACGGAGTCCTGTCCCCCGTCATTTGGCGATGGTCCCACGCCGATTGCTACCGATAGGGGAGGCGGGATGGGCGTTGACGCCTGAGCGGTTATGCGTTGCGCTCATGTGGTTGCGTTAGGGGCGGCAACAACGAAATTTTCGCCGACATCATTCGGGGCGAGGTTGATCACGACTGATTTCGTGACCGTGTAGTGGTCGAGCGTGGCCAGCGCCATTTCCCGCCCGAAACCACTTTGCTTGTAGCCGCCGCCAGGTAGGCCGGGCTTGAAATTGTAATAGCGATTGACCCAAACGACCCCGGTCTCCATCGCGCGTGAAATGCGATGCGCACGGGTCAGGTCCTGAGTCCAGAGGCCACCTGCGAGGCCATATTCGACGCCATTGACGAGCTTGAGCATCTCGTCTTCATCCTTCCAACGGATAACGGAAGTGACCGGACCAAATATCTCTTCTTGAGCAATCCGCATGTCGTTGCGCACATCGCTAAAGATCGTCGGCTCGATGAAGTAACCATCTTCCAATCCCTGGATACGGGCCGGCTTGCCGCCAAAGAATGCGCGCGCTCCCTCTTGCGCACCTAGCTCGAGATAGCCGCTAACTTTATCGAACTGCGCCTTCGATGCCATCGCCCCAAGCTGGGTCGCGGGATCTACCGGGTCGCCTTGGCGGACTGCTGCGAGCCTTCGCGCGAACGCTTCGAGAAACTTGTCCTCGACCTTTTCGTGGACGAAGACGCGCGTCCCGGCCACGCATACCTCACCCTTGTTGAAGACCGTCGTGATCACCGCCGACTGCGCTGCGGCCTCGATGTCGGCATCCTCGCAGATGATGTTCGCGGATTTACCGCCCAACTCCATCGTCTGCGGAATGATGTTCTTCGCCGCATAGCCGATAATTTTTTGCGCTGTCGGACGGGAGCCGGTGAACGCGACTTTCCGCACCTTCGGATGCGAAACGAGAGGCTCGCCGACCACGCTGCCATAGCCGGTGACGACATTGATCACCCCGGGCGGCACGATATCAGCGATATCTTCAATAAACGCCATCACCGAGAGGCAAGCGACCTCTGCCGGCTTCAGAACAATCGTGCACCCGGCCGCGAGGGCAGGGGCCAGTTTGATTGCCGCCATCATCAGAGGTGCATTCCAGGGGATGATCTGCGCGACGACACCGATTGCCTCGCGATGGACGAGCGCTGTCGCATCGGGGAAGTCGTGCGTCTGCCCATAGATATGAAATGCAGCACCGGAGAAATATTCGAACTGGCCCATTGCTCCGGGAATGTCGTGCGAATAGGCGTCGGAAATCGGCTTTCCGTTGTTCAACGTCTCCATCATCGCATAATCGAACTGCCGCTCGCGGATGCGCGCCGCGATGGCTCGGAGCATAAACTGGCGCTGAATGGCCGGCGACTGGGACCACTTTGGAAAGGCACGAGCGGCCGCTTCGACGGCGCGGTTCACATCGACGGCATTGCCCGCTTGAATATGAGCGAGCACTTCGTGCGTCGCAGGATTCTCCTGGGGGATTGTTTCTCCGCTGTCGCTTTCAACCCACTGGCCGTCGATGAAGTGCCCGTACACCTTGCCCGTACGCGTCCGCTCGGCCGCCTCCCGTGTCGTCTCCAACGTCAATTCCACGCATTCTCTCCTTCTCGGGCATCCGGGTGCCACTCATCGTCACGATCTGGACTGGTAGCCCCGCGCTTCCGAGATGCGAAAATTACAAGGTGATAGCTATTGGGCATCGAGACCTATATCATGTCAGCGTACACCCGGTCCGAGCTTTGGATGCTGACGTTCGTATCGTGGGCATCCGACCCGGCTCGCTTGGAGTAGAAGTGAAGGGCAGGATCTTCCAGTCCGACCCGACTGCCGCCAAGAAGGTGCCGCGATCGACACTACCGTGAACACATTACCTCCGGCTTAGAAGGCGCACGCGATGATGCCTAACAACGCGGGGTTCGACACCCGCCTCTGGACGAATGATCAGGCTCGATGTCGAGGCGAAAGACGAGGTAGTTCGCACCGCGGCGTGCCCTCGAACCGGAACAGCCCAGTGGTCATGAAGCGCTCGGGTCTCATCCGTCATGCGCGACAAAGCCATCGTGATCGCGCGCACCTTCGGGTGTGACGTAGCCGTCACGCAGGTCGGCGCTGATCGCATCCGCGGATCGCTTAGAAGAGGGCCATAGCCACCGCCTGAATGGACTACCAGCCGGTCGCCGGGTTGGCGGGCTGTATTAATCCCATAGCGGTCGATCAGTGCGCGCACCATCTTCGCGCTGGAGAGGCAGCCGGCGAGTTGCTTAGTGACAACGCCAATCAACTCGCGCGGAAATCGGATGTTCGCCTCGATCGTCGGGAACAGCGCTTCATCGCGTTCGCCACCGCGCAGGAACTTCAAGCAGCGATACGGCACGCTTCCTAAACTATTGCGGTCGCGGTCAGCGGTTCGGATTCAACGGCACTGCCGCCGCCGTCGAGCCAATGGACGACTATCGCCATGAAGCCAAACAACGTCTTTCTCGTCCGTAATTTTGGAATGAGCCAGGTGGCCTCTGGCTACTGGATTCGTGGGGGCGCGGGCACATTGCTTCTGCCTGCGCTGATCCACCCGCGTATCCGCGATGGCCGTATCGATGCCTTCGTCAATCTACTGCTCGGCACGATGTTCGGATGCATAGTATGCGGCGGCCTCGCCGGCTTGGGCCTCAACTTGCCAATCACACTTCTCGGTTTCGCTGGCTTCAAGTTCCTCGTGGGCGCAACGGGGACCCACCTTGATGGTGCAGCTCTACGTGCCGGCGCACATGCGCGGCCGGGCGTCTGCTGTGGTGTGTTTCATAATATACCTCATGGGATTTGGCCTTGCGCCGGCTCTTGTTCCCATCATTGCTGGCCGGCTATCTATCAGCGGCTCGGCGATCGGCATACTAGCGGTGCTTTCGGGTCTGCTGGCGATTCTGCTGGTTAATTCTACTCGGCGCGCTTTCCACAAGGCCGAGAGTGAGGATCGAAAATTTCGCGCATAGGCCGACGGTAGTGAAGCATCAGGTCGATTAGCCGGACCATGTGCCTGAGAACTATTTTACTCGCCCAGTGTAAATTTGCCGCAGCGATGACATCCGCACTGACCCGTCCAGCCCATGGCTATAATTTACAATAGCTTGTCGAGCGTGATAGGGAGGTCCCGGATTCGTTTGCCGGTGGCATTGTAAATCGCGTTAGCGACCGCCGCGCCGGTGCCAGTGATCCCGATCTCGCCAATGCCTCTGGCGCCCATCGGGGTGTGCGGATCGGGTATATCCGTCCACATCACATCGATCGGTGGCACGTCTAGATGCGCCGGAACGTGATACTCCGCGAGGCTGGGGCTCATCACCCGTCCGGTGCGCTCGTCGAAGGCGGTCTCTTCCATCAGCGCGAGGCCCAGGCCCATGATGATCCCTCCGCGGAACTGACTAGCTGCCGTCTTGGGATTGACGATGCGCCCGCAGTCGAACGATCCCAGGAAACGGGCGATGCGGGTTTCGCCCGTCACCGCGTTCACCCGTGCCTCACAGAACATCGCGGCTTGGGAATGCATCGACCAGTGCAGCATCTCAAGTGGAAGCGGCGCCTTGGCTTCGACCGTCAGCTCCGGCAACTTCGCACGGGCGAGTATCGACGCATAGCTCTCCCGGCGCTCCGCGTCGTCGAGCTTGGCAAGACCTCCATCGAGGCCCGTGACCTCATCCGGTCTGAGGCCGGCGATGGGTGAATCGTTTCCGGCGAGCCTGATCAGCTTCGCGACCAGCGTGCGGTGGGCCGCGATGATCGCGGCCCCGATCGCTGCGGTCTGCTGGGAGCCACCGGCCAGGAACACACCCGGCAGTATGGAGTCGCCATACTCGACGGTGATCTTGTCGAGAGGGAGGCCCATTCGGTCCGCTACGACCTGCGTGTGCGCCGTCGCCGTGCCCATTCCCATCTCATGCGCCGCCACCGATGCGCGGACACAGCCGTCACGGTCTATGGTCAGGCGGGCCACACCGCCCGGCATCCTGTAATATGGGTAGGTGCCGGTCGCGCAGCCCAGTCCGACCAGCCATTCGCCTTCGCGGCGCGTGCCTGGCGCCTGCCGGGTGGACCATCCGAACCGCTCGGCGCCCGCGCGGTACGCCTCGACGATGTTGCGGGACGAGAAGGGCCTGCCATCCGTGGGGTTGCGCTCGGGTTCGTTCCTGATGCGCAACTCGATCGGATCGAGCCCTATGAGCTCGGCGAGTTCGTCCACCGCGCATTCCAGTGCGAAGGTGCCGACCGCTTCGCCAGGCCCGCGCATGAAGGTGCTAGCGACCGAGTTGATCCGCGCGATTTGCACGTCCAGCTTGAATGTCTCAGCGGCATAGCTGTTACCGGTCCCGGCGATGAACGGCTCCGGCATGAAGTTGTGCGGGGTCATTAAGGCAGTGCCGGTGTGGACGATGGCGGTGAAGCAACCGCGCTCGTCGGCGCCGATCGCGACACGCTGTTCTGTCGGGCTGCGGACGCCCACAATTCGGAAGACACCTTCGCGAGAGAGCGTGATCCGGACAGGACGACGAGCCAGCTTGGCCGCCGCTGCACCGAGCACCTGATGTTGCCAGAGACCCTTCGAACCGAACCCGCCCCCGACATAAGGAGAGGTGACGTGCACCTTTTCCTGGGGAATGCCGAAGACACGGGACAGCTGCCATGCCGTGTGCGTCACCCCTTGGGTCGCGTCATGCACGACAAGTGCGTCCTCGTTCCACGCGACCGTCGTGGCGTGAGGCTCGATCGCCGCATGACTGTGCCGGGGTGTCCGGTAGAGACCATCCACCCTAAACGGGGCCGCTGCAAGTGCCGACTCGGCGTCGCCCACCTTTACGTGAAGCGGTTGGCCCAGGAAAAAGCCGGTCTCCGTGCCGGCGGCCTTCGCTACTTCGAAAGCGGTTGTCGAGGGCCAGATCTCGTAACCGATGCGGATGAGCGATCTGGCATAGTCGGCCTGTTCCTGGGTTTCCGCGAGCACAACCGCCACAGGTTGGCCGTTCCAGTGGATGACGTCGTCCTGCATGACGGGCAGATCGTCTCCGCTCAGGGCCATCTCGCTGCTCCCAAGAGCCTGCATCGGCTTCATGCGCGGCGCGTTGCGGTAGCTCATCACGAGAACGACACCGGGCGCGGCTTCAGCGTCGCCGACGTCGAGCGAAGCGATCCGTCCCCTCGCGATCGTGGAAAAGGCGATCGCCGCATAGGTCATGTTATCGAGCGCGACCTCCGCAGCGAAGCGCGCTGAGCCCTCTACCTTCAGGGGGCCGTCGATTCGAGAAATCGGGCGGCCGATTTGCCCGTGCTGTCGCCGGATCAGCGGATCGGGCGTCCCGCCCGGCATCCAGCGATCGGGTGCGTTTTCGACCGCCTTTTTCATGACCTTGAACGCGAGGCTCTTCGCAGCCTCGGCCGCATCGTTTATGATGCTCATGCGACATCTTCCGCGAGGTCGCGGAGCACCGCAGTCATGGTGCGCTCGGCGAGCTCCACCTTGAAGGCATTGTGAGCGAGGGGGGTCGCCGCCGCGAGTTCAGCGCGCGCGGCGTGGCGGAACATCTCGTCGTCTGCACGGGCGCCGCGCAGCAATTTTTCCGCGCTACGGGCGCGCCACGGCTTGTGCGCTACACCGCCAAGCGCGATGCGGACATCGGCAATGCGATCGCCCTCTAACAGAAGCGATGCGCCGACCGAGACCAGGGCGAACGCGTAGCTCGCCCGGTCCCGCACCTTGCGATAGGTGGATCGGGTGGACGGGGGCGAGGCTGGGATCTCCAGGGCGATGATAAGTTCGTCGGGCGCGAGCGCTGTCTCGATATCCGGTCGTTCTTCGGGCATGCGATAGAGGTCGACCAGCGGTAGCCTGCGCGACCCGTCGGCCCCCTCAAGACAGACGACCGCATCGAGGGCGGCGAGCGCAACACACATATCCGACGGATGGGTTGCAACACAGAAAGGGGAAGCTCCCAGAATGGCGTGCGCGCGATTGAGGCCGCCGACGGCGTCGCAACCGTCACCAGGGCTGCGCTTGTTGCAACGCGCTCCGTCCGTATCGTAAAAGTAAGCGCATCGCGTCCGCTGAAGGATATTGCCGCCGACCGTGGCCATATTCCGGATCTGACCCGAGGCGCCCGAGAGGATGGCCCGTGCCAGGACGGGATAGCGCGCGCGCACGCTGGTATGCTCCGCGACGGCCGTGTTGCGAGCCGCCGCACCGATAAGCAGGCTGCCGTCGGCACGCTCCTCTATCGTTTGCGAAAGACCTGTCACGTCCACGAGGGTGGCAGGACGCTCGATCGTCTCGCGCATCAGATCGACGAGGTTGGTGCCCCCGCCGAGATAGCGGGCGCCCTGAGTTGCCGCCAGGCGAACAGCGTCGCCGACGTCGCCGGCGCGCGCGAAGCTGAAAGGAGTCATGCGACACACTCCAGCGTGGCGGACCGCGCAACGTCGCGATCTCCGCTTGCCCCGTAGATCTCATCGATCGCGGAAATGATGCCGTTATATGCGCCGCACCGGCAGAGATTGCCGCTCATGCGCTCGGCGTATTCTTCTCGGCTTGGCACCATTGTCGTCGCGTTCAAATCCTTGGTCACATGGCTTGGCAGTCCCCGCTGCAGTTCGGCAGCCATGCCCACCGCCGAGCAGATCTGGCCCGGCGTGCAATAGCCGCACTGAAATCCTTCATGCTCGATGAATGCCGACTGGAGTGGATGCAGGCGCGAAGAGTTGGATAGACCCTCGATGGTCGTTACCTGTCGCCCTTCATATTGGATAGCTAGCGCGAGGCAGGAAACAATACGCTCGCCATCGACCAGCACGGTGCAGGCGCCACAGGCGCCTTGGTTACAGCCCTTCTTGGTTCCGCTCAGACCCAGCTGATCACGCAAAAGATCGAGCAATGACAGACGCAGATCGATGTCCGCCTCGACTATATTTTCATTGATGATGAAGCGCATGGCAATTCCGTTCAATGCGTTGGTGAACCCGAGACGGTCGTCGCCGGCGCCGGCGGGTAGTACATGCCGTTAATTTAGGCTTGTCTTTGTCAGCGCCTTCGCCGTACGCGACAGGCCGCTAAAGCGAACACAAGCTCGGGACGACGACCTTGCAACCCCAAACATTCCGGAAGCTCATGTGGTCAGCATTTAGTCCAAATTGAATTTAGACTAAATGGGCTTTAGGTTGCAAGTGGGAATCTTGGGGGAGTGCTCATGATCGTTACACCGAGGCGACCGCTTCGCTCAGATGGGGAGGCGACCCGTACGCGTCTCTTGGAAAGTGCGGGCGCACTCATTGCCGACTTGGGCTATGCTGAGACCACAGGGAAGGCGATCGCCGCCCACGCCGGGGTCGATTTGGCTTCGATCAATTATCATTTTGGCAGCCGTGATGGGCTCTACCGCGCGGTCCTAGTCGAAGCCCATCGACGTCTCGTCCGACTTGAGGCGCTGGAAGAGATCTCGACCAAGAAAATCCCGCCTGGCGAGAAACTGAGGGAGTTGCTTGAGATCATCCTGTTCAACGGCGGCGACGCGAAGAATTGGAGCATCAAGGTACTTATGAGGGAGATGATCTCGCCGTCGTCGCACTTTAACGTGCTGAAGATAGAAGGGTTAACGCCGAGCCTTGATTCCGCAGTCGTGATCATCAGTGAGATAACGGGTATACCATACGAGGAGCCTCTGCTTTTTCATTCTCTGCTTTGTTCAGTCGCGCCCTGCCTGATGTTGATTTTGTCCGGGACCGCAATAGTCGCTCAGGATAGGCCGCGACTTTCCCCTGATAAGCTACTCGACCACATGCACAGCTTCGCTCTTGCGGGCCTTAAGGCTGCAGCGGTGCAGTATCACGCCGGACGCCTTTGAACTTTTTGTTCCGTAGGACAGACGATCCATGTGCGTCGACGCGTCTCACGGGCCTATGGTGCCAGCGGCCGGAATGTCGCACTTTGTGGCAAGAACGGACTTGATCCTGGGGACCAGCGGCAAGCCGTCGAACAACGCTTGAACCCGGACCGCGCGCTCGAGCGCTTCGCTATCGCCTTGATGATAAACAGCGGCGCAGTCGAGCACGTTGAGGTTGGCGGCGGCCGAGATACAGCTGGCGAAGCATTCGCCCATGCTTCGCTTAACGTAGGCTCGTTTGACGAGAAGACACGGAGGTCCCGCGAGAGCCAGCGACCGCCCGGGCAAGGAAAGATCTCCAGACGCGTTCTTCAGCCCTGCGATCCGCTGACCGAAACGCTGCAGAAGCAACGAGACAAGCGACGGACCGTAGGTGATGCCGCTGAGCGCTGGGAAGTTGTAGAGATATAGCAGCAATGCTTCGGCGGCCGTTTTCTAAGCAAGCGTACCGATAGGAGGCGACCCCCCATCCGTGACGGGCTTGTAGTAGAAGGCCTGCCATCACGACCGTCAATTATGACGTCCGCACCTAGTTTCGAGTTGATCGCCAGCCGTTCTGCGCGCGTACCAATAAGTATGAACCGACTGGCGCCGAGCGTCGTTGCGACGGCTACTGAAATCAGGCCAATCGGGTGGGGCCGATGACGACTGCGCTTGCTCCAGCAACAAGGCCCCCGAGTTCGGTAAAACCATACATCGACGTTCGGTTCGGTGGCCAGATCGATGTGCGCCTTCAACAACAGCATTTTCTTGCTCACCATGTTGGACCCCAAGCAGCCCGGCTTCAAGCTGCTGCCCCGTCGCTGGATCGTCGAGCGCAACTTCGGCGGGATGACCCTACAGAAGCACTTGGTTCACGACTACGAACAGCGTCTCGAAGTCTCCGACGCCATGATGCACGTCGCACACGGCAACCTTATGCTGCGTAAAATCGTCTGCCCTTGGTATTCTCAAACGGACTCTAGGCGGCGAATGCCGATTTCGGATCAATGTTCGTTGAGGGTGTCGAACAGCGGAAAAAGCGTGGAGGGCTCCTCGCCGCCGCGAATTACCCAGGCATTTGCGGAGAGAAGAGGGCGAAGCATATGCGACTGCTGAGCCGGCAGAATCTCCACGCAATCGTCAGTAGAGCCTTCGCGCGTCATGGCTTTCAAAATCCTAGTTGGACCAGCTTCGGGGATCTCATCAAATGTTCGGGTAGGCCGCTCCGCGTCCAGTCCTAGCCTCGCACGGATCGCCCGCATGACAAAAAAGCGAGCACCGACGAGTGCTGCAACGGGATTGCCCGGCAGGCCGAAGAAAGTGGCCCCATCGGGATGTGTCGCGAACAGAACAGGCTTGCCTGGCCGCATGTGAACGCCGTGGAACTGCACGTCACCACCAACACGTTCGACCGCTGGCCGCAAGAGGTCGCGATCCCCGACAGATGCGCCTCCCGTTGTGACGATAAATTCGAACTGACTGCGCAGCAGCTGCTCAAATGCACTGGCAATAGCGAACTCCTCGTCGCGAATGGAGCCAAGCAGTGTGACGTCGCAGCCTGCATTGCCAAGCAGCGCCGAAATCATTGGTCCATTGGAGTCGACGATCGACGTATCAAGCGTGTTGCCGACGGACTTTAGCTCGTCACCCAGGGCCAAGATGGCCACTCTCGGGCGGCGGCACACTTGCATGGAAACCACGCCATAAGCGCATAACGCTCCGATCAGGGCCGGGCTGATGCAGCGCCCCGGTTCCAACAATTTGTCGCCTGCCCGAGCATCTTCACCTTGGCGTCTAATATTGGCGCCCGCCACGAGCGCCTCGGGTCGTTGAAGATGGTGTCGAACGATTGTTGCACGCTCCCTAACTAGGATCGCGGAAGCGTTTGCAGGTACGGCGGCGCCTGTCGCGATTGGCCTCGCCTCACCCGGCGCGAGCTGTTGCGCAGGAGCTCCGGCATATTGAGGCGCGCCGATCCACAGCATGCCTTGGTCGGCTTCCCCCAGAGTCTCTTCTCCGATCGCATAGCCGTCCATGGCAGACATATCGAAAGGCGGCCAATCGCGGGCGGCCAATACGGGCTCAGCGGTAAACCGATTAATCGCTTCTTGGACCGCGATGCGCTCGGGCGCACCCGGGCGGACCATGTCGCCAATCATCTGCATGGCCTGAGCGAAAGATCGCCGATCCCGGCTCAAGACTCTTCTCGATTGAGAGCTGAAATCCAGGTGGCAAGTTCGTCTGTATAGTAGAAGTTGACGACTCCGATGCCCCGGAAGCGAGGGAGCGCGAAAATTGAATTTGCCCATGCGCGCATTGAATTGTCGGCTTCCACGGCGAGCCACTCGTCGAGTTGATCTGCTTCGGAACTCGGCCACAGACCCATCACCGGTTGGCTTTCCATGAAGCTGGCCTCGGCCGAACGCGCAAGCTGCTCGAGTGTCCCGAGTGCAACGAAGGGAGCGTCACACGGCAGGGAGAGCACCCAGCTGACCCCACTATTGCGGGCGTGGTGAAGCGCACTGTTGAGGCCTGCCAGCGGCCCTTGTCCGCCCTGCGCACGATCTGTCAAACAGACATGAGGCTTCCACTCACAACCGCATATGACGACTGCAAGATGGATCGCCCTTAACGCGTCGATTGCGTGTGAGATCAGCGGCTTATCAAGCGCAAGCGCGACAGCTTTGTCACTACCGAACCTGCGCGACCGACCACCAGCAAGAACAGCCCCAAGCACATCCCCCGCGACTATCTGATATGGATCCGACCAAGCGGGAGAATCCGACCTCATGAGCGATCTTTCATAAGATCCTGATGAACAGGCCACGTAGGAACACTGCGCCTGGGATTGTCTGTCTCGTAATTTTGCCACGTGCGCCTACGCCTGCTATGTAATACGTTGCCGAGTGCCAATGTTGCGCTGGCGGTAGAGCCTTTCGACGGCGGCTCGACGGCGTATTCGCTCACAAGGTCACCATACGAAGGGCCGGGAGGGATTGCGGATCGGTGTTCAGGCATCGGCGGTTGATGTTCGGCGAAAAGGCCCGGTGTCCCGGTGTTCTACCAAAGCGATTGCGAGGAACGACTTTGCTTCGGTGAGAACGGCACGGCTTAAAGAAGCCAAGCCGAGAAACCACTCGGTTTGAGCATGCGCCTCGACTGCATCCGCCCAGCTCGGAATCCACCTGAGCATATGCTGTGTCAGGAAGCCTCGCTGAGCCGCGATCAGCCTTTTGACTTCTTCGCCATCGAATTGCTTCGATGCTGCAATAGTCAGCTTGGAGAGGTGGGACAAGAAACTGAATTCCAGCCCCACATGATCGGCCGGCTCGTTATATTCAGTTGCTAGCCCCAGCGAGAAGCGCTTGTACCAGTTTTTCACGCCTACCGTTTCGGTCTGAAAGACGGCCCGATCCTTGTTGCTATAGACCGAGCCCCATGGTGCGGCGAGCAGTCGTCCTGGACCGACAAACAAGTGCATGTAGTCACGACAGATGGCCTCAACCGCGCCATCGCGGTGCTCTCCGAGAAGCGAGGCCGACCCGGATCGCAGCAAGGCTAGCGCGTCCTCGACATCCCTGTTTTCCGCGTAAGGCGGCAAAGCGTCAAAAAGCTTTTCCTCTGCAATCGCGTGGAGCCATGCGACGTCGGGCTCTTGATAGAGGGCCTTTGCGAGGAAGGCCGAGACCAGCATCTGCGTCTCAAACTGAACGATCCACTCGGTGTTCTTGGCGGCTTTCATTTGCGTTCCCGATTAAGAATGGGGGTCTCTCAAAGCAGAGGGGAGGGGCTTACTTGGCGTTTGATGACCCAAGACGTCCAAATGTACAGCAGCGCAGGCACAAGTGCAGCGGTCGACGCCGCCATGATGACCCATCGCAGACCTTCCGGGCCATGCTTGGTGGATAGATTGGCAGAAAAAGCACCTATCAGGAATGGGCCCAGCCCGCCTCCGAGGAGGTTCATCACCATGAACAAGATGACAGTGACAGTCGCCCGGCACGACGCTGGAGACAGAGAATGAAGAGTGGAAACGAGTGGCCCCATGAAGAAGAAAGCGCCAAACGCGACGATACCATAGAAGAAAGTGAAGACGCGCCAGTCCTCGCTTCCGAATGCGACAAGCGCCGCGGGAATGCCAAGCGCCAGGCCCGCGGCCGGAACCAAAAGGGATCTGCCGACCCCTCTTCTTTCCATGCGATCGGCGAGAATGCCGCCGACCATCGTTCCGGCAATCCCGCCTAGCCCGAGGATCAAGCCGAGAATCAGCCCCGCATGTCCTGGCTCAAGATGCAATATTCGGATCAGATAGATCGCCGTCCAGCTTGGTAAGCCGATCGTAATGAGGCCGGAAGTCGCCGCCGCGAAAGTCAGAAGTAATAGTGGTTTCGAGATGAGCATGACCCGCAACGCCTCGTCGAAACGCGCGCGGTGCGCGAGACGGTCCATCGGGCCCATTCTACGCGGATCCCGGACGAAGATCTTGAAGGCGACAGCGACAAGGATTCCGGGCGCACCGACGATGACAAAGGTCATGCGCCATCCCACAAGCTCGACGAGATATCCGCCTACGGCCAAGCCGAGCAATATTCCGAGAGGCGCTCCCAACCCATAGATTCCAAACGCCTTCCCGCGCACGCGTTCTGGCACAGCCTCGTTCAGAAGCGTTAGCAATGCAGGGCCTGAACCGGATTCTCCGACTGCAACGAAGGCACGCGCGAAGAGAAGTTGCACGAACGTGGAAGCCAGGCCGGATAGGACGGTCATGGCAGACCAGACCGACACACAGGCTGCGACGACGAGCCGGCGATCGGTGCTGGGGCGATCCGCATAATGGGCGATTGGCAACCCGGCAATTGAGTAGAAAAGGGCAAAGCATACCGACAGCAGGCCAAGTTGCGTGTCGGTCAATCCGAGGCTTATCCTCATCGGTTCCGCCACAATATTCAAAACGGAGCGGTCGAGGATATTGAGTGTAGCCGTGCTGGTTGCAAAAAAGAGCAATACGCTGGTGGAGGTTCGCGTAGCGGGGAACCCCGTCATGTTGATGTGGGCGCGGGCTGACTCACCCATGAGCTTACGCTTCTCGACCGGCGAGGTGCCGATCGTAGGAGGCCTCGACCATCGCGTCGGTGGACGATGCTAACGGATCTGGCGGCGCCGCCGGTACCAGAACGGCCTCATCCAGATGTCTATCCGCATCTGCAAGGATCTGCGCGTCCACTTTCGCGCCCCCGCCGATCCAGCGGCCGGCCTGCACAAAATCTATAGGGCTGTTGACCGCCTCCATCGATATGACTTCCTTGTCCTTGAGGTACCACACCGTGAATCCGGGCTTGTCGGCATCACCGCGGACGATGACCTCGTCGAAGCCGTCGGACAGGCCGACGATCTGGAGTTTCAAATCATATTGGTCGGACCAGAACCAAGGAACGTGGGCGTGGCGAACCCGGCGGCCGCACATCCCGGCCGCCGCAACTCTCGCCTGCTCCAGCGCATTATCCACGGACTCGAGCTGGATGCGCCGACCGTATCGGACGCTGGGATGACGCGTGCAGTCCCCCGCCGCGAATATATTGGGATCGGACGTGCGGCAGCGGTCATCAACCACGATGCCGCCTTCGCATTCTAGACCAGCGTCGGCCGCTAGGCGGTACTCCGGGATGTTTCCGGCGGCGACCAGGACAACATCCGTGGCCACGAGTTGCCCGTCATCGAGCAAGACTGCTTCGACCCGTCCTGCGCCTTCAAAAGCCATGGCCGAGCGGTGCGGCATCAGCTTGACGCCATGATCAAGGTGATAGCGAGCGAAAAATTCCGAGGTTACCGGGGCGACGACCCTGCTCATCAGTCGTCCCGTGAGCTCGATAACGGTAACATCCATGCCGGCCATCCGGGCCGCGGCGGCCGTTTCCATACCAATGTAGCCGGCACCGATGATCACCAAACGCACACCGGGAGCAAGCGCGGCCTTCAAGCCTCTGGCATCCTCGACAGTCCTGATGACATGGATCCCTGCAAGATCGGAGCCTTGAATAGGCAGGGTTCGTGGGCGCCCGCCGGTTCCGATCAGCAGCTTGTCATATTGGAGAGGTTCGCTGCTCTCGATCGTGACAATCCTGTTGCGACGATCAATGCCGGTCACCGATGCTCCCAGGCGCAGCTCGATATTGTTGTCATCGTAGAAGTTCTGATGCCGCAATACGAGGCGCTTGACCGGCATATCGACCAACAGGCCCTTCTTGCAGAGGGGCGGACGGCTGTAAGGCAAATGCTGTTCTTCGCTGATAAGAACGATCCTGCCTTGGAAGCCCTCTTGCCTCAAGCAGTCGGCGGCGCGAGATGTCGCATAACCTCCGCCGATCAGTGCAAATGTTTCAGCCATCTATTTCACTTCTGCTGAGCGGAGAATTCCGATGGGGTGTGATCAAGAGCGACGGCCTGGTGATTGCTGGATCAGGAAGCGGCTCGACGCCAGCAACCCTGGTCGCATGCTTGTGCGCTAACTCTTCAACATCTCCGAACTCCAGCGCGCGTTGCGGACAGGCGGCGACGCAGGCCTGCTCTTCGCCGGTACCCTGCAGATCGACACAACCGTCGCACATTGTCATCACGCCGAGTTCTTCGTTGAACTGGGGGGCGTCGTATGGGCAGCACTGGCATAGCCGGCATCCCACACAGATATTCTTGTCGATCAGGACGAGTCCGTCCTCCTGCTTCTGAATAGCGGCAACCGGACAGGCTTCGAGACATACGGGATCGGCGCAATGATTGCAGGCGATGGACAAGGTATAGGCCGATATTTGCGGCACCAGAAAGCCTGGCTGAGCGCTATCCTCCTCCCAATGCCCCATCGTTTGATGGATGACTTTGCGAAAGTTTACGCCGACGGGATTGTCATATTTGTCCTTGCAGGCGACCAGGCAAACAGAACAGCCATTGCATGCCGCTGCGTCCAGGTAGAAGCCAAGTTGCGTGCTCACATGCGCTCTCCCGGCAATGGGATAATGGCCCCGCGATCCAAGTCCGGACGCAGTGGCGCGCCAGTCCATTTTTCGACCTGCGCGATGACGCTGTTGAAACCTGAATGCCCGCCGCCCGTCAGGGTCCCGCCCTTGAGGACATTCGCGCATCCGCCATGGTCGATGCCTGTTTCTTCATCCAGGTCGACGCGGGCGCCCTGGCCGAGTACACACACTCCAGGCATCACCAGCGGCGTGACCCACGTTGTGCGCAAGATCTTGCCCCACGGACTGCGAACCAGAACCGTGTCTCCATTCGCGATGCCTCGCGCCTCGGCATCGGCCGGGTTCATGATGAACTCGTGCGGGAACAATTCACGCATGACCGTCGCATTGTCGAAGAACGTGTGTGCGTTTCGCGGCATGTGTACATTGTAGATTTGAAGCGGATACTCGCCCTTGATGCGAGCTGGCCAGTCGCTGAACGTGGCTTCATAGCCTTCAAGTGGAGGATTGTAGGAGGGGATAGGCCGAATTTTGGCCCAGCCCAGATTGTTCACCACATCAGCCAGCGCCTGACAATGAATTTCGAGCTTTCCGCTTTGCGAGTGGGTCGGATGCCTTTCCGGATCGTTTCGGAAGGCTTCGAGATAGACAAAGCTGTGATTGTCGCCGGGCTCGCGCGGAATGTGGTAGATTCCCTTTTCCTGGAATTCACGGATCGGGATGCGCCCGACTTGAGGCTCTCCTTCAAAGCCGAAATGCGCCAGGTCTTCTTCGGTGATCGTGACGAGCGGCTCCAACGTCTTGCCGTCATCCTGCATGACCCGGGCATCCGCAACCTGGTTGAAGATCTCCTGACCCCAGGACCATGGCTCTACGATCGTAGGATCAACCCCGAGCCGCTTCGCTAGTTGAACACCGATCCACAGGTCGTCCTTGCACTCGAAATAGGGTTCCATGACCTTGGAATGCCATAACAGCTGCTCGCGGTAGCCGATGCAGACATTCCCTTCGCGCTCCCAGCGCGACGTGACCGGCAGAACGAGATCAGAATAGATCGCATCGGCGTTCATGAACATATTCTGGGTGACCACGAACTCGACCTTGCGATGGGCCTTGATCGCTTCGAGCGTATTGGGAATCTGGTTTACCCGAGATCCGTGCGCATGATAGATCATGCGTAGGTCGATTGGCGTCTTTGCGCCATCCACCTCGGTATACTGTTCGTTAAGAACTGCCGAGTTAATCTCGTAGATGTTGATGCAGCCTGGCGTCGGGAGCACCACTAGACCCCCGGCCATCGTGTTGCTCGCCAAAGGATTGAGCACGGGCGGAGCGCGCAGGTGTGAATTTGAATAGGACCGGGAATTTTGCCCTTGGACGAGCTGCGGCCCGCCATTGGTGCCGAAGTGATGTGCTAGGGCAAGCTGGCTGTGCGCCCGGCCGATATGGCCGGTCATCGCCGCGAGGGTGATAAACGCCTGCGGCAGGCTGTCCGCATTGTCCACGCGCGCCACGCCTCCGGACGTGCAGAGAACCGCGTCGCGCTCCTTCGCGAGCTCTCGCGCTAGCCAGCGAATGCGCTCGGGTGGAACGCCGCATATCTCCGACGCCCACTCGGCGTCCTTGGGCTGGCCGTCGTCCTTGCCCAGCAGGTAATCGACGAAGTTCTCCGACGAATCGACGCCTTCGGGCATATGATCGCGGTCGAAGCCGACCGTGCAGCGGTGCATGAAGTCCCAGTCGATCAACGGATTGGTGCTCGGATCGTCCTCGACCACCAAGGTGTGCATCATCCCGAGGAGCATGGTGTGGTCGGTGCCAGGACGAATGGGTATCCACTCGTCGGTCAGCATCTCGTACGTCGGGTTGTAGAAGGGGTCGATCGCGATGAACCGCGCGCCCCGCTTCTTGGCTTCCCAATAAGTGTAGGCTGGAAGTCCAGCCTGGCTCCAGACTGGATTGGTACCCCAGAGAAGGAATAATTTGGTCTCGACCATGTCAAAACGGTCGCTCCACTGCATCTCATACCCAGTGAAGAAAATGGCGTTCATCCAGGTCCCGAGAGAATGTCCGCCCCATTGCTCGGTAAAGCCGCCATATGCTCCCAGAAAGCGCGCCGTAATGGTACCGACGAAATTAGCGAGGATCGCCCTGTTCCCGTAGGTTTCCTTTACGCGCTTGAGTTCGCCGGCGAGAATATCGAGCGCTTCGTCCCAGGATATCCTTACCCACTCATCCTTGCCGCGCAGCTCCTTTTGCCCACCACCAGGCTCCCAGTTCTTGCGTTTCATCGGATATTTCAGACGGTCTGCTCCCAAGAGCCACAGCCTCAACGACTGTCCTCTTGCGCAGGCGCGCAGTTGCGGTCGATTCCAGCTGTCTTCGATATTGTCGTCCGTCCCCATCCTGACGACGACACCGTCTTCGACATAGGCCTTGTTATAGCCCTTGCTGCCACAGTCGGGCCAGCAATCCGCCGCAATCCATTTGCCCCGGCCGCCGCCTGGACCCAATAGCTTGTCCGATCTCGGGAGCTGTTTGAGGCCGAAGCCGACGCCGCCAGCCAGTTTGACAGCCCGGCTCCAGGCATCAAGAGAGGCTTTGAACGGCCTCGCGGCACCTTCCCTCGGCCTATCCTCTACTCGCATTGTACTGCCCTTCCTTGGGTTAATCCTTTAGCGTGACCGATGACCATTTGGCGTGAACCGCGATGTTTGTAGGTCGGGGCTGTTCGCCATGCCCTTTCAGTGCATGATCTCCGGCACTGGAGCATGGGTCGTCTCACCGTGCGGTGGGTAGTGGGGTCGGCGACCCCGCTCAAAGGCGAAGCAGACCAAGGTGCGGAAGCCGGGTTCCATCGCCAGCGCGAAACCGGTTGCACCGACGTCCACTCGGACGATGGAGTCCCGGATCTGCCGCTCAGCGCGCATGGCACATCTCGTTCCCGGCATCTGCGTTCACCGGAGATGGCTTATCGCAAGTATAGCCCGCCAACTGGCAAACGCGCGGGGGGGGCAAGCACATGGCTTTTGTGCTTCACTGACTTGAGCTTTCATCCATCCTCCTCGGCTGCCCCTTATCCGACGCAAAAGACAATTATCATTGGGCGTTACGGCGAGAGTATGGAGGCCGCGGGCGGCGGAGTAAGATGTTTAATCTGAGGCTTGATAGCTCCTGGGCATCGCCCTCACTCCAGCAGCGGCCCTGCTGCCGGATCGGTCGCTCTTGCCATGTCGCTGCGGACGGATGAAGCTGGCAGCGCAGATTCAGCCGGCTTCATAAGGCGAAAGGTGTCTACGCTCGCCGCTGGTTAACTTCGTGCGCAGTGTGGAAATGAATGTGCGCGTTGCTTGAGTGGGTTCTGCCCGTGCCCGCACGGCCGCGCAGATGATGGCGCCAGGATATGGCGTGAGCGGCTCGATAAGATCGAACTTCTCGCCGAACCTCGGATACTGAGCATAGCTGCGCGCGACATGGCCGATGGCATCCGAGGTCGCGACGAGGCGCCGTACCACCGGAAAGGCGTCGATCACATGGACGTGGCGCTTCCAGTCCATTCCTTGGCTCTCGAAGATGCCGCGTGTGGTGGCTATATAGGGCCGGGTGACGGCTGGCGAGACGAGCTCGTATCGCGCGAGGTCAGTGTCGCTTGGCCGAGAGATCGCGTGGATCGGATGACCTTTGCGCGCAAAGAAGGTGGATTCAAGCACTCCGATCGGGATGCGCCTTACCTCTGCCCAGTCAGCGAATGCGGCATCGAAACCAATCGCGACGTCCACATTGCCACTGAGAAGCTGCTGAATGGTGCGCTCGAAATTGGCGCTGCTCATATCGAAGCGAAGCTCGCCGTGACGCCGATGCAGATCGCTAAGGGCTTCAACGAGGAGCCATTCGAGCGATGACGGACAGACGCCGATCCTGAGAGTTACGGCGAAGGGATCGTCTGGGCGCCCAACCCCACGGAGCAGATCCTGCGTTTCATCCAGGAGCCGCTCTGCGCGTTCGATGAAGTCGCGACCTTTTTCCGTAGGCAGCGCGCCTTTCACCGAGCGATGGAAGAGCAGGAAGCCAAGCTGCTTCTCCAACTCGGCGACGCTGCGGGTCACCGCCGATTGCGTAAGCCCAACCTCCTTGCTGGCAGCGGTAAACGAGCCGGTGCGCGCTACCGCTACGACATAGGCAAGACGGCTATCCAACATGCGATCATTCATTGCATGAATGGAGCGTACTCACAATGAATTATACGTCACGTTCATGCTTCGCGTAGGCCTCACAAGACGGGTTGCATCGGTATGCCCAATCTTGCTGAGAGGTTCCTTTGCCTATCGCCATCACATCATTGGCATCGATCCCCCCAGGTTCGACGACGTTGGGGACCGCTCGGAGAATCGCGCAATGACCGGCGGCCCGCTGAGCGGTCTGCGAATTCTCGAATTCGCCGGTATGGGGCCTGGGCCGTTTTGCGCGATGATGCTTGCGGACCATGGCGCGGAAGTCATCCGCATCGATCGACCGTTCTCCCACCAGGATCGCTTCGGCGTCGATCCGCGATCGGACTTTACCAATCGTTCGCGGCGCTCGATCGTCATCGACCTTAAAATGTCCGAGGGTGTCGCCCTGGTGCGGACCCTTGTCCGCTCGGCGCATGGCGTCATCGAAGGCTTCCGGCCTGGTGTCATGGAACGCCTCGGGCTTGGGCCGGACACCCTGCTCGCGGAGAACCCGCGCCTCGTCTACGGCCGGATGACTGGTTGGGGCCAGACAGGTCCCCTCGCGCCCTGCGTCGGTCATGACCTCAACTATATCGCGCTTTCCGGCGCGCTTCACGGGATTGGTCCTGCTGACGGTCGACCGGTCCCGCCAATCAATCTAGTCGGAGACTATGGGGGCGGGGCCATGATGCTTGCTTTCGGGATGCTTGCGGCGATCAACCACGTCCGAAACACCGGCGAGGGGCAGGTCGTCGATGCCGCCATGATAAAAGGAGCGGCCACGCTCACCACCTCGATCCACTCATTCCTTGCCGCCGGCAATTGGACAGACCACCGAGGCGTCAATACTCTCGATGGTGGGGCGCCTTTCTACGATACCTACGAAACCGCCGATGGTCTGCACGTGTCGATCGCGCCGATCGAGCCGGTCTTTTACGGGCGCTTGCTGGCGCTTCTGGGCGAGGAGGAGGATCCGCTACTCAAGCGGCAGGAAGACAGGGCGTCATGGCCAGCGCAGCGGGAGAAGTTTGCGGCGATATTTAAGAGCAGAACACGCGCCGAATGGGACGCTCTCCTGGCGGCTACCGATGCCTGCTATGCGCCGGTCCTTTCCCTGTCCGAGGCCGTTGATCATCCGCAAAATGTCGCAGTTGGCGCCTTTGTCGATGTTGATGGCTACAAGCAGCCCGCGCCATCGCCGGTCTATTCGCGCAGCGTTACCGTCGTTCCAAGGCCGCTGCAATCAGGGCCGGACACAACGCGGCAGATCCTGAGCGAAGCGGGCTACGGGGACACCGCGATCGCGTGCCTCACCGAAGGTCGGGTCGTTTGCTGATGCACTAGCCCAGAGGCCCGCGGGCAATGGATAGAGTTCTGATTGAAGAGGAGGGGCGCTTGCGCCCGAAGCAACTATGCAGCGAATGATTTTCGACGAGACCCATGAGCAGTTCCGGGCGACGGTGCGGGACTTCATGCTGCGGGAAATCGAACCGAACCGTGATCGGTGGCGCGAGGCGGGCATGGTCGACAGGGAGGCTTACGCCAAGGCCGGCGCAATCGGTCTGCTCTGCACCTGGGCCGAGGCGCGCTACGGCGGCGCCGAGATCGGCGATTTCCGCTTCGAGCAGGTCATCATCGAGGAGAATTTTCAACGCGGTGACTCGGGTTTCTACATCCACCTGCATTCCAATCTTGTTGCCCCATACATCGCGAAACTCGGCAGCGACGAGCAAAAAGAGCGTTTCATGCCTGGCATTGTGTCGGGCGACATTATCCTTTCGATCGCGATGACCGAACCTTCGACTGGCAGTGATCTCGCCGGCATTCGCACGCGCGCTGTAGAGGATGGCGATCATTGGGTTCTGAACGGAGCAAAAACTTACATCTCGAACGGTATACTTAGTGATTTGTGTATCGTTGCCGCGCGCACCGATCCCAACGATGCGCGCCACCAGACGCTCTTTCTTGTCGAGCGCGGCATGGAAGGGTTCGAGCGGGGCCGTAGGCTCACCAAAATGGGGTTGAAAAGTCAGGATACAGCTGAGCTTTTCTTCAATGACTGCCGCGTGCCGAAGGCCAATATACTTGGCGAAGTAGGGCAGGGGTTCAAATACCTCACGCGCTTCCTGGCTCAGGAACGCCTTGTCGCATCCTGCGCCTTCATAGCGACCGCGCAGGCCGCCTTCGACCTCACCCTCGACTTTGTGAAGGACCGTCGTGCCTTTGGCCGCGCTATCGGCGCGTTTCAAAACAGTCGCTTCAAGATGGCGGAGATGCGCGCGCAGTTGGACATGTGCCAGACCTACATCGATCAGTGCGTTGTGATGCATAATAGTGGTGCGCTGTCGCCCGAGGACGCCGCCGCGGCCAAATTGCTTTCCAGTGAAATCGAGGGGCGCGTGATCGACGAATGCCTCCAGTTGCACGGCGGGGCGGGTTTCATGGACGAGTATCGGATCAGTCGGCTCTTTACCGACACGCGCGTCGATCGGATTTTCGGCGGCACCTCCGAAATCATGAAGGAAATCATCGGGCGCGGTCTCGGACTCGACGAGCGGAAAATGGCCTGAGCGATGGACAGTCTCTTCTCTCTTTCCGGCCGAACCGCGATCGTTACCGGTGGCGCGCGAGGTCTTGGCCGGATGATCGCCGAAGGCCTCGTCGTGGCCGGCGCGAGGGTCTTCGTCACCTCGCGGGATCCTGATCTGTGTTGCGCCGCCGCCACCGAGATCGGCGCTGAGCCGCTGGTGGGGGATGCCGGTTCTCCCGAAGGCATTGCAGCGATCGGCGCCACATTCCGGGCAACAGGTGCCGCAACCCTCGACATATTAGTGAACAACGCGGGTCGCACCTGGGGGGCACCATTGGAAACCTTTCCTGACAAAGCCTGGCCAGGCGTTTTTGCGGTGAATGTACAGGCGCCCTTCCGGATGGTGCAGGAGTTTCTGGTCGAATTGAGCGCAGCGGGGCGTGCCGAGCGTCCATCACGCATCATCAACATCGGCTCCGCTGTCGGCGTCGCGTATACCGACCTGCCTGCCTACAGCTATATCGCCAGCAAGGCTGCAATCCATCAGCTCAGCCGTAAACTTGCGAGCGACCTCCTGCCACGAAACATCACGGTCAATGCGATTCAGCCGGGCTATTTCGCAACCTCGATGACGGCGTTTCTCACCGAGGACCCACAAAGCCATCTCGAAGAGCAGATTCCGATGCGGCGTCTCGGACGCCCGAGTGAGATTGCCGGGGCGGTCATCTTCCTCGCCAGCGACGCCGGCTCCTATCTGACCGGGGTGGAGCTTCCGGTCGACGGAGGCCTTGTGGGATGCCGGTGATCAGCCGCCCCGTACACCTTCTTGAACATTTCACGACATTCTTCGGGAGTTGCAAATGAAGCTACAATCGACGGCCGCAATCGTTACCGGCGGCGCATCCGGTCTCGGCGCGGCAACCGCCCGTACTCTAGCGGCCGGTGGCGCGAAAGTCGCCATCTTCGACCTGAACGATGCGCTGGGCGAGGCCATCGCGGCGGAGATCGGGGGAACATTCTTCAGGGTCAATGTGACGTCGGAGGACGATGTGATTGGCGCGCTCGACGCCGCCGAACAGGCTAATGGTATCGCTCGCGTCCTCGTCAACTGCGCAGGCATCAGCGTGCCCACCAAGACGATCCAGCGCGACGGATCTCCCCATCCGCTCGACAGCTTTCGCAAGGTCGTCGAGATCAATCTCGTCGGTACTTATAACGTCGCATCCAAATTCGCGGCGGGTCTCGCCAGGGCCGAACCGATCGACGGTGAGCGGGGCGTCATCATCAACACTGCATCAGTCGCCGCCTTTGATGGGCAAATTGGTCAATGTTCTTATGGCGCGTCCAAAGCCGCCATCGCCGGATTGACGTTGCCGTTGGCACGCGATCTTGCCAGCGTCCTGATCCGCGTGAACACCATCGCGCCGGGTGTTTTCATGACCCCCATCCTCGAAAGCCTATCCACCGAAGCGCTGGCGTCGCTCGGCAAGCAGGTGCCGATGCCGGCGCGTTTGGGCCGACCGGAGGAATATGCCGAGCTCGCAGCCCAGATCGTGTCGAACGGCTATCTGAACGGCGAAACGATCCGCATCGACGGCACGATCCGCATGGCTCCGCGCTGAGCCGCTCGATTCTAGTTATAGAAAGGACATTGTTCATGGGTGAAGCCTATATTGTCGAGGCCGTCCGTACGGCTGGCGGCCGTCGCAAGGGGGCGCTGGCCGATTGGCATCCGGCTGACTTGGGCGGCGAGGTGCTGACCGCTCTTGTCGACCGCACAGGCGTCGACCCTGCGGCTATCGAAGATGTGATCATGGGCTGCGTCAGTCAGATTGGTCAGCAGAGCTTCCAGCTTGCTCGAAATGCGATCTTCGCTTCCAGGCTGCCGGACAGCGTGCCGGGCACCACCGTCGACCGCCAGTGCGGATCCTCGCAACAGGCGGTGCATTTCGCTGCGCAGGCGGTCATGTCGGGAACGCAGGATCTTGTGATCGCAGCCGGCATCGAAAGCATGACGCGCGTGCCGATGCTGAGCCCGACCAACCTCGCCCTCGAGGCGGGGCTTGGCAGTCCCTGGTCCCAGCGCGTCCTCGACAGGTTCGGCGTTACCGAGTTCAGCCAGTTCAACGGCGCGGAGATGATTACCGAGAAATACGGCTTCACGCGCGAGCAACTCGATGCCTACGCCCTGCTTAGCCATCAGCGCGGCGCCAAGGCGACCCAGGAAGGCGCTTTCCAAAAGGAGATCGTTGCGCTCGAGATCGTAGACGCTGAGGGAAGAACTGGGCTCCATAACAAGGATGAAGGCATCCGGTATGATGCTTCGCTCGAGGCAATGGCGCAGGTGAAGACCATTCGGCCGGGCGGCTACATCACCGCTGCGAACGCCAGTCAGATGACCGATGGGGCCGCGGCGATACTGATCGCCAATGAAAAGGCGATAAAGGCGCATGGGCTGAAGCCGCTGGCGCGCATTCATCAGATGCATGTCCATGCGGGCGACCCCGTCATCATGCTCGAGGAACCGATCCCGGGTACCGCTCGCGCGCTCGCGAAGGCCGGCATGACAATCGCCGACATCGACCTTTATGAGGTTAACGAAGCGTTTGCGCCTGTGCCCATGGCTTGGCTCAAAGCGATCGAAGCCGATCCCAGCAAGCTCAACGTTCATGGAGGAGCAATAGCGCTCGGCCATCCATTGGGCGCAACGGGAACCAAGATCATGACAACCCTGGTCCACGCCCTGCATCGACACGGCAAACGCTATGGCCTGCAAGCCATTTGTGAGGGCGGCGGGACGGCCAACGTCACCATCATAGAGCGCATCTGAGGCTCCTTAAACCCGAAGCCCCGCCCCTTGGACCAGGATGCATCATGACACACCTAAACAATTGCTCCGTCGTTCGTGAAGGACGCATTACTATCGTCACCATCGAGCGGGAAGCCGCGTATAACGCGCTGCATACCGAAGCTCATATCGAACTGGAGGCGGTGTTTGATGAGTTTGCCGCTGACGACGAGCAGTGGGTCGCCATCATCACGGGTGCGGGCGCCAAGGCATTTTGCGCCGGCAATGACCTTAAGCTCGTACCAGATTTGAGCCGCGAAATAACACCACGGTCCGGTTTTGGCGGTCTTAGCGATCGCCACGATCTTACAAAACCTGTGATTGCCGCCGTTAATGGCATCGCTATGGGGGGGGGCTTCGAAATCGCTCTCGCTTGTGATATTATTGTTGCTCAGGAAAATGCGATCTTCGCGCTCCCGGAGCCACGCGTGGGATTGGTCGCGCTGGCCGGCGGTATACAGCGCCTCGTCCTTGATATCGGCCTCAAGCGGGCAATGAGCATGCTCCTGACCGGCCGCCGTGTGACGGCGGCGGAAGGCAAGGACCTTGGCTTTGTCGCGGAAGTCGTGTCCGGCGACGTGCTCGCGGCGGCCAAGACTTGGGCCAACATGATAATTGAATGCAGTCCGCTCTCGATCCGCGCGACAAAGGAAGCCGTATGGAAAGAGCTCGCACCAATCCTGTCAAAAGAGCTGGCCGAGGAGTGGCAATATCCGGCCATGGCGAAGATGCTCACTTCGCAAGATGCAGTTGAGGGGCCAAAGGCGTTCGCAGAAAAGCGCAAGCCTAGCTGGCTCGGCCGCTGACTACATCTTTTCTTCCGGAGACCCAATCCCATGAGTTTCGCCGTTCCCGCGACTGAGCAGCGCTTCCTGTTACGGCATATCGCTGATTTGCCGACACTGCTCGAAGAAGGCCGTCACGATATCTCTGCTGACGACGCGGACGCGATCGTCGAAGCGGCAGCCGACTTTGCCAATGGCGAGTTCGCGCCCCTTCTTCGCGCCGGTGATCTTGAAGGAGCAACGTTCGGCCCAGACGGCGTGCATCTCCCGCCAGCATTTCGCGCGGCGTATCAGGCGTATGTCGATAATGGCTGGGGGACCGTCGGAGGTGTCGCCGAGTTTGGCGGCCAGGCCTTGCCATTCCCGCTCGCGCTCGCGGTTCACGACGCGCTCGGCATGGCAAATGTCGGCTTTACCCTATGTCCTGTTCTGACCCAGGGCGCGATCGAGGCCATCGAAGCTCATGGTGACGAGGCGCAAAAGGCTCGATGGCTTCCCAATCTCATCTCCGGTGCGTGGACCGGCACGATGAACTTGACCGAGCCCCAAGCCGGCAGCGACGTTGGCGCGCTGAGCAGCCAAGCCACGCCATACCCAGACGGCCTCTATAAGATCCGTGGTCAGAAGATCTTTATCAGTTTCGGTGAGCACGATCTGGTCGACAATATCGTCCACCTCGTTCTCGCACGCCTTCCGGACGCTCCTCCCGGTTCGAAAGGGCTTTCGCTCTTCCTCGTGCCACGATTTCGACTCGATGAAGAAGGTAATCCGTCCATTCCGAATGGAGCGCATTGCGTGTCGATCGAGCATAAGCTTGGTCTTAAGATTTCGCCGACTTGCGTCATGGCGTTCGGCGAAGAGGAAGATTGCTTTGGCGAGTTGCTCGGGGCACCGGGCGGCGGATTGCGGGTGATGTTCACCATGATGAACAATGCGCGCCTTAACGTCGGCGCAGAAGGCGTGCAAATCGCAGAGCGCGCCTTCCAGCAGGCCCTTGAATATGCACAGGAGCGGGTGCAATCTCCGCTGGCCGACGGCAGTTCGGGCACGAAGCCCAGGCCGATCGTTCAGCATCCAGACGTTCGGCGTATGCTCTCGCGCATGGCAGCGCTCACGCAGGGGTCGCGCTCGATGATCTATTATACGGCAGGCCTGGCGGGCCGCCGAGATACGGAATCGATCGCCCGAGCCGCTCTACTGACGCCACTTGCCAAGGCCTATGGTTCCGACGTCGGCGTCGATGTCGCTTCCATCGGAATTCAGGTTCACGGTGGTATGGGATACATCGAGGAGACCGGCGTAGCCCAGCATCTGCGCGATGCGCGCATCATGCCGATTTATGAGGGGACAAACGGGATCCAGGCTGCGGATTTAGTCGGGCGCAAGCTAAAAGGCGACAACGGAGCGGCACTGACCGCACTCCTCACCGACATTTCGGCGGACATTGATCGCGAGCAGCCTTTGGTTGACCTCTCAAACGCGGTTCGGGAGACTGCTGCATGGCTTTTACACGCCGAGGTCAACGACCGGTTATCGGGTAGCTATCCGTTCTTGACCATGCTCTCGACATTGGTGGCTGGGTGGTTGCTTGTGCGGCAACGCCGGATCGCGGAAACGCTTAGCGAAGGAGCTGGTTGGAATCCTGAATATCTAACGGCCAAGATCGCGGCTGCGAACTTCTACGTGCGGTGCATCGTGCCGGAGGCGACTGGCCTTCGGTCCAGTGCAACGGCGGGCTCCCACGTTCTTTTTGCGTGATACCGAACGGGAAACGCTGCCTGACTATGATTTCGGTATCGGAGTAAAGGCCGAGTCCGCAGCGCTGACAAAAGTGTCGATCACGCTGCTTTTCCTATAGACGCAGAAAGACATTGCAGACTAGTGCTTCGGTAGAGCTAAGGCCGACCAATCGTCATGTGCGGTTCGATAACATCGCAGGAACAGTTCTGCGATGATGCAAGACTCTCTTGCTGCCTCAGCCGAGCTAAAGGGACTCACGCCCAACAGCACTTTTTGCCGAAGACCGCCGACACACAGATTGACGACCATTGTCGCTGCCACATGGGCATCATCCACCCGCAGGTTGCCCGACACCATCTGATCGCGGATAAAGCCTTCGAGTAGCCCGACCGTTGCTTTCGGCCCCTGCCGATAGAATATCTCGCTCAGTTCTGGAAACTGCGCGCCTTCGCTGATGATGAGGCGCTGAAGCGCAATCGCGTCCTGTCGACACAGGCCTTCGATATAGCACAAAGTGAACCGTTCCAACGCCTCGCGAATGCCCTGATTGGGATCGAGTATGGCTACAAGATCCTGTCGGAACGAAACTATGGCACTCTCAACACATGCGGCGAACAAGTCTTCCTTCGAGGGGAAGTAGCTCCATAAAGTTCCTTTCGAACCTCCCATCTCTGCCGCAATCGCAGACATGCTCGTTGCATAATATCCGTGCTGCAGGAATCTGCGGCCGGCAGTGGAAATGATATTGGCGCGACGTTCAGCTCTGCGCCGCTCTCGCCCACTGATGGAATGGAGGTCCGTACTCATGTCAGGAACTTCATGAAGTGAGGGCGAAATTGTGCATCGAGTCACCCAATAGCTTCGGTTGGGTCGGGACAGCGTTGATGCGAGACCCCGTTGAAAATTCTGGCGACCTGGCGTCCGGCCAAGGAACTGACGTTTACTACAGCAACGACGGATGCTTTCGGTGTCGAGGCGACGATTATTCGAAGGGCCCCGACTACCTCTTGCGACTGAACGAGCGCTCCAGATATATCGAACAAAACTTGACGGGCTCCCATCGATTCCCGCAGCGCAGCAAGCGCTCTGCAAAGATCCTCTCGAAAGACCTCGACATCCGCGAGCGTCGCGAAACCGCTTAAAGTGATCTGCAACCGATTTCTAGTTTGGATCGGTTCAACAGTTAGTGCGCTCATAGCCTGCTTCACGCGCCGCCTTTTCCGTTGCTCCAGCATGGGAATCGAAAGCTCTTTTCGCCATGTGCGATGTTTCGAACGAAGGCTGGCTAACGCAAAATAGCGTCCGAGCGTTAGCCATCGCCAATCTATCAAGGATTCTCCAAGCGCCGAAACTCCCGCGCGACGTTACGCATCGTCCTGCGCAACCATAAGTGGCCAGGGTCGCGGTGTAGGCGCTCATGCCACACCATCGTAACATCGAAGGGGGTCATGAGGAATGGAAGGTGCAAGATCTGAAGCGGAAGGCAGCGCGCGAAAGCCGCGGCGGCAATGTTTGGCAATGTCGCGATCAAATCCGTCCTCGACACCGTCGTTGCAAGGGCAAAGCCCGAGGTTGCCCTCGCGGCGATGCGGCGGTGGCGGCCATCTTCTGCGAGGGCTGCGTCGATCATCTGCTCCAGAGTCGAGACAGGAGTCGGTGTCCCCGATGTGACAACATGTCCCAAATCCAAATACTGATCGATAGTAATAGTGCCGACGACGCCCGGCAGGTCGTTGCGCGCGATGCATACCGCTTTGTCGTGCAATAGGACCGATGCGTGCAGCCGATCATTCAGGTGCGTAAGCGCCCCGAATGCAACGTCGCATTCCTCCTCGTCCAGCCAGCGATCAACCAGCGGCGGCTCAATCGACTTGACGCGTATTGTGATGCGCGGGGCGGTCGCTTGCATTTCTGACATGATTCCTGGCAACAACATGACGGACACATAATCCGACATCGCCAACACGAAGCTGCGAGTGCTTGTTACTGGGTCAAATGTTTCTGGTTGTTCCAACGCTCCGTGGAGGCTTGTTAAGCTCGAGCGTACGCCCGCGGCAATCTCAATCGCGCGGCCGGTCGGAACCAGACGCTGTCCCGATCTAACCAGCAACGGATCGCCGGTCAGTTCGCGTAAGCGCGCCAGGGCATTGCTCATGCGAGGTTGCGTCATCGAGACGCGCTCGGCTGCCTTCGTCACGCTGGCCTCGTCGACTAGCGCGATTAGAGCGTTTAACAATCGTATATCGAGCGACGCAGGAAGACTCATGATGCTCCTTCGTTCGCCTATCGTTATTCTGCTTCGAGCATTAGCGCAACAACCAAGAATAGCGAATCAAGGCGCATCGGTCCGAATCCCGACATTTCAAGCAGATCTATATGCCGCATTCGGCATATCCGTTATCGCTCGGCGGATATTGCTCGGACCGTCCGTCGGCACCAACATGCGACATGAACACGGCCGCCCAGACCATATGCGGGTCACGTGGGGCAGATCCTGGCGCCTCGATAATCGATTTCGATGCGGGGATGGCCGTGCCGAATGATCGAGGAAATGGCGATGAAGTTGCGTGACGTTTCGCTGGACGACCGACACCGGTTCGACGGTAATCCCTTCTACCTCAATGGGACGCAGTCGCTGGTGCGGCTCTTCCAGTTGGAAAAGCGTCGTCGGGCCGAGCAGGGGTTCGACACCGCGGTCTATGTTACTGGTTATCGCGGATCTCCCCTCGGCACGCTCGACCAGACGTTTGCGCGCGCGGGCAAGCTGATCGACCCTGCCATTCGCCTCGACCCCGCGGTCAACGAAGATCTTGCGGCAACCGCCATTTGGGGGACGCAGCAGGTGGGGACTTTCGGGGAGGGGCGCGTCGAAGGCGTCTCCGCCGCATGGTATGGCAAGGGTCCGGGCGTCGATCGGACTGGCGACGTGTTCAAGCATGGCAATCTGGCTGGCTCCGCGCGCAACGGCGGGGTCCTCGTCATCGCGGGCGACGACCACACGTGCAAATCATCCACGACAGCTCATCAATCAGAATATGGTTTGGTGGACGCGCTTATCCCAATCCTTTCGCCTGCCACGATCAGCGAACAGATCGAATATGGTCTGATCGGCTGGGAGATGTCGCGCTATACCGGCTTGTGGGTCGGACTGAAGGTCGTGACCGAGATCATGGACAGCGGCGAAAGCTTGGCCGCCGACCCCCGGGTCGACATCACGCTACCCATGGCATTCGAGATGCCCCCGGGCGGGCTCTCGCTGCGTACGCCGGATACGCCACTGGCACAGGAGGAAAGACTCCATAAATTCAAGATCCCTGCCGCCCTTGCTTTTGCGCGTGCGAACCAGCTGGATCATGTGGTCTTCGGCTCGGAGGCGGCACGGCTCGGCATCATCACGGTTGGCAAGGCCCATGTGGATACGTTGCAGGCGTTGGCCGATCTCGGGATCGACGAGGGCCGCGCGGTCGCGCTCGGTCTCCGCCTCTACAAGGTGGCGATGCCTTGGCCCCTCGAGCCCGAAGGCGTCCGGGCTTTCGCAGCCGGACTGGAGCAGATCGTCGTCATCGAGGAAAAGCGTGGGTTAGTGGAGGATCAGCTGCGCGCCCACCTCTATGGCATGGCAAACGCTCCCACCATCGTTGGGAAGCGCGACGAACAGGGTGACTGGCTGTTCCCCTCGAACGGCGAACTGGGCGCGGGCGTGATCGCCTTGGGACTTGGGCGGCGGATAGCCAGCCGAGCCGGCGACCCGAAGTTGCAAGCCCGGCTTTCCGGGTTGATGGAGCGCAATGTCACGCTGAAGGAACTCCCCAATCTCGCGCGACGGTCGCCATATTTCTGTTCGGGCTGTCCGCACAACAGTTCGACCAAGGTCCCCGAGGGAAGCAAGGCATTTGCCGGCATCGGCTGCCATTATCTGGTGCAGCCGATGGAGCGCGAGACTGCCGGTTATACGCATATGGGGGGCGAAGGGGCGAATTGGGTGGGCCTGGGTCCTTATTCCAAGACGAAACACATGTTCCAGAACATCGGCGATGGCACCTATTTCCATTCCGGGTCTCTGGCGATCCGCGCCGCGGTCGCTGCAGGGGTCAACATTACCTACAAGATCCTCTTCAACGACGCAGTGGCGATGACCGGCGGACAGCCGGTGGATGGCGAGTTGACCGTTGATCGGGTCGCAGCGCAGGTCGCAGCGGAGGGCGTGCAGCGCATTATCGTCGTGTCGGATGATCCCACGCGCTATTCGTCCGGGACCTTCGCGCAGGACGTTACTGTGCGCCCGCGTTCTGAGCTGGATCAGGTCCAGCGTGAGTTACGCGAGGTGGAAGGCGTCACCGTCATCATCTACCATCAGACCTGCGCGACCGAACTACGGCGCCTGCGCAAGCGGGGGAAATTGCCCGACCCGCAGGTGGCGGTGGTCATCAACGATCTGGTCTGCGAGGGATGCGGAGATTGCTCGCGCGTGTCCAACTGTCTGTCCGTAGTCCCGGTCGAGACCGAGTTCGGGCGCAAGCGCGCGATCGACCTGTCGACCTGCAACAAGGATCAGACCTGTCTCGACGGCTTCTGCCCCAGTTTCGTGACCGTCGAAGGCGGAAAGTTGCGGCGGCCTAAATTGTCATTGGCGGATGAGGTGCCCCTCCCTGAGCCCGTCTATGAAGTCGACAGCGACAGTTATTCGCTGGTTGTGACAGGCATCGGTGGGACCGGCGTCGTGACGATCGGCGCGCTCATCGGTATGGCAGCGCATATCGACGGTAAGGGCGTGCGCGTCATGGACATGACCGGCCTTGCGCAAAAAGGCGGCGCGGTGGTCAGCCATATCCAGCTCGCGGCCCATGCCGATGATATACAGGCATCGAAGGTCAGCGCGGGCTCTGCGGACCTGCTCATGATCTGCGATTTGGTGGTAGGCGCCTCGCCGGACAATCTGGGGCGTATTTCGCGCGAAGCCGGACGGGTGATCGCTAACGACCATGAGAGCATCACAGGAGCATTTACGCGCGATCCGGATTTCCTTTTGCCGACGCGTTCGTTGATGGCGTCGCTGAAGTCGATGGTTGGTCAAGGACAGCTCGACATGGTCGACGCTACCGATCTCGCGACCAAGCTAGTCGGCGATGCAGTGGGCGCCAATCTCTTCCTGATGGGCTTCGCCTGGCAGAAGGGGCTGTTGCCGCTCTCGTTTGAGGCACTTGATCGTGCCATCGAATTGAACGGCGTCGCGGTGCCGCTCAACCGCCAGGCCTTTGCCTGGGGACGGCGCGCAGCTCTTGATCTTCCGGCCGTAGAGGCTGCCGCGCAGGCCGACAAGCCAGCGCATCACGCCCTGTCGTCTTCGCTTGACGAAGAGGTTGCTCGCCGGGTTGCGTTTCTGACTGACTATCAGAATGCCGGTTATGCGGAACGCTACCGCGAGGTCGTCGAGCGCGCCCGAGCGGCGGAAGTGGCCGTCGGCGCAAAGAGCGAGCCCTTCGGCACCGCCGTCGCTCGGTCGTTGTTCCGCCTAATGGCATATAAGGATGAGTATGAAGTCGCCCGACTGCATGCGCAAACGGGCTTCCGCGAGACTATCTCAAGCCGCTTCGAAGGGCCATACAAGATCGGGTATTACATGGCCCCGCCATTGTTTGCACGTCGTGACCCCGCAACCGGGCACCCACGCAAGTCGCGCTTCGGCGGGTGGATGTATCCCGTGCTTGGCGCGCTAGCACGCGGACGCTTCCTGCGCGGCACTGTGTTTGATCCGTTCGGCTATACCGAGGAGCGCAGGCTGGAACGACAGCTGATCGCTGATTACCGCATGTTGGTGCTGGAGACGCTCGTGCCGGCCCTGACCGCGGAAAACGTTTCACATGCCGTCAAGGTGGCGGAGGCGGCTCAGACCATCCGCGGTTTCGGTCATGTTAAGCTGAGCAATATCGCTATCGCCCAGCAACGCCAGGCGGAGGCATTATTGATATTCCGGGGTAGCGGGTGCGCCATTCAAGCCATTAAGATTGGCACCGGGGGTGACGCCTGAGGGCAATCTATCCGTCCTTGCTTGCGACGCCTGAATTTCAGTTCTAACACTTGCGGGCATCTCGCCGGTTGCGATGCTCACCTCAGCATCGTCGACACGCTCGAGGCTCCGGTCGCCGGAGCGCGCGGTAGGATGATCGTCCGAGGATATACGACGTCTTTAAAGACCTGGATGTCGCCCCGTCAGCATTTACCTGACTGTATCCGACTCAGCGGGCGTACTAAGGGTCAGAAGTCTTCGCGCCGGCCGAGGTCAGGGCGAGCGCGTCATTTCTAAATGGCACTGCGCGTTCCATTTTAAGCACGAGTTCCGTGGCTTGCATAACACTTTAGCCAGGGTTGGGGTGAACTCCGACCCTGGTTGACCAAATTTGCCCTTCCCAAAGGATGGCAATCTGCACGCCCAGCACCTCCTGCGGTGTTCGATAATCGAGGCATTTGCAGGGCGTGTTGTTGAGCCGTTCGACCATCTTTTGGAGCTCGTTGTCCGACACCAGCGCTATGTCCGTATCGAGCGGCAGAAAGCGACGTATCCGGTCGTTGCTGTTTTCGACGCTGCCCTTTTGCCATGGCGCCGATGGTATGCAGAAATAGCTGGTCATGCCGACCTTCTCTTGCAGGCTTAGAAAGGCGGCAAATTCTGTCCCCCCCTGTCGGAAGTTATACTTTGGAGGAGGGAAGGAGGCAGGATCTTCAGCTCTCTGCCGATACCAGTCATCACACCGGCCGAATGACGGCTCGAATTGCTCGTCAGAAGCGTAAATCGGCTACGCCGTTCGACCAGCGATGTCAGGTCGCTATGCTAAAATTCCTGCCGGAAAGCCACCAGATTGCCTTCCTGATGCGCAAAGCTGGTCCGGCAACTGATTTCCGCAGCCCGCGCCTTGATCGTGTTGGCCAGCGGGATATGAACGCGGCGTGGCTTGCGGGCATAGCGCCGACGTCGTGAGCGCAGAGCACGAGGCAGGAAGCGCCTACGCTCTGACTGGCGGCACGATCGAGGGCCCCGAAAGGCGTGATCCTGCCGGAGGGAGGAGACTGGATCAAAATGCACGGCGGCAAGCGTGCTGGGCTTGACGTGCGAATTCATGTACTCACTGAGGACGGCGGTCTTATATACATACATTATCCCGGTTGGATGCAGCCGAATGAGAAGGCCTTGGCGGCGCTGTCAGGCGGTCCGGAGACCAGTTTTGATGATCTGTATGCCCGTGCCACGCCGCGGATGGAAACGGGGTCTTCCGCTTACAGCTGGGTCAACGACGCGGTGTTCATATGCCGCGGCCTAGTCATCGCCGGGCCAACGATCGAGGCTGAGGTCTTCCGGTTGACTTGAGGGAATTTAACGGAGGGTGGCTGATGCCGGTCTTTAATCGATCGGTAACGCGTTGACACTCACTACTGGATTTAATGTTTGAAAAGGCATGGTTGGTGGATGCCAGCTTGGCAGTTTTCAGGTGCCCCAAGCGCATAAGCGGACCTTCTGTCAGCAGGCAAAGAAGGGGGCGCTTACGACTAAGTGGAGACGTTCGCTTTTGGTGAAGCGGACGTAGTAATCTGACAGGGGTAGTCGTTCGTGTTGCGTCAGGCCGTTTGAAGTAGCCCCCTAAATCGGCTGACAGGCCCTCACACTTATGGAAGTGTGATGCATATGCCTGACCGTATGACTGGAACCTATGATCGCGTGGAGGTGATCACCTCGGTGCAACGCCGACGGCGTTGGACGCCAGACGAGAAGATCCGGATCGTTGAAGAGACTTACCTGCCGGGCAACACGGTTTCGCTGGTAGCTCGTCGGCATGGCATTGCCGGCAATCAGTTGTTCACCTGGCGCCGGCTGATGGCCCAGGGCGCGCTCACCGCCCCCACGGCGGGTGAGGAGGTCGTGCCCGCGTCCGATTACCGCGCTATGGAAGCACAGGTGCGTGAGCTTCAGCGCCTGCTTGGCAAGAAGACGATGGAAAAGGAACTGCTGCGAGAGGCTGTCTCCCGGGCCGCAAGCCCAAAAAAACGGCTGTTGCGCTCGACCTTGTGGCCAGAGGGTGGACAGTGAGTGCGGTTACCGATGCCGTCAGCGTATCACGTCCGCATCTGTCAGCAATGCAACGGCCGGGAGAACTGCGCCGTCGTGGACGCCCGCCATTGCCTGACGCGGAAACTCTCTCCAATATACGAAGGCTAATCGCCGACCTGCCAACCTATGGCTATCGACGCGTCCATGCGCTGCTGCGCCGCGAAGCGGAAGAAAACGGGCGCGCAGCGCCCAATCCAAAACGTATCTACCGCATCATGAAGCTACATGGCCTGCTGCTGCAACGTCATTCTGGTCGCGGGGCGGAACGTCGGCATGACGGCCGTATTGCTGTTGCAACCCGCAATACACGCTGGTGCTCCGACGGCCTTGAGATCGGCTGCGACAATGGCGAAAAGGTCCGCATCGCCTTCGCGCTCGACTGCTGCGATCGGGAGGCGATGAGCTATGTCGCTACGAGCGGCGGTATAACCGCCGAGGATGTGCGTGATCTGATGGTGGCCACGGTCGAACATCGCTTCGGCCAGGTGAACGCCTTGCCACACGCCATCGAATGGCTGACCGACAACGGCAGCTGCTACACCGCGCATGATACTCGGCGCTTCGCCCGCGACATCGGCCTGGTCCCGCGAACCACACCGGTCGAAAGTCCGCAAAGCAACGGTATGGCAGAGGCGTTCGTTCGCACCCTCAAACGCGATTACGCCCGTGTCAGCCCGCGCCCCAACGCCCGCGCTGTCCTCGAGCAACTGCCAGAATGGCTCGATCATTATAATCGCGTGCATCCGCACCGCGCTCTCGGCTACAGATCGCCGCACGAGTTTATCGACCGCTCAACCCGTGAGGAAATGTCAGACCTTTAGGGGGCAACAACACCGTTCGACGGCCCAAATGCCTTCCTAAAAAACCTACCCTTCGTCCTTTAGGTTCAGCACTCGGGTGGGTGTCCCGCGGTTTTTCATCCATCCTAAGAGAGAGTACCCAGCGTCCACTAGGCCGACCGCCCGACGGTAATCCAGATGCTGATAAATGTGCATCATGTGCCTCCCTAAAAGGGGATCAACCCTATAGGTACTAGTATTTCGCACTATGATCCAGCATGCACCGCTTACAGTGAATAAGTTCGATAACAGTAAGTATGTTAAAATTTCGCACCTCGACTCTGAACAGATGTATGTGAAACCGAGCGGTCTGACCAAATCTCAGGGCATTTCATCGCATTTCTTGCAATTTGGGGTACATAAGGGGGTACTCTCCAGTTGAATTCTTAAAATTATCCTATAGATCATATGGTTATAAAAGGTAGTGATTGATTTAAAGGTCCTACTCCCGCAACCACCGAAACCGACATTCCACAAAGCCCCGACGCACAAGCGCCGGGGCTTTGTGCATTCTCGGCCAACCGACGCTGTTCGATCCACTCCAGGATCCGGCCAAACTCGCCGTAGAGCATGGCGTTGACCTCACCGCGCTTCGCGCCGGGCGTAAGGTCGATCCGCTCGATCAGCGCCCGCAACGCATCGGCGGCTTCCTGTCGCTCCTCCGGCTGTGATAGCGCGTGCGTCAGTCGCTCGACCTTGCGCCGATAAATCTCGGAGATGTTGGGATGGATATCCGGCACATCCGCCGGTGCTGCAGCCAAACGAGCGCGGATCGCATCCTCCTGGGCTTCCAGCTCCAAAAGCTCATCGACCAGTGCGCGTGTGCCCTTGCCTTCCTTCGCGAGTGTCACAAGGCCCTTGATCGCCTTGAGGACTTTCTGCAGATCAGTTCGATCGGCGATTTCTGACGCGCGGCGCTGATGGTTGATGCGGTTGCGCTCCTCGACATAGGTCCGAATGGCTTCTGCCGCGACATCGGGGGTCATCATCCGATCGCGCAGACCCTCAAGGACGCGCGCTTCCAGCTTGTCGCGCGTGATGCTATGCCCGTTCGCGCAGCTTTTCGTATCAACATGGTTCGAACAGGCAAACCGCCCCTGCCCGCGAAGGGAATAAGGACCGCCGCAGCAGCCGCAGTAAACCAGGCCGGACAGCAGGCTTTTCGGGCGATGCGTGCGATTAAGAGCTGTATGGGCGGAGCGTGTTGCCTCGATGACGTCGACATATTGGATCGCGATATTCTCTTGCCTCGCCTTCACGGCCTGCCAGAGTTCTTCATCCACGATCCGCAGGTCGGGAACCTCGGTCACAATCCATTCGGATTTGGGATTGATGCGGGAGACCCGCTTGCCGGTTTGCGGGTTCTTCAGATAGCGCAGCCGGTTCCAGACGAGCTTGCCGATATAGAGTTCATTGTTGAGCAGGCCGGTGCCGCGCTTGGCGTGGCCGCGGATCGTGGTCGATGTCCAGAGCTTGCCCGTTGGTGCTGAAATCCCGGAGTCATTCAGGCGGCAGGCAATTGCGTGGGGGCTGAGCCCGTTGGCGAACTGTCGGAAAACCTGGCGAATGACTTCAGCTTCGGCGGCATTGATGCTGCGCTCACCGTGGACCGGTTCGCCTTCGCTGGAGAAGCGCCGCACGACGTCATAGCCAAAGCAAAGCCCGCCCCCGGATTTGCCCTTCTCGACGCGGCCGCGCAGACCGCGATGGGTCTTCTTTGCAAGATACTTGAGGAACAGCGCGTTCATAGTGCCCTTGAGGCCGACATGCAGTTCAGAAACTTCACCCTCGGCCAGGGTGACGATCTTCACACCGGCGAACTGGAGATTCTTGTAAAGCGTGGCGACGTCGGCCTGGTCGCGCGACACCCGATCCAACGCCTCGGCTAGCAGAATGTCGAAGCGCCCCATCTGAGCATCCTGCAAAAGTGACTGGATGCCGGGACGGAGAATGACGCTCGCGCCGGAGATCGCTGCATCCTTATAGTTGGCGACAATCCGCCAGCCTTCGCGCGCCGCCTGTTCACGACATATCAAAAACTGGTCGTCGATGGATGCAGGGCTCTGCTTGTCGTCGGAATAGCGGGCATAAAGCGCTACGCGGGGCATTCGGAGTCTCCGGAGATGGGCGTCGGGGCCAGTCTACAGATTTGACCATCCTTGCCAATCTGGGGAAGATATCAAAATTAGAGTATGCTTTTATGCTGCCCTGAGGTTCCGCCAACATGCCCGACTGGGCCTTCGAGAGAACGGTTGATGAGCCCTCGCGGGGTTATACCGTCTCTGCAGCCGACCTCACCTTGTTTAGCGAACGACATGCGGACGGGCTCTGATAGCCAAGACCGTTACCCTGGTCTCCCGACAAAGCCAAAGAGGCACCGTCGGGAGTGGGGAGGCCCACTTGGGGGGTAAGCAAACCTCATCCTTCGCTACTCCACCATCGCTCGGAGGAAACGCTCTTCTCGCCAGATCGGGGCAGGAATGGGACGTTCTGACCGGCTCAGTGGAAGCCATACACCTGCTTTTTCGGTCGAAGCCAAAGCGGCTTCTCTCCATCTCACTGGCAAATCGGCGTCGATTATGCGATCCGATCCCAAACGAGGAGACATGTGTGAGCAAGCGTAAAGCACAGCCTGTAGTCGCGACAGGCGTGGCGGGACTGGACGAAATCCTGCGCGGCGGACTGCCCGCATCGAATCTGTATATGCTTCAGGGTGCGCCGGGCGCGGGGAAGACAACCGCGGCGCTCCAGTTCCTGCGCGCAGGCGTCGAAGCGGGAGAGAGGTGCATTTATGTCAGCCTGTCCCAGACAGCCGCTGAGCTGAAATCGATCGCCTTGTCGCATGGCTGGACTTTGGACGGGATTCGGATTGAGGAATTGTCGGCGTCCGACGCGGTCAATGGCGCTGCTGATCAGACCATCTTCCAGACCGCAGAACTCCGCCTGGACGAGACGCGCCAGGCCATCGAACTGGCGATCGAGGAGCATAAGCCGCACCGGCTCGTGTATGACTCGCTGCTGGAAATCCGGCTCATCACGGGCGACACACCCCGGTTCCGCCGCGAACTGCTCGGCTTCAAAGCATTCCTCGCGCAGCGCAAGGTTGTGGCGCTTCTGCTCGACACCCAGACTAATGAGGCGGCGCTCAACGGCGAGGAGGTCGAAGGCATCGCGCATGGCGTCATCCGCTTCGACAAATCCTTGCAGGACTATGGATCGGTGCGCCGGCGGATCGAGGTGAGCAAGATGCGCGGTGTGCCGATCGCCGATGGCTATCACGACATGGCGATCCGCGAAGGCGAAGGCGTCGTGGTGTTCCCCCGGATCGTCCCTGGCGAGGCTGTGGATTCCCGCAAGCCGCAGCTAATCAAGTCGGGTGTCGACGCGCTCGATGACATGTTTGGCGGCGGTCAGGAATCGGGTACCACGACCTTGGTCATCGGCCAGTCCGGGACCGGCAAGTCGACCATGGCCTCGCTCTATTCGACCGCAGCGCTCAAGCGGGGCGAAACGGTCGCCCTGTTCCTGTTCGAAGAGCGGTTGGAGACTTTCTTTCGGCGTTCCGAAGGGCTGGGCATGGATTTGCGGCAGTTCCATCAGGACGGCCAGCTGATCATCCGGGATTTCAACCCCAACGAGATATCGCCGGGCGAATTTGCCCAGATCGCGCAGTCGATCGTCAAGGATTTTAAGACGCGCGTCGTGGTGATCGACAGTTTCACGGGCTATCTCAACTCGCTTCCGCACCGGGACAAGGCGGTGCGCGATATTCAGTCGCTCCTCAAATATCTGGCGCGGTCTGGCGTTCTGACTATGCTGATCGTAGCCCAACATGGCCTGCTCGGCCAGAATGTCGGCATCGACGTGGATGTCAGCTTTCTGGGCGATACGGTGCTACTGTTGCGGATCATGGAGGATGATGGCCGTCTGCGGCGTAACATAACGGTCGTCAAAAAGCGCCATGGGCCGCACGATCTCAATGTCCATGAACTGTTGATCGAAAGCGACGGCGTCAAGGTCGTGCCGTTCAACCCCCTGCCGACGCCATGAGCGAAGGCGATCTGGTCGAACCGGGCGCGCTCGACCAGGTCCTCATTCTCGCACCCTATCGACGAGACGCGGCCTATCTGGGCCAGTTGCTCGCCGAATATGATATGGCCGTAACAACCTGCGCGTCAGCGGAAGAGTTAGCGGGACATCTCTTGTCTGGACCGGGCGTGTTTGTGACGACCCATGAGGCATTGACGCCAGCCCTCATCGACATCGTCGCAAAGCATCTGAGCGCGCAGCCGCCCTGGTCCGAAATGCCGATCGTGGTACTGCTCGACCGCGCATCGCCGAACAGCCGGATACGCGGCCAGTTGGCGGCCGCATGGCCACGGTCGCGCCAGCTTTTCTATCAGCGCCCGCTGACGCAGGTCGAACTGGTCAGCGGTATCCAGTCGGCCCTGCTGGCGCGGATGCGGCAGCGGGAGGTGCGCGATCATATCGAGCGCGAGATCGAACTGCGGCGGGAACTGAACCACCGCGTCAAGAATATCCTGGCCAGCGTGTCGTCGATCTTCGAGATGACGCGCCGCGGGGCGACCAGCGTGGAAGCGCTTGCGGGCGATTTCGGCGCCCGCCTGACGGCGCTTTCCAACGTGCATTCGGCGGTGTTCGAGGCCAAAGGGGAATCGATCTCTATCGCCGAGATCGCACAGCTCACGTTCGATCCCTATCGTCAGATGGGGATCAGCCGGATCGACGCCGCCGGTCCGCCGATCATGCTCACTCGCGAGGCAGGGACGACACTGGCGCTCTGTCTGCACGAGTTGACGACGAACGCGATCAAATATGGTGCCTTATCCGTCCCCGACGGCCGGGTTACATTCTGTTGGGACATCCTTGCCAACTATGGTCCTGACCTGTCAGTCCTGTGGCAGGAAGCGGGCGGTCCGCCCGTCGTTGCGCCATCGCGCTCAGGCTATGGCACGCGTTATCTGCGCGCTGCGCTGGCTGGCCTGTTGGGTACCAAACCCGACATCCAATTTGTGCCCGAGGGCCTGCGATGCGAGGTTCGGGGACCGCTGATACGCGTCGCCTGCAACCCGAAAGCCCCTGCCGACGTTTGAGACTCATGACATCAGACAGCAGCGAGACTCGCCCAAAACTCCGGATCTATTGTGTTGAAGACAATCCCCTCATTGTGTTTCACATAGAGCATCTGATCGAGGAGGCGGGCCATGTTCTGGTCGGTTTTGCCGACAGCTTCTCTCAGCTGAAGGCCGATCCTGTGGTGGCCGACATAGACGGTGCGCTTGTCGATATCGACCTGGCTGACGGCCGCACCGGCCCCGATGTCGCTGCATGGCTCAAGCAACAAGGGATCCCGTCGATCTTCGTGACGGGCCAGCAGGATGTCGCAGATATCTATGCCGATCGGGTTGTGGCTGTGGTCATCAAACCCATCGTTGCTGACGACTTTGCGGATAAAATCCGCCTTCTACGCAGCCTAACGTGATGTACGCCCGCTAGGTTAACCGATGTGGTCTGAGAATGGTAATCGCCAAATTCGTAAAGCTCAATAACTATTGCTGCCAATCGTTGATCCTCCTGGAACAGAAGACCGCTGTTTTTTTTTCAAGCTACGCAGATAGCCACGTCAAGCAGCGCTGCAATCAACAAGATCATTGATTGTTGGCTTATCTGCGAGCACGCCTTCGCCCGTGTTTAAGATGGCGGCAGTCCCGCGCCGGAACTGGTTCGCCTTATGGAGCGCGATGTCCGTGCGATGCAGCAGTTCGCTCCCATCCTTGACATTCATGTCGAGCCATGCTGCGCCGATAGTGGCTGAAACAGGTATAGTGCGATCCTCGAGGTTAAAGGGCATACGGAGATCAGCCAATAGTTTGCCAAGCAGGGCTGGCAGATCGGCGAGCGGCATGGCATCGCTTGCGATAAGAACGAATTTTTCGCCACGCATGACGGCCGCAATGCAATTTGCGAGGTCAGGCTCCGAAAGCTTCGAATCGACGTTGCATAGACTCAGGGCGACGAATAGGCTTTACGTTTTGCGCTTGGGGTCCGTTTTTTACAATTTCCTGACCATAAGCTGTCAGACTGATCACGGTAAGGATTTTGGACGCCGTGAGCCGTGGGAAACTCAATACGGTTTCAGCATGCGGAACAATATAGCCGAAATATTTTCAGCCTATGACATGCGAGACTCGGTTCGCTCCTGCCAACCAGCGTCCGGGGCTGGATAAATATGGCTAATATGTGTTGCTGTTGCCCTCCTTGAGACCTTCCAGGCAGCATCCTTGCTTGTCGTTTCATACCGAGCTATCTTGTTGCTGACAACAAGATGGATCGTGACGGTGCCGGTCAATTATACCCCAGGACAACTACGAGATGCCGTCGGCATTAGCCAAGAGACCTATCGCCACTGGAAGAAGGCGATTGCACCCTTGCGGCGGGAAGCGGGACACAGTCCCTGCTTCTCCGCTGGGGATTTGCTCGCCACCGCCATCGTCAAAATCCTCGTTTCCGATTATGGGATGCGCGTCAGCGCGCTCTCTGCGCTTGCAGACGGTGTGTTCGGAGAATGCAATTCTCGTTCGTGGCCGATGCTCGAACGCAGCATGGTGGTGCTCAATATCGTGAGTGAGCACGTGGCGATCCAAACTGAAGGTAGCGGGCTGATTGTCGACACACCTGCGATGGTTGTGCCGCTTGGAAAGTTGATCGAAAGTCTTCGCCGTACGTTGCTTGCAGGCGATGATGACGGCCAAGAGATGCTTCGGTTCCCGCCGGTCGCCCAGCCGAGCGCTCCTTTGCGGAGAAGGACGGGCCTGGCATGATCCCCGTCGAAATCTTCGCGAAGGCCGCTGAAGCCACCGGCTACCGGCGCGAGGCGCTTTTGCGCGACTATGCGTTCGCCGACGTGCTGGCAGCCGATGGCGGGACACGTAGCGTGCCGTTCGCTGCATTCACACAGACCCCGCCCTCCTATCGATCGGCGGCACTCGCGGTGGTAGAAAAGGGAACGGAAAGCGACATCGAGACGGTGCAGGCGTATCGATCGCTGGGCGCGCCGCTACTGTTCGTGATCGCCGGCGAAAACGTTTCAGTGTGGCAGGTCCGCGCCGGGGGCGCGCCCCGCCGGCTCGATCAAGTCAAGCTTGCCGATGTACCCGCGTTGTTCGAGCGCAACCGCGCCGACTGGCAGCCCGACGTCATCCACCGCGCCAAGTCGATTGGTTCGATCGACCGCGCCTATCAACGCGATTTCGTCGACCTCGGACTATTGTCGGCGGTCGAGGGTGAGATCCACGTCAAGCTCGACCAGCTGCTTATCGATACGATGCAGGCGGCGAATCACCTCGCGGGCGACGCGCTGAACGATCCTAGACAATTGTTCCGCATCGTGTTCAGGTTGCTTGCGGCTAAAGTGCTACAGGACCGCCAGCACACCTACGCCGCATCGTGGGACCCGGACGACCTTCTCTCGGTGCTGCGCGCGATCGAATCCTTTTATTCGCTGCCGGCCGTATTGGCCGGCAGGAGCGCCACCGAGCTTGCCGCTTATGCCGCAGCTTGGGCGATCTTACGCCAAGGGATCAGCTTTTCTAATATTTCCTCGGAGGACCTAGCCTTCGTCTATGAGAACACGTTCGTCACGCCCGAAACGCGCCGACAACTCGGCACCCACAGCACACCGCGTCAGCTTGCAGAATATGCGGTGTCGCGGCTGGAGCTGCATCGGTTCGCGCCCGAGACACTGTCAATCTACGAGCCATTCGCGGGCGCCGGCGTATTCCTCGTTTCAGCACTGCGACACCTGCGCGACCTCCTGCCGGGCGAATGGAGCGACCGCGAGCGCCATCAGTTCCTCGTGCAGCACTTAGCGGGCGACGAATATGATCCATTCGCCTGCGAAGTCGCGACGCTCTCGCTTATCCTCGCTGATTATCCCAACCAGAATGGGTGGCATATCCTCGAACGCGACCTGTTCGCCGACGGTGTGCTTTCGGAACGGATGCGCGGCCAGGCAGTGATCCTGTGCAACCCTCCGTTCGAGGCGTTCAACCACGCGGATCGCGACGCCTATGCGCTGGCGCGACAGACCTATTCGAAGCCGGTGGCGGTGCTGGACGCCGCGCTTGCCGCGCGACCACAAGCGCTCGCCTTCGTGCTACCTCGGCCGATCATCCAGGACCGGCAATTCGCCGAGCAGCGACGACAGGTCGAGGCGCTCTACGGTTCTGTCGAACTGGTCGAGTTGCCCGACCGAATCTTCGGGGCGGCGGTCACCGAATCGGCGCTGCTGATCGCCCGCGACCTGCGCCCGGAGCAAGCCAACACGATCACGCTGCTGTCGACCGAGGTCGCCGATCGGGACCGGCTCGCCTTTCTCAAGACGGGCAAGGTAACGGTCCAGCGCGCGCTCGAGCGTGTGGTCTGCAATCCTCCTCAGGGTGACCTGTGGATTCCGCCGCTACATACGCTGTGGGCGCACCTCGCTCATAATCCAACGCTCGGCGAGCGGCTCGAAGTCCACCGCGGCATCGAATGGAACTACGCCCAGGGCCAGGCGTGGAGTCGCGACGAGCTGCAGGGCTATAGGCGCGGCTTTGCCACCGCGCGTAACTTGAAGCAATATGTGCTGCCGCAATCGGTCTGGCTCGATTGCCGTCCCGAAACGCTGCGTGGCAATGCGATCAACCATCCCTGGGCCGATCCGAAGCTGATGGCCAATGCCGGGCGCCTCAGCCGGGGACCGTGGCGGATCGGCGCGACCCCCGATCGCTCCGGCCTCATCGGGTCACAGCAATGGTTCGGCATGTGGCCACGCGGGTGTGCGAACGACGACGATCTCGTTGCGCTTGCCGCGATCATTAACGGGCCGGTCGCCAATGCTTATCTCGCGGTCCATTCGCCTGCGAAGGGCATCCGGATTTCGGCGGTGAACGCGATTCCTATGCCGGCGTCACTCCCCGACATTGCGGAGATGATCACCGATTATCGGCAGCTGCTGACGGGCGTCGACCTGCTGAGCGATCGCGATTCCCGGCTATGTGAGCTGCTGGTCGAGATTGATGCACGGGTGCTCGCTGCCTACGACCTACCGCCCAAGCTCGAACGCGATCTGCTCGATTATTTCGGCTCGGCGGAAAGGCCGGTGGCGCACGACTGGAGCAACTGGAATCTGCTTTATCCGACGCCTGGCTTGACACTCGCCGAACGGCTGTCCGGTCGCTTTCAGCCGGGCAGGAAGTGGATCGGCGAGCTGTTCAAACCGTTGCCGCCGACAGAAGCTGAGCTGCTACGGATCTACGGGGTCTGAGCATGACCGGATATATCTATGACACCTCGGTCCTGTCGGCGCTGCTTGATGCTGCGCACCAGCGTCACGTCGACATTGCACGCGCGGTTGCCTCCCTACCCGACGATGCGAGCCATTTCGTGTCAGCGGTGTCACTTGCTGAGTTGACGTTCGGCGTGCGGATGAGTGAGGCCTTTTCGTCGAGCCGACTTCCTGCACTCGAACAAATGCTGATCGATGTGCATACCTATGGGGTATTGGAGATCGGCCACCACACCGCCACCGCCTATGCCGAACTCAAGACGAATCTCGCCAGGCGCTATCTCCTGAAGGCGAACCGCCGCGACCGGCCACGCTGGGTTGAGGAATGGCCGCTCAACAATCGTGGGCAACGCTTGCAGGTTGACGAGAATGATCTGTGGTTGTGCGCCCAAGCTAAGGAACGGTCGCTTACGCTGCTGACGGCCGATGGCGGTATCCAGCGGATCGCGGACGCCGATCCAGAGGTAATGGTGCTGCTGGCATAACGAGTAAATCCTGCCGCTAACGGTCGAGATCGTTGCTAAATCGACTCTTGGGGTAGCGCCAAGTCGGCGGCGTACGGAGATATTTATCGCACCCGGAAAGATCCTAACTATTGGTCGGTCGTGAAGCTACATAAGTGAGGTTCGTCCGCTTTCAGACTGTCTCAATCCAAAGCTGACCGAGCGAAATGTCCCACTTATGCATTCGTCCAGCTATCATTGGAAACCCTTAACCCGCGTCAAAGATGAGGCACACCCATGATCGTGGTACCATATCGCGGGACGCTGAGAAACACCCAAACCCCTGGCCCGGTCCCGAATACGGGGTAATGTCCAGCTCAGATATCGTCGCTAAGACAAAGGCCTCGTTCCCACAGCCAGCCTTCAATCTCGGCAAGTGTGACCTTGCCCGAATTACCTAGATTCATTATTTTACGGCGAGTCAATGTTGCAACACGCTCCGGAAGTAGCCGGTCGCGCTCGGCAGGGTCCGCTTCAGGCTCGATGACTAAATGTTGTATCACGTTATTGGCCCGGCCTGAGAGTGCTGCACGGTTGGTTTGAATAGCTTCCTCCCGGACACGCCACTCCTCACGTGACATGACATCGCGCACCCGGCCGATGCTGATCCCAAATGCTGCGGCAATTTCGCGCTGTTTCGTACCTTTGGCTTTCATGGCAATCATACGCTTTCCGCGCTCCTCTGCATCGCTTGGCTTCTTTCTGCGTTGCCGCATCGCAGGGCGTTTCGCCTCGATTACGCGAACCCCGTCCCAGAAGCGAATGGTGTGCAATGACCCATATTTGATCGCATCCATTGCCCATGTTTTCGCAGCGTCAACATCTGGCACATCAACCAGCCTCATCGAAGGCTCGCCCTCGTTGGAGATAAGATAAAATGCAAACGCAGGCACAAGTTCGTCCTTCGGAAAGACTGTGATTTTCAGATAAAATCATTCCGTGGGCAAGATCGCGATTGCACCACCGTTCGGCGCAAAAACACGCCGACACCAGCAAGGAATAGCGGCATATTTGCCGCAACATTCGCCCGACAATGTTTCATCTGATATTGAAAGGGCTGGACACGCAAACCTTACTCCCACGATTTAGGCGGGACGTCCGTGCGCTTTTCTCGCTGCTGTCGCTCCTGATCAAGTTCGCGCGCGATCTGACGGCCCAGGAGGCGCGCAAGTCGAAGGATGGCGGCATCCGCTTCGGTAGAAAGACTGGGAGGCACATCCCGATTGGGCCTCTTCTTCTTCATTGCGGCCGTGTCCAGGATTTGAAGTACGTCCTCTTGTTAGAACCAAAAAGCAAAGCTCGATGTAGGGGGGGAGGAAGGGAGGGGGCAGGAGTCTTGCGATGGCCATGGGCGATCGGTCCACGGCGATCATGGTGGATCGGTTTCCAGTCGGATGAACCTGTGCTATTTTTCCAGGTGGAAAGGCACTGCAGATGCAGATTGTTGATCACGTCGAACAGACAGATGCGGCACGCCCGCCATCGCCGCGTGCTGCCGATTGGTTTTGGCGGCCATGGTATGCGAAGCTCTATTGGGCAACGGCGCTGCTGTACTGGATTGGCCTCGAGTTCATGATAGCCATCCCCTATGACCGGATTAATACGTCCGTGGCCAACACCATGGTGCTGCTTATCTTCATCTTCGATCCGATCACGGTGGTGGCGGTTCTCGGTTATGGATTTTTGAAAGCAAAAGTCGCTTGCGGGGACTGGGTGATCGTGCCGTGGTCGGCACCCCAAAGACCGCTGGTTGATCCCACGTCTGACCCATTCGATGTGCGTTCGGGTGATTTGCATCTCCGACATATCGGTGTCGTTCAGGACTGATATCATGGATCCCGGCGCTCCTTGAATTTAGGATCCCCATCCGCCATTCCGTTGTCGCGATCTAAGAGCAACCGTCCCGAACTGAGGATCGAAGACTGCTCCATCGACGTGACGGGGCCGGTGACATCGACCGTACCCCGTCCTGAATCGGCCTGCCGCAAATACCTGTTACGGAGCCCATCATTGCCGAGCACCCGTTCACCCAACTCTCTGGCGAACGCTTCTTCTGGACGCCCGGAGCGAGAGGCGGCTTTCTCTGCTGACGCGATTGCCTCCCGAACATCATAATTCACAATGTCGATTGATGATCGGGCAGAAACTGAAGCGCTGCCACGATCCACAAAGTCCATACCAATCTTGCCGGACAGCGAACCGACAGCGCTACCCTTGCTGCCGCCCTTGTTATCGCTACTCTTGCCTCCCGAACCCATCCCGCGTGTCGCTGAAGCGGCCAAGTCGCCTGATATGCTCTGACTGTCCTGCGTTTGGTGCTCGGCCGATCGGGAAAGCGACCGTTGCCACCCGGTCTGAACCATGATCGCGGTGACATCGCGCTCAAGCGTATCAGCGACCTGCGGTTTCAGCCGCCAGTCACCCCGCCGATCCATCTCGAACCCGCCGCGCAACCAGTTGGCCATAGCGGCCTGGCCTTGCGCGCCGCTGCCCAGGAAATGCTCGATCGTATCCGGCCCTGCCTGTTTGCCGGCTTCGAACCGCGTACTGCTGTCGTTGCGCGCAGACTGGCTGAACCCGGTGCTGCTCGAGACGAGCAGATCATTATGCGCAAAGCTGAACCGGGCGTGCCCGCCATTGGCGATCGCGCCGAGCTGGCTTTCGTTGATAAGCCCGCCTCGCCACATCTGCGCGGCCAGTTCCGGCGTCAGGTTGAGGCCGATATCGCCATTCTGGTCCATGGCGATCTGGCGCTTCGACAGCTCCACGCCATGCTCGCGCAGCAGCGCCTGTGTGCGGGTGAGCCGCTCTCTATCGACAATGCCGGTCAGTCGCTCGTTGCGCGCGCGATCGGCGATGCCTTCTGCGCCGCCTTGCGCCATATCGACTTGATTTCCGGCAGTGCCCGCCAGCGCGCGGATGAAAGAATCCAGACGCGAGGCTTCGCGGACCGACACGCCAGCGGCAGCGGCGCCTTGTGCAAAACCGGCATTGTCCGCCTGGCGCCGCTGCTCACCGATCTGGGCCGAGCTGCGCACGCCATCAGGGCCGATCTCACGCTGCGCGTCGAGCTTGCCCGACCGCTCGGCAAAATCATAACCGGCGGCTTCGCGCATGCGACCATAGACGCTGGTCCCTTCGCGGGCCGCCTCGGCCGTAGCGCCGTCTGCGGTTCCCACCTGTACAGCGGCATTATAGCTTTCCAGCGCGCGCAGCACCTGCGCCTCGTTGCGCCCGGTCGAACGCGACAACTGGCTGATCGCGGTCGATCGCGCTTCCCCCGACAACGCATGGATGAATCCGATGCGCCGGCTTGTCTCGGTGACCGAGAGACCCAGCATCCCTGCGGCCTCGCGCTGCCCCTGATTATGCCCGGTGCGATGGGCCTGTTCCGTCGCGACATTGCCGCGCTCGACGGCCGCGACCCTGTCGCCGGCATAGTCACGTCGCCCTTCCATCGCGCCCACCTGCGTCTGCGCAGCGGTCAGGTCATTGCGCAGCATCTGGTCCTGATCGAAGGCGTTGGCGGTAATCTTGGCAAAGGTCGGGTCAGCGCCCGCCTGGGCGATCACGGTCGAGGCCTTGAGTGCAGCATCCTTTGCATCATAGCCACTGCGCTCAAAATGCCGCTGCGCGCCCGACTGCATCATCTCATAGGCTTGCCTGTCGCCGAACGCCTTCCACTGCACCATATTCTGCGCGAACGCGGCAAAGGCACGCTCCCCGCCCTGGCCTTCCCCGAAATAATTGGTGCCAAGCTTGCGGAGCGCGTCTCCCTGCGCAAAATTGTGGATCGCCGACGTTGCCGCATTGGCACGGATCGCGCTGGCCGTGGCAGGATCGTTCAAATCCCGCCCGACTAGGGCAGGGGCGAGCCCGCCCAGTTCCCTTGCGGCATCCGCCCGGCCAAGCCCGAACGCCGCCGTCCCCGTCGCGCCGCCGCCATGTTCGCCCAGTACCGTTCCGGCAGACGCAAAGGCGCGGTCGAGACCAAAGCTGCTGCGCTCGCCAAAATCGCCAAAGACTGACGATGTGGACCGCCGGGCCATCGTACCGCCGGCCGAAGCCTGCGCTTCGAGCGCCGAGGCATAGCCCTCGCTGGTGCCCACCGTCGCGGCGGCCATGCTGCCCTGGCCCTGGACGCCGAGCATACCCGACGTGAAGGCGGTGAACATATTGCCCGAAAAGCGGAACACGGTGAACACGAACGCGCCTGCCAGGCCCGCCGCTGCTGTTCGGAACGACCCGAAGATAGCGAGCGCCTTCATCGCGGCCGATGGCGCAAGGATCCAGCTATCGGCCGCGACGTTGGTCGCGCGCAGTTCGGCCAGCACATCCATTGCCCGGCCCAGGGTCAGCTGGTAGATGCCGGCATCGATCACACCCCACAGCGCGACGAACACGAACAGGCCGAGCGCAAAACTCGCGACCCGCAGGTTGATCGGCGTCAGGATGAACAGCAGCGCGATCGGCATCATCATGAGCATGATCGCGAAGACCGAGGCCCGGATGGTCGGCATCCACTCATTGGCCGTCGAGAGCGTGGCAAGTCCGTTGGACTCGATCGCCCGGTTCGCCATCACGCGGGCGGTCGCAGCCGGTGAGTCCTCGAACAGGACGTCGCCGACGGTCTGGCCGAGCAGGATGTTGGTGAGGAATGTCTGCCGGCTCATGGATTGGTCCAGCATCATGTCGCCCAGCGCATCGATCTGCTGGCGGCAGCGATCGCGCTGGCTCGCCTGGTTCACATCGAACCCGGTGCGCGCGCAGACCTGATCGCTATAGGCGTCGAACAATGTGGCATCCGACAGGCGGTCGCCAATATACGCCCAGGCTGCATCACAGCTCATCGTCGTTCCCGCTTTGTCGCTCGGCGTGAAGACGGTGGAGAAGGTCGCAGGGCCCGCCATCGCCGCAAAGGAGGCAGGGAGGTCGGTCGAGGTCCGGAACAGCTGATCGTCATCGACGCCATAGGCCGGAGACACACGCGCAACTGGATAGCATTGCCGCACATAATCCTTCACGCTCGCGTCGAGGAAGGTATCGACGATCGGGCTGCGCGGCGACACTGCGTTGAGGAACAGGTCGAACGCATGGCCGCCTGCGCCAAATTCCAGCTTGGCATTGGGATCGGTGGTGTTGTCATCGATGGTTTCGGCAAGGGCCCGTTCCATAAGGTTGGTGACACCTGCGACCAGCACGATGAGATTGGGAACGTCGCCGACCGGCTGATAGGCATTGCGTACACGGTCATAGATGTGGACCATGCCGGTCGTGGCGATCATGCCTGCAAACAGGCCGATGCCGACCAGCATCTGGAACCCGAACGCGACCAGGCCCATGCCCGATCCCCGGATACTGGCGATGACCGCGCCAAACGCGATGCCGGCCACCGCGATTATCACGACCAGCGTCTCATAGCGCGGGTCACCAAAGATCATCGCCACCAGATGGAACGCATCGACGGTTTCGGAGAAGCCGTCCCAGGTGTGATAGCTCGCATCGATGGCCAGCGCGGGCGCGGCACTCAGCAGGCCGAACAGGACGCATGCCAGGCGAATGATTTGGCGCATGGTCCGCCTCACCGGTTGCGGTTGGCGTTGGCGCCAGCGGCGTCACGCGCATCGCGGTCACGCTGGCGCACGACCCCGGCATAGCTTGCTGACAGGTTCGCCTGGCTCATGGCAGCCATATAGGACTGGCGCATCTGCGCGCGCTGGCGCAACGCCTCGTCACGCAGCTCGCGGAGCTGCTCGATACCCTTGGTCAGGATGCGGGTCTGGCAGATGTTGGTGTTTTCCGCGTCTGCCGCGCCAGCTATGGTCGCGCCCCGCTCGGCATTCTGAAGCGCGAAGTCGATCGAGCGGGTGAGATCGTTGAGCATCTGATAGGCAAGGGTTAGGGCGACCAGTTCGTCGGTATCGGCGATCACGCTGTCGGTGAGGCCCTGCCGCACGCCCCATTCGAGCAGGCGATAGACCGGCAAGGTCCGCACATTGGCGATAAACTGCTTTTCCTCAGATGTGAGCGCCGCGCGTGTCCGGATCTTGATGGCGATCGCGTCCATCCGCTCGCGCGCCAGCACCAGTGCGCCGCGCCCGGCGCCGTTCACCGAGCAGTCCGAGGTGGTCGCGGGAATATTGAGCGCGCGGGTGGGCACCCGTCCGGTCAGGAAATCATCGGCGCTCTCGCTATCCTGGTGCGGGCAGGCTGGGATGGCGGAGAAAAGCGGCACCTTGTCGTTGCTATCCCAGCGCATATAGACGTCGCCCACCCGCGCCCGCATCACGCCCGCCCAGTCGGACGCGCCGACGCGCGCTGCGGCATGGGCGAGCAGCGAGCCGGTCTTGAAGATGTCCGTGACCTCGGCCGGGCAGTTGGCGAGCGCACCTTTCAGATCTTCGGTCGGATTGCCCTTGTTGGCCTGTATCTTCTCGCGGCTCTGCTGCCAGCTATTGGCATAGCCTTCGCGGATCGACTTGTAGCCGGTCATCTCCTCGACTATCCCCGACATATTATCGTCGCCTTTGGCGATCTGGATCATGCGGTTGGCGAGACGGCAGTCGTTCACCTGGATGGAGTTCAGGTAATTGGTGGCCGCTTCCATCTTCGAGATGATGTTGCCCATCTTTTCGTCGAGCGTTTCGAGCAGATATTGAAAAGCCACGGCCGGCGCGGCCTGAAGGATCGTTTCCAGCTTCTGGACCAGATAGTCGGGGTCGAGGAACGACATGCCGCCTAAAAACATGTCGATGCCGCCGCAGCCCGCCTTCACCTTGGGCAGCGTCAGGCTCATGAGATAATCGTCATGCACATCGACCCGGCCCGACATGCCGCCTGCGGTCACATAGCCGCGGGTCTGGTCCTCGAAGCTGCCGGGTGAAGTATAGGTGACATTATCGAACCAGCTTTCGGCCCAGCCTTGCGCATAGGCAGGGGCGGCGTGACCGCACGAGGCGACAATGATGGAGAGCGTAAGGATCAGACGATGTGGATGATGTCCCATGGCAGGCTTCCTGGTGGAAAAGGACAAGTGACGCCGCCCCGCCATGATCAGCGTCGCTTTGGGTTAGAGGAGGCCGGCGCCCTCACGCCGACGATCCCTGTAAATTTCGACATGGCGCGCACGCCCAATGCTGCCCGCGTTCCGGTCAACATGCGGGCGGCAAGCCAGGCATTGCGTGCGATATTGGCGCCATGGTCTGTGCCGATCGCGATCGGCACCATGCGGTTCGGGTCTGCAAGCGGCCGCACCCATGCGACCGGGTTTCCAACCCAGGGGAGTCCGAGGCGTCCCGATCGCAGCATCGCTTCCTCTTGCCCCAGCGTCCGAACCTGCCAGCCGTAGCGGGCGCGGAAAGCGGAAAGCCTGATCCACAGATCGCCGCAGGGCAGGCAGCCGGGCGACGTGCTCATCTCGATACTGTAGAGCGTGGCCTGGCTACGCAGCATGATCTCAAAATCGGCAGGAAAGTCGCGCGTGGTCGGCACGCGCGCGAGCCAAAGCCGCATGTCCGCAGCTGTCGAGACCGGATGAATGGCCGCTCGCCTGGCCAGATCCCGATCTGTGTGCTGCGCATCGGCCGTTGATTGCATCTGCGCCCAGACCGCCATCAGCATCCAGGCGAACCGGGCTTTCCCGAAGCGCGTCACGGCCTGGGCTCCCGGGCGTCGATGAGGTCGCCGTCGATCACGCGCGGATCAGTTGAAGAGACCGGCCCGTTGGCGAGCGCATCGAAGAAGCCATCTTCCTCGCCGGCTCCCGTCAGCCATTGTTCGGGCCGGATATCGCCGCTCAGTAGTCTCACGGCCTGATAGGCCATCTGGGCGAGATTGGGATAGGTCTCGACGCCTGCGGCGATCACCATGCGCTGGGGACTGTTGCGGCGAATGATCATGGTTGTCGGCGTCACCTCGACCCCGAAGCGCTGGCGGAGTTCCGGTTTGCGATCAAGATCCATGAGGCTTACCTGCCAGCCCATTTCGTCCTGGAACCGCTGGACGATCGGCCATTGCACCTTGCAATAGCCGCAGGACTCCCGGGCGAACATGACGAGCGCGAATTCCCCGGCATGCGCGCGCAGATAGTGGCGGCGGACCTGATCCTTATGCGCGCCGAGCGCATCGCGGGCTTCCCCCACCATCGGATTGGCGGCGCGGGCATTGAGTTCGGGGTGGGTGAGCATGGCGAGCTGGGTTACGCCGGCAAAGGCGCGCGCCTTGCGCCGGGCAAAATCCTGCAGCCGCCAGAAATCGGCGACCGCATCTATGGTCAGCACCGTCGCGGCATAATCGCGCTGCTGTTCGATCAGCTTGGCGATCTGGGGCGGCGCCCATCTGGCGAGGTCAACCATCGGCGGAATGACGGGTTTGGGGACGGCATCGTCGGGCGCTTCTTGCGCAACGTCGGATCCGGGCGTCTCATACCACCAATAGCCCCGCGTCCCGCGATCGCCCGCGCCTGAAGGGATGGCCTGCGCACCAGCCACATCGACGGGCAGCAGCAGGAGCGCGGCGGCCAGGGTGAGAAGACGCGTCACAGCAGCTTCTCCATGCGGGTCAACCGCTCGATCGCAACCGGGCCATAATAGCGGCTGTCATATCCATCGGGATGGCTTGAGCCGACGAAGATCATGCCACTGGGAATGCGCGGAGTTTGCGGCCGCCAGTGGTCGAGCGCCTTGCCGCTGCGCGCTACAGGCTTGGCGACGCCCATCAGCTGGCCATTGCAATGATAGAAACCGTTGCGGCCCGTACCCAGGGTGGCGGGCTTCTCGACCATGACGATCCGGTCGCCGGGCATGCACAAGGCATATTTGGTGACAGCGGCAGGCGTCGGGCCAGCGACCGGGTCGGAGAGTAGGAACGAGACGAGGTCGCCGCGGCGGACGGGCCCTGGCGAGCGGTGCACGACCCAGGCATCGATAGAGGGCGTCATGACCAGAGTGATCTGCGGCATCGCCCACCAGGCGAAGAGACCAATCGGCAGGACGATCCCATAGGCTTTGAAGAGCTGCCCCGGGCGCGCCGGTTGCCCCAGGCCGCTCGCGCCCAGCGCGACGGCGGCGCGCAGCGGCAGATCCTTAAGTTCGTGCCAGACCCGGTTACCGGCGCGCCATGCGAGCAAGAGCATCCTGCACCTCCGCCTTGCCGCCAAGGCGGCCATATTCCTCAAGAAGCCCGGACAGGGCGGCGTCGCCCAGCACGAGATGCGCCGCGCGGGGGCTGGCCTCCTCGCGTTCGCAATAGGGCCGGGTCGGATCGCCGGGGATCATTGCCAGCGCAGGCACCTGGGTGACGCGATTTTGCCGGAAAATCAGCGGATCGACGATCAACTGTATGTCGCGCATGGCGCAGGCCGGACCGTCACAGCCCGGATCGATACGCAGGATTGCGGCCGACAGCTTGGCCATCGGTCCGACCTGCCGCATCCCGCCCGGCATGCCGCGAAAGGCCATCACGCCGCCAACACGTTCGAGCTGCCCTGCATAGGTGCGCAAAGTTTCGACCGTCATGGACGATGACACGAACAGGACCGGGACCCGTTTTCTCCCATCATTGGCCGACATGACCCCGGCCAGTGCCGCCTCTTCAGGTCGTTCGAGGCCCAGCGCCTGGGCGATCCGGTGACTTGCCACGGCTCGCTCGGTGGCCAGCGCTTGGCGGGCGGCCGCAACATCGGACTGCACACGGCTCGCCATCGCCGGGTCATGCTTGCGTCGGCTCATCCCCTCAAAAGCACGACGTTGCGCCGCGGCGTCAGGTTGGGCGGGCAGAACGGGCGAAGGCGGCGCGGATGCCCTGGTTTTGCCGACAGAGCGCTTTACGCGTTCCAGCGCCGCTTCGCCCTGGTCCTCAATCCGCGTCCGCGCATTGTCGCTCTTCGGCTGACCGGCCAGGGTCTGCGGTTCGCTCGCCTGGAGCCACGCGGGCGCAAACACGATCCCGGCCAGAAGCAGGGCGCGCCTAATTATTGATCGTCTGCATGTGGGCATCGATCTTGTCCTTCATATCGATCTGGATGTCGGATTGGGCACGCGCCTCGATTTCCGCATAATATTCCGAGAGGTCCATTTTGCTGAAATCGAGCGCCTGGAATTCTTCCGGTGTAAAACCGCGGCAATAGGGCTGTTTGGCGGTGCCCCAGCCCATGGCGCTAAAGGCCTTCAACTCCGGGCGACCCTGTTCCTGGATGATACGGCCAAGCTTGGTGTTGAAGCAGCAGTGGCCGCGGGCCTTCTGCACGCACACGCCAAGGACGCTCGACGAACAATAGCTGCCGACCTCATGGCACATGCCCGAACCGCGCAGCATGCCCACTTCCATATCCTGCTGGTCGCAGCCCTGGAGCAGGAGATCGATCATGACATTGACCGCAAGGCTGATTGCGATCGATGTGGGATCGATGCCGACGATGATCGCGTTGGCACCGGCACTCGCTGCCTGGCTTGCGGTCGCGCCGGCCTTGAAGGCCGTATATGCGGCCTTCATGCCGGTGAAGACGCCCTTGACGACCGCGATCTTCGTCGTGATCGACGAGATCGAACCGCCCATGCCGTCCTTCACGATTTTCCCCTTGTCCTTGCAGCAATTCTGGAAGGTTGTGCTGAGACCGGCAGGGCGGCACCGCGCGGCGCGGCCGGAAAAAATTTCGATCGTGCCAAGGCAATTGCCATCGGCATCGACGGTGCCGTCGGCCTCGACGCCCGGATCATCCAACGCCGGCTCCTCGACGATGGGATTGGCGCCAGTGTCGATACAGGCGTTGGCCGAGCAGCTTGGCGCACCGCCGCGCGCGGGTACCGCGCAGGCATGCTGATCGCCCAGCGGGCAGTGCATGGCACCAGTCCCATCCGCCTCACAAAGGGTTTCGCCAATGGGGCACATCCATCCGCCCGCGCCGGTCAGGTGACAGCTTGCCGTTTCGCCATCATCAGCCGCGTCGCCATTGCCGTTGCGATCGACCGCGCACATCTGCTGGGCGATCGCGACGCCAAGCATCAGCGGGACACCGCCAACGAGAAGGATGACCCCTAAGAGCAAGACACGTCCGTGCTTCATCGCATGGTACTCGTGCAGACCATGTCGGCGCCGCCCAGGCGTACCGTCTGCATCATCACCACCGCTTCGGGGAAATCATCGATGCAGCCACAGCCCTGGACCAGTTCCTCGCCCTCGCCCGCGGGGCAGACATTGCTGTCCTGGCAGGCGTGATAGAAACTATCCCAGCCTATGGGGTCGGTCTGCTTCGCGCCCGTCACGCCATCGGGTGCGACGGCTGCGTTGGCCTGCGGCTTGCGGGTCTTGCAGATCGGCTCGCAGGCATTGACGGTGCCCAACACCGGCAAGGAAAAATTGCGGGTCGTCAGGCTTTCGCTGCCACCGGCATGCTTCACCCGGTCAGCGAGCAAGGTCTCCGTCGAATGATCGATGATATAGGCGCCGCGGGAAAGATCGGGCTGCGGGGCAGCGCCTAAATCTACCGTGCAGGCGTAGCGGCGCTGGCGCTCGAAGAAGGGGCGGTTGATCTGCGTCGCGCAGGCACCGGTGCCGATCAACCGGGTCTGGGGCAGGGGGCTGAGCCCGGTCTTGACGCCGTTGCGATAGGTGACGACGCCATCCACCTCTTCGTCGTCGAGGCGGCATTTATCATTGGCGGCATAGCCCGAACAGGTGTCGACAAGCTGCTCGCTCGTCTTGCAACCCACGTCCACTGTCGCTTCGATCGCGGCATAGGCTTCGCCGCCATCGGCGACCGCGACGCGCAGCCAGATATCATGATCGCCTCGCGTGAGCTTGGCCGTGAGATCGAGATTGGGATCGACATAGAAGGCGCTCTTCTTCTCGCATTTGCCCGGCGGTGGTCCAGATCCAGTCCAGCCATCGGGACCTGAACCGACCAGTTCGCCATCAATCCGTATTTGCGCCCAGTCATCACCGCCAAAGCGGGTCAGAAGTACCCGCTGGAGTCTTTGGGCATCCTTGACCCGCAACGTCATATGAAAATCAATGAGGGTGCAGGATCCCCCTGTGAGGCTGTTGTCGGTGGGCGAGCCCATGACGAAGGTGCGGCTGCCTGGGTCTGGAGCATAGGTTGCGAAGCCGCCCGACACGCGATCGATGATCATCTCGGCGGTCATTTCTTCCTGTGCGATCTGCCGGGTGATGGTGCAGCTTTTGATGACGTGCGACGTGCCGGTTCCGGTCGATGACGCAGACAACGCCTGGAAAACACTGCTCGTCTGCGCGGTGCCATAGGCGTCGCTGGCCATGGCCCCCGGATTGGCCTTGTAGGCTGTGGCGCCAATCCGGGGCTGCGCCGTACAGGATGTCGTCTGCGCCCCGGTATAACGGATGATCGGGCCATCGATCGCCGCTTGCGCGACGCCGACGCGCGGATCGGCGGTGGTCAGCGCGCCAACCACGCCGCCGCCCAGATCCTTGAGTATCGAGGCCATATTGCCCCAGACCAGATTGCTGCCGCAGCTGTTGTTGACGCAGTAACAGCCGGCAAGATCGGTCAACTCGACCTGGGACAGCTTCAACGATCCGGACGCCGAAGCGTCCCAGCGGAAGAAGCGACACGCGTCCCAACTGCCCGGCGCGCAGGAGATGATCCCATTGGCGCAAATCCCGGAGGTGGGAACCGGAACGGTCAGTGCCTCATCGAAGCTCCCGTCAAGATCACTGTCGCGCGAGATGTTGAGCGTGCCGATATCGCCGGTGGCGCTGGGTTGGGCGAACAGTTCGAGTAGCGTCGCGCTCTTCTGGCAGGCAAGATTGGGGGTGAAGGTCTTTTTGGTGTCGACGGTGGTGATCGCCTGTCCCGCCAGCCCCGGCGTCACATAATTGCCCAGAAGCGCATCGCTGTCCGCGCTCTTTGCCCGCGCTGCGGCCGCCGCAGCGCGGGCGCGGTCCTGCGGGGTCTGCGCATGGAGCGGAGCAGGCAGGCTCAGTGCTGCGACAAGGACGAGGGTCGCTGGCCTCATGGCCGGATCTCGCGCAAAGCGATCTGCCGCGACCCGCGCCGCAGCCGGAACAGAAATTTGGTCGGAGCAAGCCCGGCACGCTCTGCCCGGAATACAGCCTGCCCTTCAAAAACGGTCAGCGTGGCCACGACCACATGGGGCGAGGAGGGGAACGCCGCATGATCGTCTGCATCTGTGGCCACGCCGACCGTCCGACCGGCGCCGCAGGAGGGATGCGACACTGGCCTTACCGCAGGGGGAACGCCTGGCTCGGTGGAATGACGGGCAGACCATCGGCTGATGCCATGCGATGCCATGCGGATCGGGTAAGGCGATCTGCTCATGGCGTCGAAACCCCGGCGCAGCAGATCGTCTTTTCAAACAGCATGAACTGCGCATTGTCCTTGCCAGGCGCATGCTTGGCGGACGTCCAAAGCGCGCCGGGCCGCCCGACATTGACGCACTGGCCGCCATTGACCGGTTCCATGAGCTGGAACTTGTAGCGGCTCTTGGTCCAGACCGGTTGCGGGATGAACGAGCAGCCATCCGCTGAACTGACGGTGAGAGCACCAAGCCGCCCCATCATGAAGACGCCGCGCGCGGCGAGCCCCGCCCAGGCCTCGACGCTGTCGCCAAAATGGATATCGCCCGCCACCGGATAAGTCGCGCCCCAGGACCCCATGCACCAGAAGAGCGGATCGACCACCTTGCCCGCAGCCGCCGCAGCGCTATCGGCCATGCAGGCCAGGCCTGCGGCCGGATTGCCGAACAGGATCGCCTCGGGCTGGATGATCGCGCCCAAAGTTGCCGACTGCCAGGTCGGCAGCACCTCGGTGATCAGCGCCACGTCGAAGCCGTCATCTTCAATGCAGGGCAGGTCGGTGAACATGTCGAGCATCTTCCAGACAGGCGCGATATAATAATGCATCTGGGCGAACATCTTGCGCGTGTTGGTGCCGTCGGCGATGCTGGTCTGGCTGCCCTGCAGCCTGCCGCCGGTCGGCATGAGGTCAGCGCCCAGCGCCATCATGCAGCCCGGCTCCGTCACCACGTCGATCATGCGATTGGGTGACCAGAAACTGACCTTCACGCCGAACCAGAAGGTCACGCCCTTGCGGCAGGCGCATAAGGGTTTGGAGGCTGATTGCGCTTCGAGCGCCTTGCCGAGCGGATCGCTCGGACCCACCTTCACGCCGCCGATGGTGATCGGGAAGATGCAGTTCCAGCGCACCTTGGTGATCGGGTTGAAGACCGTGCCCGCCTCACATTTGGAGGCATAAGCGGGCGAGCCGATCGCTAGTGCTGCAAAGGCCGAACCGCATATCAGGATTTTTCGGATCGCGAACATGTTCATCGCGCGATGCTCCGCGGACTGGGGGGCATGGCGACCTCGGTCAGCACCAGCTTTTGCCCCGTCTGGGCGACGATCACCGGCGCGACCGTGAGGCCGAGCCGTGCCTTTACGCGCTCTTCAAGCAGGAACAGCGCCCGACCGTGACGCTCACCCAATGTGATCGCATCGGCATCTGTATCTCCCGCCTGGGAAAGACCACCGGCGGCAAGCAGGATGAAATCGGCGGGCCTTGCGGTACGCAGCGCCCAGGCCAGATCGCGAGGATGCACGACGATGAGCCGCTGGGGCAGCGCAACATAGGCGAGGGGATTGAAGCTATAGCCTTTGGCGTAGAGGAGTTTTCCGCCTGGCAGCCGGATATCCTGATTGAGCGTGTAGAAGGGCACCATCGTTCGGTTCCGATCGGCGCGGGCGATGCCGAGCGCGGCAGGCTTCATCGCCGACCAGCGCTCGCGGGAGCCAAAGGCGGTTTTCATGTCGGGAACATGCGCGGCGCGGCCTTCGATCTCGCTCAGCGCATCGGGTTCGGCGATTGGCCAGGTGCGGCCGATGGTGCTGGTCGCAGCCGGTATGGGCGCGGGCGTCATCAGCCCGGTCATCAGCGCCAATGGTGCGAGTGCCGACAGGGCAGGGAGGCGGCCGCCAGGGCATATGGATCTAGCGACCATGGCGCCGTCTCCAATATGGCGAACGGTTCTCGCGCCCCTCGCCGATCACGGCGCTGATAAGGGCCGCTGTAGCAATGATGGCTATGGCTACGCCAAGAAGGCGAACGACCGCGGGCATAGCGGGCAACTGCCAGGCGATACAGGACTGCACGAGCGCAAGGCCCTGGCTGCCGACCAGGAGGCGGATGGGCCCTGGCGCGGGCGTGCTTGAGAAGATGCCGTTCACGCCCGCTACCACCGCTGGGTGAAGTCACGAAGGCGCTCGGCGATTGCATCCCAGGGAATAAGGATCAGACCCGTGGAGCTCGCGCCCATTCCGGCGCAGATGCCGATGAAAATGGCTTCGAACAGCGGCACCTGGAGGATCCACGCTGCCGCGAACGCGCAAAACACGGCGTTGGCTATGCCGCCGGTCACCAGCAGGGTGTAGCACAGCCGCGCGAAGCGGCGTTCCGCCTGGATGACCGTGACGATCGCCTGCGCGACCGCGTCCACACCAAGCGCCGGGTCGCTCACGCTGCGCGCATAGGCGAGAAGCCCATGGACATCATCTCCGACGTCAAGACCATGATCGAAGCCATTGGCGTGATCTGCCTTCATCGCGCCCTCCATCGTTTGAAGCGCGAGAACAGCATTCCGCATGCGCCTGACAGACCGATCAGCAGCATGCCGCTCGCACAGCAGGCAGTAGCCACAAGGATGCCCGCGCGAATGGTCTGGAGCGGCGGCTGATCGAGCGCGATCCCGGCTGCGATGACGAGACTGCCCATCATGCAGGTTTCGATGGCGACCAGCCGCACGCGCCACTGGAAGGCGGCGGCCTCGGCGCGCCTCGCGACGCGCGCTTCGATCATCGCCTCGATCGCCGGGTCGTTTTCCCAGTCGAGCGCAAGCTGAGCGGGATGGGCTAGAGGCTTGTGCGTCATGCCGCCCTCCCGTCCGGGCGGATATCTCCGCCCAGCACCTGCGCGGGATCGACACCGGCGAGGTCGCACACCGCCTCAAGCGGATTGCGACCCGCCCGCACCAGCGCCTCAAACGCGGCGACCTCATTGGGGGCCGAGGTATTGATCCAGTAGCTGAAGGGATCGACCACCAACCGCGCGATCCCCAGGCCCAGCGGACTGTCGATGAACACTTCGGAATAATTGGGCTTGGCGTTCCTGACGGATTTCAGGAGATCGAGGACGAAGCCCGAATAATCGAGGATCTTGTTGTCCACCGCCTTGTCATAGGTGGACCCCTGCAACAGGAATTTGGTCGCGGCATTTTCCAGGATCACCTGTCCGGTGCCGCCAAAGAGCATGAGGTCATTCATGCTCTGGAGTACGATGCCAAAGCTGCCCTGATATTTGCGCGCGCGCCGATAGCCCTGGCCAAAAGCCTCGGCGAGGCGGGAGAGATCCTGCCCGTCGCTGCGGGTCATGAACTGGGCTGCCTCGTCGCACAGCACGAAGCGGGGTTTGTCGCGCGCCGAGAGATAGAGTTCCTGGGTGACCGCGTTCACGACCACCATAACGATCACGTTGAAAAGGTCAGGCAGCGCCTTTAAGCGTTCGAGCTCCAGCACCACGAACTCGTCGCGCGAGATGTCGAGCGTCGAGGGACCGTTGAAGAAATGGCCATAAGCACCCTGCGACCCGAAATCGCGCAGGTTGAACGCCAGTTCGCGCGCGACCGGCACGAGATGATCGACCCGGTCGAGATCGGAGGCGGCATTGTCGGGATAGTGCCCGAGCCAGTCGCGCACCGCGTCGATGCCGTCTTCGCCCCGGCCGCTATCGACTGTCCACTGCACGGCGGACTTGAGCAGGTTCCATTCCGAAGTCGTCACCGACTTGCGGGTAGAGGCGTTCGCCATTTCCGCGACGATCGCGACTGCCATGGCGATGGCCGACTGCTTGTCCTCGCCATCGAGCGCGAGGCCCATGTCGAAGGGATTGAGGACGAGGCGCTCCTCGCCGATGTCGATATAACGGCCCGAGCAAAGCGTGCAGAGCTTGCGGTAGCTGCCACCGATATCGATGATGCGGATGAGCGCGCCTTGCGCATAATATTGCTGGCACAGACTATTGAGCAGGAAACTCTTGCCCGCGCCGCTCTCGGCCGAGACGATGAAATTATAATTGTTGATCCGCGGGTCGAAGAGATCGAGCGTGATGAGCTGGCCCTTGCGTCCGACATAGAGTAGGGCCGGGCGGCCGCCGCCGCGAAAATCGGTCTGCACCGGCGCCATCAGGCTGGCGGCCTTCACGGGCATGCGAAAATCGCGCTCCAGCAGCTTCAATGTCTGCTTCTCGGGATAGAGGCCGAAGGGCAGGCTGGCCGCGAGCAGCACGGGCAGCAGATAGCTCTCTTCCTGCACCATGAAGGGCAGGGGTTCGGATTCCCACAAGCGCTTGGCGCGGGCTGCCAGCTCGCGCGCCTGGGCGCGGTCGCGGCCGAACACCCACATGGTGGGGATCACCGAGACGAAGCGACTGTTCGAGGCTTCATCCAGGATCCAGCCGATCTCCTCGATCTGCTTGCCGACCTCGACCGCAAAGCTGCCGGCTGCCTTTTGCGCCGAGAGGATCTGCGCACGCTTGTGGATCTCGAACTGTGAATGGTCGAACATGACCGAGAGGCAATAGAGAAATGGCCCGCCAATCTGATCGCTATCTTCGGCGCTCCCGCGCAAGCCGCCCATGAGCCGGTTGGCCCGCTCAGCGGTGATCCGGCGCGCTGGCGCCTTGGGCGTGAGGCAGCGGGCCACCTGGTTACCCAGAAACACTTCCGGGCCCTCGAAGCAGAGGTCCGGGCCGGCCTCGATAATCTGCCGCGCGATCGACGGGGCGGGCATCCCGCCCATGCTTTCGCTCAGGAACACACCCGGCGCGGCTGCGAAGACGCCGTTGAAAATCCGGCGATAGAAGCTGACAAGGGCGTCGGGCGGCAAACGCCGGATACCCATCTTCGCCAGCTGCTCCTCGACCTGACGGCGAAGGTCCGCGCCAAGCTTCACCCGCGTCTTGATCGAGAGGAACAACCGGAAGTCGCGCACCGGGATGGCATGGAGCGCATCGAGGCCCGTGGTTCCGCCGCGCAGATAGTCGGCCGTGCGCCGGGCCGAGGCCTGGACCAGCGGGTCGGGGCGGACCTTCATATCGAGATAGGCGTCGAGCGCCGGATCGATCAGCGGATCGGCAAAGGTGATGAGCTGGAGGACTGTCCCTTCGGGGAAATGGATATTGAGCAGCCCCAGCAACGCCTGTTGGACATGGGCGAACATATAGGCGGAAGGGACAAGCTCCCAGGCCTGGCCCCATCCATCGTCGATGCACAGAAAGGCTTCTTCCTCCTCGACCCAGGCGACCATCGGCAGGAAGTCCGAATAGGCGTCGCGGGTCACGGCGGCGCGCAAGCGCTGATAGCTCAGGCCCTTGTGGGTGGGCCGCGCGGTCATGGCCGCTTCTCCGGATGGACGGTGAGCGGCATGGCCTCTGCGGTTGGCGCGTCTGCGCTACCCGGTTCGGGCTCGCGCAGCGTGCGCAGCACCGGCGGCGCAGGCGTTCGCCCGCCAGGCTCGACCAGATAGTCGCCCACGACCCAGGCCGGGCGGTCGATGATCGAATAGACATAGCGCGCCATATAGAGCCGGTCGGGACGTTGCTTTTCCGCATAGGGGAGGATCAATGTCCGGATCGTGCGCGACGGGCGCAGCATCGGCGAGCCGGGATCCTCGATCAGCGCGCCGACATGGCCCTGGCCAGGTCGCGCCATAGCCGAGGGCGTCGCAGTAGCTATGGCGTCGCCCTTGGCCATGCCGTGCGCTCGCGCCTTCTTGTCCGGTGCAAGCAGCTTGCGATCATGGGTGACGGCGGGATCGGATTTGGAGGCACGGCCTGAGAGCGCATCGGCATAGGCCTGATCGGGATGGATGCATTGCCCATGGTCGCTATTCTTGCACGAGAACTTCTCGCTATAGGGCGACATCACCGATCCCATTGTGGCGCAGCCGGGCAGCGCGAGTAGCGGCAGGAGGAGGAAGGGTCGAACCATCTTCATCGCTTTGTCTCCCATGGGCGCGGACATCAGAATTTGGCTCCCGCGCCGGGTTTGATTTCAAGGGTGGCGCCCTCCTGGATCACCACGACTACATCCTTGGCAGCGCCCACTTCGACGATGGGACCAGCCTGACGGGCGAGGTCGAGATAGAAGTCGGTGAGCTTGTCGGAGGATTTGGAGAGCCCGCCGGCAATGCCGGTCCTGGCGGCGTCACCCGCATCGAGCGTGCGGACCGTTCCCAGCGCTGATGTCGAGGTGTTGCCGAACGTGCTTTCGACCGATTGCGAGATGCCGCTGATGGTCCCGGCGATGAAGGCGCGCGCCAGCGTCGCCCCGGCGCGCGTCACCACCTTGCCCGACAGGCCCTTCTTGCCGTCGGTATCGACGAAGAAGCCCTTGACCGGCTGATCGACGATCGAATGCTCGTCGAAATCCACGCAGGAGAGCGACACGAGCTGCACCTCGACCCGCTCCTTGGCAAGACTTCCGGTGGCGTTGCCGACGACGAAGCAGCCGGCTAGATTGGCCTTCACCTCATTGGGCAGGACGGCAGGCGCCTGCACGCGGGCGATGATCGGTTCAGGATTACTGGTCGCGTCCCGGCTCGCCAGTGCGTCGATCCCGGTCAGGAGCCGCGCTTTCATGAAACCAGGCGGTAAATAGATCGTCCGATTCTTTTTTTTGGACGAGGATGAGGTGTCGGCCGCGCCCTGGGCCACGACCTGACCGGCCGCCGAGCCGATCGCGCCGACCGTCTTTTCGACCGGCGGCGCAGGCGGTGCAGGCGGTGCAACCGGACCGGCGGGCGGCGCCGGCAACCTGTCGGCATCCGCGCTCATGTCACCGGTCTCTGGCGGGTAGGGCAGGGCTGGAACGGTGTCGGGCAGGGCGGGCGGCAAATCGCCATCGATAGTCTGGCCGCCCGGCGCTCCGGGGGTGCGTGACCCGGGAACCACCTTGCCTTCCTCGATCGCGCTGACCCGGTCGCGCAGCAGTTGCTGGCCATCGAGAAGCTTTTTCAGGTCGCCGCGCAGTTTGACTTCGAGACTGTCGCCGCGCAGCCCTGCGCCCATGTTGAGCGATGCGGCGGGATCGTTGGGCTTCACCTCCTCCTTGCTGCCGGACGCCGCATAAAGGCCGATCCCGAGCGCGCCAACGGCGACACCGACGGCGAGCTGGCGCGCGCGCAGTTTCTGCCGCGCGGACATCTTGGCCCATTGCGCTTTCCAGTCGAGCAAGCCCGGGAACGGACGGCGCATAGCCTCTTCCTTTTGCCCGGCGCTCTGCGCGGCAAGATGTGCCTGATAGGGGGACAGGGTTTCAGGCGAAGGGGCGGGGACTTCCGGGCGCTCCCTGTCCATCTCGCCGCTCATTGCCCGGTTCCCCGGCGGACCACGACCAGTCGGGCCGTTTTACCGGCATCGAGATGGACCCGGTCCAGCGTGATCGAGAAAATGCCTGTCCCAAGGGCCGGATCGACCAGCAGGCGCTCGTCCAGCGTCACCGCTGCCGGGGATCGGACATGATATTGGGACGCTGAAAGCCCGGCACCCTCGACGGCGATGCGGCGCTGCTCGCTGATCGACAGGCCCGGAACGGTCGCGATGGCAATCGCGCTACCGGATGGCGCAACCTCGCTGAACGAAGCGGGAATGCGATCGTCGAGCAGGGCCATGGTGATGGAGACGGCGCGGTCCTCGTCCGCCAGCGCCGCCATCAACGCGCTATTGGCCTGGGCGCGCTGCCGGGCACCGGGGACGAGCACGATCGTCTGCGCAGGAATTTCCACCGGTTCGGCATAGAGCGGATAGGTGGCGCCGTTGCACTGCACGAAGAATTCGGACGGCTGCGTCACATAGCTGCGTGTTATCTGGCCCCCATCGTCGATTTCGCGGGCGAGGAACTTGATCCAGGCGTCCGATCCGCCTTTCTCGACGGCAAGACCCTTCTCGGCCGAGAATTTGATGTCCTCGATCTCGCCCCCCTCGCAAACGACATGGTTGATGTCGCGGTTGGAGAGACGGATCCGACTGGTCTGGTCAGGCAGCGCGTGGAGCGTCTGGCCTGAGGCCGGGATCGCCAGCAGCATGAGCCCGGACAGGGCGGCGCATGCGCCTATGCCGTAATTAGCGTGTTTCGACATCGAACTGCTCCTCGGAAAGACGCGTCAGCCAGAAACGGCCATTTTCGATGCCGTAGCCGATGCGCAAAATGCCCCGGAATTTGCGGATCACGCCGCCGATCACCCGGACCTTCTCCACCGGCACGACGATCTCATGGGCAGTCCAGCGGACCGGCTGATCGTTGCGGATATAGGTCGCGATCGACAGCGTCGGATTGTTGGCCAGTTCATCGAGTATGGCGTTGAGGCTGTCGCGCATCGCGCCATAGGCGGACGGGTGGACGAGCCCCAGCAGCTCCTGGAACTGCCGGTCGGCTGAGTAGGCCGACCATGTGCCCGACAACGCGACGATGTTGCGCGTCATGGCGACGATATAGGCTTCGGACGGTGTGTTGCCCGAGACATGGAGGTCGCCGGTGGCGCCGAACGGGACGATCACGGTCCGGGCGTTCTGGTTGGTCGTGTAGATGACCGCGCCCAGCACGGCGGTGACGCCGAACATGCCCGCGATCGCGACTTTGAGCAGCCGGTTCTCCTCGAACAGGTTCGCCGACCCCTGCAGGTAGCGATGGATGCCGAAGCTGGCCGGTTTGCCCAGCAGCGGATCCTCCTGACCCTCTTTGCGATGCAATAGCCCCATGGCGCTCACTCGAAGAAGCGGGTCTGGGTAGGACCCGGATAATGGGGAAAGGAAACAAGACCCCAGCGCCAGGCGAGATGGGGGAGATAGCCCCTGGGCTTGGTCCGCTTCCACGGAATGAAAAGGAGAAGGGCAGCGATGAGCGCCCAGCCGACAAGTCCGCCTACGATCGCGGCCACGAATATGCTCGAGGTCGCGAGTAGAAACTCGTCCGATCCAAACCACAGGATCTGGACGGGCCGATGCAGATATTGCGGAAGGCGTTCGTCCATCTGCCCTTCTCCTCCTGCTTCATGATACCTCCAAAGGTATCATCCTCCAGGGACCGACCATCGACCCCCAGCCTGTTGCCGGTGCGGCATGCGTCCGGCAGGTCAGCCAGGCCGCAGCCGCGCCGTGCGTCTCAGACGACCATCCCGAAGGTCTGGAGAATGGAGTCCGCCTTGATGAGGCAGACAGCCGCGACGATGGTCGGGATGCCGATCATGATATTCGAGAACAGGCGTGAGACGCCGAACAGGAAAGCGGCGACACCGCCTACAAATCCCATCGGACCCTTCACACCCTGGTTCACGACGATATCGTATATGTCGTAACCAAGATCGCCCTGGGCCGGTGCCGAGAAGGCATGGACCGGGCCACCGACCAGGGCCATCGCGCCTAAAGGGAGGCCGACATTGGCCACCGCCAGGACCTTGCTGCCAAATGTACGCATCATAGCATTGCTCCAAAAAGGAGCCGTCCAACCTAAGCCTGCCGGCATCGAAGGAAGATCGGTGTCGGCCGGGGCGTCGGTGGACGGCTCCATGAGCCCGCCGCCGCCGGCATCCTGGTTCATCCGCGCAGGCCGGGTGGAGCCGGGCCGGATGCCCTCCGCAAAGAGATTGTGCGCAGCTGCGATGGCGCGCGCCCGTTCAGCGCCGCGCATCGGACGCTGCCTTTGCAGGCTTGGGCTTTGCGTGCCGATCGAGGAACGCCTCGAGTTCGGCCTGCTGGAAGCCCGATATGAGCTTGCCATCGACGATCAGCGTCGGCGTTCCTGAGACGCCGACTTTCGCGACGAGCGCAGCATCTTGCGCGACCCTGGCACGGCCCTCCGCGCACTGACGCAGGGTGGGCGGTGTCTGGCCTGAATAGGCCGCGCGGAAGGCCGCCTCGCGATCTGCCGAGCATAGGATATGCTCCGCCTTGGCCGCTGCGGTCGGGTGGATGCCGCTCACGAAGAAAATGAGACGCCTGACCGGCTTGCCTTCGGCGGCCTTGGCGCTCCAGTAGCGATCGAGCGCTTGGCAGTAGGGACAGTCTGGGTCGGTGAACTCGATGACCGTGGGCGCATCTTCAGGGCCGATCGCCAGTGCCTTGGCAGGATCGATGGCCTTGAGGCGGCGCGCCGTGCCCTGTTCCTGCGCTAGTGCGGTCAGGTTGACACCGTTGCGGTCGTAGACCGTGGCGAACAAAAGATGCTCACTTTGTGGCGCATAGTAGATGATGCGGCCGCCGGCGGCCGCCTGATACAACTGGCCCGTGACGGGAGCCACGGCAAAATCCTCGAACTGAAGATTCGTGAAGCTCTGATGGAGCTTCGCCTCGGCTTCGGATGCGGCTGCCCTTAGTATCGCAGCCTCATCAGCGGGGTCTGCGATAGCTAGGTTGGGCGATACGGCCAATGCGGCTCCTGCGAACAAAGCGAGCAGCGACAGCGGCTGAGATGTGACCGTCATGGGCGTTGCTCCGGTTTCCTGGGATTGGGCGAGAAAAGCGCGGCATCAATTCCGATGGATCGTCCGATCGGCACCGTTGTCGGCCGGGCCAACTGCCGCCGCGGCGTGTCGGCTATGATGGCATACTCGCCATCGACGTTGCGGATGACGCGTGTCGCCCTGTCTGCGGCGCCGGTTGATCGGACGAAGGCCTCTTGTTTTGGAGCCGCAATCGAGGGCATAGTGACGGCCATAAGAATGACGAAGGTCGGTGGCCTGTATGGGAATCCGCTGACCATGGCTCATACCTCCTTGGACTAGATCGGCCATTGGCCGCCTGGATGAAGGGACTGTGTGACCGGGGAGCTTCGTTCGTTCGGGTAGACTTGCCATCACCGGTCCGTTGAAATGGATCGTTGTCCAAGCTTCCCCAGCCCTGCAATGGCCAGGGCAATGTCGTGCCGGTGCAGGGTAGTAACGTGCCGCTGGAAGGCAGTGAGATGCCGCGATCAGGCACCATCGTGCCGAATGGGCACGTTAGTGCCGATGGGCCGATCCCAATGCTTTGACCCCGCACTGCTCCCACGGATCGGCACGGCGTACTTTCAACGGACATGCGGGCTCGATTCGCTGGGTCACCGCGGGGAAAGGAGGCATCTATGGCCGCGCAGGCGACACGAAGTTACAGGCTGACAATGTCCGAGTGCGGGCTGAGTCTTTTCTTGCAGTGTCATTCACGGTTCTGCACTGCTGCCCATGATCTTTTGTCGTACGGCAATACCTTGCATGCGGCCGTCACGCTGCTAGCCGCTCGGGACCTTGACGAACTGGTCGCCGACCTTGCCGATCCCGATATTGCGCGTCTTTCAGGGAATATGCAGCATTATGTAGGGGCACCGCAGGAGCTGGGAAGCTTGGCCCGAGAAATCAGAGAGAAGGTCTCGCGGGCCGGTGCTATATATGCGCCGTCTCTCAGCACCGTGTATGTTGCGGCCGTAAGTCATATGAGCATCGCCAGCGAAAGGGATATGCGCCGCCTATGTGCGCTGTTGCGCTACCCTCAATCAACATGATTGAAAAAGGGTGGCTGTTCATTCGGGACGCCTGGAATGACAGGAGAAAATTCGTCTCAGATTGAGAACGATAGCCTTTGACCGCATGAGCAAAATGCATAGCCTATCGTAATCGGGTAAGTGCCATTGGGAGTTTCGAGACAATGTCCGGGGGTGCCTGTACATGCAGACTCGAAAACTTCAGACCAAGGATGACGGGCTGGTTCTCTCCACGATCAAGGAGATTTCCGGCAAGCGCATCGAAGAGCGCCGCCGACGTGACCGGATCACTCAGCCCCAGCTGGCACGCGCCGCCGGGGTTAGTGTTAGATGGTTGCGGGAGATTGAAGCGGGCAATCCAAAATCCAAGCTGGACGAGCATTTGGCATGTGCACACCGGCTGGGGCTATCGACGGCTCATATCATGATCCCGCTTCTTCTCATGGAGCGAAAAATGTCGATCCCCCAGGAGCTGCTTCTCGACGAGGACCTGTCCGAGCTGGAGGATCGCTGCATCGCTCTCATTTATGAACATTCGTCCAGCACGATCAGCAGGCGCAGAGCCTCATTTTTTACAGATGCGGGCGATCAGGAATAAGGGCTTGTCGCGCAATGTCTGCCGAACCGATCACCGCCGATCGCATTTACCGGCGGCTCAAGCAGGATATTCTGGACGGTATATTGAAACCAGGCGCGCCGCTCGTCGTGCAGGCGCTCGCCGATCATTATGGTGTCAGTATATCACCCGTGCGCGACAGCGCGCACCAACTCGTTGGTGAGCAAATCCTGGCCGCGAACCAGGGCGGCGGTTTTATTGTGCCGCCTGTCACTGCCGATATGCTGCGTGATCTCTACACCTGGCACGGATATCTGGTGCGACATGCCCTCAAGGCCAAGGCACCATATCACGGTGATCTCGAACCTATCAAGGCGCTCGAACGGCATGGGCCCGTTCATCCCCGCGAATTACGTGATGCGGCCAATAGCCTGTTTTCCTTTATCGGAAGCCGTCCCAAAAATGCGGTCCATGCACGCGCAATCATCATGGCAGGTGACAGATTGGCTGTCGCGAGGCTCCATGAGCCGCTTGTCTTCGACAATGTCCAAGAAGAACTGCTGTCGATCTCGAACCTGACAGAGATCGGTCGCGATGCGGCCGTCCGGGAGGCAATCTGGGCCTATCACCGACGCAGAATAAGGCGGGCTTCGATTGTCGCGCATCAGATCGTATCAAATATATCCAGTTTCAACACGCCGAAATGAAACTAGATTTACCAAACATGCAGCAAAGCTTGTTGGCGTACGCACTCGACCATCAGATTAGTGCGCATATTGAGAGCTTATAAGGTCGCCAATATGTTGAACTGCCACCTAAACTTCTCGTCGCTGCCACTTGGTAGCTTTTTTGAAGATGGAGGTTGTTATGGAACGTCTGGAAAATATCGAGGGTGACATGATCGATCTGGGCGACGCGAGTGCCGAAACGCAGGGCATTGGCCTGGTCGATCAGGACAATCCCGCTGGTCAGCAGCAGACCGGCATTCTCGACGAATAATCGGTCGACCCGGCGCGCGTTTCCGCGCGCCGGGTCATATTCAAGAATTTTACGGGAGCTTTGCCCCATGCTGGTCATGCTGCGGCCGGGCCTTGCCTATTGTGTGATCGAAGGGCAGGCGGTCTTCCTCGATCTCACGGCCGATCGCTATTTTGCTCTCAGTCCTGCAAAGACCGCCGCCTTTTCAGATTGTCTCATCGAGGATCATAGCTCCGAGGCGAAACCGGCTTTGCGCTATTTCATAGACGCCGGGATATTGGTCACCGACGTTGCTGACACAACAGGCCTGGCGTTGCCAAATATTCAGTTGCCAGCGCGTGATGCGCCTCTTCTGCCGGACGTCTCGGTCCGCCGACAAACCTTGGTGCGGGCGATAGCTATTCTGCTCGCCACGCGTTTCATGCAGAGATATCGCCCGAAGAGATTGTTCACGTTCGGGCTTGAAGCGCGCTGGTGGAAACTGGGAGCGAACGCTTCTGGCCGAGGCCGGATTGGTGATCTGCTTGAGGCCATGTCGTGCGCGGAGCGGCTGCTGCCGCTCCGGCTGAACTGCGTCAGCCGCACACGAGCGCTTAAATATTACCTGGCGTGTTATGGCGTGGATACCGACATGGTTGTCGGGGTGAGGCTTCATCCATTCTCGGCGCATTGCTGGCTTCAGGCCGACGACGTTGTGCTGAACGACACGCTGGAAGGTATCGCCCCTTACACGGTGATCAGAGGCATCAAATGAGCAGCTTCTATTCTTTCGCGATCGACATTCGACCTGAGGCTTTGCCCTTTCCTGGTCCCGTGGAGAGCGGGGCGGGGAATGCAGAGGCGCCGGTCTCCCTGAAGAGCTTGTCCAGCGACCTTGATCGCTATGAGGCCGTCGACGATCGCGGCCGCCATTTGCTGGTATTGGGCAATATTTTCGACAGGACCGCAAATCGAATTGTGTCGCCGCGCGATTTCTCGGAGATTCTACGGGAGGAGGATCCGATTCAGGCGCTGCTGGCGGACTATTGGGGGCGGTATGTCGCTGTCCTTCACCATTCCCGAACCGGACATGTTGAACTGGTCCGAGATCCGTCTGGCCAAGTCCCATGCTATTATCGCCAGGCTATCGGTCAGCTTCACGTTGCGCATGACGCAGATCGGCTGTTCGTTGAGGCGACGGCACCTCATCCCGACTGGTCCATCCTGGCAAGGCATTTGCGCAATCCCATGGTGCGAACGAACGAAACCTGTCTTCACGGCGTGTCTGAACTTTTGCCGGGTTTGAGCGTCACATGGTCAGCTGATAGGCTGACATGCAAGCCAAGGTGGATTCCGCAGATTGAAGCAAATCTGATCGAAAAGCCTGTCGAGGCGATTGCGGATCGACTGAAGCGCGAGATCGAAAATGCGACTACCGCCTGGGCGCGGCGCTTTCCTCACCCTTTACTTGGTTTGTCTGGAGGTCTGGATTCCTCGATCATTGCTGCATCGCTCAGAGCACGCAAGTCGGATGTGAACTGTTTGAATGCCGTCTTCGGCACAGGGAGGGGAGATGAGAGAAGCTATGCGGCGGCGGTCGCTGGCATGTACGGTTTCCCCCTCCATCAAGTATTCCTCAAGGTTCATGACATTCATTACAGTAGATCGCTAGCCTCGGCCAAGCCGAGACCGTTATCGAGCGCCTTCACGCAGGCAATCGACAGAGCCTCCGCCGACGTCGCCGACGCCTGCTTAGCGGACGCCCATTTCAGCGGGGGAGGCGGTGATAATATCTTCGCCTTCATCCACTCTTCCTATCCCGCGACCGACTGTCTCCTGGATACCGGCTTCGGGGCGAAATATCGGTCAACCATATCCAACCTGACGCGGATGACCGGCTGCGACATGTGGCAGATATTGGCGCGATCAATCAGACATGGGGTCTTTGCGCATCGCCCGTTTGTCCACAGGGTGGACGTGCGATTTCTAGGCGAGAAGAATGGCGACGACTTGCCCGTTCATCCGTGGATCGAGCGCGGCGGCAAGCGGCGTCCGGGAAAGCGTCAACATATCGCGGTAACGCTGGAGGCCATTCATTTCACCGAGTTTCTCAACATCGGCGGGCGCCCCACTATTTATCCGCTGCTCTCCCAACCACTGATGGAATATTGCCTTTCCATCCCGGTTTGGCGCTGGTCGCACAAAGGCGTTGATCGGTCGCTCGTGCGTGAGGCTTTCCGCCGAATGTTGCCAGAAGAAATCATAGCGCGCCGGACAAAGGGGTCATTCGGTCAGCTTTTCGAAGCGGGCTTCATGCGTAACATCGGTGTCATCAGGTCCATGCTCGCGGATGGCCAGCTCGCGGCTCAAGGCCTTCTGGATCGCGCGGCATGCCTCGATGCCCTGAGCAGACCAGAGAAATTGCGTCCGGAGGTCATGAGCCGTCTCGCGCTTTTCGTGGATGCGGAGGCGTGGCTGGCGGGGCGAAGCGCCCGTTAACGGCCGACCCGTTCAGGGTGCGTCGCAACCAATCAAGCACGCGGCGATACACCGCAAAGCGGTGCGCGGGCTGGAATTTTACATGCCCCTCGTGTGGGAATATGTACATCTCAACGGGCCATCGTTTGGCGCGCAGCACTTCAAACGTGTTGAGCGCCATTCGATACTCCTCTTCCGAAGCCTGAATGAGGATAGGGATCGGCCGCTTATCTGCATGCATAGCCAATGAGGATTGCGACCAGAAAGCATCCGCCCGACTGCCAGGCAGGGGATAACCGAAGTTTCCATACCATCGCCGATATCCTTCGCCGTTGCCGACCATCATGCTCGCATCTTCGCAGCATGTGCTCAGCGCCGCGGCGGCGAACTTGTTGGAATGGATCAGCGCAAACGTCGCTGTGGTGGCGCCATCGCTCTGGCCTGTGATCGCCACCCGGCGCGGATCCACGACGCCGCTTTGTTCGAGACGATCGATAATGGTCTCAAGCGATGACAATGTGCTCCGGCGATCGATCCAGTCTTTCTGGTTCGCCTCGAGATACTCATCATAGGTGACAGGCGGCCCGTGCAACGCGTAGGCTTTGGGCTTGTTGAAGCTGAGAACCGCAAACCCGTGTGATGCGAGAAGCTGTATCGGATATTCGTCCGCCGTTCCGCCGCGTAGAAAGCCTCGTGATTCATACTGGACGATAACCAGTGGCAACCGCGTTCCGGGTTGGTAGCCCGCCGGAAGAACGAGGTCACCAAAGGCCTTAATCCCGAAACTGTTATTCCATGTGAGGCGTTTGGCCCTGCCAAGCCGATACTGCGCGAATTCCGGATTAGGATCGAAGATCGTGTTGAAGGAGCCCGTCGCTACGTTGATCGAGACAATATGTCGGGGCCGAAGGGAGGCCTCGCGAGCGCAGATGAGCTGTGTGTTTGCCACTCCACAGCCAAACAGCGCGTCGTCAGTGACCAGGATCTTGCGCGGGCGACTGCTTCCAGGAATCCAGTGATAGAGCCCGGTCTTCTCGTCCGATGCGCCTTCGCGCGTGGCAAATATCAGCTGCTTGCCCGGCAGCCACCAGGAGTCGGTAACATTACGGCAGGCAATGGCCAGGCATTCAAATGTCCTCGCGCCGATACGAACGTGCAGACGCGCTGGCTGTCGAAATTTTGCGGGATCGTCGGCGATGGACCAGGCGACATGATCGGCATCGAACCGAGCATAGGCTCTCGCTCCCGCGGGCCGTGCCCCGCCAGGTGATCCTAATTGCGTGATCTCTTCCTGGCTCGCCGACCGGACGGTAGCGCCGCCTATATCAAGCGCTTGGACGACCGATGGAATTTGGTTAGTGGGCAGGGGCTGATTGCTGCCCAGCGGCCAGAAGCGGTCGTCGTAGCGAAAGCCGTTCAGGCCTTCTCGCGTGATTTCATCTCTTGCCTCCACAAGGCTGGGACGGCTGCGAAATAGGAGCACGTCGCCCGTTTCTGACCATTCCAGTGCCTCGACGTCGACCTCGGACTGAATGAGCATATGACGGTCTGTCCCGTCGGGCTTGATGATCCAGATTTCTGCCTTCCCGCTACGCTGTTTGACATAGGCGAGATACCGGCCGTTAGGATGCCAGCGGACCAAGGGAGGCTTGGGAATGCCGAGCGGTATGCCGACCAGACCGTATTTGTCGAAGCTTGCGCGCTCGATGTCCCCCGCGTCATCGATCACACGCGCTGGGGTGCGGCCATCTGTTGGAACCAGGACAAGCGCCGAGCAGAAGCGGTTAGACGCCAGGTTCGCCTGGCGAAGCTGAAGCGCAATCATCTCGCCGTCCGGGGACAGTTGTATTGGTGCGCCATCTAAAGAAACGCCGCCAAAATCGCGTAAGCCGATCAGGGCTTCCGCAGTGATGTCCCTGAAAGCCCTGTTACTGGTCCAATTGATCGGGAGAGAGCATGGGGTGCTCCCTCCCTCCGTCACGGGGTTGCTGTGAGGTTGGGCAAAGGCATGCGTCGCCATGAACAGGGGCAAGGCGGCGCATATCAGCGCCCTGGCAGCGCCGGACGGATTGGAAGGAGTCGGCTTGGCAAATGCTCTGGTCATCACTGTCACCAATGCTTTGTGACGCTCAGGCTTACGAAGCGACCGATGGGAGAATAGTTGGTGGAATCATAGTTGGCGTAGAAGCTGTTGCCCCCGCTTGGTGCAGCATAAGGTGGCCGGGCATTGAACAGGTTGCGAGCGCTGAGTGCAAAATCCCATGCACCAAGCGGGGTGTCGGCTGGCAGGGTGAGAAGGGCGTTCAGATCGAACGTGGTTTGCGATTTTACGTCATTCTCACTTGTGGAGCGCGTATCGCGCAGCCGACCCGAATGGTTGACATAACCTGCCAGCGTGAAGCTGTCCTTGGTCCAGCTTATGTTAAATCGGCCCCGGAATTTGGGTGGATTGTAGATGATGCCGGCGAGGCGGGTAACCGGAGCGTTCTCGTTGATCTGTTCGGTCGATTTAAGCCAAGACCCGTTGCCGCCCACATTCAGTTCGCCCCATGCGCCTATTGGAAGGCTATACCGCCCGCTCAGATCGAAGCCGTGAATCTTCTGCTCAGTGCCGTTGATGAAATTGTTGAAGGCAATGGCGACAACGGACGATGGATCATAGGGCGCGCCGCTGTAATTATTCAGCTGCCCGTTTGTCGACGCGATGAGAGCAGCCTGCGTAGCGGCGTCCGGGGCATAGATCACATAGTCCCCGAAGATGGGATTGCTTAACGCGGAATATTGATTGACCCCAGAGATGGGCTGGATAATCCGGTTTTGGTAACGAATGTTGAAATAGGAAGCGTCCAACTGAAGGCCCGGGATCGCGCTAGGATGCGCACCAAGGGTGATCGTCCAGGTTTCCGCCCTTTCAGGCTTCAGATCGGGATTGCCGCCTTGGCTCATCATGGCGACCGAGCCGCTTGGGAATTGGGATCCGCCATAGGCGGACGCCGCGCGCAGGGTGACATAGCGCATCTGATATTGCTGCAACAGCGTGGGCGCCTTGAACGATTTGCCCCAAGAAGCCTTGAGATCAAAATCGCGGGTCGGTGCATATATGAGGCCGAGCTTGGGCGTGGCGACTTCGTCGATACCGGGATAGCGCTCGTAGCGCAGGGCTCCATTTATCGAAATCTGATAGGCCCAGCTCAAGTCTTGTTCGGGCGATATGAGGGGGACGTTAAGCTCGCCGAAGGCATAGCTGCTATCGATGCTGCCGCCCCCGTTGGACCGGCTGCCAGATGCGTTTGTATCCTCGAAACTATTATATCGGTAACCGCCGCCGATCGCCAGGCGGACGTCCCCCGCCGGCAGACTAAGAAGCTTGCCTTCCGCGCCCAACTCTACCGATCGCGCAACATTGCAATAGCAACCATAGGCCCTGCTCGCGACAGCGCCGTTCGAGTAATAGCGTTGATCGTATTCGGTGCGGTCCCGGCCATAAAGGCCGCTCAGGGTCACCGTCCAGTCGGGATTGATCCTCCAGGCCAGTGATGGGGCCAACGCGAAGCTCTTGTTGACTGGCGTGTTGAGATAGCCCGAACGTGCGTCGAGCGCGAGCATCGAGGATATCTCGCGGCGATTGAAAAGTGCATCGAACGCAAATTCGAGATTCGAGCCGATAGCCTGGTGTCCGCTGAGAATGACGCTGTGATTTTCGCGCTCGGGCAGCAGAGTGGCTGTGTCCGGCATATAGTCGGTGTAGCTGCGATCGCGCGCGGTTATGTCGCTGCCCTTCAGGAAGTCATAGGCCACGATGAATCCGCCAGAGTTCCAGCGGATACCAGCAGTGGCATTATATTGCTGCTCGACATCGCCGCCGTCCGTTGCCGCGCCCCATCTCGCCGAGGTCGAATAACCTTCATAGTCTCGCTTCAGGATGATGTTGACGACGCCGCCCACGGCGTCCGATCCATAAATAGCCGAAGCGCCATCGGGTATGACCTCCATGCGGCTCACGACCGAAACAGGTATCGCGCTGATATCGACTGCCTGGACTGCGGATCCGTAAGAAAGACGGTGGCCGTTGAGCAGAGTCAGCGTGGCGTCGCCGCCGAGGCCGCGGAGGTTCGCCGTCGAGCCGCCGGAGAGGTTTTGGTTGGCGATCCCGACGTTGCCCGGTGCGACCGAGGGATTCTGTCCGCCGTTGAAGCTTTGCGGCAGGGATCGAATGACTTCACCCAGATCATTCTGTCCCGAACGGCGCATTTCCTTTTGCGATACTTCGATCACGGGCGCCGCGATGTTCGCACCCCTGATGCGGGAGCCTGTCACGAGCAGGGTGGCGGATGGGGCATCGCCTTCCTCCGGCAATCGCTGCGAGGTCGGACTCCCCACAATCACAAAGCTGCCGCCATTTTCAATGGCACGCAGACCCGTGCCCTTGAGGAGCATTCGCAGCGCTTGCTCAGGGGCGAAGCGGCCATCCAGCTTGGGCGACATCCGACCTTCCACTTGCGCTGGCTGAAATATGACTTCGCGTCGGAGCCGGGTTCCCAGGGCTCGCAACGCATCGGCGAGATTCTGCGCCTCGATATGAAAGGTCTGATCGGTCTGCGTGTCGGCCAGCAGTCTCGGCGAGGCGGTGGCGAAGCCGACTGCACTCGCTATGGTGATGATGTTGGCGAGATTGTAAACGATTTTCCGCATGGGGGCCCCTTGTCTTCGCATCGTTTTTTGATGCTCTGACTGGCTCCACGTTGCTGGATGTGAATTTATGGGGGTTCGGCACCGCTCTGTGAAATTTTTGTGTCGGATGGCGTCAGGGTGATGGAGTTGTCAGGCGTTTCTGCGATCTTCAAGCCAAAGAGAAGGCTGAGGTTGGTGGCCAGCCTTCGAGGTTCGTCGATCGCAAATGTGCCTGACGCCCGCAGATCAGCGATGGCCGCGATTGGCTGCCTGATCTGGAGACGCGAGTAGCGATTTGCTTCATTGATGAGATCGCCCACCCTTACATCATCGAACTGCCTCATTTTCGAGGTCCAGCTTTCACCTGCAGCCCGAGCGAAGGATGCTGGTAGGTCGCGTACGCCAAAGTCCCCAGCTTCGATCACCTGCCCGGGGCGCAGCAATCTCGGTTTGCGGGTGTGTCCAACAACATGGTCGGCTTGCGCGACGTCCACCGATCCGCGCAGGAGGCGGACAAAATATGTTTGGTCCGAGCGGAAGCCGACATCAAAAACTGTTCCGTGAGCGGTCACGATGGCATTGCCGACAGAAACGATAAACGGCCTCTTATCATGGGCCACTTCGAACCGAGCCTTGCCCTGCTCGAGGCGGAGCGACCTTGAACTTGGCGTAAATTGCATCGATACGATGCTGTCCGTGTCGAGTGTAATCTCTGATCCGTCTGCAAGCTGAACCTTACGGATCTGTCCGACTCTACTTGCGAATTCGGCGGTTTGTTGCCCAGCGTCGGCGACGATTTCGGGTCCGTTCTTTTTGCCTTCATTGCCAGCTGGTATCCAAACGATGGCAGAGAAGGAAAGCAGGATCACAGCGACCGCCGCCGCAAGAGCCACCACATGTCGGCGGTGCGTCGGCGCAGCGTCTGCTTCGGCTTTGGTCGGCGACACCAGCGACTTTCCCATGCTGTAGACTTCCGCTATCCGCGCGTAGGCAATTCGGTGGTCTGGATCTGCGGCAAGCCATGCCTTGAATTCTTGGTCTCGGTTTTGGGCATCTGGACCCTGCATCGCGGCGAACCAGGATGCGGCTTCTTCGCGCAATGCGGAGCGCCTCTCTTGTTCATCAAGCATGTCAGTCGTCCAGAGCTTGTGCGATACGCGCCAGTGCGCGGCCCAGATGATATTGAACGGTAGGTACAGCGATTCCAAGCTTTTCACCGATTTCTCGATAGGTCAGATTCTCCACCCGATGCATGAGGAAGACTTGCCGGGTCTGCTCAGGGAGACCATCGAGGGCAGCCTTGTAGAGACGCATGACATCCTGCCTTTCGATTCCGAAGCTTTGTTCCGGGGCAGCGCCGATCTCGGGTAGGTCATCCAGCGTCGGCCCTATGGTCACCGCCGCACGTCTCGTACTACGCATTCGATCCACGAGAAGATTGCGGGCTATGCGTTGCAGATAGGACGCTGGATGAACGAGTGTCTTCGTACGCATATGGGCTGCAAGCCTGGCAAATGCTTCCTGCATGAGATCGTTGGCGTCTTCATCATCCCGCATGCGTTGCTTGAAATAGCGGATGAGGCCCGGAGCTTCTGTGCTGTAGGTATCACTTAGAATCGTCGTGTATGCGCTGTCTTTTGCGACAGACAGGGCACCGCCTGGATGCTTGTCGGGCATAGGAAGCGGTTGAGCGCGATCCGCCTGGGATCGATTGATGGGGAGAGGACGTAACACGCGAGCTTGGCCAACAGGCCGACAGAATCGGTCCCGAGAATCCCCGGGGGCGATTGAGCTAGGTGTGTCTCAAGCGATGGCGCGCCGTCGCTCCGACCGCCCCAAAAATCAGAGGGGCGTAAGTTATGCCTGACAGGATAATCCTACAGCGGGGCTGTCAGCTAAATCCCACCCCTGCCAGCTTATGATGCCGCGGCCCACTCTGCATATCAAGAGGTCAAGACGAATAGTTATTCCTCATGGGAACGCTCGACCTTGGCACTGCTGAGCGTTGATCCTGCATTGCTTCTATTCTCTCGAGCATGATCCAGGCTGGGCCGAAGCGCTGGCGATCGAACGGCAACATGGCGCGAACGCCAGCGACTTTATTTCAGAAGGATAAGAACGCTGGCGCTGGCGGGTGATCAGGCCGGTGTTGCGCGGTGGCTCGACATTGCGACGCGCTTGGACCAGCTTCTCGATGCGGGCACCATGGTGCATTGAAGGTGGGCAGCTATCTGATCATGTTCCGGCCCGACAGTTTCTCAGCGAGCGTACGGAATGTGATCGACCAGCGGGTCTCTCCCATTTCGGCTATGCTATGCTCCCATTGGTATCGCGCTTCGCCATGAAGGTGATAGACCGAACGCGGCGCGAGCGGAACGGTGACGCGATCGAACCCGCTGGCGTTGCGCCGCCGAAAACGCAAGGGGGCCGACACGCCCAGCGAAATGCCGACGACATGGTCGAAGACGGGGCGATCACGGTGCCAGCCTATGCCGGCACCAGGATCGTAGCGGATGAGGAGCGCCTGGGCGAGGCTGGCGGGCTCAAGGCGGGCAAAGGCAGCGGCTTTTGCACGCACAGGTAGCAGCCAATCCGGTATGGGATCTGTAGCTCCGAAGCGTGCGTCGTCGAAGTCATAGCGCCAGCCATAGGAACTGGTCAGGCGCTTGCCGAGCCAACCCTGGAAACGAAACGGTTCGAGCGCGGATGCGTCAATCCCGTCGATCAGCCTCAACTCTTCATCGCGGGAGATAAGGTCTTCCCAATAGGACAAGCCCGGGATTTTCGGGGTCTCAAACTGGTCGGGGAACAGGCTGGCCATCGACGCCTAGATTGGGAGGCTGCGCGCACAAGGCAATCGCATAGCTGATTTTTTGATGGAGAGCGCGAGGTCCGTAAAGCGTTCGATCAATTCGAGTGAGTTTTGGGCACTGACCGCATTCCGACACTGATTTTATGTTGTTTGGCAAATAGGGCAGGGGCGGTGCGGCTCGGAAAACTGTAATCATCAGTGAGCCGACGTGCAGTTCGAGCCATTTTAGTAGGCTGGGGCGTGCATCTCCCACTCATTCGGGGGCAGGTGTCCTTTGTAAAATCTGACCCTTCGCGGACACGCAGCCTCTGATTTTCAGTTCCTAGCTGCCGACCGTCTGCTTATCCGGGATACATGCAAGATGAGAAGTAAAAGCGCGATTGGGCCGAGGATCGTGGCGGGCAAAGCATAAGCGAGGCGGACCGCGTCGGCGGATGATGTGCCTGATGGGCCGGGTATGATTTTCATCAGCCATAGTGCGCCGCCGCCGCCCAAGCCCATGGCGATTTTAAGCGTTACACTACTCATGCCGTAATAGACGCCGCCCAGCCGCCCCATATCCTGCAACTGGTCGTCGGCAAGATCAGCGACCATCGCGCGCAACAGCATATAGTCGACACCCCATCCCAGCGCGCGGACGGCAATGAAGGCGGCAAATATAACAGGCTGACCTTCCGGGATGCAAAAGAGCAGCGGCGCGGTCAGTCCCTGCCAGCCATAGGTAATCATCAAAGTGCGGTGTCGGCCAATTAGGGCACTGACCCGGCTCCAGATCGGCAACGTCGCCAGAGCAAGGACGGGCTGGACCAGCAACAACGCGGCACCCCACCGGTTCAATCCAAGTGCATCCTCGGCCAGGAACAGGAAGCTGCTGGCCGCCGCTGCGTCCATGATACCGGTCAGCACATACAGCGCAAGAATCGTGCGCATGGACCTATCGCGAAGGATCGACAGAAACAGCAGCAATGGGTTGTCCGCCTTCGACGGCGTGGTGAGGTCAACAGGTTCTTTGAACAGAAGGATCACCGCCACGACGGTGATGGGCGCCAGCAAGGCGATGGCCCAGCCCAGCACTGCCATCTGGCTGTCGCGAGGAACGGCAAAACCGCGTTCCATCAACGCCATGACCCCCAGTAGCCCGAGTGAAGCCAACAGTCCGAACCACACTTTGGCCCCCATGATGCGGGTGCGCTGATGCTTGTCGGGCGACAGTTCCAGCCCCCAGCCGCCATGCGGCGTGATGATGAACGAATAGCCCAGATGCAGCATCAGGCTGGCGGCTATGATTTGCGCCAGTCCAGCGCCGGGCGGTGCCAGAAACAGCAGCAGCGCGCCCACCGGGACCAGAGCGGCCCCCAGCGCCATCCACGGCGTGCGCCTGCCCATGGGCGTGCGAACCGTATCGCTCATCCAGCCTATGATCGGGTCTGCGATCGCGTCCAGAAGCCTCGCCCCTAGCAGGATTGCGCCGACAGCGCCCAATGCGATCCCGATATCCAGGGTCAGGAACCGCGGAAGATAGGCACGCCATGCCATTTCGATTGCCTGAAAGAGCAGCACCGGCAGAGAGAAGGCAGCGAGCCGGACGCGGCTGATGCGCATGCCAGCCGCACGGATCGGCGGGTCTATTCCCGAAGGACGGCCATCGCGCATGCTTGGCCGCTACAGCGCGTCCATGACAGCTTCGTGAATCGGCCCGTGCCGTGCAAAATCAGAGCAATGCCACCAGATCGTTCAGCTCGGCATGGATCGGCGCGCGCGACTCGTCCGCCGTCCAGTCGCCATAATGGCGCGATAGAGAAGAGAGGAAACTCGATAACAACGCTGGTTCCAAATGGTCCGACGTAAGTCGATCCGGCAGGAGCATTTGCAGAAGCGACCGGGACGTGGTGCCGCGCAGATAGCGCAGTTGAAGGCCGAACGGACGCAGCGCGGGATCGCGGGCAACCGCAAGGTGCAGCGCATCAATGCCCCGGCTGCCCGAATTTTCCGCCAGGAAATTGGCGATACTGCCCACCGTGTCGCGACCCGACGGCCAAACGGACGTCTGCGCGCGCAGGCGCGCAACGGCCTTGATATAGAGACCGCCATAGCCAAGCTGGACAAGCTCGGCCTTGGTACGGACCTTATGCGATACCGTGCCAAGCGTCAGGCCAGCACTGGCGGCCACAGCCCGATGGGTCAATCCGCCGGGGCCGACTTCCGCTACCAGGGTTGCTGCTGCCTCTACTATTTGTGCCATGATGCTGTCGTGATCCGGTTCGGCTGGCAAGGCTTCGAGCGCAGCGGCACGGGCAAAATCGCGCCAAGGCGATGGCGGTACCGGATCGCCCATTAGCCACGCCCCAGCCCCACGTGCAAATTCATCGAGCCCGGCACGGTCCACGGACCGACGCCAATCGATCATGTGGAGGGAGGATTCATTTTCGAACAGGCGGTAGGTCACCCCTGCGCCTCTCTCCAAGCCGAAGCACGCCGTCGCTGCCCGCCAGAAGTCGATCCACAGCCTTTGCCACTGCTGCTGAAGCGCTCGGCCAGAGGGGCTACTGGCGCGCAGCAATTGCCCTTCGCGCCACGCAAATGCCAGACGCCGCTCGTTGGATACCCAATCGTCCACGCACGCCGCAAAGAAGGCAGGGAAAGCGCGCGGGTCGCGTGGCATGCCCGCCAATTGTGCGATTCGATCGTCGCACCATTGCCGCGTGAGCCCCTGAACATACTCCTGTGCCAGGACCAACAACTGTTCCAGAGATCCAAAATGATGATAGATTGACGAGGAGGGAACAGAGGCGATGGCCGATAGCTGACGGGCTGAAACGCCTTCATAGCCGCATCGCTCCCATTGCTCCATTACTGCATCTATGAGCCTGTAATCAGACGTTTTTTTCACATTTTCAGCCATATTCATCCGGTCAGTCGCTTGGCGATGGAATGGCAAGGATAGCAAGAGCTTGCGCTGTCGGCGACCCTAGAGCTGGTCCCTCACTACGTTTTCATAGTATGGACGAACGTCACAATAAATACATACAACCGTTCTAGCGGTCGGCACGCCATCTGGGGGACCGACCATGAAATTGCCTTGCAGCCTGCTATTGCGCTCGACCGCTTATTGCGCCCTAATCGCCTTCATCCCGTCCGCCCTCGCTGCGCAGGATGCGCCGCCGATGGCGCGAGCGCCGGACGAAGAAGGCGGCGAGATCATCGTTACAGGGTCAATTCTGTCGGCTCAGCAGGATTCGATCGCGCTCAAGCGCGCCGCCGTGAACCTGTCGGACGTCGCCGCGTCGGATGCCGTTGGGCGTTTCCCCGACCAGAACGCCGCTGCCGCCCTGTCGCGCCTGCCGGCCGTCGCCGTTCAGCGCGATCAGGGCCAGGAACGCTATATCCAGGTGCGCGGTGCGCCCAATCGCTGGACGTCGGTGAGCATCGACGGCATCCCGATGGTCGGCGTGGACGAAGGTGGCGACACCCGCGCCTTCCGTTTCGACGCCATCCCCGCCGTGCTGCTGTCGCAGATGGTCATCAATAAATCGCTGACCAGCGACCTTCAGGCCGACGCGATCGTTGCCACTATCGACCTGCGCACCTATTCGCCGATGGACCGCAAGGGGCTGCATGTGACCGGCGATGCGGGCTATGGCTTCATGGACCTGGGCAAGGGCGAACAGCGGCAGGCGTCGATGCGCCTGTCTTGGTCAAACGACGTGTTCGGGGTCGTGGTCGGCGGGTCGCATTATCGCCGCAAGCAGCTGACCGACAATCGCGAGGTCGGTGCCTATGACGCCAGCGGGCCGACCGAGTTTGATGTGCGGCAATATGAGATCGAACGCTGGAATAACGGTCTGTTCGGCGGGGTCGAATATAGTCCCGAAGAAGGCCAGCGCCTTTATGCCAAGGCGATCTTCTCCGAATTCAACGACAATGAACAGCGCAACCAATATGAGTTTCGCCTGGATCGCGCGACCGGCGGCACCCGCTCGCAAGATAGCGGCACGCTGACGGGCGTGCCTTTGCGGGGCACGTTCAACTTTGGCGAATATCGGAACCGCAACTATATCGGAACGGTCGGCGGCGACTATAAGACAGATGACGGGCTGAGCGCGTCTTTCAAATTCAATTACACGCGCACGGAAAATGCGACGTTCCTGCCCCTCATTCAGGCATCGACCAGCGGGGCGAACAATTTGTCGCTCAGTTATGACAATAGCGATCCGAATTTCCCGATCGTAACCGTCAACGGGCCGTTCAACCAGGCCAGCCTGTCCGCCAGCGGCACGATATTGATCGCTGCGCGGCAGAGGACGATTTCCGACAGCTACACCGCAAAGTTCGACCTTTCCAAAGAGATGGGCGATCTTACACTGTCGGCGGGTGGCCTTTATGCCGATCGCGATATTACGGGCAATAATTTCTCTACCGCCAATGTCGCAGCCATCGGTTCTTTGGGCGCATCAGTCGGGCAACCGTTCAACATCAACGACTATGTTACTAACAGGCCTTGGGAGACCACTTTTCCGCTGGGCGTGACGCTCAACTATGTCGACAATGGTGCCATGCGGGACGATGCTTTGAGCCTGCTCGGCCGCTTGGAGGCGGCTGGCCGCTACAATCCCGCGCTCGATATTCCCGCGAGCGACCGTTATGCCCAGCGCGAACGCACCCTCGCAGCCTATGTCATGGGCAAGGTTGAAAGCGGCGCGCTGACGGCGGTTGGCGGCGTTCGGATGGAACGCTATCTGATGGACAATAGCGGTACCGTGGTTGCCGGCGGCGTCGGAACGCCGCTCACCTTCACATCCAGCAAGACCGACTTTTTTCCGAGCCTCAACATCAAATATGCCGCGACCGACAATCTCGTCCTGCGTCTGGCCGGACAGCGCGGCGTTTCCCGCCCGGCCTATGGAGCGATCCGCGTTGGTGCTGCCATCAATGACACCAACAGCCCCGGCACGATCGGCGGTGGCAACCCCAGCTTGCGGCCAGAATATACCTGGGGCGCGGACGCCAGCATCGAATATTATCTGCCCGGCAACGGCATGGTGTCCATCGCCGCCTTTCACCGCTGGGTGGACGATGTGCTGTACCAAAGCCAGGCACCGGTCGGCAGCGATTTCTATAACTTTGGCGGCGTGGACCGGTCAGCCTATCTGTTGAGCGGTACCTATAATGGTGACAAGGGCAAACTCTATGGCGTCGAATTCAACCTGCTCAAGCAGTTCGACTTCCTGCCCGGCGCGCTCGACGGCTTCGGCTTCCAGGGCAATGTCACCTTGCTGGATGGCAGCTTCGACACGCCCACGCAGCAGAACATCGCTTTTCAGGGCATGTCCAAGCGCATAGCCAATGCGTCGCTCTTTTACGAGAAATACGGCATTTCGGCGCGGGTCAGCTATCAGTGGCGGTCCAACTGGCTCGATACATTGGGCGGCTTTGGTAGCGGCGAATATCGCAAGGGCTATGAAAATCTCGACGTGTCGCTACGCTATGCGCTCAATGAAAACCTGACGCTGTTCGCGGATCTCGCGAACCTGACCGATGAAAAATATATCGCCTATCAGGGTACGACCGCGACGCCGACCGAAGTCGAGCAGATCGGGTCACGTTACCTGTTTGGCGTTCGCTTCAGCTTTTGACGGAGACACAACCGATGCGCATCACCCTTGTCACCGCGCTGCTGCTGGCCACCTCCGTTGCCAGCCCTGCCCTCGGGCGAGAGGCGGCAACGCTTAGCCGTTCCGACGCGGCTACCGTTATACTGGATCGGGGCGACACCAATCCCGTGGCAATCTGGATCAGCCAGGACAACGTCCTTGATACCGACGACCAGCGCGTCGGTACGGACAGGATCAAAGAGGCAGGCAAGGATGGCAAAGTTACACTCGCCATCCCGGCCAACCAGCGCCGCTACGTCCTGCTTCAGGACGTCAAGGGCGACGTGACCGTAGTCGCCGAGCGGGTTCTTCCGCTGGAACAGGGCAGCAACTTTCGCGACATTGGCGGCTACGTCACTAAGGACGGCCGCACCGTGCGCTGGGGCAAGGCCTTCCGCTCCGGTGCAATGCCGCTATTGAGCGAGGCGGATTACAGCCTGATCGATCAGCTTGGCGTTGGATCGGTGATCGATCTGCGGTCGCTGGAGGAACGAGAGGTCGCCCCAGATCTAGTGGATGACCGCACGGGCGCGCTTTTCATTTCCAATGACTATTCGCTCAAGCCTCTGATGGCCAATTTCGGCAAGGGCAATGGCGAGAATGTCTATCAGGGCATGGAAAAACTGCTGATTCCGCAATTGCGCGCCTTGTACCAAAGGATCAATGCGAACGAAGGCGCGGTCATTTACCATTGTTCGGCGGGGCAGGACCGTACCGGCATGGCGACTGCTTTGCTCTATGATATGCTGGGCGTTGATCGCGAGACGATCCTGAAGGACTATCATATGTCCACTGCGCTGCGCCGCCCGCAATGGGAAATGCCCGAGGTCGATCCCGCCGACCATCCCAACAATCCCATCCTGAAATATTATTTTTCGAAGGATGAGGCGCAGCGCAAGATCGCGGAGCCGCTCTACACGCGAAGTGGCGCATCGCATTTGGCGCAGTTTTTCACCTATATTGATGCACAATATGGTGGTTCGGAAGGCTTCATGAAAAAGGCTTTGCAGCTAACCGACGCCGATGTCGGAAAGCTGCGTGCGACGATGTTGCGGTAGCTTGCCAACTAGAGCATTCACTCGGAACCGACCCATTCGAGACGCTCAATCGTCTGTTGCTCATCCCTGGAAACGGACTGTCCGGTACGCCACGGTTGGGCGTAAAGCGGCGAATTTCGCTTTCGTTTCTGTGGTTTGCCTTAATGGGAAGGGGCGCCGACCACGATTGAGGGCGCCCCTTTGCTGGGACGATTATTGGGCGATCTTCTCCCTAGCGGCAAGCTGGCGCGCAGCAGTAGCGGCGGCGTCGGCAGCGGTCACGATGCCGTCCTTGTCATTATCCTGCTCGGCAAAGGCGCGCGCGCCCGACAGGTCATATTCGGCCTGGATCATCTTGCCGTCCTTGTCCTTGTCCAGCACGCCGAAGCGAACATGGGTCTGGCGGATCTGGCGCTGGCGTTCCTCATTCTTCTTCTCGTCGCTACGGTCGGAAGCGGCGAGTTGCTGCTCCAGGCGCGTGCTATATTCCTTTACATATTCGTCCTCCGACACCCAGCCGTCGCCATTGGCGTCGGTCGTCTTGAAACGGGCGCCGCGGCCGGCGTCGAACTCGGCGCGGGTGACCTGGCCATCATGATCGGCGTCATAATCGTGGATGAAGGCCGATCCTTCATGCGGCGCGGCGACGGCCGTGCCGGTCAGCGCGAGCAAGGCTGCGGTCAGGGAAAGCTGGAATTTCATAAGATCTCCGTCGAAAGGAAAGGGGGCAGCGCTCAGGCCGCGTCGAAAGCCAATGTGTAGGTGTAGCTGCGATAAGGCGTTTCCGACCCTGCCGGGGCAGCGCTGCGGTGGCGCACCAGGATCAGATAGGTACCGGCATCATCGGGCTTCAGGGTGAAGCGGCCATCGGTACCGCTCTTCACCTGCGCCGCCACCTTGCGCCCGTCATACAGGCCAGCGCTGCGGAACAGGGTGATGCCTGCATTGGCGAGCGGCTTGCCATCAAACAGCAGCGCGAAACTGGCGTCGGAACCCGCGACGATGCCATTGGGATGGGTGATCGCCTGGATCTCCAGCGCCTTGCCAATGGGCTTGAGCGCCGCTTCGGTCGGCTGGCCGCGCGTCACATAGGCGTCGGCCAGGGTCATGCTCTGCACCTCGACCTGTTCGGCATTGACGGGCGCCGCGCCGCCTTCGCCCCGCATCGCCCATGTGTCGCCTTGCCTGAACATCTTGCCTTTGCGTCCGGCACGCTGGCCGCTGGTTACGCGATAGGTGCCGTCGGTAGGGATCGATGCCTCAAAGATGCTGAGGTCGCGCAAATGGGTGACCGGCCCGGTAGGCAGGTCAGTCCCGTCCGGCCCGACCAGATGGAAGGGCGCGTCACGCATAGCGACTTCGGGCAGGAAGGCGTCTTCGGCAAAGGCCGACTGCACGGTGATATGGTCGCCGTTGCCCACATCGAACAGCGTCGGCAGCATATAGGGCATATGCGCCGATGCCGCGGAGGCAACGGTGAGGGTCAGCAGCAGCGCTGCGCAGCGGAATGGCGATTGTTTCATGGAGTCCCCTTTCTCTCTCGCCACACATATATATAATGAGACTCACTTGCAATATCATCTGTAACTGATAATTGCATCGCCGTCGGGGTTATCCACGCGCCATGCACTTTCGCCGAAAATGGGGGCCGCATATATGATGAAGACCAGACTGACACTGCTGTTGGGAACAGCGCTGACCCTCACGCCGATTCAGGCATGGGCGCAGAATGACGCCGATGCGCCGGAAACGACGCGCATGGTGCTCGACCGCATGGTCATCTCCGCTGGCACGGAAAAGGTCGCGATCGACACGCCACAGGCGGTAAGCACGCTGGACCAGGAGGATATCGAACAGATTCAGGCGACGACCATGGGCGACCTGCTGGAAGCTATGCCGGGCGTCAACGTCCAAGGCGGCGTCGGCCAGCTCGGCCAGGGCTTCAACATCCGCGGCATGGGTACGGCAATCGGCGACAGCGACAACCGCATCCTGCTGACGGTCGATGGCGTCACCAAATTCTACGAACAATATCGCATGGGCGCGCTCTTCACCGAGCCTGAACTTTACAAGCGGGTTGAAGTGCTGCGCGGCCCGGCCTCCTCGACCCTCTATGGTGCCGGGGCGCTGGCGGGCGTGGTCAATTTCACGACCAAGGATGCATCAGACTTTCTGAGCGAGGGTGATCCGCTGGCGGTACGCCTGAAAGCTGCAACCGAAACCAATGCGCAGGCGCACACCCTGTCGGGCATCGTCGCGGTGCAACCGACCGAGGGCGTCGAACTGCTGGGCAGTTACAATTATCGCCGTACCGACGATTATAAGAGCGGCAATGGCGATACAGTCGCGGCCTCCGCCACACTGTCCGACAGCTGGCTGGTCAAGGGCCGCGTCGCGATCGGCGGCAACAGGAAGCACGCCATCTGGGCCAGCTATCAGGACTGGATCAGCGACGCGCCGCAGGTCTATGACCAGATTTCCGCCGCCACCGGCGCTGCGTTGATGCGCCGCCGTGTCCACGACAAGACCGCCGTGCTTGGCTATGTCAACGATTTCACCGGCAACAAGATCTTCAATGTAGAGGCGCAGGTCGCCTATTCACTATCGAAGGTGCACCAGACCGAAACGACCTTCTTGGGGCCACTCGCCTATTCCGACTTCTCTTATGAAAGCTGGCAGGCGAAGGTGCAGAATACCAGCGAGCTCGACATGGGCGGCGACTGGACGACTTTCCTGATCCTGGGCGGCCAGTGGAGCAAGCAGCAACGACGCAACCCGCGCGTGGCGCTGGACGGCACGGTGACGCCGGGCGCGGGTACCCACCCCGAAGGCGACATGAGCCGCTATGGCCTGTTTGGCCAGCTAGAGATCGTCTGGTCCGACAAGCTGACGATCATGCCGGGTGTCCGCGTCGATTGGACCGACCTGAAGCCCGGCGACACGGTTGTCGGTGGCGTCAAGCTGACGGACAAGGTCAAGGATAGCGGCGTGTCGCCCAAACTGGCCGCGCTTTATAATTTCACACCGTGGTTCGGCCTTTTCGGTTCGGTCGCGCACACGGTACGGATGCCCAATGTGGACGAAATCTTCACCCGTTCGGCGACCCGTCCCAACAATCCCGACCTGAAGCCCGAAAAATCGGACAATATCGAAGTCGGCTTCACCTTCTCTTTCGACGATATGCTGGGCAAGGGCGACCGCTTCCGCGCGAAGACCACTCTGTTCCAGAATGACGTCAAGGATTTGATCGTCAACGTCACGGCTGCGGCAGGCACGCCCTATTTCCAGAATATCAACCGTTCGCGCTTCAAGGGGCTGGAGGTCGAGGCCGAATATGGCGTTGGCGGCTTCTTCGCCCGCGGCAACGCCTCCTTCATCGACGGCAAGAACCGGCTGACGGGCGACTATCTCAATACCATCCCGGCCAACGACTATCGCCTGACCCTGGGCTATGCCGATGCGGCGAGCGGCCTGTCTGGCGGTTGGACCGGCGAGTTTGCCGAACGGCAGGACAAGGTGACGGCCGGAGCCTTCTCCTCGGCCGGTTCGGGGCTGCCAACGCCTGGCTACACCGTCCACAATCTCTTCTTCGCCTTCAAACCGCAGAGCGGCGCGGCCAGGGGATTTGAATTCCGCATCGCCATGGATAACGTCTTTGACAAATACTATCGCCGTCATCTCTCCTCGCTCGCGGCAGAGGGACAGAGCTTCAAGTTCACCGTGGCAAACACCTTCTGACGCGATGGCACGGGCAGCACATCCTTTCCGCATCGGCGGGCCGGCAGTGGCATCGATGCTAGTCAACGGCTTGCTGATCGCGGCGCTGCTGAACCTTGGCATGGGGCATGTCAGCCGCCGAACCGAACCGGCGGCGCTGACGGTCCTGTCCCTGGCGCTGCTCAAGGGTGTGGAGCAGGGCCAGGAAGAGGCGGAGACGGCCACGCCCAGCACGCCCAGCACGCCCGCCGCGGTCCCGCCTCTGCAGACCGAACCGCTGCCCGCACCGCAACAGCAAATCGCAACGCGCGCCGCGCCACCGATAGCGCCATCCCGCATTGCCCTTCCCATGCTGATGCAACCGACCGCACTCGCTGCCAATCCTGCCGCGCCGCCGTCGCAGCCTGCGCAGCAAGCCATAGCTGCGGTTGCCGCCTCGACCGCGCCCCCACCGCGTCGCGGCGTCGCGGACGGCCCGGACGTGAAGGCACCGTCCGGCACTAGCCGCAGCTATGCCGCCAAGGTTCGCTCCTGGCTCTACGCGCATAAAATCTATCCCCGCCGGGCCCGGATGCGACGGGAGGAGGGGCGTGTGCAGGTCCGCTTCGTCCTCGACCGAGCCGGCATGTTGCTGGAAGGTGCGGTCGTCCAGGGATCGGGCAATGCCGTGCTGGACGATGAGGCCGAAGCGATGCTGCGTCGCGCATCCCCTTATCCTCGCGCACCCGCCGAACTATCAGGCGAGCGCATCGAGTTCACTGCGCCGATCATATTCACCCTGCCAGCATAGCGGCGACATTGATCTTGCCCAGGACCGATCGGCATAGATTTCATACCCGCTCCATCTTGGGCTTGCGGGATGCCTGAGGGGGTCCAGGCCTTCAATGATTGACAAAATGCCGGCAGACAAAAGCGACCCTTTATCGCCATTTAGACGCGTATTTTTGATCCCCAGATGCCGACCGACAGCTTTTCCATCATGTTCGATCGAGATGGCGGATTTCCGACTGTCCGGATATGGGCAGGATGATAGAGACTAGCGCCGATCAGCTTTTAGCCCATGCTCATTCTAGGACGCCACAAGAGCAGCCTCTTGGCTGTCAATCAACTTTGCATGTTACGATATGTGCACGGGATTGGCCGAAATGGGGCTGAACCCGGAGGTAACAAAGACGCTGGTTTCAATCCGGACGTGGGGGACAGGGTTTACTGTTATGCCGGTTGACGATTGCTTTCGCTTGCTCGCGATATGCGTCGGCGCGCTGAAGATGCTCGGCCGAATCCGCTTGCAGCCCAGACGATGCCGCTTCGTCCGCCTTCTGTTGTTCCTCGACTGCCATGTTCAGAAACCGGACGTATTCTTGATCTGCTGGCATATCTTCCTCCGAGAGCCGAAAGAACATTGGTAACCATCGGGGCTACGTTTCGTGCCTATCGATCGATGTTTTCGTCCCGTCCCAACGACGATTAATCGTTAACAGCGTTCGCAGCTATGTCTTGTAACGACAATTGATAGCTCATTGCCTCAGCGGCCCGCTCTCCGTAACACCGGGCTAAGCGCGTATGCGATTGCGCCGCCCATTCTGTTCTGGCTCGGGCAGCAAGGTCTCGGTGCCTCCTCGACCGGGTCGAGTAGTAGAAGAACGACAGACCGTTCATGCGACATCCCTCAATCAGTCGGTTTGCACGACTCGACCGCACTATCGTGCGCCACCAGTGTTAACAAAGGTCGCTGCAACTCTAGCGACCGGTACGCCGCCGTAACAGGCATCTGGTGTGCATATTCCCAACGTTTGGCTGATAGGCACATGTCGGGTTCGGAGTTGGGATGTGGCAATAGCTGCCGTTCGCGCGCGTCGCCTATGGGGCCTCGCTTAATGTGCCCACATGCCGGTCTGCCATAGTCACGCGGCTGCCCTACATAACCCTACCATAGAACGCGTCAACGCGAGACCGAGCCTTGCGAGGCATTCGACATCAATGAATGCCTCGAGATTTGCAGACAGGCGGCTGTTTGACGATCAGCCTCGGAGATCGTCATAATCGGCAAGTTCCAGCCGAGCGTCCGGCTACATTTTGCAACTCGATGCGCGGTCGCACGTTGAAGAATTGACGCTGTAAATCAGGCCAAAAAGGCTCAATATCGCGACTTCCTAATTGAGGACGCCATCAGTGAATTCTATCGAACGTCGGCTCAACGCCATCGTGAACAACTCTACGATGGCCATCTTTCTGATGAATGATCAGCAGCATTGCATTTTCATGAATCACGCAGCGGAGCATTTGACGGGCTACCGACTGGAAGAGACACTGGATCGGCCACTCCACGATGTCATTCATCATCAAAGGCCCGATGGCAGTCCCTATCCTCTGGATGAATGTCCGATCGACCAGGCCTTTCCAGAACGGGATCGCATGCAGGGGGAAGAGGTGTTCGTCCATAAGGATGGACATTTTTACCCGGTCGCCTTCACGGCCTCGCCAATTGCCGGAGACGATGGCCAGCCGATTGGTACGATCATCGAGGTACGCGATCTGACTGAAGAAAAGGCGCGCGCCGCCGCTTTGAGAGAGAGTGAAAGCCGTTTCCGTAATATGGCCGATCACTCGCCTGTGATGATGTGGGTCACCGATCCGACCGGATATTGCACCCATCTCAACGCCCGCTGGTACGAGTTTACAGGCCAGGCACCCAGCGCTGGCGAAGGCTATGGCTGGCTCGACGCTGTTCATCCAGATGATCGGGCAGCAGCAAAGCAAGCCTATGTGTCGGCAAATGCGGAGCGGCGCGACTACCGCGTCGATTTCCGCCTCCGCAGAGCCGACGGCCTATACCGTTGGACCATCGATGCTGCAGCACCGAGGTTCGGTACGGATGGACAATATCTGGGCTATGTCGGTTCAGTCATCGACATCGATGAGCGTCGCGAAGCCGAAGACAGGCTAGCGCTAAGCGAAGAGCAACTGCGGCTCGCAACAGAAGTGGGCGAGATTGGCCAGTGGGATGTCGACGCTTTTACCGGCGCCATGTTCTGGCCGCCGCGTGTCAAGGCGATGTTCGGCATTTCGCCCGATGTGCCGGTGACGTTGGACGACTTCTACAATGGCGTTCACCCGGAAGATCAGGTGAAAACGCGGGGGGCTTATGAAGCGGCGAGCGATCCGCTTTTGCGTGCATTATATGACGTTGAGTACAGGACGGTGGGCAAGGAGGATGGCATCATTCGCTGGGTCGCGGCAAAAGGGCGCGGCCTGTTCAATGCCGATGGGGTATGTTTCCGGGTTATAGGCACTGCCATCGACATCACGTCCCGTAAGGCGGCCGAAATACGACTGCGGGAGTTAAATGAACGGCTCGAGCAGGAAGTCACCGAGAAGACCGCCGAGCGCAACCGCGTGTGGGAGCTGAGCCGGGATCTGTTTGCGATCATCGGCTTCGATGGCCAACTCAAGGCGATCAATCCGGCTTGGGAAAAGACGCTCGGGCGTGACGTCGCAACATTGCTGGCCATGCCTTTCCGTGAGCAGGTCCATCCCGACGACCGTCAAGCGGTTGAGGCACTGATGGGGCGATTAGGCAGCGGCGAAACGGTCGAGCGCTTTGAGGACCGGGTGCGTCATGCCAACGGATCTTGGCGTTGGATTTCCTGGACGTTAGTGCCAGACGGCGACCTGTTTTACGCTGTGGGCCGCGATGTGACGCAGGAAAAGGAAGCTGTTGATGAGCTTGAGCGCGCGCAGGAAGCACTGCGGCAAAGCCAGAAAATGGAGGCAATGGGCCAGTTGACTGGCGGCGTTGCACATGATTTCAACAACCTGCTTACGCCGATTGTCGGCAGCCTTGACCTTCTTCAGCGCAAGGGCGTCGGAAATGAGCGCGAGCAGCGGCTTATAGCGGGCGCAATTCAGTCGGCCGAACGTGCCAGGACACTCGTTCAGCGCCTGCTCGCTTTTGCACGGCGCCAGCCACTGCAACCGATTGCGGTCGATGTTGGCCAGCTTGTGGCGGGCATGGCCGAGCTTCTTGCCAGCACGACCGGCCCCCAGGTTCGGGTCGTAGTTGAAGTGGCTGACGACCTGCCGCCGGCTAAGGCCGATCCCAACCAACTGGAAATGGCGCTCCTTAATCTCGGCGTTAATGCGCGGGATGCCATGCCAGAAGGGGGAACTCTTCGGATCTCCGCAACGGGTGCAAGTGTCCGTACGATGGGAGGCACCCTGAAACGGGGCCATTACATTAAGCTATCCGTCGCCGACACTGGTATGGGGATGGACGAAGCGACCCTGATCCGTTCTGTTGAGCCCTTCTTTTCTACGAAAGGAATCGGCAAAGGCACGGGTCTTGGGCTGTCCATGGCCCATGGTTTGGCAGCGCAGCTTGGCGGTGCCCTGACGATTCAGAGCAAGGCGGGCGTGGGCACCAACGTCGAACTGTGGCTTCCCATCAGCGAGACGAGCGTTGGGATTGACGAGGTTTCCACCAATCCCGGATTTGAGGACAAAGCCAGTGGCGTGGCATTACTTGTCGACGATGAGGAGGTGGTCAGAGCAAGTACGGCCGACATGCTCGAAGAGTTTGGCTACGAGGTGCATGAAGCGGATTCTGGCGAGGCGGCTCTTAGGCTCATAGCCGCTGGCCTGGCACCGGATTTGCTCGTCACCGATCATTTGATGCCAGGCATGACCGGAGTGGACCTCGCGCGCACGCTACGGGAGTCTCTACCCCAGCTGCCAGTGCTGATAGTCTCTGGTTATGCCGAGGTGGAAGGAATTGCTATAGACCTGCCGAGGCTGGCAAAGCCTTTTAGACGAACGGAACTATCGTCAAGAATAGCTGCAATATTGTCAGAGAACAAAAAATAGATTTCATTACGAAAAATGAACGTATGTGCCCGATCACTTAAACAGTTTGGAGAACCGCCAACAAAATGGATCCTGATGTCGACCATTGGTCGCCATTCAGCTAAAGATTTTTCATCTCTAGGTGTGGTCCGTCCGGTATCCCAAGTTAGCCTTAGAAGGGAGCAACGGAGGAATGGCGTGTCAGCACTTCTCCCAAAGTCCCTATTTGCGGTGGTTGCCACTCCGCTAACGCCGTATCGGACCGCGATTTGAAGTGTCAGCGTGCTGCGAAGCGACTGTATAGGATTGATAGGCCGTTGAGCGAGCCGTCCGCCAGCGGAAAGAGCTGCGTCGGCGTCTGCTGTAACTTCGGCTTGAACTTGCCGTGTCCTTCAAACGCAGCGCGGAAAAGTGGTCCCAGTTGTGCCGTCACGATCTGGTCGAACACCGAACCGCATAGATAGATGCCATCGAACGCTGTGAAGGTGAGGACGACTTCCGCCACGTAGCGCCCCAGCAATGTCGCGAACGTGTCGAGCAATTCGCGCGCCTCTAGCCGCCGATGGAGCATCTGGCCGTCCATCAGATCGAACAGGATGCGCTCGTATGAAGCATCGCCATGCCGTGTGACACACGCCTTGGCCATCTGCCAATCATCCTCGCTGATGATAGCAAAGGGCGTGTGTCCGGCTTCGCTGGAAATAACGGTGCTGCGGCCATCGGACCTGTCCACGCAAGCCGCGCCCAGCCCGCCGCGCCATGCGGACGCGATCGCGTGCCGTCCCTCCTGCGCCGACGCGATGTCAGCCGATAACCCGAACGCGACACCCTTCGGGCGTTCGGCCGTGGCCCATGCGATTGCGGCCACATCGTTGACAACCATCGGCTCGCTGGCCGTCACGGCCCTTAGGCAGCGGCCAAATTTCGTTCCTCAGATGCGGACGGTCCGGTTCTGCCGGCTGTCGACCAAGATACGTCGTTCGCTGATCGAGCGTTGAACGCCAGCACCCACTAAAACCTACCATTCGCTTTGCGCGAACTTGTCTGGCAGCAACTCGCCGTAAAAGTGTTAGTGCGGAAGGCGAGCTCGCGCCTCTGGCGGATAGAGAATCCGCAGCTATTATGGAGCGATCAAATACAACCTATCCATGGGCTATCGGGGGCGGTTCGGGAGTGTCGACTAACAACAAGGAGGAGAAGGACTACTTTCTGACCTCCGCATTCTGGCAGAACGGGCAGGCACTTGGCTTTCCGATCCAGTTCGATCTGGTCCTCAAGCATCTCCGGCAGGACATGCGCGACGACTGGTATTTCGATTGTCTGCAATACGACGATTTGTTCAATGATCCCGAGGAGGCGAAGCGGATCATCATCGCGATGGTCCAAGAGTGGAACGGCGTGTACGCTGGAACCCGCAGCGTCGTTCGCAATATCCCCAAGAAGGGCTTCGGCGAACGTTATGGACTGGAAACCGATTTCTTCGACCGGTTTGTCTACCAGTCAATCTGCAGCTTCTTGATACCATACTATGACAAGCTGCTCGGCCATCGGGTGCTCAGCTACCGATACGAGCCCAATCCGCAGAACAGGAAGTATCTCTTCAAAAACAAGATCAACCGCTGGTTTACGTTCGAAGGCGTCACGCTGACCTTCGTCCGCTCTGGCAAGTTCCTGCTGGTCACCGACCTCAGCAACTTCTTCGAGAATATCGCGCGCGAGCAGATCGTTGCAGGGCTCGAGAAAGCGATTCCGGAAATCGAGGCGACCGGGTCGGAGAAGCTGCAGATAAGGAATGCGATCGCCACCCTCGACAGGATTCTTGAACGGTGGACATTCAGCGGAAGCCATGGCCTGCCACAGAACCGGGACGCTTCATCGTTCCTCTCCAACATGCTCCTGTCCAGCGTCGATAGAGCGATGGCGGCAAAGGGGTATGACTATTACCGCTACGTCGACGACATCAGGGTCATCGCCGATAGCGAGGTCCACGCCCGACGTGCCCTGCAGGACCTCATCCGCCTCCTCCGGACGGTGGGTCTGAACATCAACGCGAACAAGACGGCCATCCTGTCCCCCGAGACGTCGCAGGAGGATCTGGCCGAATTCTTTTCGTCACAGGACAGCACGACGACCGCGATCAACCAGATGTGGCAGTCGCGGAGCCGGCGGATCGTCACGCGGTCCGTAACCTACATCTTCGATATCCTTGCCAAGTGCATCGAAGCCGGAGAGACGCAGTCACGGTCTTTCAGGTTCGCGGTCAACCGTGTCGCTCAGATTGTGGAATCCGGCCTATTCGACGTGAGTGACGCCCTCTCTACCTCGCTCCTCGATACACTCTCGACGTCACTCTCGGACCATGCCGTAACGACGGATCAATACTGCCGGCTCATATCAATCCTGGATCGCGAAGGGAGGTGCCTGCCCGCACTGGAGGCGTTCCTGTTGGCCGAAGACGGCGCCATCCACGATTGGCAGAACTACAATATCTGGCTGCTTCTCGGCATGCGCAAACACCGATCCAACGGCCTCGTCGCTCTTGCCGACCGCAAACTCCGGGAGGACATGAAGTCAGGAGAGGCGGCAGCCATCCTCATCTGGCTGCGATGTGTCGGCGAGAAGGACCTGATCGAGAGAAGCATAGACGGCTTCGAAGGCCTTCCATATCAGAACGCCCGGTATCTGCTCATTTCGTCTGCAGTGCTGGACGACGACAAGCTGCGTCCGCTCTATGGAAAGGTGCCGACAGGACTGAAGGCGACTAGGGCCCGGGCGGGCCGTTACGACAACGAGGAGGGCTTGCCCTTCGCTGTCCGTGAGCGGCCGGACATCCTGAACCTCGTGGACGAGATCAGCGAATATGATTGATTTCGTTTCCAAGCTGCTCATCTTCATCAAAGACTTCACCGGCAGAGGTGCCGACTGCTTCTATTGGTTCGTCCATGATCGGCTCGTGGAGACTAACCCTGCCGAGATCGTCGCCTATCCCGGTCCGGTGGTCTGTCACGACTTCTGGATGATCCGCGACCTGCTTTACGACATGACTGGCGACCTTCCAGCAGTCGTGCTGGACATCGACGAATTGCGGATTTCGATCGGGGGCAATCCCGACGACCGGCTCAATCGCGAGAAGTTCGACATAAGCGTCCATCTCGGCCCTTGCGGAGCATCCGAGGAGGTCTGCTCGGCATACAAAAGGATGTTCAATCGGGGTATCCCGTTCGATGCCGAAATCGCCACGAATGCGGTGGGAGCGATCGCTAGGCTCTACCTGACACTCTGCGCTCAGGCGGCCGCGAAGGGCGAAACGGAGCGCTTTTTCAGCGTTGAGATGCCCGTCTACCGTCTGCTCCAGAAGGCAATGTCTGCGGGAATAGCGATCCAAGGGGCGGATCTGTCGGCCAAGCGCCGCGAGGCTGAGTACGACTACTTTTACTGTCTAAAAAACTATTCAGCCAAGCACGATATGCCACTCGAGACCCCGTCACGGACATCAATCGAGCGGAAACTTTACGCCTTGGGGTTCGAGTTCGAAGGCGTTTCCACGAGATACGTCCTGGAGTTTGTGCCCCATCCCGACGATTTCGGAGCCGATACCCTCGCCCTTGAGGAGTTCGACGCCGCCAAGCGTGTGCTCTCCTCCCTGACCTTGGCTGGCGGGCGCACGCGCCCCATCGTGGACGTCTTCGGGTCTCGCACGTCGCGCATACTCCTGCGCAACCCGCCGCTCCAGAGCATGTCCAAGAAGTATAGGTCCATCGTCAGCGCTCGCGAAGGCGCGGAGCTGAGCTACGTGGACTTCGATCAGTTCGAAGTTGGGATCATGGCTGCCCTATCGGGCGACCAGCAACTCGCCGCGCTCTACGCGGCTGGGGACATGTACGAACTGTTCGCGGGGAGGCATCTCGGGCTCACAGGCAATCGGAAGGCCGCCAAGCAGCTCTTTCTGTCATATGCCTACGGGATGAGCCGCAAGGCCTTGGTGGACGCCGCCGTCGAATTGGGAGCCCAGCGCGATAAGGCTAAGGGCGCCTTTCGGGTCTTCGCCCGATACGAGGAGTGGAAGAAGGAGGTTTGCGCGGAATTCCAGCGCACGGGACGGATCGCTACCGAGATGGGCAATCACTATGTCCGGAACAACTCGGGAGCGCTCACGGGCAAGGAGCGGCGTTCCGCGGTCAGCCAGGTCGTTCAGGGCACGGGATCGCTGATCTTCAAGAAGGCGCTCCTCGAAGTGGATAGCCTTATGGACGTCACCATTCTGCTTCCGATGCACGACGCGCTGTTGTTCGAGCACCGTCTCTCCGATACGCCATCGAAGGTTATCGCTGCATTCGAGCGCGTGATGACGGAAACCCTGGGAAACCGGATCGCCGGAAAGGCGTCGGTCGGGGACTTCGCACCCGCCTGAGCACATGCTTCGACCAACGCCGATACCCGCTGGCCCTTCCGGAATATCGGCCGGGGCCTTGAGAAACTCGACCGCCATCAATGCTGGATAAGGGAGCAGACATCATGACTGATCCGACGATGGAGGCGCTCGCCGCCCAGCTCGAGGCGAGCGGTGACTACCGGGTACTTCGCCGGCTAACGGTGCCCGCCGTCGGCTTCGTGCCGATGCCACACATGAAGCGGGCCGTGTTCCTTGACGTCGAGACCACAGGACTGGATCCGAACGAGGACGAGATCATCGAACTCGCGATGGTGCCTTTCTGGTATGAGGATTCGGGCCGCATAGCCGGGGTCGAGATCGGAGGATCCGCCCTTCGCCAGCCGCAGAAGTCGATCCCCACCGATGTGACACGGCTGACCGGCATCACGCCTGATATGGTGGCGGGCAAGACGATCGACTTCGCGGCGGCCGCCCGGTTCGCCGGGGAAAGCTTTATCGTCGCGCACAATGCAGGGTTCGATCGGCGGTTCGTCGAGCGGTTCTGTCCACAGATGGTGAACAACCGGTGGGCCTGCTCCCTCTCTGAGATCCCTTGGGCGGCCCATGGTTTTGAGAGCGCTAAGCTCAGCATGATCGGACAAGCACACGGTTTCTACTACGATGGTCACCGCGCCATGAACGACTGCTACGCAGGCATCGAGATATTGAGCCGCGGCGTCCCGGTGGGAGGGCCAGAAAGCGCGATGAAGGTGCTCCTGTCATCGGCCAACTCGCGCAGCTGGCGGTGTTGGGCCGATGGAGCGCCATTCGAGAAGAAGGATCTGCTCAAGAACCGCGGCTATCGGTGGGCCGATGGCAGCGACGGTAGGCCCAAGGCTTGGTGGATCGATCTCGATGAAGCGGGCTTCCACCCGGAGATGGCCTATCTGCGAAGCGATATCTATGGCTGGTCCGCCCAAATCCGCATCTGCGAGCTGAATGCGCGGAACCGGTACAGCGATCGCCTGAATATAATGCCCTACGCCATACCGGCAGGTTAAGTCCCCCGGGCTGGTCGGCAGACACGAGGCAGCAGGTCGCGCCAGACTTGCGGCGGCACCGGCAAGCGATGTGCACGGCAAGCGGTCAGCACAATCGGCCAATGGCCGAGCTTCACCGCCGTGAGTTGGTCATAATGCTTGTTGGTCTTCGCCTCGGCGAGGATGAAATCGAGCGCGTCGCGCGTGCCCTCGGTCACTGGAATGCCGGCTAGCGCCGCCCCGTGACTGTCGCGGTTGAGATAAAGATTGTCCTCGCTGTCCTCGTCGGGAAACCAGGTCTGGAACGTGCAATGTGCAAGGGCGTCCTCGCTGAACTTTGCGATCTCGTCGAACAGCGTCTGCTCGCCTCTCGCCGCCGCCCAAATTGCCAGTAGCGGATAGAGGATGCTGCCCTCGGTAGAAGCGGTGCGATACGCGTCGCTGCGCTCGGACGGATGATCGACCAGGTCCCAATAGGAGCGGCTGGTGATCGGGTAACGGCCATGCGCTTTGAACGCGAACATCGAGTGCTTGGCGAGTTCCTCGGCCCATTGATCGATCGCGCCATGTGCGCCGGGCCGGCAGGCGAGCAGGGTGAAGGCGAGACCGATGTCGATCGCCTGCCAGTCGCCGATCGGCGAGAGCAGCGCGCGATTGTTGCTGACGATCGCCATCATCGCCTCGATCAGCCGGTCGATCTGGTTGACGGTCGCTCGGGTGGTGTCGCTGATGAGAGCCGGGAGCGTATTGAGATAGTCGTTGGTGAGCATGACCGGGCCCGTCGCCGGCGAAAGCTGCCACACCAGCCACAGCCCACGCAGCGCCAGCCGACCGATGAGATCGAACAACTTGAGGTTGATGTCGAGCGCGGCGTGGCTTTCGACTGCGGTCGAGATCGCATGACGGATCTCGGCCGCCGGCAGGATCTTGTCCTCGAACAGCGCATCCCAGATCGTGAAATGGAGCTCGGCCAGTTCGTTCAGGATGAGGCTGGCGGCCTCGCCTGATTTCGAGGTCCTGGCGATGTCGGTCTTGAGCAGCTGCCACACCTCGAGCAAGGCCAACTCGCTGGCCCGATAGGGCGCCTCGACATTGTCGGCCTCGCGCGCCCAGACAAACATGATCCACAGACAGATGTTGATCAGCCGCGCCTGGCTGAGCCGGCCTGCGGGCGTCGCACCGGCCTGGTCGGCTATGGCGCGCAAAAGCCTCTGGAAGTGGTCGAGCGCGATGTCGGGTTCCTCGACCATCGCCACGGCCTTGCGCAAATGACTGCGTTGCGGTGCTGGGAGCAGCTCCTCGCGCAAGATACCATCGAGAATGACCTGCGCCAGGCGATCGCCGTTCCACTCCTCGAAGCTGATCCTGGGTGTGGTGTTGCGGGTCATATAGCCCGTCACCTCGGCGCGGACCTGCTCATCGATCGCACCGCCGAAGGTCAGGCAGACCGCGATCGGGAGGTTCGCATATTCGGGCGGGATGCGGCTCGCGATATAATGATCGAGGATTTCGTCGAGCGACGGTCTGAGACTTTGCGGGCTTGCCGTATTCCATTCGTTGCGGTCGAGGTCGCCCGACTTGACCGAGAAAAGATGCACGCGCCGGACGCCGTCCTGGCCAGGGCCGACCGCGGCGACATCGACGCCATATTGGCGCGTGCCGCGCGCCGGCCGCGAATAGACCGTGAAGCCCAGCTCCGTTAGCAGGTCGGGCAGAACCGCGTCGAGTTCGTCGCGCTCCTTCAGCGACGCCACATACTCGCGGATGACGAGCTTCATGGCGCGGTCTTCATCGCGCGAAACACCCCCAGCATATAGTCGAGGTCGAACGGTTCGAGGATGTCCAGGCGCGGCGATTCGATGCTATGGCTGAAGCTGTGCATCTTCGTCTCGCTGCGCTGCTGCTTGCCACCCATTCCCTTGAAATAGCTGATTGAACGCGTCCCGTAGAGCAGCACTTGGCGCGTCGCGAGTGAGGCGAGGATCGAGGTCTTCTCCGATGCCTTATAGGCCTGGCGCATCGACTCATGCTGGCGATGGTTCTCGATCAGGCGCTCGCGCTCCGATGGCCGCAGTTCCTTGATCCGGCCGGGCTTGCGCAACCCGTCGATATAGGCTTCGAGCCGCGTGACGAGATCGTTGAGGACGGCTTGTGATGGATGACCCAGAACCCCGGCCTGTTCGGCGATCCAGTCGCCGACCGACCCCGAGAAGTTGATCAGCAGCGGATCGAACAGCAGTTCGGCGATCGTGCGCTGCGCAGCGTCGCCGGCGCCGTCGAGCAGGCCGACCACCAGCGACGCGGCAGTGACCGGATGGACGAACAGCCAGCCGATCGCCCGGTGGGCAAGCAGCAGCCGCTCGGGGTCGTCGAGGCTGGCGGCTGCGGAGCCAGGATCGAGGATGAGCGGCGCATCGCCATGATGATTGCCGACCAGCGCCATGGTAGCGCGGCCAAGATTGGGGTCGCACGCCAGCAGCCAGGTGATGATGGTTTGAGCGAGCTCGTGGGGCGGCAATTGCAGCAGATGATAGTTTAGGCTGCCGAGCGGCTCGAGGGAGGTCAGCTCCTCATGCTGTGAGAGCAACGGCGTAATCAGCGCCAGCGCTTCATCGAGGCGGTTCTTGTCGGCGAGCTTGCCCGCCGTCGCGCCGATGTCGCGGATCGTGCCGCGATTGCCGATCGGAACACGGTGCATGATCGCGGTCAGAGGCTTTACGATTGCCGGCGGCAGCTCGTCGGCATGGAACATCAGTTCGAGCGACAGCTGGTGGATCGCATGGTCGCCGGTGCGTTCGATATTGGCGTCGATCAGCGCCACAGCCTTTGTGTGGGTGTCGGGATGAGCCTTGGCGATCTCGCAGATCGCCGCGAGGATATGGCCGAGGCTGTTGTCGTCGGCGCCGGCGGTATTGGAGGCGAGCGCGTCGGTAGCGCGAGTACGGCGGTCGGGATCGGTAAGATCAAACGTGCCGATCGCCTTGGCCGCGGCCGACCACGCCGGACCCGCATTGCCGCCGACATAAAGGATCGCGCGGTCGAGCGCCGCATCGGGCTCGGTCTTGGCCAGAGCCTGCAACGCCAGGAAGACATAGGCGCTGTCGTCACCATCCTCGGGGTTGATTGTCTCGAACGTGTCGCGAGCGCGGCTGCCCTGTTCGGCCCAGGTCCGATAGCCGCCATTGGCCATGCCCGAGGCGAGATCCTCGCCGGCGCGCGTCGACAGGGCTTTGACGGCGGCGAGCATGTCCGGGACGCTGGCGTCGAGCGCCGGGATCAGCTCGCTATAGACGTGCATCACCGTGAAGAAGTCGTGCTGGTTGATCGGTGATGTCGCGATCTGCCGCGCGGGTTCCAGCACATCGATCGTGCCGTCATTGTGGAGTTTGGTCAGGGTCGCGCGGAAAGCCCTGCCGAGCTCGTCGGTGCGGTGACGGCGCAGCCGCTCGACGAACAGCTCGGGCAGCGTGCCCGCATTCGCTGCTGCGATGATGTCGTCCCGGTTGCTCAATCGTCCCCCTTCGGCGGACGCTTGGGTCGGTCCGCGGTCCTTATATAGGCGAAGGTTGGTGTGAGTTCATCCATTCGGCATGCGGCTATCGTACTCTGTCAATCCCGCGGCGTGGCGTGACGTCGAAGTGCTGCTATCAATGCAGCCCCTGCCAACATAACCTGCGCAACGGCGTTCAAAAAGTCCGGATTCAACAATTCCATTTCGCTCTCCCATGTTAAGCGGTGGGAGCGTGAAAGCATGGATTTGATCACAGTGACCTTGGCGTTCGTGACACGAAAGCCAGGCTATTGTGACGTGCCGTCCGTATTGCAATTAGGCCGTTCGCGCTTCAACTGCGACACGAAATTACGGATTCGGTCGACGCCAGGGGGCTGGAGATTGCGACGGCGCGCCAATTTGCGAGCGTAGCCTGCGATGTTCGGGCCGATTTCGCCAGCTGCGAAATCGGCCCGAACCTGCGTCATCCAAGGTTTCTCCCGTTTCGACCGCGCCAAACGGCTCTGCTCGGCGAAGCGGGCCCGGCCCATAACGAGGAATTCCTCATTCTCTCGCCAGATCTCCCATTCCCGCGTGACGGCTCCGAGCTGCATCGCCAGCTGGAGCGCCGCATCCGGATTGGATCGAATTGCCTCACAGAGCCGCACGACGCGAAAAGCATACGCGGCGTCGGTCTCGGGGCCATCAAAGTCGGCAACCTCCTCAGGCGTGTAATAATCCCACTCGCCGACATCGAACGGCTGTGGGCCTGGCGCTGGTGGAGGCTCGGGAAGAAAATCGATGGTACCGTCTTCGGCGACATCGAATGCCTCGCACGAAACGGCCTCGTCGAAAAACTTCGCTGCCGCGTCGCCGCCTTCGATCAGCTCGGCAGGAAGAAGCATTTGGTCTGCGAAATACTCCAGTTCCTCCGTATAGGCCTCGGCTCCCAGCACCTCCCGCGCAAGCGAGAGCGCCTCTTCGCGATCATAGGACCTGGCATGGGCTATGAGATTGTCAATGTTGGCCTGGCGCCATTCCGCCTCGCCCTGGGCTAGGAGTTCACGTGCGATCTCCTCGAGCATTTCAAGCGGCAACGCGCTGAAGCGGATCGGCAGGGGGCGTGTGATCGTCCAATGCTCTTTCTTCCGCTTTCCCTTGCGGCGGATCGACAAGCTTCGCCGTTCGAATAGCCTCGGGCCGAGGGCACTCTGCTCATCGCCCAGACGGATAAATTGAGGCTCCGAAACCTCAGCCTTTATGTCGTTTTTAGCGATCGCCACTTCGATCGACTGCCACCAGGAAATTTGGAACGCGAGGGCCGCAGCCTGCGCTTGCTCGAACGCATTTCCGGATGGGGCCTCCCGTTTCACCATTTCTTATGCCGCCTTTCCAATCTATCGGCCTGCTCTCGCACTTCGCTTCCGATGGCCCCGCGCACGCGGAGCTACGATAGTCCTCCGCACGAAATCACGATAGTCGAGCTGCTCATACTGAACCATTTCGGCAAGGCTCGTTACATAGTGCGCCCACTCAGGGTCGCGAAGCGGCGGATGCTCTTCCTCTGGCCAGCGGCCGGGCTTGGGCAGTGTGGTCCGGACGAAAGGAAGATTGAGGCTGACTTTCGAAGGCTGACGTCCGATGCCCAACCGGACACGCTTCTCCAGATGATCGTCGCGAACCACTGTATCGGTCAGCATAATTCGCTCGGTCTCGCGCTTCGTTTTCCAGTGCCGGCATCTCTCATAGAGCTCATCCACATCTGTCTCCGGTGAGACGTAGAGATTTTTGTCAGCGGCCTCCCATTGCAGGTCGTTGATCCGCATCGCGTCGGCAGGATTGACCAACCGGGCGATGCTGCCCGCCGGACTGCCAACGGCATAGGCAACATCGTCGTAGAAGAGGATCGCTCGCCACGGCCCGATCGGCACCAGAATCTGCAGGCCGACATTGGCATAGCCGTCGGCGGGCGCTCTCGTGCCGTAATAGAGATGATTATGAAAGATAACGGGTGCATCGGAGATGAAGAATGCCCGGCCGCTTACATTCTCAATCAGCTTATATTTGAGATCATAGAGAAGCGGCATGCCTAGATGGGCTGCCAGAAGCGACTCCGCTACGGCATCGTTTCTGGAAATCTTCACGAGATGAAGATTCTCGACCATCTCGTGATCGGCGTACTGGTGCCGCAGCATGGCTTTGATATATTTGTCCGTGCGTTCATTCATTTCCGCGACGGCCGCCTGGGTCCGCTCATGCTGCAGCGACACGAATGTCAAAAGACCATGATGTGCGCCGCCAAACCGTGGCGGCAGCCGGTCATGCCACAGGATTTGATCCAGAAGGCGTGCTGCCCGGCTTTCGATGGTGCCGAACGTGTGTTCCACTTGGCCGTCACGATCGTAGAACCATGCCTTGGAGGCCTGATCACGGATACTTGCTATTGGGATAAAGCGCTCGGCTGCGATGTTAAAGACCCCGATCGATGCGCCGTCGCCATTGCCGAACAGCTTCAAATACATCTTTGGAACGAAGTGCTGATTCTTGTTCGCGGGCATGGACCAGATCTAGCGGCTGAGCGGGACAGAGCGGTAGCCGTTCTATGGTGTCGATGGCGGAAAAAGCTGATCGATCTTCCGGGCGCATGCTTCGAGCATATCCAAGGCCATGCCGGGCGAATGGATTTCCGACGTCCCATGCGCCAAGACGTTGCGCATGTGAATGATCGCCTCGATCGGATCCATCCACGCACCGGACGCAACGTCCGCCGGTGGCAGAATGCCCGCTTTGCGGGCGCGATCGACCAAATTGCGTAGCGTCTCCTTGCCTTTCACGGAGTTGCCGGCAAGGCGATATTTCAACGCGAGTTCGAAGGCAGCGAACGCCTGCGCCTCCCCGACCACCAGCAAGTCATAGGCGAAATAGGCATAGAGCAGGGTGTTGCGGGCGCGATCGAACACGGTTCGGACCTCCGGTGGAACCACGTTCAGCAGATTGACGTTCGCGATCGCTCGATGATGCTCGGCAAGGTCCACCGCGCGGACGCCACGCTCGTCGCTTACGACAAGCGTGGCGAAACGAGGATCCGCCGTAAGGAGCTGGTCTGGTTTCTTGAAGGTCATGATGCTTGGCCATCATTGCTGGGACGACCCGGCGTTGCGTCAAGGCCACGCACCGCCACCGTTATTGGCCCCGTCGCGTTGGAGGTGATGGTCTCGGCTTGCCTTTGAAGTTCGGTGATCAAATCGGAAAACGAGATCCGACGACGCTTGGCCTTATCCTTCCAAAAGCGGATTTCGCGATGATGGCTGATCACCAGGATACCGTGTCGCCGGTTTGCCGGGAGAAGATATTGCTCGGCGAGCTGTACGGCGAGCGCCGCTCTGAGCGCGGCCAATGACCAGCCCATGTCGCCATGCTTGACCTCGATCGCGAGTTGGTTGGTCGAGCTGCTTGACGACAAGATGATGTCGGGCCGGTCGTCGTGCACGACCTGCGCCTCGCGATGCGCATGAAATCGACCATCGCTGCGAAGGTTGAGCGCGTCGCCGAGCCATTCCTGCACTGCGGCCTCGTTTTCCGCCGTGCCGACCACCGCCCGTGAAGACATGTCGTTTTCGCCGAAGCTCGCTTCGATCGCATCTAGCAGATCGAGTGCGACTCCCATCAGATCGGCACCGTTGGCGATCGGTGCAAGCATCTTGTCCTCAAAGGCTTTCAATCTCGCGGCCGGCCATACTGGTCGTTCGGAGTTCCGCTCAGCCATCTCATAAGCGAGCTCGCGCAGGCGATGTGCGCTTCTTCCAACCGCCGGCTGCTTCGACAACCATAGCATCTGCTGATGTGCGTCGGAGCCTTGTATCGCGAGCAAGGCGCTAAGTGCCGACCCGCCTGCTTCGTCGAAGCGATCTCGAACCGAATCATCCGTATCGCCTTGGGGAGCCGGGCCCCGGTCCCGCTCCCGATAGGCCTCGAGAATGATCTGCGCGAGCGTGGCCGGAGCAAGTTCATTCAGCTTGCCCACGATTCCCCGATGCCGGCCGAACAGTCGGGCCAGAAGATTATAGGCGCGCGATTTGTGCCGACGCCGACGTTCGGTTGCGAGAATGTCCAGCAGCCGATCGGCCGCCAATTGCTGATCGAGCAGGAACAGGATCGCCAAGCAACTGACAAGCGCTTCCCATTGGTCATGACGACGATATCCGGACAAGCGGCGATCAAACAGGCAGCTCAGCGACTGCTGCTCGACGCCGGACAAATTAAGCCGCGCGAGAATTCTTGCGGCAACGTCGATCATGGTAGCCGAACCGCCTTTGCCGCCGCGGATCAGCCTGAGTAGAACCGCCCGAAGCGCAGGTGGGATCGGCAACCCGTGAGCGGCCTGTTCCAACAATGGCCGCCAGTCGGTGCCCTGCGCCCACTCGCGCTCTATCTGGCTAACGACAGGGGGGGCTGCGATCTCAGGATGATGTTCGAGTAGGCCGCCCAGCCAAGGTTGGGTGCCTTGGTCGTCCAGGCAGGCATGAAGAGCGGCAATCTGGGCATCGGCTGCGGACAAGTTCTTTGCCCAATCGACATCTTCCGAAGCCTCGAGGCGAAGCGCCGCTTCGCTGAGGATAATCGCATATTTCACCGTGCGCGAGCCATCGGTCTTGGTCTTGGGCCGCTCGGGTTTCGTCACGCGCCACAAGATCTTCATGCCATCGCGATAGGCTTGGGCAACGTCGTCCCCGAACGCATCGGACAGACGCTGCCAGCTGCGGGCCCCTTCGCTTCTGCCGCTCTTGGCCCGCTTCGCGAGCCAATCGGACAAGCGCAACAAGTCCAGCGGACCTGGCCAGCGCTTTAACTTCTCCGGGTCGCGCAAGGGTTCAGGGTCGGCGATCAGGCGATCGCGCAGGTCGCGCCAGAACTGATCCTCACGCGCCTTTCGCTCACTGGCCTGCTGCGCATAGAAATCGTTCTTCTCGCGCATCCGCTTGCGCTCGTCGCTCTCCACATAGGGCGCGCGCGCTTCGGCAAGTTGTTCGGTGAGGGCATCGTCAGTCGAGACGAGCGTAGCGAGCCGATCAAGCGCCTCTTCCGGTGTGTCCGTGGCGCGTGCCAGCTCGATCAACGCGCTCAGTGCGACACGGCGCTCGTCCGGGTGATCGCGATGCAGGCCATCCTCGAGCCAGGGAGTATCCGTCGTCATCAGTGACCAAAGATCTCGATTACCGACCGAGACGCGCCTCCATGAGCGCAGGGGTTTTCCGTCCTTCGCTTCCTCTTCGATAGCATAGGCCACATCGGCCCAGAACAACGCCTGCCGCAGCGACGGCCTTGCGGCGATAAGATCCGACAGCGCGGGATCGTCCTCGTCGTCACGCTCCCAACCAGCCCTTTCCACCGCCATCAGCAAGCGGATCAGGGGTGGCCCATAGTCGTTCTGATCGGAGTCGATGACAGCGCGCCGTGCGATGGGCGCGAGCCGCTCGGCAAGCCTTCGATAGCGGCGCGACAGTGACGGCCAATCATCCAATGGCGGCTCGAAGGGAAGCTTGGCAAGTCCGGCGATCAGCGCTTCACGATCCGCGAAGCTGGCGCAGGCATCGAACAACAGGACCAGTTCCTCCTTGAAGCCGTCGCTATGATATTCGCGGCCCGGCTTGCTTTTCGCTATGAGGGTGAGAAGACCATCGACCGACAGATGTTTGGGAAAGAGCTCGACGGCGAGTGACGGAGCAAGCTCCGGCCCTAGTTGATCAGCTTGAGCAGTGACATCGGCAGCGACGGCTTCAAGACCCGTGTCGTCGTTCAAGCGGCGCAGCACGCGAGTCGCTACGATCCGGTGATATGGCCGTGTGACCGGCTCGAGAGCGGCCGCCCGCGCCATGTCCAGACACCCGCTGATTTCGCCCTCTTCGATAAGGCGCAGCATCTCGAAGCGAAAATGCTCGCGGGGATTGGCAGCCGCAGCCGCATTGATCGCCGGAGCAAGCGCCTGTTCGACGAACATCCACAATGATTGATGATCGATGCGCGAATAGGCCAAGTCACCACTAGCGTCGCGTTCGGCGAAAGTGGCCAGCAAGTGTTGCTTCTCCTCAAGGCTCAGTGCTCCCGGGTCGCCATGCTCCAGTAGCACCAACGGCTCGCGATCGAGAATATGTCGCCGCAGGGTGGGGCGCCAAAGCGCCAACCAAGCGGCGGTCGCACGTAGCGACGGCGGGATCGTCTGGATCCCGAGCGCGTCGGCCAAAAAGATGCGGTGCAACTCGGGATCGTTCAGCCGATTACCCATTCGCTTAAACCAGCATGCAGCCAGATACTCTTGGGCCGAGCGATGGTAGAATCGGACAAGACCAAAGGTGGCGGGGACGAAAAGGCCGCGCTCGAGCAATCGTTCGATCTCCCCAGCCGGCCAATCGCCCAGCACTTGCCGCGGATCGATCGCTTCTTGCTCATCCGGCAGTTGTCCGGGCAGACTGAGATTCATGGAGCGGCCAAGAACCAGCGCTGCCGCAAGCCGTTCCGCCCCAGCGCGAATCTGCTCGTCGGACAGACTCGACAAGGTCCGACGCGCATCGCCGCGCTCGACTAGGCGCTCGGCGATACCGAGATCGAGCATCTCGGACAGGCTCCCGAACTTGCGATACTTCTGCCAATAGCTGGCTAAAATCTGCAGATCGCCGGGCCGCTCGGCAAGCTGTTGCAAGCCCCGCGCGTAGAGCTCCTTTTCGAAACTCCCGACGTCGGTGACGCTTGCTGCGGTCAAGAACGTCTTACGCTGAACGTCCGATAGCTTGGTGAGCGCTACAACCGTGATGTCTAGAATTTCGCGGACTTTTGGAGCCTGGAAAGTTGCGGTTTCCGGGATTCTGAGTAACGCCTCGTCCGGATCCACCGCGGCCGACTTTTCCGGGGTTGACGGTGGCACCCGCAGGGTCCTTCGTACCAGATCCAGATCGGCCTTGCCCGTCCAGATGCTTCCTCGGCAGGACAGCAATATGCGAGCGCGATCATAGGACTGGCCGAGTTCTCGTGCTAAGCGATTGAGCGCTTGTTCGACACCCTTATGATTCAGCCGCGCCTCATCGACAGAATCGAGAAAGAACCATGCCGGCGCGCTGCCTTGATGCCAGCTCGCCAGTCGATCTGCGTCTTCGCGCCCGAGCGACCCGTCCAAACCATAGCTTGCCAGTGATTCGACCGTTACGTAGAATGCATTGCGCTTTTCCTGGCGCAGTACATCCACCCGGGCGCGGAATTCGGCGCTCTTTCCGGCTGACGCCTCGGCGAGAACCACCACCCTGGGGCGTTCGAGCAGGTCATCCCAGCCTAGCCCACCGGCGTACCCGCGGCCCACTCCCTGCCACGCTTCGGCGGAGAAAGGCTGATCTGGCTCGATCGAGCTAAACCGGCGATGAAGGTCAACGTAAGGCAAGTCGATATTCCCCGTTACTCAAGCGACAACTGGCCGATCATGCCGCAAAACGGATTTCTATCTCAGCCTTTGTATTAAGCTATGCCCTAGCGTGTCGGATCGCGACTATTCGTCATTACAGCAGGCGCCCCAACCAATCTTATTGCTGGCACAGCCGGATTAAAGGCAACGCGATTTACGATGACGCCACTGACGTCAGCACCGCTAAGCCGGGAACGTCGGCTATCCCCTGATGGTTGCTCCAAAGCCGACAGTCGCGAAAGTCCCATCTTTGGTCATTCCGCTGTGGAATTCTTTGCGCAGAAATACCGTCCGACAGCGTCAATGGGCCGCCTTTTCTCTCAGTTTTGCGATATGGGCTGTGCATATGGAATGTGTCATTTGGCCCAGAACCTCTACTCTCTCAGCCAGCCAGTTCAGTTCTTCTGAATCGATCTGATAATGCTTGGAATAGCGCGCTTTCACATAGGCATCCTTGAGCTTCTGGAACATCGCCCGATCCTTGCGGGAGTTCCTTGGCCATATATCAAACAACTTAGGGTGCCTGCTCTCAGCCTGCGCGCGAAGAAAGGCAATATTGTGGTCGTAGGGCGTGTAGAAGGTGAGTGTAAGTAGAATAGCTTGATAGAGACGCTCAGCGGTCTGGTGGAGATCAAATGCCGCCTTTCTGACGAATGACTTTTCGACACCAAACTTCGCGACCTCGAATGCTTGCATCGCTTCAGAAAAATAATCGTCGAAATAGTCCTGCGCCGCAGTCGCTGCTTCCGACGGTGTCTTGGGCTTGGGCTTGGCCAGTTCGCGGTCGTCTGCTTCATAGAGGGCGATGCCTTGTTCGGCGATTTCCATGAAGAAGACCCGGCCATGGCTGAGACCCTGGTTCACCTGCTGAAGCGAATGGACGATGAAATGCACTGGCGTATTGATACGCTTCTCGATCAGATAGGCGTCGATCAGGCGCTGCTCTGCGACCGACCAATAGGCAGCGACATCGGCGAGTTCCTTCTGGTTGACGATGACCAGGATATCCATGTCGGATTTATACTGATTGGCATCGAAGGGCGCATCGACCCAATCACCCCGGGCATAGGAGCCGAACAGGATGATCTTGAGGATGCGGGCCGACTTTTTGCGGCCCGTCGCATTCTCGGTCGCCTCCCGAAACTCGGCGAACAAGATGCGCACAACCTCTTCGAGCTCTCGCTGCTTGGCTGCTGGCAGGTGGTCAAGGTTGGTACGCATCACTGATGTCCAATGAGGTGGATCGCGTCCTTGCCCCCGGCCACCCCCTTGGGCGTGAGGCGGCGATCAAAAGTCGCGAGCTTGCCCCCGTTGGCGACCGCAAGGGCAAGGAGATAGGTGTCGGTCACCTGCGCTGACGTCAGGATCTGGCTTGCATCGACATGGTCTGCGGTCAGCAGGCTGATATCGTCCGGCCAAAAACTGTGCCCAGGAAGCCTGCACATCTGGGCCATGATCGTCGCGACCTCGGCCGGAGAACCCGGCGTTGCGGGATAGCGGACATTGCCGACGATCCGGATCACGCCGTTTTCGGTGATAGGGCAAGTCGCCCAAGATTTGCTGCCTTCCGCTTCGAACCAGCGGTGCGCCGCTTCATGGCCGACATGGTTGGGGTCGATCAGTGCGACAAGAATGTTGACGTCCAGAAGATAAGTCATGGCGCCTCATCACGCAGGGCGTTGACGATATCCTGCGTCACCACAACCCCAAGCTTGGTCGGCAAGAGACTGATCCCGTTCCGCGTGCGCGTCGCTTCGGGCGCACGGAGCGCCTTGCGAGCGAGATCCGACAGGACGCGCCCGATCGAACTATGCTGATGATCGGCGATCGCGCGCGCCGCCGCCATGACATCATCATCGATCACTAGGGTCGTCCGCATCGCATCATCCTTACGCATTAAGCATCACGCATCATATGGCATCTGGATCATCGACGCAACGATGGACGAATGCGGCGGCCGCCGCGCGAGCCCCATCCATGATATGGTCTAAGGCGTCCTTGATAGGCGGTGCCAGCCGCACCGTGATCCGTCGCTTGTCGCGCGGGTCGGGACGGCGCGTCAATATCCTCCGTCCGGCCAAATTGGCGGTCCACCGATGCGCGCTCGAATGGGGAATATTGGCGACCGTACAGAGGGCGGACTGATAGACCGCAAAACCTTCCAGCTCGGCCTGGTACAAATGGAGCAGCATGTCCCAGTTGGGATTGGTGCACAGGTGACTGCCCAAGCTCTTTTCGATCAGACGACGTTCCTCGATCAGCGCCCGGCACGTCTCCAGCCGCTTATGCTGCCGTCTCGCAGCGGCTCCTTCCACATCGTCGTCCTCGTGTCGCATTTTTTCCCCTGTCGATGCATGCGAATATCTATCCCTGTTTTTGTTCATCCGGTGATCGGCGCCGACAATTCGCCAGAGCGAAAAGCGTCGATCAGCGTGTGCTGCTCGGGGGCCAGCATGTCGATCGCGCCGGCATGCTGTTCCGGGTCGCGCAACAGCGATGAAGGACAGCGCCCCTCATAGTTGCCAAGATTAGGCCGATGAATGCGGTAGCCCAGCAAATCTGTCAGATCGGCATCGAAGGTGCGGGCGACTTCCGGCGGGTAGGCCAGCCACTGCAGTTCATAAGGTTTAAGCCACCCCAGTGTGTAACTGATGATCATGCCGCGGCGGGGCACCAGAGAACGATTGGCGCCGCCGGCATGCAGCGTGGAGCCCAAGAACAGGAGCGCCGCGCCTGGTTCCATCTCGGCGATGATGGATTCGTGCGGATCGATCAGAACCTCACTGCAGCGCCGGTGGCTGCCCGGCCAGACATGGGTTGTGCCATTTTCCTGCGTGTAGGGCGTGAACGGCCACATTACATTGACCAGAAACTCGACCCCGAGGGCCGGATCGACCAGGCGGCTGCATGGCCACATATCCTGGTCGCGATGTGGCACCTGCTTTCGCGAACCGGGCATCAGCTCAATCGCCTGCGTAAGGTTGAGCGAGAAATGATCACACCAGGGACCCAGCGCCTTCTGCACGATATCGAGGATCATGGGGTGCTGGACGAAATCCCTTGTCCGGCCTGACCGCCTGAGCAGACTGCCAAAGCGTTTCGTATCGTCGCCGTAAAATGGCCCCGCCGCAAGCGGGGTGGCGCTAAAGTCGTCGGCGAGGTCGTTTGCCAGGGCTGTAACTTCGCACAGTGATATGGCCTGCGGGATGATGCAATAGCCCTGGTCGAGCAGCAGATCGGCGTGAAACTCTGCACATGGAATGTCGGGTAAATGTGCCATGGTCGTTTCTCCTATGCGGCGGCAGCCGCGGCGAATTGAACGGGGGCAGGGCGCCACACGCCGGCGGCTTGCATCAACGCGGGCGTGTCTTCCGAGATGATGATCTGCATCGCACCCAGCATGCCGCAGGCCAGCGTCCTTGGAAGACCTAGCGGACGGCATTCCCACCCGAAGGACAAGATCTGGCTGAACCAAGGCATGTCGGCCACGCAGCAATAGCTCTCGATGCCTTCCTTGAGCGCGAAGCTCGCCGCCATCGTCACAAGATGATCGCGGACCTGGCGGCGCTCGGCCGCGCGCAAATCGCGAGACAGGCAGAAGCGCGATATCTCCCATATCGTCGGGCTCGCGGGCGGTGCCCGGTCGCACAGTTCAGGGAAGATATCGCCAAGAAGGTTGGGGCCGCTGGTGGGCAGAAGCCGCATCGATCCCAGATGGGTGCCGTCGCGCTCGGCGGCGATCAGATAGATGGTCGATGGACCATCGAACTGATCGATTTCATAACGTCCGGCCAGGACGGGGATGTCCCAGCGGAGCAGATCGATGAAGACGCGCTTGCGCGCCTCATACATAGATCGAAGAACGGTGTGTTCCTGGAGGCTCCCGCCTCGAATGATTTGCATCATATCGGCTCCCTTGTCCTGTTGGCAAGTCAGCGTCGCGCAACAGGGACGAAGGAACAATTCCTCCAAAAAGAGGGATGGCGGGGAGCGGGGGAGCGAAGATAGTGCCGCACGCAAAGCGTGCGGCTTTGGGAAATCTACCTTCTGATATTGAGGGCGCGGTAGCAAATCTGTCCGTCGAACAGGGCGCGCACGACCAGCTCGGTTCGCTTGTAGACATCATATTTGCGCATGGCATCCTCAATATATTGGCGGACCGTGTTCGGTGAAATATTGAGGATGCCCCCAATTTCGGCATTGCCCTTGCCGCATCCCACCAGGGCAATGCAGTCAAGCTCCCTCTGACTGAGCGCGGGAATGTCGGGCGTTTTCGTCCCAGGTGCCCATCGCGCACGCTGCAGACGGCGCGCCGCTTCAAACGCAAACATGCCGATGACTTGAGCCGCCCCGAACAGGTCGGCGGTGGGCCTGACCGTCTCGCGTCCTGCGAACGAACAGCTTCCCCTATATTCGCCGGCCGCCTGCACCGGGATGGTCAAGCCCTCGCGCAAACCGAATGGCTTGGCCTCTTCCAGGATGTGGCGTTGTCGCTTCGTCATCCTGATCATGGCGGGTATGACGCTCCACAGGAAGGCCGTTACTGTTTTAGTGCTGGCTGCATGCACGGGGTCATCGACATAATAATTGCGTAGCAGGGATCGCTCTATCCAGCCTTCAGGGTAGCTGGTGATGACCATCGTGTCGTGGGGCGGACCGATTAGATCCACATGATTGACGAGGGCGAATTGGTCGAAACCCAACGATGGCGTTGCCTCGCCGAGCAGCGCCTTGAGCGCAAATTCGTCCTTAACTTCCCTGCAGTCGTCTACAAAGGTTGCAAGACGCGGTGACATATACATGACTTTCTCCTCATATGGGTTGGCCTGTCGGCGACACTGTCCAAATTGACGACGCGATCCTGTCGCATTGGTCCGCTCACTGCCGGGCTGCTGCCCATCCCGGCCATGGAGGAGAGCCGGGGTCACTTTGCTCAGCGGAACGGGAGTAGAGTAACAGCGGCGACGTCAGTGCCAAGTCGGTTTGAAACCGAAATGTTTTCCATAAAATTTGTCATCGAAGGCGTGGCTTGGACGCAACATCCTTTCGGCAGGAAGCGCGCTTCAACGGGGCCGCCCGCCCCGATACACAAGGCACGGTGCTGCGATTTGGGTGATGGGTCTGGGCAACGATTTTCGCGATGATGCCAGGTCGGCATTCTCATCACTGATGGACCGCCTATCTTGGCGGCTCCGACTTCTTGCCAGGAATTTTTTAGGTAGTAGCGGGGGCTCGAGGGCGGCAATGGCTGCTGCGCCACCAAGTTGGATAGAGAACTGCAGCAGCCCTCGCAGCTCCCGTTCCGTCATGTCTCCACAGACAGGTGCCGGACTACAGCAGAATAGCGCGATCGCAGGAAGATGCGCGTAGAAGGCGCATCTTCCTGTATCCTTTCGGCACGGGGCGCTGGGTGTGCGGGATAGGGGTGCTGTGCTGCCTTGGGGCACGCAAGGACCAATGTCATATATTCTTTCCTTGAGTGGATCGAACGCGCCGGTGACGGCGCGGTTGCGCTCGAAGCTAGATCGTCCGGCAACAGGCACGCCAAATGAGACAGCCTGAACCGGCGACGGCCCGATCTCGTCGTTGAGCGGCGAGTCGGACGACCGCCCCTGATCCTTATTTCCGCCCTTTTTAGGCTGCGCCACAAAGTCGCGATGCTGGTCAGCACCGCCGCGATCCCGAGAAGAAATGATCCGTCGATTATCATCATTGCCGACTCCTTTCCTGCTCGATATGTTCGCTATATGTTCTCATGTAGGAAAGAGGGATTTTGCGATGTGCGTTTCGATCACTCCAATTCCAGATAGCGTACGCCTGCGGGTCTCCGGCGATGTCGAGACGGTGCTGACGGTGCCCTATGACGAAGATGAGCGGTTTCTGGTGGGTCTGAGCGACGGCACTTTGCTCATGGGCTATTATGATGAAGGCATGCAGTGTCGATGGGAGGTAGCACGCGACGGCGCTGGCATTGTCCGATTCGAAGGCAATGCTGCCCGAGTCGAATGGCTGACTGTCGCGACGTTCGACGCGAATGTGGTGGAGCCCGGCCTGCCGCCAGCCGTACCGTTGTTTCCCGAGCTTGATCGTTGGGCGGCTTGACAGCAGGCCAGCTCAAGGATCAGCTGGCCTGATCCAGATTCTCTGAGTCCGTGCGCAATGTCCCATTGCTACTGATGATCGGGAAGTTCAGCGATGGCGCTCGCAAGCCGTGATGGGGAGGAAGGCGGGTTCCCCATATCCGCCATAGACGTCGCTCATCAGCCAGGCGCGTTCAGCGTCGCGGTCCAGCTCTACGATGCTCTTCCACCAGAAACGCATGGTGGCATCCCAGCGATATCCGCGAGATTTCAGCCGGTCCTTGGAATCGAAAGGCGCGTCGATGGCGTTCACCCGGTAGGTCTGCTGTTCCGAGCAGGCGATCAGCTTTGGCAGGATCGTCTCTCCGTCCGGCAGGCCGTGAGAGAGCAAGTACAGAAGCGCCAGGATGTCATTCTCGGCCCTGTGCCCTTCATAAAACCAGCCGCATTGCGAAACGAGATGGGCAAGGGCCCGCCCCTCGAATCCGAGCCCAAGCCAATCCAGCTCCGCCATCGAGCAGGCCCAGGGCTTGCCAGCGATGGCAGGCAGGCGACGATCCACGAATGGTCTGTCGAAGGCGGCATTGTGCGCGACGATGATGTCGGCGGAGGAGAGAATGTCGATAGCGACCGGTTCGTCGATCTGCTGCTCCGCAACGTCCGCATCAGTGAGACCGGTCAGGCTGGTGATTTTCGGATCGATCGGTATGCCGGGATCTTCGCGCCAGACCCGGGGCACCCCGACCTGGATGATGCGCCCGCGTTCATCGAACCGGAAACGTTGGATAGCCAGTTCGATGATCCGGTCAGTCTCTCGATCGAGCCCGGTCGTCTCCACGTCGATCGCAACCCCGATACGGCTGGAGGCCGCAGGACTTGCTGCATGGAAATGCGTGATGGGGCCTAGGCGCCGCTGCACCCGATAATCTGGATGCGTGCTCAACAGGCGGGCCGCCTGCGCGTGGCGATCGTTTGCAGTGTCATTCATCTGGTGGGCGCTCGGGTCATGCGGCCTCTACCACCCTGAACACAGCGCCGCTTCCTGCATCCCGAACAAGATCGACCCGCTTGCCGTTCCAGTGATAGTCGAGATGCCGACCCTGAACAGGGCTCGAGGCGCAATCCGGATAGAAAAGCGCGACGCATTCTCCACCGGCCTGCCGGACGCTTGGATAGGCAATACCGTCCGAGCCTGAATTGCGCAGCGTCGCGGCGAGTTGCTGTGCTGCTTCGTAGCTGTCGGGATCGAGGCAGGCGCCGAATGCTGCTGCATCCGCTCGGAGATCATGCAAATCGGCATCGACCTTCAGAATGATTTCCCGAAACTGCGATGTCCATCCGGCAGGCTCGGCCGTTCGGGCCATGAAGCGGGCATGATGATGGATCGTCTCGAACAGCGCGGTTTCATAGCTGCGCGCAACATAGAGCACGCCATGATGTCCGGCAGAGAACCGGCTTGGTCGATCGGGACTAACATGCGTGAATGAGGCCATGAGATAGGAGGCGCCAATGCCGCCGACCCGTCGCGCTGGAGGGACGAGATCGATATTGCCGACCGACGTCATGATCCGCGGGTTCGTCTTCTGCTCGGCGGAGATGAGAAGGGGCCAGTCGGCAGGGTCCGCAATGTCCTCGAACAGATCAATGGGAGGATAGATGCTGCGGATGATCCTGACCGCACCCTCCCATTCGACCCTGTTGAACGGCGGACCATTAGTCGCCGTCACCAGCCGCCGCGCTCCGCGTCCAGATAGCGCCGCACCCGCATGATGTCGGTCAATTCGCCACCCAGCATGACCGCCAGCGCGCTCGCGCCATCGAAGGCGGCGTTGGGCGCCTTGATCCAGTCATAGCCGCGCTGTGGCTCCTGAAAGATGATCCGCAAGGCCTTGTGGATGCCCATCAGGTTGGACAGGCGCGCAAGGCCGTCACGCGAGATGCGGCCCGGCCCTTCGGCCTTCCAGCGACGGAAGCTGCGCACCGGCATGTCGGTCAGCATAGCAGCCTGCTCGTCCGTGACGCCCCACTTGGCGAACAGGTTAAGGGCCGCACGAAACATCGCGCCGCCTTCATCCTGCGTGACAGGCTCAGGCCGGAACGGCGCCGGGACCGTCTCGATGGGTTGCAACATGCTCATGATCGCCTCCATATGGCATCATATAGGATAAAAGTGCCAAATGGCAATATCTAGATGTTGCTTGCCAGGTTTTTGAATATGAATACCGTTAGAAGTGGGCCCCTTTGAGAAAGCCTGCCACTTGCAAAAGCGCAAGCTCGCCGCTTAACATCAACACTAAATCGAGATCCACTTCCGTTGATTCATTTCTCGACCATGGGCGAATGATCGAACGACAGCACCTGCCTGCAAACCCCAAAGATTGCCCAGGTGAGACAAAAAGAGTCTTCGGCCTACCGCTGCTGCATCGTCTGTGAATGGCACGGCAAGCCGTTCTTGATATGTTTTATTCTCCCTACTTTCCAATGTTCGCGCTGTTGAAGTTCAGCACTCGTCCCACGGATCAACATTGTGAAAAATAATGATAATTTCATTAACCTTGTTCGATCCTTGTTTCCGAGGAACAAAAATCTAGGATATCAATATGGCAGCTCTCGATTCCAGTTTGGACAAATTCTCGTCAAAGGCCTTCAGAAGAGGGCGGATTTGACTTTTTATTTCACCCAGTTCGAGCATCGCCGCCCTCCTCCTCCGCTGCCCAATTCGCTTGTGCGGGAGAAAATCTGGCAAATATTAGGAATTGCCAGCCTGGCGCTGGGGGCTTGGTATATCCACTGGCGCTGGACTCAATCACTCAACTGGGATGCCTTGTGGTTCGCCGTTCCGCTGCTGCTGGCGGAAAGCTGCGCCTATTTCGGGCTGATCCTGTTCACGCTCAATCTTTGGAAAGTGAAAGATTTCCCTATCCTGCCGCCGCCGGAAGGGATCAACCAGTGCGTGGCGGATTCCGATGGACTAGATCGGCCCGTGGCCGTCGATGTCTTCATCGCGACCTATAATGAAGACGAAGAACTGGTTCGTCTTAGCATCCGCGATGCCAAGGCGATGCGTTACCCCCACCCGATCGATCTGCATGTCCATGTCCTGGACGATGGACGTCGCCCAACCATGCAGGCCATCGCGGAGGAAGAGGCGGTGGGCTATATAACACGCGACAATAATGTCGGCTTCAAAGCTGGTAATCTGCGCAACGCCATGGAACATACCAGCGGTGACTTCATCCTGATCTGCGACGCGGATACCCGGCCGTTCCCCACGTTGCTGGAACGGACGCTGGGCTATTTCCGCGACCCCGACGTGGCGTTCGTTCAGACGCCGCAATGGTTCTATGACCTGCCCGAGGGCGAGACCCTGACCCATTGGATGACGCGACGCATAGGACGCCCTGGACGATGGCTGGGCAGCGCCACCGAATGGATCTTTGGCGAAATTCGAGTAGGCGAAGACCCCTTTGCCAATGACCCAGCCTTATTCTACGACATCATCCAGCGGCGGCGCAATGCGTTTAACGCCGCCTTCTGCTGTGGCGCGGCATCGCTGCATCGGCGCGAGGCCATCATGTTCGTGGCGCTAAAGGCCTATGGCGATGCGGTCGCCAAGACAAGCGGCGAGACCCGTTCGCGCCTGGCACGCCTGACCCGGCGCAGCGGCAATGCCCAAGCCCAGGCGCTGGCGCGCTGGCAGGCGGCGCAAGCCGAAGAACTCACGCCATATAAATTCCATGTGTCGGAGGACATTTACACGTCCATCGTCCTGCATCAGGACCAACATCGTCGCTGGAAATCCGTGCTGCATCCGCAGGTAGAATCGAAGATGCTCTCTCCGCAGGACTTGCTGACCTGGACCATCCAACGGTTCAAATATGCCGGCGGCAGCCTCGACATATTCTTCCATGACAATCCCGTCATTGCACCGGGCATGTCGCTGGGACAAAGGCTGATGTATCTGACCACTTTCTGGTCTTATCTGGGGGCGGTGTGGAACTGCATTTTCCTGCTCGCGCCGCTGGTGTATCTTTTCCTGGGTGTCGCTCCGGTGAGCGCCTATACCGGCGACTTCTTCCGCCACGCCCTGCCTTTCCTGATTGCCAATGAGCTGGCGTTTCTTGCAGGAACATGGGGCATGTCCGGCTATAAGGGGAAGGTCAGCTATCTGGCTTCATTCCCTATTTCCCTGCGTGCCTTGTGGGCGGTGCTACGCAACCAACAGATCAAATTTCCGGTAACGCCCAAGGAACGACAGGATGGAAATTTCCTGCACTTGGTCTGGCCGCAAATCGCGATCATGACCCTGACCGTTCTGGGCTTGGCTTGGGCAACGTTGGCTTGGCGGCTGGACATCGGCAGCTACACGCCGGGCGGCCTGATCGCCAACGGACTGTGGGGCCTGAACAATATCCTCGCCATGTCCATCATGGTCCGCGCAGCGCTGTGGCAACCGGAGCATCAAGCATGAGTTGGCGGGACGGCCTGCGCAAAGGGCGAAGTCATCTGCTTTTTGCGCTTGTGCTAGCGGCCGGTGGCCTGCTGGTGGTCAACATCGAAGATGATACGCTGGAACAGGAAACAGGCGGCACGCCCCGGTCCGGTTCATCCCCTGCCATATCAACCGTTGCGCCCAGCACCCCAACACCCCCGGCTCCATTACCTTCGGTGAGCAAGCTGGCATCCCGCGCTGCGCCGCGGGCTTCCGATAAAAAGCGCGCTTATGTTCAGATCGGCGCCTACCAAAGCGAGGCCCGCGCAGCGCGCGAGGGGCGGCAGGTTCTGCGCGAACTGGGTGACCCGGCCGACATTGGCGTGCGGATTGAACCGTTCCGCTCGCTCTATCGCCTGCAACTGGGGCCATTGGCTGCGCCAGATGCGGCACCGCTTTGCCAGCGGCTGGTCAGCCAAGGGCGGGATTGCCGGTTGGTGTGGAGGGATCAAAAAACTTCTTCAAAGACAGGCGGTTGACGCCAGCATTGCGATGATAGTCGATCACGTCGATACAGGACTGGATGATCTGGATACCGCGCCCGCTTTCTGCCTCCAGCGAAAAGGGGCGACACATCGTCATCTGCCCATCCTCCATAGGAATGCCAAGGTCGGTCAGGTCCAGTTCCACGACTCCATGCCCTTGGCGCACCGCCAGCCGGATCGTTCCGTCGCTGCGCCCGGCATAGCCGTGTAGGATGATATTATTGGCCGCTTCGACCAGCGCCAATTCCAGGTCGATCGCGGCCTGGGGCGCTACCCCGGCAGCGGCACAACTGGCTTTGAGATGGTCAGCAAGCTGTGCCACCGCGCCCAGCCGCGCCGGAATTTCGACGATATCAGGCTCAGTCACCTAGCACGGCCCTGGCAGAGTCCACGTTATCCGTCAGGCTGAATACGGTATCCAGCCGGGTCAGTTCGAACAGACGCCGCACCGATGGCTGAGCCCCTGCCACCGCCAGCGCGCCATCCTTTCCCAGCATCTTGAGGAGTGAGACCAGCACGCCGAGTCCTGTACTGTCCATGAAGCTGACGTCGCCCATGTCCAGCAACACCCTTTTGGCCCGTCCATTCAGCTGCGCCTGGATATCGGCCTTGAAGGCGGGGCCGGCGGCAGCGTCCAGTCGGGCGGCTGTCACTTTGATGATTGCCAGGTCGCCGTCGAGTGTGATGATGGTCATGCCGTTCCCTGTATTTGGTTCGTGGATATTTCCAGCGCGAGTAGCGAGATATCATCTTCCAGTCCCGCTGGACCGCGCCTGGTCCGCAAAGCGGCATCAACCTGCTGCACCATCTGGTCGATCGGATAGGATCTGGCGGCGTCGAGCAGGGCCCGCAAGCCCGACTGTTCCAACATCGTGCCTTGTGTATCGCAACATTCGGTCACGCCATCGGAATACAGAATGAGCCGGTCACCGGGTCGAAGCTGGAACGGCATGGGATCGAAATTGGCGTCAGGGAACCAGCCAAGCGGAAATGTCCCTTCGAGCACCAACGGCGCGACGTCCTCCAGATGCATGATGAATGGAGGGGGATGGCCTGCACAGATGATCCAGCTCTCGCCGCTTTGCGGAAAGAGCAGACCACATATCAGCGTGGCATAGCTTTCCGATTGCTGCCCTTCAATTTCCCGATTGAGGTCACTGATCGCTTGCGACAATGCGGCTGGCGTATCGGGCGCGAGTTGCGAGAGCCGGTGATGGATATGAAAGGATGCCAGTGCAGCGGGCACGCCATGGCCCTGGACATCAGCCAGGAAGAAAAGATGCGCGCCGTTGCGTAAAGGGATCAGGCCGATCGTATCCCCGCTGATATGCTGGGCCGGCCGATAGGTCCATGCCACCTGCAAGGGCCCATGGCTGTCCTGATCGGGCAAAAGCCGCCGGTGGAGGGCTGCCGCGGCATCAAGATCTGCCTGGACCCGTCGATAGGCTTCCCGCGTGCGGGCGTTGGCAGCGGCCAGATGGTGATTACGACGCTGCAAGCGGTAATGTAGTGCAACGTTGCGCCGGGCCGATGCCATCGCCAGTTCCAGTTGGATGCGGTCGAGGGGCTTGAACAGAAAATCGTCCACGCCCGCGTTCAGGGCGTGGCGGATAGTTTGGCTATCACCCCTGGCGGTGGTCATGACCACGTGCAGGAAGCGATCACGGCCATGCAGCGCGCGGATACGCTCTACCAGCGCTATGCCATCCATCCCTGGCATCTGCCAGTCGGTAACGACCATGTCGAAAACATTGTCCTGGAGTAGCGTTAGCGCCTTTTCCGCATCCATCGCGCACTGCGCGGTGCAGTTGAGCGTTTCCAATTCCCAGGTCAAATATTCCAGGAACAGATCATCATCATCGACCAGCAGCACGTTGAGCGGTCGTTCGCTATGCCGGGATCCCGACGATATCATCCTTGTCGCCTCCCTGTCTGCAACGGTGGCCAACCTTACCTTAGCTGGCAAACCATAACAGGAAAAAAGCCTTCAATCGCTTGATCTTGTGAGAAACACGCCTAATCGATGCTTAAGCAAAAATAAGCTGTCGCACCTTCACGCCTTGTCGTTATGATCATTGATGAAAGCCAGATGTCCTGTGCGCATTCGGAGCCTTTATTAAATGACGCGATCCTTTTTATGCGGCTTGGCACTGCTGTCGTGCATGGCCCCCGCCAACGCTCAGGATCGTGGGGTACTATATGCCGGTGGCGGAGCTGGGGATGGGGCAGGCGGCTATGTTGGCGGGCTGATGGCCCTGCCCGGCGACTCCTTGGGTAACGGGCTGGCGGTTCGGGCAGGCGTCAATGGTGGCACATATCGCTATCGCACCAGCGAGCGGATCGAAGCCACCTATATCGGCGCAGAGATCGCGCTGGTCTATCAAATGTCGGGCGATTGGGGCTGGGCAAATATATCCGCCGGGCCGCGCATTACAGATACCGACCTGGATCCGAATGATCGGGGTAACAAACTGCGCGGCACCCGGTTCGACGCAGGATTGCAGACAGACGGTGCGCTGGGCAATCAATGGCGGATGGGATGGTTCGGTTCGTGGGGCGTGCGCAACGAATCATACATCGCGCAGTTGCGACTGACCCGCCTGGTCAGCGCCAGCAGCGGAACGCGTGTCGGTGTAGAGAGCATAGTACAGGGCGATCCGACCTATACGCGCGCCAGTCTGGGTGCCCATGTCGCCACGCCGTTGGGTGGCGGATGGGAAGGGCAGGTTTCCGCAGGCGCGAGCGAACAGGCGGGGCGGAATGCGAGACCCTATGCGTCGCTAGGCGTCAGCCGCGTCTTTTAGGCTGCTGGTGGCTTGGCGCTGCACCGTCATGGGAGCGCTGCGCGCTGGGTCGGGCCATTGCTCCTGACGGGCTGCGTTCCCGAGCCTTCCGCAGCCATGCGTGACGGACCATCGCCTGCGCCATCGGCGGCTTTGACCGTCCCGCCCCACTATCAACTGACATGGGCCGACGAGTTCGATAGCGGTGTCGAACCCGATCCGCGTCGTTGGGCCTATGACACGCACCGCAATCGCAAGGGCTGGTATAATGGCGAAGCGCAATATTATGCGCGCCGTCGTCCCCGCAATGTGCGGGTAACGAAGGGTGCGCTGATCATCCAAGCCCATGCCGAGACGCTGGATCGCGCGGCCTTTTCCGACTGGGGCGGTCAGGCCTATACTTCTGGTCGACTGATCACGCGCGGGAAGCAAAGCTGGACTTACGGCTTTTTTGAAATACATGCGCGCATGCCGTGCGGACGCGGTACATGGCCAGCCATCTGGCTTCTGCCCGCGCAGGAAAGTGGCCGCTGGCATGGTGGCGAAATCGACATTGCCGAGCATGTCGGGAGCGATGCCGGGGTAGTGCATCATTCCATCCAGACTGCGGAACGCAATTTCCGGCGCGGCGATCATCCCACAGCCACCACCGCAATCGCGGACGCCTGCACGCAATTTCACCGCTACCAATTGCACTGGACCCGCGATCTCATCCGGATCGGGGTGGATGACAGGCCTACGCTCACCATCCGCCCGGCAGAACTGGGCGTGCAGTTCGATCGGCCGATGTTCCTGATCCTTAATCTGGCCATCGGCGGGCTATGGGGCGGTGCGCAGGGCATCGACGAAACAGCCCTGCCTGCTAAGCTGGAAATCGACTATGTCCGGGTCTATCAAGGAATGCCAGAATGATACGTTTCCTTCAGTGGCGTCGCCTTGTCGCGATTATTGCGGCGATCAGCATTCCGATTATCATCTTTTTTGTAGCGGCCATGATGATGGTGCAGGCGAATGATGCCAAGGAATTAAGGCGTGTTGTTGACTTATCTTATCAGCGCCGCGCCATGTTGCAGATCATTTTGTCAGAACATCAGGATATCGAAACCGGGCAGCGTGGCTATCTCCTCTCCGGCGATCCCAGCTTTCTCGATCCCTATCTGAAGGCCCGCCAACAGATGGACACAACGCTGGCGCAGGTGGAGAAGTTACAGACACCAGCGGCAGTTGGAAGCGACATGACGCGGCTGCGCGATCTAACCCAGCAGAAGCTGGCTTTTTCCGCCCGCACGATCGCGCTACGTCAAAATAATGATTTTGCCGGCGCGCAAGCAATGGTGATCGGTGGCGACGGCAAACGATTGATGGATGGCATCCGTGCTGAAATTGGACAGCTGCGACGGGCGGAGGAGGGGCGCCTGGTTATCCTCTCGAAAGAATCCGATGAAGCCCAATCCAAATTGCGCTTGCACAGTTTCCTGCTGCTGGGCCTGCTGACCACCTTACTGTGCATCAGTGGACTGATCATTTTCCGAGCCTTTCGCGCCCGCGCTGCCGCGCTCGCGCGGCTGGACGATCTTTCGCGGCGACGCGAGGCCATTCTCGACGGTGCAATGGACGCCATTTTGATCCTTAACCCCAGCGGAAGTATCGAAGGAGTCAACAAGGCAGCGAGCCGTATATATGGCTACACGGCCGATGAATTGCTGCGGCGCGATGTCGGCATGTTGTTCGCCGATCCACCGCCCCGCGGCCAAGTCGCCACCTATCTGCGTAATATGCGGCTGGTGGAAGGCGAGCCTGGCTATCTTCAGGAAATACCGGGCCGCCGCGAAGATGGTACCGTTTTCCCGTGTGATGTTGCGGTCACAGCTGTCTTGCTGGCCGATGGTATCCATTATGTGGTGGTGGCGCGCGACATCAGCGAACGCAAGCGCGTTGAACGGCTGAAGGCGGAATTCGTCGCCAGTGTCAGCCATGAATTGCGGACGCCGTTGACGTCTATCGCGGGGTCGCTGGGACTGCTCGTCGGCGGTGCTGGCGGTGTGATGCCCGATCGCGCGCAGCGGCTGATCACAATAGCCCATGATAACGCCGAGCGGCTGGTTCGCCTGATCAACGACATTCTGGATATCGAAAAGATCGATTCGGACCAGATGACGTTCAATAACAGCTATGTTGATCTGGGTGCGATCCTGCAGCAGGCAGTCGAGCAGAATCGGGGTTATGCGGACCGGTTCAAGGTGTCGCTCAATCTTGGACCAGTGCCGATCAATGCCTATTTGTGGGCCGATTCCGACCGGCTAATGCAGGTGTTAGCCAACCTCATTTCCAACGCCGCCAAATTTTCGCCGCCGGGCGAGACGGTCGATATCATAGCCCAGTCAGACAAGAACCGGCACAGGATCAGTATCTGCGACCGGGGACCAGGTATCGACGAGGCGTTTCGGTCGCGCATCTTCAATCGGTTCGCACAGGCCGATTCATCCAACACACGACAAAAAGGCGGCACCGGTCTGGGGCTTAGTATCGTCCGGGAAATCGTCACCAAACTGGGCGGCGAAATCAGTTTCGATTCCGAATTGGGCAAGGGGTCCCAGTTTCACATTGACCTACCTGCAGCGCGGCCGGAAGAAGCAGAAGGTCCGGTGGACCGGCTATTGATCTGCGAACGTGACCTTGAACTGGCTGCGCAGATGTCAAAGGCGTTAGAGGCTACTGGCTTGGCCTGCGATATCGTTCATAGCACGACTGATGCGATGGAACAGGCACGGACCCGCCGCTACAGAGTAGTTCTGGTCGATTCCAACCTGCCCAGCGGGGGGGGCATCGGACTGGTTCGCAATCTGCGCAGGCAGCCGGGGATGGAGAACATACCTATACTGATGATTTCGGCTGATAGCCGTCACGGTGGGATTGAGGCGGAAGCATTACGTATCGTCGATTGGCTGCAAAAGCCCGTGCCGCTGGACCAGCTTGTTACCGCTGTCCGTCAAACGATAACCCAACGGGAACGTGCAGGCCAGCCAGATGTCCTGCATGTTGACGATGATCCTGATGTGCTGCGGGTGGTTGCGACAGCTTTGGAAGGTCAGGTTAACCTGACGTCTGTGACCAGCGTCCAGGCCGCACGAGTCGCCTTGTCCGACCGTGCGTTCGATTTGGCCATATTGGACCTAGGCTTGGCCGATGGATCCGGGCTTGACCTGTTGCCTAACCTACGAGTCTCCGGCGGCATCCCAATCCCGGTCATTATCTTCTCCGCTCAAGATGCCGACCCAGATGTCGCGGCGTCGGTGCAGGCCTATCTGACTAAGTCACGGACGCCTATTGAGCGGTTGGTAGGAACGGTCCATCATCTATGGCAGCAAACCGATGGAGAGGCCGAGCGATGATATCCATCCTCTATGTCGATGACGACGACGATATTCGTGAGATTGCCGACATCGCGCTGAGCCTGGACCCTGAACTGGAGGTGCGGCTATGCGCATCAGGAAAAGATGCCGTGGCGCTTGCTGCATCCTGGCAACCGGCGCTCATCCTGCTGGACTTCATGATGCCGGGCATGGATGGCCCTGCGACGCTGCACGCTCTACGGAACCAGGCCGAAACGCGCGATATTCCGATCGTCTTCATCACCGCGCGCAGTTCCCAGCGTGACATTACCAGCCTGTTGGCGCTGGGTGCAGCGGGCGTACTGGCAAAGCCATTCGACCCGATGACGCTGGCAGCCGAAGCGCGGCAATTCCTGTGACTGAAATGGATGAGCGCCTAGCGCATTTGCGCGCGCGCTTCATCGCGCGATGCCGCGCCGAACTGGCAATCATCGAGGCAGACGACATCTCAGATCAGGATCTACAGCATATGGCGCATCGCGCCGCCGGAATGGCAGGAACGGTCGGCTTGAAAGAATTGGGTATAGCCGCCGCCCATCTGGAAGACGCGCTGCTGCGCGGCGATCAGATAGCCGCCGCGCGCCTCGCCTTCCTGGGTGTGTTAAGGAAGATTACCAGCGACAATTGATGATGGCGAGGCAAAAGGCAGATGTGCCAATCGCGTCGTAGGATCGATCTCGACGGTGTGAGCTGACGTCATTCACTCCCAGTCGCTATCCATCGCTTTGCGTTCCGCGTCGGCGTCCATCGGATCGCCGGCCATCATGCGTTGCGCGGCCTCCATCATGTACGCGCTGCCGGCTTGACGATAGGCTGGCGTCTCCTGCTCCTCGCGAGCGCTGGTGCGCTTGAGGTGCCATCTCCCTGCAACGTGGCATGCGATCCCGGAGAGTGCGGCCCCGTCAAACGTCCGGCAGACCTGCCCCTCCCGATCCCTAAAGGTCAGGCCGATCCGCGTCGCGGCATCGCCGGATTGCGTGGAGGCCAGTTGCGTGTCTAATGCCCTGACCAGATCACCCTGCGCCACCAGCCTGCCCTCCTGGTTCCCCACCGGTTCAGAACCGCCAAAAGGTATCGTCTGCCCAAGCAACAGCCCGATCACCAGCGCAGCCGCTAGAGCGGCGAGGCTCTTTACCTGGAAAAAGAACAGCCGTTGGGGCGCTCCCCTGAGCCGCACCACAGTTTCATCCAGCGGGGTCGTTAGCCTTTCGGGCAACGGTGCGTCGATCACGGGGGCAAAGTGATTGGCCAGCGTCGTCCGCAAAGCGCGGTGCGCCGCGACCTGTTCGGCAAGCTCTGGCTGCGCCGCCATCGCTCTTTCCACACGCTTCGCACTCATGTAATCAAGTTCGCCATCGGCATAAGCCATCAGCGTTTCGCGGTCGATCTTCACGCGGCTTCTCCCAGATGAACCATGAGGGCATCCCGTCCCCGGCACAGGCGCGATGTTAGCGTTCCGATCGGAATATCGAGGATCTCGGCAGCTTCCTTATAGGCAAAACCCTCCACCAGAACGAGCGCAATCACCTCGCGCTGCTCAGCGGGCAGCTTCTCCATAGCGCGCCCCACATTGCCGATTTCGACCGCCATCTCGGTCTGTTTGTCGCCATCATTGCCGACGGCAAGGCCCCCTTCTTCTGCAACGAAGGTCTGGCTACGCCGCGTGCGGGCGCGTACTTCATCGATCCACAGGTTCCGCATGATCCGGTACATCCAGCTATCCAGTCTCGTTCCTGCCTGCCAATGATCGCGGGATTTGAGCGCGCGCTCGATCGATGCCTGACACAGATCGTCGCCGTCCGCCGGATTGCGGGATAGGCTTGCCGCAAAGCGCCGCAGCCTTGGGAGCAGTGCTAGCAAATCGCGCTCGAACGCCATCAGGCCGCTTTCCAATCGTTGTTTACCGGGGATGAAACGGACCAACCCGGCCGTTTCATCCCCAAGACGTAAACATGACCACAAATATTTTCCCTTGAGCAAGGCAAAGGCTATGCCGGAGACATGAAATCGCTTTCCCCCATGCTCAAATATATGTTGTTGTGCGTTGCGGGCACAGTTCCCGCGATGCTGGCGGCACAACTTGTGGTGCCAGTCGGCATTATAGGGCGCACGCTGAACAGCCTGCCCCGGACGGACCTTGACAAGCTGCCGGTCGGTGATCTGACGCAACGCCTGACGGAGATTAGGCTGGACCGGTTGGAAGCACTCGTCCGCACCAGTCGCGGCAGCATCGCCTTCGATGAGCAGCGTAATCCGGCCGTCAGTGGCGTGCTGATCGTAATGGACGCCAGCGCGGAGGATGTGACCACAGCCGGTCAGGCAGGCTTTGCGCTGTTGGATCGCGAGACGATCGAAGGGATCGACATCGATGTCGCACGCCTCGCTGTGCCGAAAGGCCAAACACTTGGTCACGCCATAAAATCCTTGCGCAAGTTGCTGCCGACTGCCGATATCAGTGCGGACAACCTCTATGTACAAAGCGGAATGCCAGCACAGCAGATGGCAGTCGGGGCGCGGGCATCCACCCGCACCGTCGCCAGACCGGCCATCGGCATGATCGATGGGGGTGTCGGCGCGCATCCCGCAATCACGGGCGCTATCGAGGCACAGGGCTTTGCCAGGGGTGCGCCCTCGGCCAACCCTCATGGAACAGCCATCGCATCGCTGCTGATAGGATCGGGTATGGTACGCGGCGCAGCGGCGGGCAAAATGCTACTCGTTGCCGACGTCTATGGTAGCGATCCGGCAGGTGGCAACGCTACCGCGATTGCGCGGGCGCTGGGCTGGTTCGTGCAGCGCGCCGTGCCCGTGGTTACGATCAGTCTGGTGGGTCCAGCCAATCCCCTGCTCGGCAAAGCGATTGCCAGCGCGCAGGCCAAGGGGCTGATGATCGTCGCGGCTGTCGGCAATGACGGTCCGGCCGCGCCGCCGTCTTATCCTGCATCCTATGCGGGTGTGATTGCGGTCACCGGCGTCGACAGAAGAGGGCGCGCTTTGCCTGAGGCCAGCCGCGCCCTGCATCTCGATTATGCTGCGCCCGGAGCCGATATGCTGGCTGCCGCACCAGGCGGAAAGACTGTCCGGGTGCGGGGCACTTCCTTTGCCTCCCCTCTGGTCGCGGCGCGGCTTGCACAGCATTATACGGCACCTGTCCCTGCACGCCGCGCTGCGGCGATCAAGGCGCTCGATATGGAAGCGCGCGATCTTGGTGCCAAAGGCACGGACAACGTCTACGGTCGTGGCCTGATTTGTGGCGCATGCCGAACACCCTGAAGTTTTTCGGATTGGCCGGGATTAAATTCCGACTGGCCTCCGTTGTCCTCCCGACCGCAGTGCATTTGGGAGATTTGACATGAAGAGCTTTCTGACAACCACCAGCATCCTTGTTGCCATGTCCATAGCGGCACCCGCATCGGCGCAGCTTCTGGGAGGGAGTGGCGGCCTCGGCGGCAGTTTGGGCGGTACGATCGGCGGCGTCACCGGTTCGCTTGGCGGCATGGGAAGCACCATGGGCGAAACTCGCATCGACCCCAGCGTGGATCGCCGTAGCGGATCGGCCAAGGTCGATACACGGGCTACCCGCAGCGCCAATGGTTCAGCAGCAGGAGACGCGAACATCATCGACAAGACCATGTCGGGCGCGATCGGTGGCAGCGCTTCGGGGTCGGCTGGCGGCAGTGCCGAGATTCAGGCTGTCGGCACCGATTTTGTCCGCGATACCACAGGGCAAGCGGCGGGCAGGGTTCACAGCACGGCGAGCCAGGCCGCAGGGAAGGCCCGCGGTGCCGCGAATGGCGCAGGAAATGCCGTCTCAGGAGCCGCGAACCCGGCGGGCACCGCGTCAGGCGCTGCCTCAGGCAGCGCGAACGGCACAGGTTCGGCGCAGGGCGGACTGAGCCAGTTGGCGCTTGCCGGGTCGGGTGCCGCGAACGCCGCGAGCATGTTCGCCATCGAACCGGGCATGGCCGTGCAGGACGTTCGGGGCCGCGTGATCGGCACTGTTCAGGATGTCCGCGCCAGCGGCACGGGTGTCGTTCAACAGGTGTTGGTCGATGTCGGCAATCGCACCGCAACGCTTCCTGCGGTAAACTTTTCCGGGAGCGGCGATGCGCTCGTCTCCGGTATGGGCAAATCAGAAGTGAAAAAGGAAGCCAAGCAGCAGGAAAAGACCGCTGCCGCTCAACCCGCCGCCGGGAGCACAGGCAGCCGCGAGGCACAGTCGAGCAAGTAAGAAACCTCCAGGATAAGACTGAGGCGCGCACCAGGCTCGGAGCGCGCCTCTATTTTTGAGAAGGACTGTCGCCTCAGCGATGCGATGCAATCGGGAAATTGCCATACAGCCGAATCTTACGGCAACGAAGCAGGCCGAGCGTCCGTTGTCGGGGAACGTGATTTTAAGGCTGAACGGCGCATCTATTGCGTTTTCGGAAGTGCGTTGGCACTTTTTGTTAAACGGGAACTTGGGTTGAGAATCGTTCATAGCCAAAACGCGATCGCTGCAGCGAGCGATACAGCAGGCGGCTGGTTGCCTGTGAGTGTATCGGTGCCCCGGCGGAAGGTAATCTCACCGGCCTGCGCTTGATCGTGCGGCGCCATACTACCGGTTTTCGAACAATACCCTGTTGGAGCATTGAAATGCGCGGGTGGTTTATGTCGCGACGAAACCAATGGGCGGCGCGCGGGTGATGAAATGACCCTTCACCCCGTCGGGCCATTGCGCATAGGGCACCTGCCCATCTTCGCTTTGTGCATAACCCACGGCATAGTCGAGGATGGCCCTTGCCGCCGTTTCATCGGGCAGGAACCGGCCGAGCACATAGCTGATCTTGCCCGGCGCACGCAGATGGATGGTGCAATGATCCTTGCAAGCGAACAGGCAGGGCATCTCCTGCACGTCCACTCCATCATAGCGGTCGGAACTGGCTTTGACCCGGCGCAGCGCCGCCACCAACCGCCCTCCGCCGACCATGCCGTCAGCGTCCTGTCGCTCCTCGGCAGAGAAGCGACAACTGTTGCAGGCGACGATGGCAGGCCCATCCTTGACCGCTTGCAACATGGTCAGGCAGCCGCCTGTAGGTCGCGCCGCAGAAGGCCGCCACTTTCCAGCAGAAGCTGGAACAGGCGCAACCCGCCAAGGATCAGGGCGTAGCGGACAAATTGTCGCAGCAGGAT
>NZ_JAVDWV010000012.1:0-169172 GCF_031457465.1 Sphingobium xenophagum
CTAGACCCGAAGGTCTCGTTCGACTTGCATGTATTAGGCATGCCGCCAGCGTTCGTTCTGAGCCAGGATCAAACTCTCAAGTTTGATGTCCGATTCTTGCCAGCCGGAATAGGGCCAACAAAAACCGCTCATTTTCAGGAGCCATTCCTGCACAATATATAAACTAGTGGATATATATTGAGACATATAGACAACCCACCAAGCAAGCTCGATAGGCTCCAATAAGGAACGGCCTAAATTTAACCGACCATACCACGCCTGAAAGCCGTGGCAGACCGGAGCCGCCGCCCACATGTCCCTTCATCTAAACCAACAATGTCAAAGAACCCGCCAAACTAAAAACCGGACAACCAATCCCACCCGATCCTTACGGTCCGGGTGAACCAGCGTCCCGCCATAGTGGCAACCTTCCAGAGCGCTTCCATACAGCAGCGCCCCGTCCGGTGAACACGCCTCTAAGGGGGGAGGCCTGACCCGTCAAACGCTTTTTGCATTTTTGTTTCAGAAATTTTTGCAGGTTACAGGCTAGACCCGGTTCGACGGCGGCCATGGTCAAGGGTGACAGAGAGAATGAGTTTGCAGGATGCCGACGCGAATGACGCGGGATTCGGCGCGCGCATAAGAAGCGCGATCTTCTGGCGCTCCGGCAGTCAGATCGTCTCGCAGATGATGAGCTGGGTCGTGACCCTGGCGGTCATCCGTTTGCTCGATCCGGCGGACTATGGCCTGTTCGCCATGACGCAGGTGATCCTGAACTTCGCGACCTTCTTGAATGGCTATGGCTTGGTGAGCGCGCTGGTCCAGTCCGATTCGGTCACGCCGCATCGGTTGCGGCAGGCATTCGGCATCATGCTGCTGCTCAATGGCGCACTGGCCGCGCTACAACTGGCGATCGCGCCGATCGCGGCGGACTATTATGACCAGCCGATGGTCGCGGACCTGCTGCGGGTGCAGGCCCTGCTCTACCTATCCACCCCCTTCATCTCGATTCCCGAAGCGATCATGGGACGGGCGCTGGATTTCAAGCGGCCTGCCTTGGTCAACCTGATCGCGGCCTTCGCCTCGGCGGCCGTCGCGCTCTATGGGGCGCTGTCCGACTGGGGAGTATGGACGCTGGTGTTCGCGCCGATCGCGGGATTCTGGATCAAGGGGCTGGGCTATATATTGGCGACGGGTTTCCGGCCGATTCCCAGTTTCGATTTTCGCGGGACCGGGGCGATGGTGACTTATGGCGCGTCATTGCTGGGTGGCCAGCTGTTCTGGATCGCGCAGAGTCAGGCCGACATCTTCATCGGCGGGCGGGTGTTGGAGCCGCATCAGCTTGGCCTCTATGCCGAAGCGCTGTTCCTGACGCAGATTTTCGTCAGCAAATTCATCCCGCCGCTCAACGATGTCGCCTTCCCCGCTTATGCGCGGATGCAGAAAGATCCGTCGCGCGTTGCCTGGTCCTTCTGCAAGGCGGTGCGGTTGCTGTTGCTGATTTCCTGTCCGGTCTATCTGGGCATGGCGGTGACGGCCGAGCCGCTGGTCGAGACATTGTTCGGCGCGAAATGGCTGGAGATGGCCCCGTTCGTCGCGATTCTCGCGCTCGCCATGCCGTTCATGACGGTGCAGGTGATGTTTGCGCCGGTGAGCAATGCGCTGGGTCGGCCCGGCACCACGGCGCGAGTCGCGGCGGTCGGTGCGGTGCTGATGCCGGTATCTTTTCTGATCGGCATCAAATTCGGCGCGATTGGCCTCGCCTGGGCGTGGCTGGGTGCCTTTCCGATTCTGACCGCGATCACCGCGCGGCTGGCGGGTGCGCCGATGGGGTTGCGCCTCATCGATCTGGTCCGCGCGGCCGCACCGGCGCTGGGCTGTTCGGTGTTGATGGCGGGTGTCGTGATGGCGGTTGATTTTCTGCTGCCGCCGCTGGCCGCGCCGATTCGGCTCGCGATATTGGTGCCGACGGGCGGCGTCGCCTTCCTCGCGGCATTGATGTTGTGTTCGCGCGCCACGGTGATGGAACTGGTCGCGCTGGTGGTGCGGCGCGCGCCCCCGGCCCCGGCACCCGCCTGAACCGACGGCGCGCGCCGCCTGTTTCAAGCCGTCTGGATATAGTCGCGCAGAGCGCTGGCTTCCGATTCGATGCTGTCGATGCGGAATTTCACCAGATCGCCGATCGAAATCAGGCCGACCAACTGGCCATCGACCACGACCGGCAGATGGCGGATGCGCCGCTTGGTCATCAGCGAGAGGCCATGGATCACCGGCATCTTGTCATCGACGGTGATGGCGGGCGAGGTCATCAGGTCGCCAACCGGGTGATCGAGCGCCGCTGCGCCATCGGTGGCCACGCGATAGACAAGGTCGCGTTCGGAAAAGATGCCGACCACTTCGCCATCATCGACCACGGGCACGCAGCCGATTCGCCGATCGGCGAGCAATTGGACAGCGGACAACACCGTATCGGTGGACCGCACCTGGACGACATCGCCCCCCTTGCCCCGCAAAATCGCTGCAATCGTCATGGCTGCTCTCCTTCTGCCCTATAATTTGGTTCAGGCGCTTGATGATCCCACTTTCGCGGGCCAAAGAAAAGGGATGACACGCAAGCAAGCGCTCGATGATCCGCAGATCGCCGCCGTGGCCTGGACCCGGTTTCGCCGCATCATGGCGTGGATGGCGCTGGGGGGCGCGGCCTGCACCGCGCTGGCGCTGCTCTTTCTCTATTATCGGTCGGAAACCATGCCGATCCATATGATCATCGCGACCATATTGGGGGTGTGGCTGACCTTCATGCTGGGCACGGGGCTGATGGCGCTCGCCTTCCTATCGCATGGCACCGGCCATGACGAGCAGGTGATGGACCGGTTGAAGGACGAGGTCCCGCTGGATGACTGACAAGCGCGACGATGTGGTGTTGCGCGTGATGCCGCGCATCGCCGACATCAACGCCAATGGCCATATTTTCGGCGGTTGGGTGCTGAGCCAGATGGATATTGCGGGCGGCATCGTCGCGCATCGAATCGCACAGGGGGCCGTGGCGACCGTCGCGATCGAAAGCATGAAGTTCATCACGCCGATTTTGCTGGGCGATGTCGTGTCGGTCTATGCCCATGAGGAACGGCGTGGGCGAACGTCCCTCGCCATCCGCATCGATGTGGTGGCGACGCGCGGGGCGGAGCAGGAGCAGGTCGATCTGACCAGCGGGCTGTTCACCTTCGTCGCGCTGGATGAGAATCACCGGCCGCGCCCTTTGCCCGCCATCTGATCGTCAGCGGGGCGTCCGCAGGCGATGGTCGAGATGGGCCGTTCCCTGCGCGGGTACGGTGACCGTCCAAAGCCAGGCGCCGTTGCGACGGAGGAGACGCGGGCGTGATCCGACGAGTCGGTTGGCTTCGTCATCCTGCACGATGATTTCCGCAACCAGCGGCTCGGTGCCGCTATTGATCAGCCGAAGACCATGGCGCTGCGATTTGTCATTGAAGGTCCGTTCGTAGCGCAAGTGCGGACTTTGCCCGGCCGAGATCTCCACCTTGTCGCCGATCGCCTGATCGCGCATCCGCGCTTGCGCCAGCAACAGCGATTCATCCCCGCGCATCGCGAACAGCGACAGCCCGCCGGACGGGAGCGGCACCCCTGCCCCGCTTTCGCGCCGATTGGTGAAGCGCAGCGTGCGGGTGAGCGGGCCGCCCTCGCTGACATCGCCCTGCGCAGACAGCCGCGCGGTGTAGAGGGCGGTGAAGGCGATGGCGCGCTGGTGCAGGAGGGCGACCTGCTTTTGGCCGTTGGGGTTGAGGTCGACCGCCATGGGCACGCGATAGAGTTTGAGGTCGCCCAGTTCCTCCTGCGTTGCGACGCGGCGACCCGTCACCATGATTTCCTGGGCCGCCATCATAGCCGGGGGTGGCGGAGGCGGCGGCGGTGGCGGGGGAGCCATGCCATATACCATCTCGTCATCCTCCCCATCATAACTCGGTTCGGGCCAACAACTCAGGTAAAGCGGTGGCGCTTCCGGCGCGCGTCCGAGCGCATCATAATCCGATGTGCGGTTGAGTCGTCCCGCAATCGCCAGCAATCGCGCATCGGGAAAGGCGACGCTGTTGCCGTTGGCGACCGTCAGCCAGGCGAACAGGTCGAGCGTGCGCCCGTCCGGCGCGATTCGCGCGACATAGTCGGCGGCCCAATCGAATCCGGTGGTGAGATAGGTGAGCGTCACATCGGCCTGCGTCGCCCGATCGCTCTGCGTGTCGATCGACAAAGTGGGGGTGACGGACAGGTCGGACGGGACTTTGTCATGGATCAGCGTTTCGGGCAGGCCCGAACAGCGCAACGCCTCCACCCCGTCCGCGCTTTCGATGACGAGCGCCTGGTCGGGCGTGGAGCGGATGATGGCGTCCTGCTCCACCACCTTGCCAGTCGCGGGGTCGGTGCGGCGCAGATGCACCGGCTTGCCCAGCGCGCCCAGCGTCAGGCTGGCGGGCGACAGCAGCCGGGCGTCGCGATTTTTCTGGATGACGCCGCCGGGCAGTCCGGTCACCGCCGCGCTGACGGCGATCATGCCATCGGCCACGCCTTCGAAGCGGATGGTCGCATCGCCGGGTGAAAGGGTGATGCGACGCTGTTCGGTGACGAGCGCGAAGCCGGTGGGGAAGCGGGCATTGATGCTCCCCTCGCCGCGTTGCGGGTCGCGATAGACAGTGACCGAGCGGGATTGCGCGCCGGGCGAGACAATAAGCGTCTGCGCAGACGCGGGCGCGCCCGTCATCGCGAGCAGCAGCAGGATCAGCCAACGGCGCATCCGCGGGCCGTCAGTAGCGGGTTTCGAAAATGGCGGTGAGGCTGGTGGTGCCATTGGCGGGCACGGTCACCTGCCAGCGCGCGCTATTGCTGTCGATCCGCTGGGACGGCAGGCTTTCGCTGACGATGCGGGTATCGTCAAAGGCGAAGTCGAGGCCCGATTGGGTCAGTTCGATCGTGACCGGCTGATCCTTCGCATTGCTGAGATCGTAGCGCATATGGCTGCGCCATTTGCTGTTCGAGACACGCTCGCGCTGTTCCACGACGGGCCTGACCTTCACGTCGAAGGCGTCGCCGGTGGCGAGCGCGAGATCGCTGCCCATCGGCGTATGATCGACCTGATTTTCGCCGATGAATTGCGGCGCGCCGCCTGCGTCCTTCATATAGAAGCGCACCGTGCCGGCGGGCAGCGCGTCGCCGAGGCCGCCTGACCGCGCGGTCGAGAAATGCACGACGCTGCGGACGCTTTGCGGCTCCTCGCTGCTGGCGAGCCAGCCGTTGCGATAGGCATAGCCCGCGCGGGCGGGCACGCCCTGTACGTCGAGGAAACTGACCTGCTTGGTCTGGCGATCGGCGATGCGGGTGCGGGCGGCGATGGGGTAGAGGTAGAAATCGCCCAATTGCGCGCGCGGGGCGGTTTCCGTTCCGGCGCGGCGAAGGGCGGTCGGGCGTTGCGGCCGATAGCCCCCCTGGCTTTGGCCGACGCTGCCCGCGACCAGCAGGGTGCGAGCATTATCATAGCTGGTGCCGCTGGTGTTGGTGAGCGTGACCCAACCCTGCACGTCGATCCGCCCGGCCTTGGCATCAAACAGCGCGACATAGTCCGCGGCCCAGCCGAGCCCCGGCGTCAGATAGCGCAGCGAGGCCGCGCGCGTGCCTGCGCGGGCGCTGTCCACTATGACCGACAGGGTCGGGCGGGCGCGCAGATTGGCGGGCACCTTGTCAAAGATGACGCGCACCGGCAGGCCATCGTCGCGCAAAATCTCGATCCGCTGACCGATTTGCAGCACGACGCCGCCTTGGACGCTCAGCACCTTGGCCTGTTCGCGCTGTTCCGCGCCGGTGGCGGGATTGGTACGGACGATGGTGACGGTGCGGCCGATCGCCTTTTCCATCAATTTGCCGGGGGACAGCAGGTCGAAGTCGAAATTCTGTTCGACGATTGATGCGCCATCGGCGGCGAAGGACAGGGTTTCGGGACGGATCTGCGCCGAGACATCCGGAAATTCGATGCGGCTGACCCCGGCGGGGATGGCAAGCTGGCGCACATCCTGCACCAGCGCGAGATTATTATTGTAGATGGTGACGGCCACATCGCCTTGCGCCAAGGCAGCGGTCGGGTCTGTCGCGTCCTGCGCCAGTACGGCGGCGGGCAGGAGAGCGAGCAGGGGCGCAAGCAGGAACAAGCGGGGCATGGCGGCATCTCTCCGGTCGGAACGCTGGTGCCTTGTGCCGGATCGCGACGGGCTTGGAAAGCGGGCATGAAAAAGGGGATGGCGCATCGGCTGCGCCATCCCCTTTTTCGGACCAGGAAGCCGGTTAATCGGCTTTTATTCGGCCGCTTCGGTTGCGGGGCGGGTGCGACGGACACGCTTTTTGGGCGCTTCCACAGCGGCCTCCCCCTCATTGTCGGTGCGCGCGATCGAGGGCGGCAGCACGGCGATGTCGAGGCTTTCGCTCGGCTGCTCCGCGCTTGGCACGACCTTGCGCGGGCGTCCGCGACGCGGACGGGGTGCTTCAGCTTCAGGCTGCGGGGCAGGTGCCTGCTCAACAATGGGTGCAGGCGCGGGTGCGACCTGCTGCTCTACCGGAGGCTGTGGTTCAGCCGCAACCGGGCGATCGCGCCGTGGACGGTCACGACGGGCATTGCGATCCTCGCGCGGTTCGTCCTGGCGACGGTTCTGGTCGCGCGGGGCACGATCACCGAACTCGCGGGGTGCGCGGTCGGCCTGATCGCGTTGTGGGCGGTCGCCCTGGTCGCGTTGTCCGCGATCGGCATAATCACGCTGGGGCCGGTCGCCCTGCTCGCGCGGGGCCCGGTCGTTACGGTCGTTGCGATCATTCTGTTCACGCGGGGCGCGATCAAAACCAGGCTGTTCGCGCGGCGTGCGGTCGTAGGACGAATTGTCGGTGCGGAATTCGTCGACGCCGTCGGCGACGCCCTCGAAATCATCGCCATCCTCGTCGAAATTCTCGTCCGGGCGGCGGTGGCGCTGCGGCTGGTTTTGCTGCTGCTCTTCCTGCCGGGCGCGGTTGTCGGCCAGGACACGGAAATAATGATCAGCGAACTGGAGATAATATTCGGCGTTGACCCGATCACCCGACATCTGGGCATCGCGCGCCATATTCTTGTATTTTTCAAGAAGCTGGGTCGCGTTGCCACGGGCGCGATTGTCGATGCGGTTGCCGCTGTCACCACCCCCGCCCCGATTGTTGGTGTTGGGACGTCCGTTATTATTCCGGCCGCGATTGCGGCGACCGGCCTGCCGGTTGTTGATCAAGATATGATCCTTGTGTTCGCTGTCATAACCTTGGCTGAAAACACTGTTCCGTCGCCATCCCTTAGCGCGACCCGCTCATCGGGCCGGATATAGCTCCGCAGGACATAGGCCATTATCTGGCCTATGCCGTCCAATGCCAGAGGTGCCGCGCAGCAGCGCCATCATGACTTTAAGGAGCTAGAAAACAGCTTTTCCATCAATGACCTAATAAGATCATGTCGCCGGAGCCTGCTGTTCCTGACCCCGATGTAATGGCTTTCATAAGATAAACCAAGCAAATTCGGCTTTATCGTCATCAATCATCGCGTAGCGACCAGGCAGCGGTCCAGCCCCGCCAGATCGCACAGGGGCCGCACGGCAAGGCCGACCCCCTCCAGCAACGCGGTGATGGCGACGCGCTGGTCGTGGCCGATCTCGATCGCGGCCATGCCGCCCGGCGCGATCAGGCGCGGCAGGTCGGGGATGATACGGCGATAATCGTCCAGGCCTTCGGTGCCCGCAAACAACGCGCGGCCCGGTTCGCGCAGCACATCGCCCGCCAGCGCCGCATCGCGGGCGATATAGGGCGGGTTGATGAGGAGGAGGTCGAACGGGCCGTCCACCCCCTGCCCCCAATCGCCCAGGCGAAATTGCGCGCGCGTCGCCAGGCCCAGCCGCGCGGCATTGCCCTGCGCGACGGCGAGCGCGCCGGGCGAGGCGTCGATCCCCAAGCCCTGCGCGGTCGGCCATTCGCTCAAGGCTGCGAGCAGGAGGGCGCCGGAGCCGGTGCCGAGGTCGAGGATGGAGGTAGGTGCGCGCGCCGCGAAATGATCGACCGCCGCTTCCACCAGCGTTTCGCTATCGGGGCGCGGGATCAGCACGTCGGGCGTGACCGTCAGGCTGATCGTCCAGAAATCGCGCGTGCCGCTGATATAGGCGATCGGCTCGCCGTTCAGGCGGCGGGCGAGCAATGCGGCGAAGGTGGCGGGAACCGCCAGCTCGCGCTGGCGCAGCAGCATGTCGGTGCGCGACAGGCCGAGCGCATGGGCCATCAGCAGTTCGGCGTCGAGCCGCGCGGTGTCGCTGGTCGCGCTCAAACGGGCGGTAGCCTCGCGCAGCGCAGGCGCGATGCTCACCCCACCCCGTCCAGTTGCGCCAGCCGTGCGGCTTCGTCTTCGGCGATCAGCGCGTCGATGACTTCGGCAAGGCCCGGTCCTTCGAGGATTTCGGGCAGGCGGTGCAGCGTCAGGTTGATGCGGTGGTCGGTGACTCGCCCTTGCGGGAAATTATAGGTGCGGATGCGTTCGGAGCGGTCGCCCGACCCGACCATCGCCTTGCGCGCGCCGGCCTGTTCGCTCTGGGTGCGTTGGCGTTCGGCTTCGTAGAGGCGGGCGCGCAACACCTGCATCGCCTTCGCCTTATTCTTGTGCTGCGAGCGCTCGTCCTGCTGGATAACGACGAGGCCACTGGGCAAATGGGTGATGCGGACGGCGGAGTCGGTGGTGTTGACGTGCTGGCCGCCTGCTCCACTGGCGCGGTAGATGTCGATCTTGAGGTCGCCATCGGCGATCTGGACGTCGACTTCCTCCGGTTCGGGGAGGACGGCGACGGTCGCCGCGCTGGTGTGGATGCGCCCGCCGCTTTCAGTGACGGGGACGCGCTGGACGCGGTGGACGCCGCTTTCGAACTTCAATTTCGCGAAGACGCCGGTGCCAGTGATGGAGGCGACGATTTCCTTGAAACCGCCCGCTTCCGACGCATTGGCCGTCATCTGCTCCATCTTCCAGCCCTGCGTGTCGGCATAGCGCTGATACATGCGGAAGAGGTCGCCCGCGAACAGCGCGGCTTCGTCGCCGCCCGTTCCGGCGCGGATTTCCAGCATGGCGGGGCGGGCATCGGCGGAATCGCGGGGCAGCAGTTGCAGCGCCAGTGCGCGTTCGGCCTGGGGCAGCTGGCTCTTGAGGATCTGCATTTCCTCCTGCGCCATTTCGCGCATCAGCGGGTCGGCGTCGGCATCGACGCCGCCCGCCATATAATCGAGCGCAGCCAGTTCCTGCCGCAGGCGGCGCACTTCATGCGCGGCGCGGGCGACCGGCTCGATCTCGGCATATTCCTTCGACAGGCGCACGAACGCATCGGGCGCGAGGTCGGCGCGCGTCATCGACGCCTGCACCTCATCCCGGCGCGCCTCAATCTGCGCGATGCGTTCAGGGGATATATGCATTAAGTGTTGCCCCTAAATCCGTTCGGGCTGAGCGAAGTCGAAGCCCTTCGCTGAGCCGCAGGCGAAATGCCTTCGCTACGCTCAGGCGAGCCCTTCGACAGGCTCAGGGCGAACGGGGTTTGGGGTGCGCGATCAGGCGAGATGTGCATTAGCGGGACCAGCCCTGCGTACCCACCTGCCAACCAAACTCTGGGCCAAGAACCTCCAGCGCATCTCTAACGAAAGAGTCCTGCTCCTGATTATTCAGCGTCGTGTTATAAAAGCTAAATTCGAGCGGTGAACCAACACCGTCCGGCTCGCCAATGAACAGCTTGGCTACAGCGCCTGCCTTGTTCGCCAGTTCTCCCCTTCGCTTCAGGTTACCTTTAAAGGCTAAGGAGCAAGCGTAACCTGCTGAACGTAGCAGTGCTGTTGCTCGGATAGCCCGGCCTTCCAAGCTTTCTGACCTTGGAATGATCGCGATCGACGGTCGTTCAACCTCCGGCGCGTCAACCAACATCGCCAACCGCTCTATCCCCGCTGCCCAGCCGACGGCTGGGGTCGCGGGACCACCCAGATTTTCGATCAGCCCGTCATAGCGGCCGCCGCCCAGCACGGTGCCCTGCGCGCCCAAGCGATCGGTGACGAATTCGAACGCGGTGTGGCGGTAATAGTCGAGGCCGCGCACGAGGCGCGCGTTGCGTTCCCAGGCCACGCCAGCGGCATCGAGGCCGCTCGTCACCTTGTCGAAGAAGCTGCGGGCTTCGTCGGTTAGATAGGCGTCGATGTCGGGTGCGCTGTCGGCGACCGGGCGGTCGCGCGGGTCTTTGCTGTCGAGGATGCGGAGCGGGTTGCGCTGCAGGCGATCGACGCTGTCTTCCGACAACTCGCCACGATGCGCCTCGAAATGCGCGATCAGCGCGGCGCGCCAGGCGTCGCGGCTGGCGGCGTCGCCGAGCGTGTTGAGCGTCAGCGTCACGCCGTCGTTGATGCCCAGTTCCTTGAGCAACTGGTCGGCCATGACCAGCAGTTCCACGTCCGCGCCCGGCTCGGCCGCGCCGATGATTTCGGCGTCGAGCTGGTGGAACTGGCGGAAGCGGCCCTTTTGCGGGCGTTCGTAGCGGAATAGCGGGCCGTGGGTCGCGACTTTAAGCGGCGCATATTGCTGCCAGCCCTCGGTGATATAGGCGCGGCTGATCCCGGCGGTAAATTCGGGGCGCAGCGTGATGGAGTCGCCGCCGCGATCGTCGAACGTGTACATTTCCTTCGACACGACGTCGGTGCTTTCGCCCAGCGAGCGGGCGAAGACGGCGGTGGATTCGAACACCGGCACTTCGACGCGCTGGAAGCCGTAGAGTTTGCGCACCCGGTCGAAGGTCGCCACCACATGCGCGAAGCGTTCCTGGAACGCTTCCGTGGTGCCGCCCAGCATGTCCTGCGTGCCGCGTACCGGACGCGGCGTTTCGATTTTAGCCATGGGGATGGGCCTTTAACCGCAATTGGGCCCCAAGGAAACGCGCTTTTTATGCGCCTGCATCAAGGGGTGGACGCGCCCGCGTAGCGACGCCATTGTGCGGGTATGAGGGCCGTCCGGCCCAAACTGCATTTTCGGAGATGTTCATGATCCGCAGCCTTGCTGCCGCCCTTTTGCTGACAACGGGCCTTTCGACCGCGATTGCCAGCCCCCTTTTCGCGCAGGAGGCGATCCGGTCCAAGCCGACCGCCCTGCCCGTCAATGACGCGACCCCTGCCCCCAAGGACGTGCCCTATCCCGGCGGCACCATCAAGTTGGAGGTCGATGCCAGCGACACGACCCAGCGCATCTTCCGCGTGAAGGAAACCATTCCCGTTGCGACCAGCGGCCCGATGACGCTGCTGATGCCCGCATGGCTGCCCGGCAATCATGCGCCGCGCGGGCAGATCGAGAAGCTGACGGGGCTGACCATCACCGCCAATGGCCAGCCGGTGGCGTGGAAGCGCGATCCGCTCAACGTTTTTGGCTTCATCATCGACGTGCCGCAGGGCGCGCGCGAAGTGGTAGCGCAGTTCCAGTTCCTGTCCGCGACCCAGCCCAATCAGGGCCGCGTCGTCATCACGCCCAAGATGCTGAACATCCAGTGGGAAAGCGTCTCGCTCTACCCGGCGGGCTATTATACGCGGCAGATCCCGGTGCAGGCGACCGTCACCTATCCGGCGGGCTGGCAGGCGGCGACCGCGCTGCGCGGCACCAAGAGCGGCAACCGCGTCGCTTATGAGACGATCGATTATGAAGCGTTGCAGGATTCGCCGGTCTTTGCCGGCCGCTATTTCAAGGCGGTGGACCTGGGCAAGAATGTGACGCTCAACATCGTCGCCGACGATGCCGACGAGCTGGAATATAAGCCCGGACAGATGGCCAAGCATAAGAAGCTGGTCGATGAGGCGGGCGCGCTGTTCGGCAGCTATCATTTCGACCATTATGATTTCCTGCTGGCGCTGACCGACGAGATGGGCGGCATCGGCCTGGAGCATCATCGCTCCTCGGAAAATCAGGTTGAGCCTGGCTATTTCAAAAGCTGGGACAAGGGCGAGGCGCTGCTCGATCGCAACCTGTTGCCGCATGAATTCACCCATAGCTGGGACGGCAAGTTCCGCCGCCCGGACCTGTTGTGGACCCCCGATTTCCGCACGCCGATGCAGGATAATCTGCTGTGGGTCTATGAAGGGCAGACGCAATTCTGGGGCTATGTGCTGGGTGCCCGGTCGGGGATGTTCACCAAGCAGGAAACGCTCGACGCCTATGCCCAGATCGCGGCGAAGCTGGACACCGCCGTCGGTCGGCAATGGCGGCCGATGGAAGACACCACCCATGATCCCATCATCTCCGCGCGGCGCCCCAAGGGCTGGGCCAGCTGGCAGCGGTCAGAAGATTATTATAATGAAGGGCTGATGATCTGGCTGGAGGCCGATGCGATCATTTCCAAGGCGACGCGCGGCACCAAGGGGCTGGACGATTTCGCCAAGGCGTTCTTCGGCGTGAAGCCGGGTGACTGGGGCCAGCTCGTCTATAATCGCCAGGAGGTGATCGACACGCTCAACGGCATCGCGCCTTATGACTGGGCCGGTTTCTTCCGCACTTATGTCGACAGCCCGACCAAGGAAACGCCCAAAGGCGGCTTCATCCTGGGCGGCTATAAGCTGGTCTATGGCGAAGAGCCGAACGCCATCACCAAGGCGGCCGAGGGCGCGAACAAGATGGTCGACCAGAGCTTCGGCCTGGGCGCGATCGTCAAGAATGACGGCGAGATCAGCGCCGTCATTTGGGACAGCGCGGCGTTCAAGGCCGGGCTGGTGATCGGTGCCAAGATCCTGGCGGTCAATGGCGACGAATTTTCCAGCGACGTGTGGAAGGCAGCAATCAAAGCCAAGCAGCCGATCCAGATCATCCTAAAGCAGGATAAATATTACCGCACATTGTCACTCGATTATTCGGGCGGGCTGCGCTATCCGCGCCTCGAAAAGACAGGAGAGGGTGAAGGCAGTCTCGACCGACTGCTCAAGCCGAGAACATAATCACCCGTAGCGCATCATCGTAGCAAAAGGCGTTTCCATGAATATCGAACTGATCCCGGTGGGCGACGATCCGCCAAACAGCCTGAACGTTATCATCGAAGTGCCGGTCGGCGGCGAGCCGGTGAAATATGAATTCGACAAGGCGTCGGGCGCGCTGTTCGTGGACCGCATTTTGCATACGCCGATGCGCTACCCCGCCAATTATGGCTTCGTGCCGCACACGCTCTCGCCCGATGGCGATCCGCTCGACGCGCTCGTCATCGCACGCTCGCCCTTCGTCCCCGGTTCGGTCGTGCGCGCGCGCCCGATCGCGGTGCTGAACCTGGAAGACGAAGCCGGCGGCGACGAAAAGCTGGTGTGCGTGCCCGACAACAAGACCTTCCCTTATTATGCCGACATCAGCGAGAAGGACGACCTGCCCGGCATCGTGATGGAGCAGATCGAGCATTTCTTCACCCACTATAAGGACTTGGAAAAGACCAAGTGGGTCCGCATCGGCACCTGGGGCGGCGCGGAAGATGCCAAGCAGATCACGCTGGAAGCCATCGCCCGCTATCAGGCGGCGAAGAAGGCGTAAGGCTCTCAGGTTTGAGCGAATTAAGAGGCCGCGCGGGGTGACCTGCGCGGCCTTTTTGGTGGCAGATAAGCGGCAGCGTCGAGCCCCCTCAGATCAATCGGTCCGCTTCCAGCGCGAGCGCGAGCGAATCGCGGCTTCGGGGCAGGCGGGCGTGGAGGCGGGCGTCGGCTTCGGCGAGGCGTTCGACGCCGGTGGCGAGTTGCTCTTCGGACAAGGTGAAAGGCAGGCGCAGGAAGCGCTCGAATGCGCCGCTGACGCCGAAGCGCGGTCCCGGCGCGACACGCACGCCCAGATTTTCGGCCAGCGCAGCGAGTGCGGTGGCTTCGGCGCGGGGGAGTTGCGCCCAGAGCGACAGGCCGCCCGCAGGCGCTTCGACCCGCCAGTGGGGCAAATGCCGGTCGATGAGGCCAAGCAGATGGTCGCGCCGGTCGCGCAGCATCGCGGCGCGGGTGCCAAGCCCCTCCCCGGCGTCCAGCAGATGCGCGACGGCGAGTTGTTCCAGCACAGGGCTGGCCATATCGGTCGTCGTGCGCAGGCGGGCGAGCGCGGCGATCGTCTGCGGGTCGGCGCGAATCCAGCCGGTGCGCAGGCCGCCCCAATAGATTTTGCTGGCCGAGCCCATGGTGATGACCTGCCGCCCCGACGGATCATGCAGCGCGACCGGCGGCGGGGCGGTGAAATCGAGGCCCATCGCCGCCATCGTCTCGTCGATCACCAGCGGCGTGTGGCTGCGCGCGGCGACGGCGACCAGCGCGCGCCGGGTCGCCGGGTCCATGCTGCGCCCGGTGGGATTGTGGAAATCGGCGATGATATAGGCAAAGCGCGGGGCCGTCTGGCGGAAGGCGGCGTCCATCGCGTCGATATCCCAGCCCTGAGTCGGCAGGCCCACGGGCACGGGCACGACATGGGCGCGTTGCAACGCCTGAATCGCGTTATGATAGGTCGGATGATCGATGACGACGCGGTCGCCCGGCCCGGCGAGCCAGTGGAGCAGCAACGAAAAACCTTGCTGCGCGCCGTTGGTGACGATGATCTGGTCCGGGCTGGTCGGGCAACCGCGCCGCGCATAATCGGCGGCGATCGCCCGGCGCAGCACGGGAAGGCCGAGCGGATCATAGCCAAGGTCGCCCAGATGCGCGGGTAGCGCGTCGAGCGCTGCGGCATAGGCGCGCGCGACGCCGGGCGCGGCGGGGAGCGCGGCATGGGTCCAGTTCAGGAGGTTGCCGCCCGTGGTGACGTCGTCGTCCGCGGACGGCGCGGGCGCGTCGCCGGGCGGCAGGCGGGTGACGCTTCCCGATCCTTGGCGGCTTTCGAGATAGCCCTCGTCGCGCAGCCGATCGAAAGCGGCGGCGATGGTGGTGCGGCTGAGGCCGAGCGCAGCGGCCAGTTCGCGCTCGCCGGGCAAGCGGACGTTGAGGCCGATCCGGCCGTCCAGCACCAGCATCCGCAAAGCCTGCGCGAGCTGGCGATAGGCGGGCTGGGCGCTATCGAGCGCGCGCCACGCGCCGAGCAGGCGCAGCAGGGAGGGCGGGCGAAGATGCGAAGTGGACATGGCCTAGCGTTCCATTTGGGGAGCAATGCCATGCCATTTACCGCGCAATGGCCCTGATGGGAAAGGCCAGTTGCGCCGAACCTGCCTGCGCCGTTGACCTGCCGGATCAGATGGGCATGATCCCGCCAACCCGTTGATCCCAGGAGCCTGATCCCATGCGCCCCGTCCTTGCCTGCGCCCTTCTTTTGCTGCTCGGTGCCGCTGCGCCCTCGCCGCCCGCGCTGTCGCCGCTGGCGTTCGAGCAGATTGCGCCGGCTGGCACGAAGATGCCGCGTTTCAAGGTGGATGCGGCCTGGCCGACGATGCCGGACGACCTGCTGCTGGGACAGGTAAGCGGCGTCGCGGTTGGACCGGACGATTCGGTTTGGTTGGTGCATCGGCCCCATTCGCTGACCGGCACCGACACGGGATTGGCGCAGACGCCGCCGATCGCGGTCTGCTGCAAGCCTGCGCCGCCGGTGGTGCGTTTCGGCAAGGATGGCACTTACATGGGCGGCTGGGGCGGGGCGGCGAGCGCGCCGAGCGTCGATGGGGTCAGCCAGTGGCCTGTCAGCCTGCATGGCATATTCGTCGATCAGGCCAATACGGTCTGGTTCGGCGGCAATGGCAAGGACGATCATGTCGTGCTGAACTACAGCGCGGACGGCACATTCCTGCGCGCCTTTGGCAAGCGGGGCGAGACCAAAGGCAATGATGGGACCGACCGGCTCGGCAATCCGTCCGACGTGCATCAGGTCGATGGCATGGTGCTGGTGTCCGACGGCTATGTGAACCGCCGGGTGATCGGCTTCGACGCGAAGACCAATGGCTATAAGGGGCGCTGGGGCGCCTATGGCAAGCCGCCGATCGCGCCGACCCGTCAAGGGGCGTTCGACCAGAGCCATGCGGTCGATCCCAGTAAGGTGGCCAATCCCAAGTCCGACATCTTCGGCGACATCGTGCATTGCGTGGTGCCGACGAAGGATGGGCATGTCTATGTGTGCGACCGCAACAACAACAGGGCGCAATTGTTCAAGCGCGGCAAGGACGGGGTGCTGACCTTCGTGCGCGATCTCGCCATCGCCCCGGAAACCGGGGGCACGCATACGGTGACTGACATCGCCTTCTCCCCCGACCCGGAGCAGACCTATCTCTATGTCGCCGACATGATGAACGGGCGGGTGTGGATCTTGCTGCGCAAGACGCATGAAGTGTTGGGCGCGGTCGGGCGGATCGGGCGGCAGGCGGGGCAATTCACCTGGCTGCACAGCATCGACACGGATAGCGAAGGCAATATCTATACGACCGAGGTGAATACCGGGCGGCGGGTGCAGAAGCTGGTGTTTACCGGGATCGAGTGAGTGGGTTCACGCGGAGGCGCGGGGACGCGGAGGGATATTGGGGCGAGCCAGACCTGTCGTCTGCCGCCTTTTGTAGAAGCGCGGATTTGCCGCTTTACTGCCTATCTTCTCCGCGTCTTCGCGCCTCCGCGCGAACCCAATCCTACCCGCCGATCAGCCGCATATAGGGGCTAGCGAGCCAGCCGCTGACGCAGGGGCCGTCATAGGGTTGCTTGCGGTCCACGGGCGAGGACACGCCGCAATCGCCTGCCGGTTCGCCCTCTTGCGCGGGTGTGGGCTGCACGACGACGCCCAGCCATTTCTGGTCGAGGCTGCGGGTGCAGATATAGGCGCGCTGGCCTTCGGGCAATTGTGCGATTACCTTGGCATCGGCGAATGGTGCGGTGAGCAAAGGCAGCCCCCCTGCCCCGCTGCGGCTCACTTGCCCAAGTCCCCCGCAGGCATCCAGTCTAGGACCGTCTTCGCCGATCGTCACGGGCCGGGCGGATGGCGTATCCATGCGGGTTTCGGAGACCTCCGAGCGCGGCGCATCGGCGAGTGAGCTGTTGGGCAATTCGTCCAGCACCTCGCGGCTGTCGGAGCAGGCGGCGAGCATCAGGATGAGGGCAAGGGTTCGGACCATGGAGACGGGATAGACCGGCAGGCTGGTGGGGGGAAGGGGCCATGTTTCGCTTTAGTTTCAGCCCGCCTTTCCCTATAGGCTGGGCTATGAGCGAAGAACCCGTAAACTCCCCGAACAGCAACGAATATGGCGCCGACAGCATCAAGGTGCTGAAAGGTCTGGACGCGGTCCGCAAGCGGCCGGGCATGTATATCGGCGATACCGATGATGGCAGCGGCCTGCACCATATGGTGTTCGAGGTCAGCGACAATGCGATCGACGAAGCGCTGGCCGGGCATTGCGACCGGATCGACATCACGCTGAACCCCGATGGCTCCGTCAGCGTGATGGACAATGGTCGCGGCATCCCGACGGGCATCCATACAGAGGAAGGCGTGTCGGCGGCCGAGGTCATCATGACCCAGCTGCACGCCGGGGGTAAGTTCGAAAATACGTCGGACGACAATGCCTATAAGGTATCGGGCGGCCTGCATGGCGTGGGCGTGTCCGTGGTGAACGCGCTGTCCGACTGGCTGGAGCTGAACATCTGGCGCGACGGCCAGGAACATTGGATGCGGTTCCGCCATGGCGATGCCGAAGCGCCATTGAAGGTGCTGGGTCCGGCCGCGCCGGGGCAGAAGGGCACGAAGGTCACCTTCATGTTCTCGACCGACACGTTCAAGAATGTCACCGACTATGATTTCGACAAGCTGGAGCATCGCTATCGCGAGCTGGCTTTCCTCAACAGCGGTGTGCGCCTGTTCCTGACCGACGCGCGGCATGAGGAAAGCAAGACGGTCGAGCTTTATTATGAAGGCGGCATCGCGGCCTTCGTCAGCTATCTCGATCGCAATAAATCGGCGATGATGCCGGAGCCGATCGCCATTTCGGGCACGCGCGACAATGTGACCATCGAAGTCGCGCTGGAATGGAACGACAGCTATTATGAAAATGTGCTGTGCTTCACCAATAATATCCCGCAGCGCGACGGCGGCACCCATCTGGCGGCGTTCCGCGCCGCGCTGACCCGCACCCTCAACAATTATGCCGAAAAGTCGGGCATGTTGAAGAAGGAGAAGGTCAGCCTGACCGGCGAGGATATGCGCGAAGGTCTGACCGCGATCGTCTCGGTCAAGCTGCCCGATCCCAAATTCTCGTCGCAGACCAAGGACAAGCTGGTCTCCTCAGAAGTGCGCCAGCCATTGGAAAGCCTGATGGCCGACAAAATGGCCGAGTGGCTGGAGGAGAATCCGGCGCATGGCAAGATGATCATCCAGAAGGTGATCGACGCCGCCGCCGCGCGCGAAGCGGCCAAGAAGGCGCGCGAACTGACGCGGCGCAAAGGCGTGCTGGATATTGCCAGCCTGCCCGGCAAGCTGGCCGACTGTCAGGAGCGCGACCCGGCCAAGTCCGAACTGTTCCTGGTCGAGGGTGATTCGGCTGGTGGTTCGGCGAAGCAAGGCCGCAACCGGCATAATCAGGCGATCCTGCCGCTGAAGGGCAAGATTTTGAACGTCGAGCGCGCGCGGTTCGACAAGATGCTGTCGTCCAAGGAAGTCGGCACGCTCATCCAGGCGATGGGCACGGGCATCCGCGACGATTTCAACCTGGAAAAGCTGCGCTACCACAAGATCGTCATCATGACCGACGCGGACGTCGATGGCGCGCATATCCGCACGCTGCTGCTGACCTTCTTCTATCGCCAGATGCCGCAGATCATCGAGGGCGGGCATCTCTATATCGCCCAACCGCCGCTCTATAAGGCGACGCGCGGCCGCAGCGAACTCTATCTGAAGAACGACACCGCGCTGGAGCAATATCTGGTCGATAATGGTGTCGAATCGATGGTGCTGGAGGGACCGGCCGGCACGCGGACCGGCAATGACCTCAAGAGCCTGGTCGATCATGCCCGGCGGATGCGCGCAGTGATGCGCTATGTCCCCCGCCGTTATGACCCGGCGATCATCGAGGCGCTGAGCCTGACCGGGGCGCTCGACCCCGAATTGTCGCAGGACGAGCAGGCAACCCGCCTGGCTGTGGCGGTCGCCTGGATGGGCGCGCAGGATGCCGAAGGCAAATGGACCGGCCGGATCGCCGAAGAGGGCGGCTTCCATTTCGAACGGCTGTGGCGCGGTGTGACCGACCATCATGTCATCGAACATGGTTTCGTCGGGTCGGCCGAGGCGCGCAAGTTGCACACATTGGCGAGCGAAGAATCGCAAAGCTATCTGACCCCGGCCCGGCTGGTGACGGCCAAGGCGGCGATGGCGGCCGAGGAAGCGGGCGACGACGACCTGCCTGCGGCACCGGCCAAGGGCATGACGCTGGTGACGCGGCCGAGCGAATTGCTGGAAGCGATTTTGGCGGCTGGGCGCAAGGGGCTGGCGATCCAGCGCTACAAGGGGCTGGGCGAGATGAATGCCGAGCAGCTGTGGGAAACCACGCTGGACCCCGACAACCGGTCGATGCTGCGGGTCGAGGTCGAGCAGGCGGATATTGCCGACGAGATTTTCAGCCGCCTGATGGGCGAAGTCGTCGAACCGCGGCGCGAGTTCATTCAGGATAATGCGCTGAACGTCGCCAATCTGGACGTCTAAAGCGGACAGCGAAGCGGACATTGGTTTGCGAAAATGACATTGGACGGGGGTGGTTCGTCGCCCCGTCCAGTGTCGGCCCATGTCCGCTTTGGTTGATCGGAAGATGCTGAAATAGCGCCATCTTCTGTTTCACGTGGAACAGGCATTGTACGTTATGTCCGCCCCGGAGCGGTTATGGCGTGGCGTCGAGCTGTTTGACCATCGCGTCATTGCCCTGGCCTTGGGCGACGACCTTGGCGGTGCGGCCGGAGGCGTCGGCCAGCGCGGGGTCGGCACCGGCCTTGACCAGCATCGCGACCTGGGCGCTGCGGCCGAAGAGCGCGGCCATCATCAGCGCGGTCTGCCCGGCCTTGTTGCGGGCGTTGACGTCGCAGCCTGCCGTGAGCAGCCGCGCGGCGATCGCGTCATTGCCCTTGAAGGCAACCCCCATTTGCGCGGTATTGCCCTGCGATTCGTCGGGCTTGCAAGGGTCGGCACCGGCGGCGATCAGCGCGTCGAGCGTGTCCGCCTGACCATTATAGGCCGCGAGGATGAGCGGGGTGAAGCCGCGGGCGTCAGTGGCGTTAAGGTCGACGCCCGCCTTGACGAGGGGTTCGATCATGTCGGCGCGGCCGAGGCGGGCGGCGTCGAACAGGAGTTGCTGGCGGCGTTCCGGGGTGGGGAGTGCGTCGGGCGCGGGCGTTGCGGCGGCCAGCGCTGTGGCGAGGAGGAGGGAGAGCATGATGGGGAGTCCTCAGTAAGGGGTGGGATTGGCTGTTGGAGCTGGCATATGGTGGCACGCCCCCACCCCAAACCCCTCCCCTAAAGGGGAGGGGCTTTTCGGTTTTGCTTAACGCACGGTCAGGCGTTGTTGCGGATAGGCGGCTTCATATTCGGCCACCGCCTTGGTCACTTCCGCCATGGGCACATTGACTGCCTTGGCGATGCGGGTGCCGTAGTCCTTGTCGGCCTGGTAAAAATAGCTGACCATCATCGTGCGGGTGCGGTCGGAGGTGACCTGGCCCAGATCGCCCGCGAGATTGGCGATCAGGTCGGCCTTGTCCTTGGCCGACAGCGCGCGATAGAAAATGCCTGCCTGTGCGAAATTATTGGTCTTCTCGATCGGCTTGGTGTCGACCGTCGCGTTGATTTCGTAGGTCGACTGGCCAAATTCGGCCGCCGCCTGCTTTTGCACCATCGCCGGGAAATAATTGACGTTCGAGGTCGAGCCGGTCGCGTCCATCACGCCGTCCTGCGAATTATTGACCACTGGCGCCAGCGGCTTGTTGACCGGCAGTTGCAGGACGTTCGCGCCAACGCGATAGCGCTGCGTGTCGGCATAGCTGAACAGGCGGCCCTGGAGCATACGGTCGGGCGAGGCTTCGATGCCCGGCACCATGTTGGACGGCGCAAAGGCCGACTGTTCGGTGAACTCGAAATAATTGGCGGGCATCTTGTTGAGCGTCATCTCGCCGATCTTGCGGAAGGGCACGTCGAGCCATTCCTTGGTATCGTCGAACGGATTATAATCCAGGCCCGCAAATTGTTCGGGCGTCATGGTCTGCACCATCAGATCCCAGGTCGGGAAATTGCCCTTGCCGACTTCGCGATAGAGATCATCGGTCAGGAAGTTGAACTGGGCCGCGCCCGCATCCTTGCCGGCAAGATTCTTGACGCCCTGGCGGCTGATCCAGCGGAACTTGGCGAAGGTCACCTTGCCCTGCGCATTCACCAGTTTGAACGCGTGGACGCCATTGCCGTCCATCGTCCGGTAGGAGGATGGCGTGCCCAGGTTCGAATAGAGCTGGGTCAGCATGTTGGTGGATTCGGGCGTGTTCGAGAAGAAGTCGAAATAGCGGTTGGGGTCTTGCTTGTTGGTGACCGGCGAGGGCTTGAGGCTATGCACCATGTCCGGGAACTGCATGGCGTCGCGGATGAAGAAGATCGGCAAGTTGTTGCCAACCAGATCCCAATTGCCCTGATCGGTGTAGAATTTGGTGGCGAAGCCGCGCGGGTCGCGCAGGCCTTCGGGGCTGCCCGACGGGTGGATGACGCTGGAAAAGCGAACGAACACCGGGGTTTCCTTGCCCGATGTGAAGAGCGAGGCGCGGGTCAGGTCGCTGATGTCGGCGGTGGCGCGGAAGACGCCATGCGCGCCGGTGCCGCGGGCGTGGACGACGCGCTCTGGAATGCGTTCGCGGTCGAAGCGGGCGAGCTTTTCAATGAGCGTGGTGTCTTCGAGCAGCACCGGGCCAAGGTCACCTGCGGTCTTGCTGTTGCGGTTGGCGCCGATCGGCGCGCCATTGTCGCGCGTCAGGTTGGGGACAGTCGCGGGCGCAGCTTCGGCGGGGACGGTCATGGTCTGGCCAGCGTCGGCGGGCAAGGTGACGGTGGCCATGCGCGGGGCGACCTGCGTGTTGGTCTGGGCCGAGGCCTGTGCGCCGACAAGCGCGGACAGGCTGACGGCAGCCAGGGTCAGGCCGCGCAAAGGCGCGGCCGAAATCGGTGAATTCGACATGATCAGGTTCCTCTGTTGTTTTGTCGATCGTGGCGATCGACACCCCTCGGACTGGGAAACGATGGATGGACCCGTAAGGTCCGCAAGAGAAACGGCTTATCTAGCTTTCAGATAGTGGGATTTTCGATCATTGCCGCAGCAATAGTCAGTCCGGGCGCATTGCCTGTGCCACCAGCGCTTCGGCTTCGATCAGCAAGGCATCCTCGGCCGCACTCTGCGCGACCTGCTCGCGGCCGATCAGGATGAGGACGGGCACGGCGAGCGGGCTGACGCGGTCGAGCGTGACATGCAGCATCGTAGTCGCCGCCCGGTCGATCAGGTCGCCCAGTCGCCCGACATCGGTCATGCGCGCGCGGGCATCGGCCCAGGCGGCCTTGATGAGCAGATGGTCGGGCTGATATTTGCGCAGCACGTCGTAGATGAGGTCGGTGGAGAAAGTGACCTGCCGCCCGGTCTTGCGCTTGCCGGGATGCTGGCGCTCGATCAGGCCGGAGATGACCGCGACGTCGCGGAAAGCGCGTTTGAGCAGGCTCGATTGTTCGACCCAATCGACAAATTCATGGTCGAGTATGTCGGCGGAGAAAAGGCTTTGCGGGTCGGTGACGGGTTTGAGGCCATAGACGGCGAGCGCATAGTCGTTGGCGACGAAACCCAAGGGCATGAGACCCTGGCTCTCCATCCGGCGGGTGAGCAACATGCCGAGCGACTGGTGCGCGTTCCAGCCTTCGAAACTGTAGCAGACGAGATAATGGCGGCCTTCGTGCGGGAAGGTTTCGATCAACAGTTGGCCCGATTGCGGCAGGACCGAGCGGAGTTTCTGCATGTCCAGCCATTCGCGCACGTCGGACGGGAAGCGGTGCCATTGGTCGGGGCTGGCGAGGAAGGCGCGGACCCGGTCGGCGAGGCGCGTTGACATGGCCATGCGGCTGCCGCCCCAACTGGGGATGCGCGCCTGTTTGGACGTGGCGCGGACGACCAGATCGGTCGTGTCCATCTTGACCACTTCCAGCGCCATGCCGGAGAAGAAGAAGCTGTCGCCGGGGGCCAGTTGCGCGGCGAAGCCCTCCTCCACCGTGCCGAGCTTGCGGCCGTTGGCGAAGCGGACGGCGAGCGCGGGTTGATCGACGATGATCCCGGCGTTGAGTCGATGCTGCTGAATGAAGCGGGGGTGGGCGACGCGCCATGTGCCATCCGCATCCTGCGCCAGCCGTTTGAACCGATCATAGGCGCGCAGGGCATAGCCGCCGCCTTCGATGAAATGCAGGACGGAGGCGAAAGCGTCCGGCGTCAGCGCGCTATAGGGCGTGGCGGACTGGATTTCGGCGAGCATCGCCGCTTCGTGAAAGGGACCGGCGCAGGCGAGGCCCATAATATGTTGGGCCAGCACATCGAGGCTGCCGATGCGGAAATCATCGGCATCGCGCTCACCCGCCTCCACCGCGTCGAGGGCCGCGCGGGCTTCGAGATATTCGAAGCGGTTGCCGGGGATGAGGATGGCCTCGCTGGCCTGATCGAGCCGGTGGTTGGCGCGGCCGATCCGCTGGAGCAGGCGCGACGAGCCTTTGGGTGCGCCCATCTGGATGACGCAATCGACATTGCCCCAATCGACGCCAAGGTCGAGCGACGCCGTGGCGACCAGCGCTCGCAACCTGCCATCGGCCATCGCGCTCTCGACCTTGCGCCGGGCTTCGATCGACAGGCTGCCATGGTGGATGGCGATGGGCAGGTTGGCGTCGTTCGCTGTCCAAAGCTCCTGAAAAATGAGTTCGGCAAGGCCGCGCGTGTTGCAAAAGACGAGCGTGGTTTGATGGGCGGCGATTTCGGCCATCACCTGATTGGCGGCATATTTGCCCGAATGGCCCGACCAGGGGACGCGGCCTTCGGGGATGAGGATGGTGACGTTCGGCTCCGCTCCCGCTTCCCCCAATACCGCCGCGACCGTATCGATATCGCCATCGGGCGCGAGCCAGGCGCGATAGGCATCGACGTCGGCCACGGTGGCGGACAAAGCGACGCGGCGCAGGGCGGGGTTGATCGTCTGCAGCCTCGCCATCGACAGGCTGAGCAGATCGCCGCGCTTTTGTGTGGCGAAGGCGTGGACTTCATCGACGATGACGGTCTGCAGATCGGCGAACATCAAGGTAGCGTCGGGATAGCTGAGCAGCAGCGAGAGCGATTCGGGCGTGGTGAGGAGGATGTGGGGCGGCTTGACGCGCTGGCGCGCCTTGCGGTCCGAGGGCGTGTCGCCGGTGCGGGTCTCGACGCGGATCGGGAGCGCCATCTCCTCGATCGGCGTCAGGAGATTGCGGCGGACGTCCACGGCCAGCGCCTTGAGCGGCGAGACGTAGAGGGTGTGGAGCCGGTCGGTCGGGTGGTCGATGAGGTGGGCGAGCGTCGGCAGGAAGCCCGCCAGCGTCTTGCCCGCGCCGGTCGGCGCGACGAGCAGCGCATGATCACCCCGGCGCGCGGCGGCGAGCATGGCGCGCTGGTGCGCGCGCGGCGCCCAGTCGCGGGCGGCGAACCAGTCTTCCAGCACTTGGGGGAGAGCATCCATGGGGAGGATGTAGGGAGTCGGCCCAAGCCTGTCACGACATGGGCTGGAAGAAGGGTTCGCGCGGAGACGCAGAGACGCGGAGGGAATAGCCGACCCTTCGCGCGCTCCGCGTCTTCGCGCGTGGATATTCGGCGATGATCTGCACGGCGCGGTCGCGTAATTTAAGTCCACGTCGGTAAAATTTTATGTCCCTCCCCTCTGGCCGTCCGACCTGTCCCTGCGTTACCATCGTGCCATCAAGAGCGGCGCAGCAGATGCCGCATCATGCAGGAGATATGATATGTCTGGCGAAAGTGAAGCCGATCTGACCGGTGTCGAGTCCAACCGCCGCCGTCCCAAGCCGCCGATCATGGAGATTGACGGGCGCAAGCTGAAGCCCGCGACGTTGATGATGGGGCATGGCTATGACCCGACCCTGTCCGAAGGATCGCTGAAACCGCCCATCTTCCTGACCTCCACCTTCGCCTTCGAGAGCGCGGCGGCGGGCAAGCGGCATTTCGAAGGGGTGACGGGCATCAGGCCGGGCGGGTCCGAAGGGCTCGTCTATTCGCGCTTCAATGGTCCCAATCAGGAAATTGCCGAGGATCGGTTGTCGGTGTGGGAAGAAGCCGAGGATGCGCTGCTCTTTTCGAGCGGCATGTCGGCGATCGCCACCACTCTGCTGGCGATGGTCCAGCCGGGTGACGTGATCGTCCATAGCGCGCCGCTCTATGCCGCGACGGAGTCGCTGATCGGGCGGATATTGGGCAAGTTCGGAGTGCAGTGGCTCGATTTTCCCGCTGGCGCGAGCGCTGACGAGATTGGCGCGGTGATCGAGAAGGCCAAGGGGCTGGGCCGGGTGGCGATGATCTATCTGGAGAGCCCGGCCAATCCGACCAACGTGCTGGTCGACATCGAAGCGGTGGTTGCGCGGCGCAACTCCCTGTTCGAAGGCGAAAGCCATGTGCCGCCGATCGCGATCGACAATACATTTTTGGGGCCTTTGTGGCTCAAGCCGCTGGCCCATGGCGCGGATCTGGTGATCTACAGCCTGACCAAATATGCGGGCGGGCATAGCGATCTGGTTGCGGGCGGGGTGCTGGGGTCCAGCGCGCTGATCACCACGATTCGGCTGATGCGCAATACGATCGGCACGATTTTGGACCCGCATTCGGCGTGGATGCTGATGCGCAGCCTGGAGACGCTGGAATTGCGGATGAGCCGGGCGGGCGAGAATGCGGCGAAGGTATGCGCCTGGCTGCGCGAGCAACCGCAGGTGGAGAAGATCGTGTATCTCGGTTTCCCCGAAACCGAGCGGCAGCGCGATATTTACGAGCGGCATTGCACCGGGGCGGGATCGACCTTCTCGCTCTATCTGAACGGTGGCGAGGCGGAGGCGTTCGCCTTTCTCGATGCGCTCAAGATCGCCAAGCTGGCGGTCAGCCTGGGCGGGACCGAGACGCTGGCGAGCCACCCCGCCGCGATGACGCATTTGTCGGTGCCGGCCGCGCGCAAGGCGGCGTTGGGGATTGGCGACAATATGGTGCGCATCTCGATCGGCTGCGAGGATGCCGACGATCTGATCGCGGACTTTGCGCAAGCGTTGCGGGCGATCGGGTAAGGCCATGACGCGACCTGTTTTGTTGGTGGGCCAGGCTTTGCTGGCCCCGGTCGTGCCGCTGCTGGCGCAGGATTATGACGTCATGGCGCTGTGGGAAGAACCCGACGCGGCGGCGTTGGCGCGGGTGGACGCGGTGATCTGGGCGGGCGAGTTCGTGCTGGAGCGGGCGCTGATCGACGCGATGCCGCGCCTGTCGCTGATTGCCTGCTTCACTGTCGGCTATGACGGGGTGGACCTGGCGCTAGCGCGGGAGCGCGGCATTGCGGTGACCCATGCGGGCGACGCCAATGCGCAGGATGTCGCCGATCATGCGATCGGCCTGATGATCGCACATCGGCGTTGGATCGTGGGCGGCGACCGGCATGTGCGGAGCGGCCAATGGACGATGGCGGCCAAGACACGGACCCGGTCGATGGGCGGCGCCAAGCTCGGCATCGTCGGCATGGGGTCGATCGGCATTGCGGTCGCGGAACGGGCGCAGGTGATGCGGATGCAAGTCAGCTGGTGGGGGCCGCGCGAGAAGCCCCGCCTCCCCTGGCCGCGTGTCGCCAGTCTGGATGCGCTGGCGCGCGAGAGCGACATATTGTTGGTCGCGGCGCGGGCGGATGAGAGCAATCGCGGCATGATTTCCGCCGCGGTTCTGGACGCGCTGGGGCCGGAGGGATTGCTGGTCAATGTCGCGCGGGGGCAGTTGGTGGATGAGGCGGCGCTGATCGCGGCGCTTACGTCCGGGCGATTGGGGGGTGCGGCTATCGACGTCTATGATCCCGAACCGACCGATCCCGCGCGCTGGGCCGATGTGCCCAATGTCGTGCTGACCCCGCATATCGGCGGGGCGACGCATGAGGCGGTGGCGCATATGGCGCAGATGCTGCTGGCCAATCTGACGGCGCATTTTGCAGGCCAGCCGCTGATCTCGCCCGTGCGCGGCTGAACCCTAGGACGAGTCGTGCGTTGGGTGCGACACAATGATCGGGGGACAGGAGGGGGTGTTGGTGAACGCAAAGCGGGGATCGCGATGGGCCATAGGCATTGGCGCCGGGCTGGCGATATTGCTGGTCATTGCGACGCTACTCCTGGCAGCTTTCCCCTGGGGCATGTTCAAGGACCGGATCGAGGCGCGGCTATCGGCGCGGATCGGCAAGCCCGTCACGATCAGCACGATGACGCGCGAGGATCGCTTGTCCTTTCATCCCGTCGTCCGCCTGACCGATATGCGCGTGCCGCAGCCCGATTGGGCCAAGGGCGATGGCGATCTCGCCCGTATCGGCGAGGCGCGGGTGGGCTTTTCGGCGCTGGCGCTGCTGACGGGCGGGCCGGTGGTCGAGACGCTGGACCTGCGCCGCGCGCGCCTGAACTTCTATCGCGCAGCCGATGGGCGCGAAAGTTGGAGCGGGGAGCGGAGCGGTGGCGATGAGCGCAAGGGCCGACGCCCGGCGCTCCGCAGCCTGACCGTCAGCGACAGCCGCGTCGCTTATCGCGACGACAAGCGCGGCCGGTCGATGGATGCGGCGCTGGCCGTCGATGGCAAGGGGCTGCGCCTGTCGGGCAAGGGCGATGTGCGCGGCTATCCCGTGACGGTCACCGCCAGCGGCGCGCCGATATTGGGGCATAAGGCGGGGACGCGCTGGCCATTCCGCGCAGAGATTGCGGGCGATGCCGTGGGCCTGACGTTCGATGGCATGATGGACGGGCCGCTCGACATCGGCCATTTGCGCGGCAAGGTGACGGGCCATGCGATCGACCTGCGGGTGCTGGACGCGATTATCGAGGCGGGGTTGCCGGGCACCCAGCCCGTGCGGCTGACGGCGCAGGTTGTGCGCGAGCGGCCGGACTGGATCATCGAATCGCTTGAAGGTACGATCGGGCGGTCCGAGATTGCGGGCCATGCCACCGTGCGCAAGCGCGAGGGCCGCACCCGGATCGACGGCGTGATCCGCGCGGCGCAACTGGATTTCAACGACCTGTCTTCGGATGAAGGCCGACGCAAGGCTGCGGCCAAGCGCGCACGGCTGGGCGACCGGCTGATCCCCGATACCGCCATCGACTTGCGCAAGATGGCGCGCACCGATGGGCGGTTGGCGATACAGGCCGACCGGCTGCTATGGCCGGGGTCCAGCCCGTTCCGGTCGCTCAAGGGCGTCTTGTCGCTGGAGCGCAGCCGGCTGGTGGTCGAACCGTTGCGGATGGACCTGACCCGCGGCGTGCTAAGCGGGCGGATGGCGGTGGATCAGCGCGACGGCGGGCCGCGACTCGATCTGGCGCTTGATCTGCGATCAGCGCGGCTGCTCGATTTCTTTCCCGAAACGCGGATCGACGGCGGGCTTGTCGGGCGCATCGCGCTCAATGGGCCGGGGCGCACCATCCGCCAGGCGGTGGGGCAATCATCGGGCACGATCGCGCTGGTGGCCAAGGACGGGTCGATCCCCGCGCGCACCGCCGCGTTGATGGGGCAGGATGTCGGCAAGGGGCTGACGATCGACAAGGACAAGATGGCGGTGCTGCGCTGCATGGTGGCGCGGTTCGACGTCAAAGGCGGCGTGGCGCGGACCAATCCGGTGCTGATCGACACGTCACGCGCGCAGACACGCGCCACCGGCACGATTCGCCTGTCGGACGAGGCGCTGGCGCTGACGCTGAGCGGGCAACCCAAACAGGGGAGCCTGTTGCGGCTGAAAGGCACGGTGCCGATCCAAGGCACGATCAAGGCGCCCGATATTCAGGTACCCAAGGAAGCGCGATCGGCCAAGGGCATCATCAAGATGATCGGTGATGCGATCGGCGGCGACAAGGTGCCGCGCGCCAGCGATGCGGATTGCGACGCGCTGGCGCGGTCGGCGATGCGCTAGACCGACATATCGGTTCGGTTCGAGTGTTTCTCGACTTCGCTCGAAACGAACGGATGCCTATGTCTTAATTCCAGTCGACCCGTGTCCAGCCGCGCACCGCCGCCAGTTTGGCGAGCGGCTTGTGCGGGTTGGAGGCAATGGGGACGTCGGCAAATTCCAGCATCGGCGCGTCCGACACATGGTCGGAATAAGCGCGGATATGGGTCTGGGTGCGGTCGATCGCCTGCGCCGCCATCCAGGCCTTGATCATCCGCAGCTTGCCGGTGTCGTAGCAATTTTCGCCCGCAATCTTGGCGCGGACATAGCGCAGATCCTGCGAGAGATGGTCGGTCGCGATGACCGCGTCGAAACCCAGCCTCCGGGCGATTGGTTCGACATAAAGGCGGTAGGAGGCCGTAGCGAGGACGAGGCGATAACCATCGGCGCGGTCGCGCGCGATCTGCGCCACCGCATCGGCGCGCAGATTGGTCGCCAGCACCTTGTCGGCATAGCTTTCGACATGCGGCATCAATCGGGCGCGTTCCACATGGAACCCGATCATCAAGGCCTGATTGAGTTCCTTGAGCCGTTGGCGCGACAGCAGCTTGAGGACATAGGCCAGCATCAGCAGGACGACGCAGGGCAGCAGGATCAGCCGCCACGGGGCCATCGCCCGCGCCACATGAATGAGGAAGCCGGTATAGGTGCCGCTGAACGTCACCGTGCGATCCATGTCGTAAATTGCCAACCGGTGCGTCATGCCGTGTCCGAAACTTTTATCGCTGCCCTTCGTTCGGACTTGCGGATGGGCCGTTTCGGCTTGCCGTGCAACCGATATTGGACCACTAATCCCATCGCATGAATAAAGCCGCTTCACTGGCCGAAGAACAAAGCGACGGCGGCAGCGTGCTGCGGCTGTCCGGTTCGCTGGCGATCGCATCGCTGCATGACCTGCCCGACCGGCTGGATGCCGTACAGGGTCCGGTCGGCACGATCGACCTGTCCGACGTCGATCATATGGACACGATCGGCGCGTGGACGGTGCATCGCACCGCCAAGCGCCTGGGCAGCGAGATCAGCGGGGCGCGGCCGGATGCGCAGAAGCTGATCGACACGGTCAGCGCGCTCGATGATCCGGTGTCGATCCATCCCGATAGCGTTCCGGCCCTGCGCCGCGTCGTGGGCCAGATTGGGGAAGCCGTGAGCGCCGCCGGGTCGACCATGTTCGGTCTGCTCGGCTTTTTCGGCGCGACGCTGGTCGCGGCCTGGAGCCTGATCAGGCATCCCAGCCGTTTGCGCGTGAACGCGGTGGTGCAACGGTTCGAAGTTGTGGGCGTGTCCGCGCTCGGCATTATCGGCCTGATGAGTTTCCTGATCGGGATCGTCATCGCCCAGCAGGGGTCGGTGCAATTGCGCCAGTTCGGCATGGAGATGCTGACCATCAACCTGGTCGGTCGGCTGACCTTCCGGGAGCTTGGCGTATTGATGACCGCGATCATGGTCGCTGGCCGCTCCGGCTCCGCCTTTGCCGCGCAATTAGGCACGATGAAGCTGACCGAGGAAATCGACGCGATGCGGACCATCGGCGTGTCGCCGATGGAGGCACTGGTCTTGCCGCGCACGCTCGCCGTCATCATCATGATGCCGCTGCTGGGCTTTTATGCGTCGATCCTGTCGGTCCTGGGCGGTGCCTTTCTCTGCGCGGTCGCGCTCGACATTCCGCCCATCACTTTCTTCCAGCGGCTGCGCGAAGTCGTGCCGATAACCGATCTGTGGGTGGGCCTTATCAAGGCCCCTGTGTTCGGCCTGATCATCGCCATTTCCGGTTGCTTCCAGGGGATGCAGGTGAAGGGCAATGCGGAGGAAGTCGGGCTGCGCACCACCGCCGCTGTGGTTCAGGCGATCTTCCTCGTCATCGTCATCGACGCTTTCTTCGCGGTGTTCTTCACCTGGGTAGGGTGGAACTGATGAGCGAAGAGCAACAGCGACAGGCCGAGGAACAGCGGCTCGCCCAGGCGGTCGAACAGTCCGATATTGCCATTTGCGTGCGCGGCATCCGCAACGCCTTTGGCGACCAGGTCATCCATGATGCGCTCGACCTCGACGTGCGCAAGGGCGAGATATTAGGCGTGGTCGGCGGATCAGGCACCGGCAAGTCCGTGCTGATGCGCGCCATCATCGGGCTGCAGACGCCCAGTGAAGGCGAGATCGAGGTCTTTGGCGAACAGATGGTCGGTCGGCTGGATGATGATGCGCTGGCGATCCGCAAGCGCTGGGGCGTGCTGTTTCAGGGCGGCGCGCTATTTTCCACGCTGACGGTCGCGGAAAATATCGAAGTACCGATCCGCGAATATTATCCCAATATCGGGGCGCAGTTGCGTGACGAAATTGCCGCCTACAAGATCCGCATGACGGGCCTGCCCGCCGAGGCGGGGCCGAAATATCCGTCGGAACTGTCGGGCGGCATGAAGAAGCGCGCAGGGTTGGCCCGTGCGTTGGCGCTGGACCCGGACCTGCTGTTCCTCGACGAACCGACGGCGGGCCTCGATCCGATCGGCGCGGCGGCGTTCGACGAACAGACGCGCAAATTGCAGCAGACATTGGGCCTCACTGTCTTTCTCATCACCCATGATCTCGATACGCTCTATTCCATCTGTGACCGGGTGGCGGTGCTGGCCGACAAGAAGGTGATCGCGGTTGGTACGATCGATGAACTGCTGGCGCTCGACCATCCCTGGATCCAGGAATATTTTAACGGGCCGCGTGGCCGTGCGGCGACGGCGGCAGTATCGCGGGAAAAGAACAAGGCGGAACAGACCCCGCCGGACGGAAGGCTATAGGATATGGAAACCCGCTCCAACCATGTGCTGGTGGGCACGGTCACGCTGCTGCTGCTGGCGGCTATCATCATCGCGGCCTTCTGGTTCTCCCGCATATCCGACGGGCAGAACAAGCAATATGATATTTTCTTCAAACAATCGGTCAGCGGCCTCGCGAAGGGGTCGAGCGTAAACTATGCTGGCGTACCTTCGGGCCAGGTCGAAGCGATCGAATTGTGGAAGCGCGATCCCGGCTTCGTCAAGGTTCGCATCACCGTGAAGGACGGCACGCCGGTCCTGCAAGGCACGACCGCCAGCATCGCGGGCGTCGGCTTTACCGGCGTCAGCGAAGTGGTGCTGGACGGCGCGGTCAAGGGCGCGCCGCCGATCATCTGTCCGGCGGAAAATCCCCAAGCCGTATGCCCCGATGGCATACCCGTGATCCCGACCAAGCCGGGCGCGCTGGGCGAATTGCTCAACAGCGCGCCGCAATTGCTGGAGCGGCTGTCGACGCTGACCGAGCGGCTGACCGAAGTGTTGAGCGACAAGAATCAGCAGTCGATCGCGGGCATATTGGCCAATGTCGAGCGCGTGTCAGGTGCCTTGGCAGATCGTAGTCCTGAGATAGCGGCAACCCTAGCCGAAGCGCGCATTGCGGTGCAGCGCACGGGTGTTGCGGTTGAACAGATCGGCAAGCTGGCCGCCACCACGGACGCGATGCTGAACGAGGAAGGCAAGCCGCTGATGGCCGACCTGCGCAAGAGCGTGCAGTCGGCGACCCGCAGCATTGATACGCTGGACAAGACGATCGGCGCGGCGCGGCCGGGCGTCGAGGCATTCAGCACCCAGACCATGCCGGAAGTGAACCAACTGGTGCGCGACCTGCGCGAAATGTCGCGCGCCTTCCGCGGCGTTGCCGAGAAGCTGGACCAGCAGGGCGCCGGTTCGCTGGTCGGATCGCCCAAGCTGCCGGACTATAAGCCATGATGAAAGAGATGCGGATCATGTTCCATGCGAAACCCACTGCTGCCCTCGCGGCACTGACCGCTGCCGTCCTGCTGTCGGGCTGTGTATCCATCGGCGGCAAGGTGCCCGAACGGCTGCTGACGCTGGATGCGACGCAGAAGGTTCCGGCGGGCGCAGCGCAGCGCGCGGGTGCCGGGCGCACCTTGATCGTGTCCGATCCTGATGCGCCCAAGATGCTGGATACGGTGCGGGTGCCGGTGCAGACCAGCCCCACCTCGGTCGCCTATGTGACCGATGTGCAATGGGCGGATACGCCGCGTCATCTGTTCCGCCGCTTGTTGGCCGAGACGATTGCCGCAACCACCGACCGGGTGGTGCTCGATTCGGGCCAGTTTTCGGGCGATGGCGGCCAGCGGTTGACGGGCGAATTGATTGCCTTTGGCCTTGATGCGCCGGGGAATAGCGCGGTGGTCACCTATGACGCCGTCCTGACCACGCCCAATGGCGTTGCCCTCGCCCGGCAGCGTTTCACCGCCAGCCAGCCGGTGGGCGGCAAGATCACGTCGATGACGGTCGGCACGCCGCTCAATCTGGCTGCCAACAAGGTGGCTGGCGATGTCGCGGCCTGGGTCGCAGCGATGAAGAACTGATTGAGGGTCCGCCCGCTGTACGCGGGCGGACCCTATCCTGATATTCCAGGCTCTTGCTGGCCTGCTCCGTCACATCTTTCGATAGACCGGGCTGTGCCAATATGCGTTCGAGTTCGCCCCGCATCAGTGCGCCGCGCGCTGCATCGAAGCGCTTCCAGCGGCCGAGCGGCGGCACCAGGCGCGCCGCCGTTTGCGGGTTGAGCCGGTCGAGCGCAAGGATGCAGTCCGCCACCAGCCTGTAGCCCTTGCCCGATATATGATGGAACGCCCATTGGTTGCCGGTGAACGCGCCATAGAGGGCGCGGACGCGGTTGGGATTGGCCAGCGTGAAGTCCTTGTGCCGGCCCAATTCCTCGACCAGATCGACCGTGTCGGGATGGACCGCAAAGGCCTGGGTCTGGAACCATTTGTCGAGCGTCAGCGCGTCGGCCCCATAGCGATTATAGAAGATGTCGAGCGCCGCCACCCGCTCGGCGCTGTCGCCATTGGCAAGAATCGCCAGCGCCGCTTGCCGCTCGGTCATATTATGGGCCTGCTCGAACTGGACGAAGGCGATGGCAGGGCCGTCCATTGCGCCGGAGGCGACCAGATAGCCAAGCGCACTGTTGCGTAGCTTGCGCGCGCCCTTGGCGGCGGCGGAGATGGAAAATTCGGCGGCTCTGGTCCGGGCATGAATTGCACGCCAGTCCGGCTCCAATTCCGCGCCGATTCGCTGCTGGAGCGCCTCGCGCGCGGCGTGGATCGCGTCGGGATCGACGTGCGCCATCTGGTCGCCGAGATAGGCTTCACTGGGCAGACGGATGGCTTCGGCGACGAAGGCAGGGTCGAGCAGCGGGTCAGTAATGACCTGACGGATCGCCGCGATCACGGCCGCTTCATCGATCGGCTGTCCCGCGATGCGGCCGACCAATATATTGACCATCAATTGCTGCATCGCCTCATAGCGGGCGAATGGATCGTCATCATGCGCCGACAAGAAGGCGAGATCGTCCTGGCTGCGGTTGGTATCGATGATCACGGGGGCGGAGAAGCCGCGATTGATCGACAGGATCGGGGGCGTGGCGAAGTCGGGGAAGCTGAAGCTCTGCTGCGGCTCGGTGAGCATCAGCAGTTCGTCGCCATGATGGGTGCCGGTCGCAGGATCGAACAGGGCGACGCGCAGCGGGATCGCCATCGGGGCCTTGTCGGGCTGGCCCGGTGTGGGGGCAAGCGACTGGTGGAGATGCAGGTTCACCGTCCGGGTCATCGGATCATGATCAAGCGTGGCGCGGACGTGCGGGGTTCCCGCCTGTTCATACCAGCGGCGGAACTGGCTGAGGTCGATCTCGCCGCCCTCCTCCATCGCCAGAACGAAATCCTCGCAGGTGGCGGCTTGGCCGTCATGGCGGTCGAAATAAAGATCGGTGCCCGCGCGGAAGCGTTCCGGCCCCAGCATCAGGGCGATCATGCGGATCAGCTCCGCGCCCTTATTATAGATGGTCGCGGTATAGAAGTTACTGATTTCCATATAGGATTCAGGGCGCACCGGGTGGGCGAGCGGTCCAGAATCCTCCTGAAACTGCGCCGCGCGAAGGATGCGCACATCCTCAATGCGCTTGACCGCGTGGCTGCCCATATCGGCCGAGAAATTCTGGTCGCGAAAGACGGTGAAGCCTTCCTTGAGGCTCAGTTGAAACCAGTCGCGGCAGGTGACGCGATTGCCCGACCAGTTGTGGAAATATTCATGCGCCACCACGCCTTCGACGCCATCATAGTCGATATCGGTCGCGGTTTCGGGGTCGGCCAAAATATAGCGCGAATTGAAGATGTTGAGGCCTTTATTCTCCATAGCGCCGAAATTGAAGTCGGCGACGGCGACGATGTTGAATACGTCGAGATCATATTCGCGGCCATAGACGCGCTCGTCCCAGGCCATGGAATTTTTGAGCGCCTGCATAGCATGGCCAGTGCGCGGCAGATCCGCCTCGCGCACCCAGATGCCCAATTGCACGTCGCGGCCGCTCATCGTCACGAAGCTGTCGGCGTTGCAGGCAAGGTCGGCGGCGACGAGTGCGAACAGATAGCAGGGCTTGGGGAAGGGATCGACCCAGCGTGCCCAATGCTGTCCAGCGTCGCCCTCCCCCTGCTCCACCGGATCGCCGTTGGAAAGCAATATAGGGAAGCGCGCCTTGTCCGCGCGCAGCGTCACATCATAGCGCGACAGGATGTCGGGGCGGTCGGGGAAGAAGGTGATGCGGCGAAACCCCTCTGCCTCGCATTGGGTGCAGAGCAGGCCGCCGCTGGCATAGAGGCCCATCAATTTGCTGTTCGATTCCGGTGCCAGTTCGACAAGCGTTTCGACTTTACGCGCCGAACCGGACAGCGACACGGACAAGTAGCCGGCTTCCATATGCCATTGGTCGGGCGTGGCAGCTTCGCCATCAATGCGGACTTCCAGCGGGATCAGGCCATCGCCGTCGAGCCGCAAGGGCCTGTCATGATCGCCGTTGCGCGTGACGATGAGCGTTGCGCGAACGCGGGTGCGCGCGGGATCGAGGTCGAAATCGAGCGCAATGTCAGGCACCAGCCAGTCGGGTGGGCGATAGTCCGACCGGCGAATGACGGAGGGCGAAGCGGGGGATGCGTGCATGTCGGCCATTCCCCCACGCTAAGGAGAGGGCCAAGAAAAGGCCAGCGATGTTGCTCGTTTTTCGCGCTTGGCCCGCTTAAATCCGCTCACCCGACAGGCGCTGGCACAGCATGTCCAACTGATCGAGAGTGGAATAGCGCAGCGTGAGCGTCCCACCGGCATGGCCTTCGTGCCGGACATCGACTTTCATCCCCAATATGTCGGCCAAATGCTGCTCCAGAGCGGCGATATCGGCATCGGGTTCGGATGCAGCGCCATTGCGGCGGGGTGCCGCAGCATTGTCGCCTCCCTTCATGCGACGAACTAATTGCTCCGTGTCGCGGACCGACAGCCCCTTCTCTTCGACCTGTCGCGCCAGGGCTTCGCAATCAGGAACGCCGATCAGCGCACGGGCATGGCCCATGCTGATCTTCTGTTCCATCACCTGCTGCTGCACCGAGGCGGGCAGGTCAAGCAGGCGCATGAGGTTGGCGATATGGCTGCGCGATTTGCCGACGATGCGGCCCAGCGCGTCCTGTGTATGCTGAAAGTCACCGATCAGTTTGCGATAGGCCTCGGCCTCTTCTATCGGGTTTAGATCCTCGCGCTGGATATTTTCGATCAGCGCGATCTCCAGTGTTTCCTGCTCATCGAAATCGCGGACGATCGCGGGGATACGATGGAGCTGCGCCTTTTGCGCCGCGCGCCAGCGGCGTTCGCCCGCGACGATTTGAAAGCCGCCGCCATGCGGGCGCACAATGATCGGCTGGATCACGCCACGCTTGGCAATACTGTCCGCCAGTTCCTGCAACGCGCCTTCGTCGAAATGGCGACGTGGCTGTTCCGGGTGCGGCTGAATCAGTGACACTTCGATATTCTGTACCGCCTTGCTGGACGGCGCGGCGGCGGGGGCGACGGGTTCTTCGCGCGCGACATCGCCGAGCAGGGCGGACAGTCCCCTGCCCAAGCCGTGCGGCCGCTTGGCAATTTTCGGCTTGTCGGTCGTTTCGTCGCTCAAGCGGCAACCTCCTGTCGGGGCAAACGCGCAATTAGTTCGCGCGCAAGCTGCATATAGGCTTCCGACCCGGAACAGCGGAAGTCGTAGATCAAGGCGGGGACGCCATGGCTGGGCGCTTCGGACAAGCGCACGTTGCGCGGGATGACGGTGGTGAAGACAAGATCGCCCAGGCAGGCGCGCACGTCATCTGCCACCTGATCGGTCAGCCGATTGCGCCGGTCATACATGGTCAGCGCCACGCCCATGATCGAGAGACCGGGATTGAAGCGGCCGCGAATCCGCTCGACCGTCTGGAGCAATTGCGACAGCCCTTCGAGCGCAAAAAATTCGCATTGCAGCGGGACGAGCAAGGATTGGGCCGCGACCATCGCGTTAATGGTCAGCAGACCAAGCGAAGGTGGGCAGTCGATGAGGCAGATATCCCAACGGCCCTGCGGCGCTTCGGCCAGCACACGCGCCAGCCGGTGAGTCCGCTCTTCATAGTCGATCAGCTCAATCTCGCAGCCCGACAAATCCTGCGTCGCGGGGACGAGATCAAGCTTGGGCACGCGGGTCGTGACGATCGTGTCCTCCAGCGCACAATTGCCAACGAGCAGGTCATAGCTCGACCGCACCCGTTCGGCCTGGCCGATGCCGAGGCCGGTCGAGGCATTGCCCTGCGGATCAAGGTCCAGCAGCAGCACACGCAGGCCGGTAGCCGCAAGGCCGGTAGCGAGGTTGATCGCCGTCGTGGTCTTACCCACGCCGCCCTTCTGATTGGCGATGGCGATACAGATCATGCGCGACCTTTCTTTCTGACGACGGGTTTGACGGCGTGCGCGACGATGATGGCGCTATCCGCATCCGTTACGCTCGGTTCCACGTGAAACACACCCTGCCATGATGGGCGCGTCGCCTCCAGTTCATTTTGTGCATTTCGTCCCTTTGGCAGAACCCAGAGGGTATTTTTATCGGACAGATGCGCGGCCGATTCCAGCAGCCGCGGCAGCGGCGCATAAGCGCGGGCGCTGATGACGCCCGCAGCGCGCGGCGGCACCAGCTCCACCCGCCCACCAAAGACAGAAGCGTGAGGCAGGTTCAACAGGGCGATAGCCTCGTTCAGAAAGTCTATCCGTTTGCGTCGCGATTCGACCATCAGCACTGGGCGTTCAGACAGGCACGCAACCACGATACCGGGCAGACCTGCCCCGGAACCAAGATCGACCCACGCCCCCTCTCCGGCCGAATTGCCATGGGTGAGCAGTTGCGCGGAATCGACAATATGGCGCGCCCAGATGTGGGGCCGGGTGGATTCCGCGATCAGATTTTGTTCGTCCATCGCCGCGAGCAGGATTTCGACGAACCGCTCAAGCCGCGCCATTGTTTCACGTGAAACATCAAAATGCGCGGATAACCAGACACGCGCCTCTTCCTCGGTCACGCGGCCACCTTGCGCACATGGACAAGGATGGCAGCAAGCGCCGCAGGGGTCACGCCCCGCACGCGCCCGGCGGCGGCCAACGTATCAGGACGCGCGGCATCGAGTCGTTCGATCATTTCGGTGGACAGTCCGCCGATCATAGCGAAATCAAAATCGGCGGGAATGAAGACCCGCTCGTTGCGGCGCAGATCGGCAATCTCGGCATCCTGCCGTTGGAGATAAGGCGCGTAATGGGCATCTTCCAATATCTCCGCGCGCAAGTCGGCGGGTGCGGCGGCCAGGCGTGGCGCAAGCGAAAGGATCAGGGCACGATCGACTTCGGGGAAGCGCGCCCATTCAAAGAGGCTACGGCGCACTCCATCCTGACGCACCGCCGCACCGGCGCGTGCCATGTCCGTCGCCCCGATGGGTTGCGCCAGCTCGGCTTCAATATCCGTCCGCAGCGCACTGCGCTCGGCCATCCGCTTACGGCGCAGAGGGCCGATCAGACCATGCGCCAGGCCAATCGCGCCGAGCCGCGTTTCGGCATTGTCGGCGCGCAGACGCAGGCGATATTCGGCGCGCGCGGTCAACATGCGATAAGGCTCAGTCACGCCCTGCAAAGTGAGATCGTCGATCATGACGCCGATATAGCTGCTGGCCCGATCAAGGATCATGGCCGCTTCGCCCCGTGCCCGTGCTGCGGCATTGATACCGGCGACCAGCCCTTGGGCAGCAGCTTCTTCATAGCCTGTCGTGCCGTTGATCTGGCCGGCACAGAAAAGGCCAGGAATTGCCCGCACCTCCAGGCTGGCGTCGAGCGCGCGCGGGTCGATATGATCATATTCGACCGCATAGCCGGGCACGACAATGGCCGCCCGCTCCAGTCCCGCCATTGATTGCAGCATCGCCACCTGCACATCGGTTGGCAATGATGTGCTGATCCCATTGGGATAGACGAGCGGATCGTCCAGCCCTTCGGGTTCCAGAAAAATCTGATGGCCATCGCGGTCGCCAAAGCGCTGGATCTTGTCCTCAATCGACGGGCAGTAGCGCGGTCCGCGCCCTTCGATCGCACCACTGAAAAGCGGTGAGCGACCAAGACCGTCACGGATAATCTGATGGGTCGTCGCATTGGTGCGCGTGATCGCGCAAGCCAGTTGCGGCAAGGGCCGCGCTACGGTGAGGGGCGACATCGTCCAACCATCGCTATCAGACGGCTGGGCCTCTAGCCCCGCCCAATCTATGGTGCGGCCGTCAATGCGTGGCGGGGTGCCCGTCTTAAGACGACCGATCGGCAAAGCGAGATCACGCAGTTGGACACCAAGGCTGGTGGCAGCGCGTTCGCCCACCCGGCCCCCGACTTCACGTTCGTCGCCGCGAAACAGCTTGCCGCCGAGGAAAGTGCCGGTTGCCAGGATAACCGACGCGGCCGCCAATGTGCGGCCGTCTGCCAAGATCAATCCGGCAATGGCGCCTTGATCAAGCAGCAGCCCAGCGGCTTCGCCTTCAACGATGGTGAGGCCTTGCTGCGCGTCCAGCATGTGATGGATCGCCGCACGATAGCGTTTGCGATCGGCCTGGATGCGCGGCCCCTGCACCGCCGCCCCCTTGCTGCTGTTCAACATGCGATAGTGAATGGCCGCCTGATCGGCCGCCCGTCCGATCAGGCCATCGAGCGCATCGACTTCCCGCACCAGATGCCCTTTGCCCAACCCACCGATCGCCGGGTTGCAGGACATGGCCCCAACGGTTGCGCGGTCAAAGGTGAGCAGGGCGACGCGCGCGCCTTTGCGCGCAGCGGCGGCGGCCGCTTCGCACCCGGCATGGCCGCCACCGACCACAATCACATTATAGCAAGTCTGCATGCGTCGCCTGTAGCAGATTCAGGGCATCGCGGTCAAAAGCGTTCCACGTGGAACATTGCCTATTTGCCGATGCAGAAACCGGAGAAGAGGCGATCAAGCATATCCTCGGTTCCCGCCTGCCCCGTCAGCCTATCAATCGCCCGCCGCGCCTGGCGCAATTCTTCGGCGATGACCAACAAGTCGATATCCCGCTGCGCTGCCTCAATATGCGCGAGCAACGTCGCGACACTCGCCCGCTGGCGGGCATGGAGGGCATAATCGCCATCGCCCGGCAACAGTTGCGCGGCGCGATCGAGCAAGGTGGTGACGAGGGTCTCCATCCCCTCCCCCGTTCGCGCGGACAGTGGAAGGCCAGGCCGGGTCGCATCGCGATCGCACTGGGCGGCGATCAACAGCGCATCGGCGCGCGGCAGGTCGGCCGCGTCGCCCAGCCACAGGATGATGTCCGCCGCATCGAGCGCCGCCCGCGCGCGGTCCATGCCGATCGCCTCGATCGCATCGCCCGTCCCCTCATGCAGGCCAGCGGTGTCGGTGAAGAGGAAAGCCGTGCCGCCGATCGCGGCAGGCGCTTCGATGCGGTCGCGCGTTGTCCCGGCGATGTCGGACACAATCGCGGCATCGCGCCCGACCAGCGCATTGAGCAGGGTCGACTTGCCTGCATTAGGTGGCCCCGCCAGCACGACGCGAATGCCGTCGCGCAGCCGTTCGGCCGATGGCGCGGCAAGGGCGATGCCGATATCTTGCCCAAGCGCCGCTATGCCTGTACCGATCCGCGCTTCGATCGCGGCGTCGGGCACATCATCCTCATCGGAAAAATCCAGCGCGGCTTCAGCCATGGCCGACAGGTCCAGCACGGCGCGGCGCCATCCCTCGACCCGACGCGAAAAATGCCCCTCGGCCATCATCAGCGCAGCGCGGCGTTGTTGCTGGGTTTCGGCGGCGAGCAGGTCCGACAGACCTTCCACCGCGTTCAGGTCCATCCGGCCATTGGTAAAGGCACGGCGCGTGAACTCGCCCGCTTCGGCACGGCGCAGTCCAGGCATTGCGGCCAGCGCCGCCTCCACTGCCGCGACGACGGCGCGGCCGCCATGACAATGGAGCTCAACCAGATCCTCGCCGGTAACGGTGGTAGGTCCGGGCAGCCAAAGGATGAGCGCCCTATCCAATGCCGCGCCATCCTGCGGATCGGTGAGCAGCGCAAGGCTGGCCTGGCGCGGCGGTGGCTCACGCCCGGCGAGACGATGTAGAGCCATGCGCGCATCCGGCCCGCTGATCCGCACTACCGCTATCCCTGCGGGCGGCGCGCCGCTGGACAGGGCGAAAATCGTGTCGGTCATCGGCGCGGCGACGATCCTATTTCTTGTCGCCCGTCCCGCCCATGCCGGACAGGCCGATATTCATCATCTGCTGGAACAGGCGCACGCCGGCATCGCCCATGGGTGAGAAGCTCTTGAACAGGGTTTCCATCTGTTCGACGTTGCCGACCCCTTCGAAACTGTCGAGTACGGTGCGAATATATTTGTCGTGGATTGGCGTCACATCGGGCAGGCCGAGAAAGGCGCGCGCCTCGGCCGGGCTGCAATCCACATCGACCGTTACCTTCATATTCCGGGCCTTCCCATCATGTTTGACTATCTTTCGCCCGTCATGCCGCAAACAGGCGCATGGTGGCAAATTTTTTGCGCGCGCCGCTGGTTGCGCGTCCTATGCTATGCGCCAATATGCAGGCGCAACCCCTACGGCCAATAGCGAGAAGGAATGCGACATGACAGGCTTTACCCCGATCAATACGCTGGAGGGCGATGCACGGTTCGATGCTTATGTGGCACGGCCGGAAGGGGACGACGCCAAAGCGGCGATCATCGTCATTCAGGAAATTTTCGGTGTGAATGAAGGCATCCGCCGGAAATGCGACAATTGGGCAAAGGCCGGCTATGTCGCCTATGCACCCGACCTGTTCTGGCGCGAAAAGCCGCATGTCGAACTCGACCCCGACGTCCCGGAGGAGTTTCAGGCCGCGCTTGGCTATATGCAGAAGCTGAACCAGGATCAGGCGATCCGCGACATCGAAGCGACGATCAAGGCTGCGCGGGCGGCGGTCGATGGCGGCAAGGTCGGTCTGGTCGGCTACTGCCTGGGCGGTCGGCTCGCGTTCATGGCGGCGTGCCGCACCGATGGCGATGCGTTCGTGTCCTATTATGGCGTTGGGATCGACGGCTTGCTGGGCGAAGCGAAGGCGATCGGAAAGCCGGTGATGCTGCATATTCCGACCGCTGATCATTTCGTCCTGCCCGACGCCCAAAAGACGATACATGAGGGACTGGAGCCGAACCGCCATGTCACATTGCATGACTATGACGGGTTGGATCATGGTTTCGCGGCCGAGATGGGCAGCCGACGGAATGAGGAAGCGGCGCAATTGGCCGACCAGCGCACCGCCGATTTCTTCGCCGAGCATCTCGCCTGATGCGCGACGCATGGCGGATGGTGGCGCGCAGCCATGGCGGGCCGGAGGTCATCGCGCGCGAGGATTTCGATCCGGGCATGCCGGGCGACGGCGAACTGCTGATCGCACAAGAGGCGATCGGGCTGAACTTTATCGACATCTATTATCGCACTGGCCTCTACCCTGCCCCCCTACCCATTCCCTTGGGCTTGGAGGGAGCAGGGCATGTCATTGCGATCGGGTCGGGCGTTTCGGGCTATGCTGTGGGGGATAGGGTCGGGTGCACGCATGGTCTGGGTGCCTATGCCACGCATCGCATCATAGCGGCCGAGCGCGCGGTGAAGATACCCGATGGCGTATCGAACGTGGATGCGGCGGCGATGATGCTCAAAGGCATGACCGCCTGTTACCTGGCCGAAGACACGGTCGCCTTGAAAGCGGGACAGGTCGCTCTGGTCCATGCAGCAGCGGGCGGTGTCGCTTCTGTTCTGGTCCCATGGCTAAGGGACAAGGGCGTGGTAGTCATCGCCCATTGCGGGTCGGCGGAGAAGGCCGCGCTGGTCGATGCCGACCGTCGCTTGCACGGTGCGTTTGCCGATCTGCCTTCCAAGGTGCGCGACCTGACCGACGGCGTTGGGGTCGATGTCGTCTATGATGGCGTTGGCAAGGATAGTTGGACGGCCTCACTCGGCTGTCTAAAACGGCGGGGCCTGATGGTAAGTTATGGCAATGCGTCAGGCGCAGTGCCGCCGATCAGCTTGCTGGACCTTAGCAGGGGCGGATCGCTCTATGTCACGCGCCCGACTTTGGCGGACTATGTTGCAACCCCAGAGGCTTTGAACCACACAGCCGAGCGCCTTTTCTACCGAATGCAGCGCGGGGTCGTGCGGGCAACCATCGGTCAGCATTTCGCCCTGGCCGAAGCGGCCGAGGCGCATAGAATATTGGAGGCACGGCAGACGATTGGCAGCACCGTGTTGATCCCTTGATTCGCGCATAAAAAAGGGCGTGCCATTTTGTGCGGCACGCCCCTTCCACAATATTCTTGAGCGCCCCAATCAGCCCATTTTGCTGCGATCGACCAACGCCGTCATCTTGATATTCTCGCGGGAGATCAGATCCGGTAATTTGGTACAGACAAATACGTCCTGCAAAGACGAGCCGATGCCACCGCCCATCCAGCACCCATATTCCACTTTAGTGATGGCCATGCCGGCATCCGACACCATCTGCGCAACCAGTTCCCGATCGAACGCGATGAAGGCCAATGGGTCATAGTCGTTGGCGATCATGACCTTGCCACCTTCCTGCATCACGCGATTTTCCAAGGGGAAAATGGATTGGCCATGATCAATCATGTAGCGGGAAAATTCGTTCAGCTCGAAACAGGTCATCACAAAGCGACCGCCCGGTGCCATCATCGCTGAAATAAATTTCAATAAACCGCCAAAGTCCTTTTTCGTCACATGCGTAAATACCGAAAAAGCATAGCCCACATGGAAGTTACTGCGATATTGTTCCGCCAGTTCATCGCGGGATTTGCCATTATTCGATGATATAAACTGATCATAATGATCATTACGATCGTTGATCAGCTCAAATTTAACGTTGTCGATATTCGGCTGAATATTCTGATTACAGAAATCTATGACTGGTGGCATGATGTCCATGCCCACAATTTCTTTGGGCGCGACGCCCATTTTACGTAGGGCCACAAGGCCGCGCCCGATGCCGCAACCAAAATCCAGTACCCGACTTGCGCCATTGTGAATTGTCGTCAACCGCTGGACAATCTGCACTGACGCGCCGCCCACGGCCTCTGGATCCGATCCGCCCACCCAGTCATTCATGGGGCTTTTGCGCATCAATTCGAATATGTCAGCAATCGTCGCCATTATGTATCCCCAGTTCCAGATGCAGTCAGGCTATAACTATAAGGCGGTTATGGCTCCAGAAAAGCCAAATATCCCCTATCCGGGTGGATGGATAATCAGCCGAGAATCATACAAAAAGCGTCAATATGCCGACATTATGATCAACGAACCCTTCATAGATCATCTTCCCCGCGACATAGACGATCACGGCAAGCCCGACATACGCGATCCAGCGGAACCGCTCGATATATTTAGCGATGATGTTCGCCGCGACGCCCATCAGGGCGACCGACAGGATCAAGCCGATGATCAGGATGCCAGGATGATCTTTAGCCGCGCCAGCAACCGCCAGCACATTGTCCAGACTCATCGACACATCGGCGACGGCCACCGCCCATGCGGCCGCAGCGAAGCTTTTGGCCGGACGTAAGCCCGATATATCGTCGTCGCTGCTATCGTCGGGCGTATCCAGACCCCGCTTGGGGTGTAGCTCCCGCCACATTTTGAAACTGACCCATAGCAGCAGCAGACCACCGGCGAGGATCAGCCCAACGATCTGCATCAATTGGCTGACCACCAGCGCAAAGGCGATGCGAAGAACCAATGCAGCGATGATCCCGATGAGGATCACCTTCTTGCGCTGCGCGGCTGGCAACCCGGCGGCGAGTGCGCCGACGACGATCGCATTGTCACCTGCGAGCATGATGTCGATCATCAGCACCGCCCCGAAGGCCTTAAGCTGGCTAGGGGAGGTTATATTGCTGAAATCTGCGACAATATGCCCCCAAATATCAGCGGGCGAGCCCAACCCCTGGGCGGCGGCGGCGGCAGTGGTGAGAAGGTCGAACATAACGGCGCTATCCCGCTTACTGGTTCATCGAATCGAAGAAATTCTCGTTGGTCTTGGAATCCTTCATCTTGTCGAGCAGGAACTCCATCGCGTCGATCGTGCCCATCTGCATCAGGATGCGACGCAGCACCCACATCTTGCTGAGCGTGCCCTTGTCGACCAGCAGCTCTTCCTTGCGGGTGCCGGATTTGCCGACGTCGAGCGCCGGGAAGATGCGCTTGTCCGCGACCTTGCGATCCAGCACGATTTCCGAGTTGCCGGTGCCCTTGAACTCTTCGAAGATCACTTCGTCCATGCGGCTGCCGGTGTCGATCAGCGCGGTGGCGATGATGGAGAGCGAACCGCCTTCCTCGATATTGCGCGCGGCACCGAAGAAACGCTTGGGCCGCTGGAGCGCATTGGCGTCCACGCCGCCGGTCAGCACCTTGCCCGACGAAGGGACGACAGTGTTATAGGCGCGACCGAGACGAGTGATGGAATCGAGCAGGATGACGACATCCTTCTTATGCTCGACCAGGCGCTTGGCCTTTTCGATCACCATTTCGGCGACCTGGACGTGGCGGGTGGCAGGCTCGTCGAAGGTGGAGGACACGACCTCGCCCTTCACGCTGCGCTGCATGTCGGTGACTTCTTCCGGGCGCTCGTCGATCAGCAGGACGATCAGGAAGACTTCGGGATGATTGTCGGTGATGGCCTTGGCGATGTTCTGCAGCATCACCGTCTTGCCGACGCGCGGCGGCGCGACGATCAGGGTGCGCTGGCCCTTGCCCTGCGGCGAGACGATGTCGATGACGCGCGCCGACTTGTCCTTCTGGGTCGGGTCGCCGGGATCGAGCGTCAGCTTGGATTCGGGATAGAGCGGCGTCAAATTGTCGAAATTGACGCGATGACGGACCACGTCGGGATCATCGAAATTGACGGTGTTGAGCTTCACCAAAGCGAAATAGCGCTCGCCATCCTTGGGCGCGCGGATTTCGCCGTCCACCGTATCGCCAGTGCGCAGGCCGAAGCGGCGCACCTGGTTGGGCGACACATAAATATCGTCGGGGCCAGCCAGGAAGTTCGCTTCCGGGCTGCGCAGGAAGCCGAAGCCGTCGGGCAGCACTTCGATCGTGCCTTCGCCCATGATCTGCTCGCCATTTTCCGCCTCGGCCTTGAGGATCGCGAACATCAGATCCTGCTTGCGCAGGGTCGACGCGCCCTCGACGCCCAGTTCCTCGGCAAGCTGCACGAGGTCGGCGGGCGCTGTTTTCTTAAGGTCCTTGAGATGCATTGCGAGTCGGTCCGATGACGAGAGGGAGACAGGCGCCGGAAACGGCGAGAAACAGGCGAGCAGGACGCTGCCAGACGCTTGCCGCGAACAGGCAAGGTCGATCGTGCGCGCATTTAGCGAGGCGCGGCCCGCCAAGTCAAGGCGGGAGTGCGCCGATCAGTGGCGGAAAGCGCGGCGCAGCGGCGATTCGGGGCCAAGGGTGGCGCTGGCGCGATGACCGGGATTCATGCTATAGCGGGACCATAAGATAAGCGGAAAGGATGCGGACATGAGACGGCACCGCGCAGGGCTGTGCGCCGTGCGCTTCGCGGGACTAGCGATCGGGCTGGCGGCAGCCTGGATGCCGGTTGGCGCGCAGACCAGTCCCGCGCTCGACCCCGACATTCCGCCGACCGTCGTCCCCACCGGCGCTTCGCTTGACGCGCGCGTAACGATCCCCATCCATATTGACGGCAAGGGCCCGTGGAACTTTGTCATCGACACGGGATCGCAGCGCACCGTGATCGCGCGCGATCTGGCGGAACGGCTCGCCCTGCCCGCGCGCACCAGCGTCACCATCATCAGCATGACCGGCCGGTCGGAGGCCAGCACGGTGGCGGTGCCGCGCCTGGGTTTTGCGGGCGGCACGATAGACGATATCGAAGCCCCGGTGCTGGAAGGCGAGCATCTGGGCGCACCGGGACTGCTGGGGCTGGACAGCCTGCATGCCAAGCGGGTGACGCTGGATTTCCGCAGCGGGCGGATGGCCATCGCCAGCAGCCATCCCCGCCGCCCCGTCAGCGTCGATCCCGATACGATCGTGGTGGAGGCCCGGCGCAAGCGTGGTCAGTTGATCCTGCTCGATTCCAACGTCAACGGCATGCGCGTCGCCATCATGCTCGACACCGGCACGGACTTCAGCATCGGCAATATGGCGCTGCGCAATAAGCTGATCGCCAAGAAGCGCGCGCCCGAATTGCTCACCGCGTCGCTGACCAGCGTGACCGGCGGGACGCTGAGCGGAGAGGTGGGCCGGATCAAGTCCGTGAAGATGGGCCGGGTCAACCTGATCGACGTGCCAGTCCTGTTCGTCGATGCCAGCCCCTTTGCGGAGCTGGGCATGGCGGACAAGCCCGCGCTGCTGCTGGGCATCAGCGCGCTGCGCCTGTTCGACCGGGTGGCGATCGACTTCGGCCGGGGCAAGGTCGACTTTTTGCTGCCCGATGCGAGCGAGTTGGAGAGGACGCAGTTGGCGGCGATCATACCACCCAAAGGATAGCGATCAGGGGGTCGGGACCGGGCGGGGCGGCGGCTGTCGCTGCCGGTCGCGGCCCAGCACATTGTCGATCCATTGCTGGTCGAGCTGCTGGGGTTGTGGCCGGTCTTCGGGGTCAATTTCCATTTGCTGGTCATCGGCTTCCTCGCCTCGTGCGGATCGGCGCGGGCGTTCGATGGGAAGGCCGTTTTCATCCACCATCATGCCGCCCTCGGCCTCGCCATCCGGGCTGCCATAATAGGCCTCCTCGTCCGGCTCCAATTGCCATTCGGGCAGGGTCACCTGGGTTTCAAACTGTTCCACGGGTCGCTTGGCCACGGCGACCTTCATATAGTCGGCAAAGGCGCGGGCCGGGGCACGGCCACCCTGCAGCACGCCCACCGCGCGCGCATCGTCGCGGCCCATCCATACGCCGGTCGTGATGCCGCTGGAAAAGCCCAGGAACCAGCCATCCTTGTTGCTGCTGGTCGTGCCGGTCTTGCCTGCTACGGGGCGGCCGATCTGCGCGGCCTTGCCAGTGCCGGTGGACACGGCGGTCTGCATCAGGTCGGTCATGCCCGCCGCGACCCAGGGGGCGACCAGCACGCGGCTGGTATCATCCTGATGCTCGTAGAGTAGGCGACCGTCCGCCGTCGTCACCTTGGTAATGCCATAGGGGGTGACGGCGATGCCCTTGCGCGCGATCGAGGCGAAGGCGCGGGTCATGTCGATCAGCCGAACGTCGGACGTGCCCAGCACCATCGAGGGATGGGTGTTGATCGGCGTCGTCACGCCAAAGCGGCGGGCCATGTCGGCGACAGTCGGGAAGCCGACCTCGACGCCCAGCTTCGCCGCGACGGTGTTGATCGAATAGGCGAAGGCAGTGCGGATATCGATATCGCCCGAAAAGCGCCCGGAGCTGTTGCGCGGCTTCCATCCGTTGATGTCGACCGGCTCGTCGGTGACGCCGGTATCGGGGGTATAGCCCGCCTCCAGCGCGGCCATATAGACGAAGATCTTCCACGCCGATCCAGGCTGCCGCGTCGCGGTGGTCGCGCGGTTGTAATTGGACGTCACATAATCGAGGCCGCCGACCAGCGCGCGCACCGCGCCGTCGCGGTCCAGGCTGACCAAAGCGCCTTGCGTACCCGACGGCACATTGGCCTTGATCGCCGCCGTCGCCGCATTTTGCATGCTGAGGTCGATGGTGGTATAGACTTCCAGCGGCTCGTTGGACTCGTCGATCAGCACGTCGAGCTGCGGCAGCGCCCAGTCGGTGAAATAGCGCACGCTGTTCTGCGGCGGTTCGGGCGCGAGCGCGACATTGGCAATGTCGGCCGCCGCCTTGTCCGCCGCGCTGATGACGCCATTTTGCACCATCAGGTCCAGCACCACGCCCGCCCGGCCAATGGCGGCTTCCGCATCGGCAGTGGGGGAATAGCTGGACGGGGCCTTCACCAGCCCTGCGACGATTGCCGCTTCGGCCAGGTCGAGCGTCGTGGCGGGATGGCCGAAAAATTTGCGGCTGGCAGCGTCGATGCCATAGGCGCCGCCGCCGAAATAGACTTTGTTGAGGTAGAGTTCGAGAATCTGCCGCTTGGAGAATTTGCGCTCCAGCGCCAGAGCCAGCACCATCTCGCGAATCTTGCGACCGAAACTATAGCTGTTGTTGAGGAAGATGTTGCGCGTCACCTGCTGGGTGATGGTCGATGCGCCCTGCAGGCGGCGGCCGGTGCCGCGATTTTCGACCGCGACCCAGGCCGCGCGTGCCATGCCGACCGGATCGACGCCGGGATGATGATAGAAGCGCTTGTCTTCGGTCGACACCATCGCGTCGATCATGACCTGCGGGATCTGATCATAGTCGAGCCAGCGGCCAAAACTCGGCCCCAGCGACACAATCACGCTGCCGTCGGCGGCATGAACGCGGATCATCTGGCCATTGGGGGAGGATTTGAGGCTGCCATAATCAGGGAGCGACTGGAGCGCGAAGACGACCGCGATCACGATCGCCAAAAGGCCCGCCACCGCTGCCGCCACGCCGATCTTCACCGTGCGCAGCGCCCATGTCTTCGCGCGGCTGGGCGCGCCCTTGCTCTTGCCTGATCCTGCCATCTGTGCCGCCCCGGATACGCGCTAATCCCGGCCCCGGCCAGCGTGATTTAGACGCTTTGCCGGGAAAAATGCCGTGGCCGTCTCCATGACGATGGCTGCTTTACGGACGATGAACGATCAGTCATCCTGGCGTGGTTTGAAGTCGAGCGAGGCGCTGTTCATGCAATAGCGCAGCCCGTTGACGCCCGGACCATCGGGGAAGACATGGCCCAGATGCCCGTCGCACTTGGCGCAGCGGACCTCGGTGCGGACCATGCCGTGGCTGACGTCGCGGATTTCCTCGACCGCGTCGATGTCCACTGGCGCGGTGAAACTGGGCCAGCCGGAGCCGCTGTCATATTTTTCCTCGGCATCGAACAATTCGGTGCCGCAGCCGGCGCAATAATAGACGCCATCCACCTTGTTGGCGTTGAGATTGCCGGTAAAGGCTCGCTCGGTGCCGCCTTCGCGCAGCACATGATAGCGTTCAGGCGAAAGGCGCGCGCGCCATTCCGCATCGGTCAGAGTCAGCTTTTCCATGGCCGCAATATGGGTGCGTGGGGCGCGTCGATCAAGCTTCGGCAATGCGGGTGAGGCGCATGGCGAGCCTTGCAGCCCCCGGTGTTGCGCTCAGGACACGGAGCAGGCCGGGATAGCGCCCCAGCGCGCGAAACCCCGCCGCCGCGCGCAAGGGCAGCAGCGCCCGCCGCGCGAAATGGCGTTGATAGCGCTCTGCGCCGTCGCGTCCCTGCGCTTGCCATTGCGCCACGGCCTCTGCGGCGCTGGCGAGCGCGATACCGATCCCCTCCCCCGCCAGCGACGGGATCACCGCCGCCTGATCGCCAAGCCGATAGAGGCCCGGCCAGGTCGTGGTCGCGCGCCAGCCATAGGGGACATCGCCGATCGCATCGACGCTGCCAGCGGCGGACACATCCCCCAGCCGATCGGCCAGCGCGGGCGAACGATCGGCCAGCGCCGCGATCAGGCCAAGCGGACGGCCACCCGCTGCAATCAAGCGGCTCTTGCGCACCGCCATGCACAGATTGGCGCTGCCATCCTCCTGCAACAACAGGCCGACATAGCCGCCCTCGACCCAGTGCAACTCGATCCGGCCGCCGATCAGGCGTTGGCGTGCAGGGCTGGCGGGCAGGCGCAATCGCAGGCCGAGTTCTGGGTCTGCGCCGTCACGGGGGCGCGCCGCGCCGCGCACATCATGCTTGCCGGTGGCGAGGAACAGGCTGTCCCAGTCGAGCGCCTGCCCATCGTCCAGGGTGATCGCGGTCGGTGTCAGTGTGCGCACGGCATGGCCCAGGCGGAAGGTCACCCCGGCCTCGGTTGCAGTAGCGCGTAGCAGCGTGTCGAGTCGATGCCGCGACAGGCCCATGCCGGGCGCCGGGAGCGGCAGCTCTATCTCTTGCCCGCCTGCGAACAGTGCCAGCCGGTCGATCCGGTGGCCGCCGAGCATAGCTGCGTCGATGCCCAGCGCCTCAATCTGCGCGATCGTCGCCCAGCTAAGAAACCCGCCGCACAGCGCATCCCCCGGCACCTGCTGCCGATCAATCAGCAGCGGCTCCGCCCCCAACCGCGCCAGCCGCAGCGCTGCTGCCGCGCCTGCCGGACCTGCGCCGAGGATCAGCGGCGGCTTCATCGTTGCCGGGCGACGCAGAGCCGGAAGGGGAAGACACGCTTGATGCGCGCGTCCCCAATGTTAGCCGTCGCCAGCATCGCTTGCCATTCGTCGGGCACGAAACTGCGCGCGATCGACAATTGCCCGTCGGCGCGCACGATCGGATGGACGCCCAGCAGGCGGGCGAGCAGCGGATAGCCATGATAGGCAAAGCCATGGCGATGCAGGTCGTTGACGAACCAGCCCATGCGCGCCTGATCCTCCATGAAATGCAGGAACGCCAGCCGCTCCGCGTCATCCATATGGTGGGTGACCAGGCTGGAGATAATGATGTCCCATGGTTCATCCGCCAGCGCGGCATAGTCGCCGGTGCGATAGTCGATGGCCAGCGCCGGGTCGGTGCGCGCCTGCGCCACGGCCTGGCTACGTGGGTTGAGGTCGATGCCGACGAGCGTGCAGGCAATGCCACGCCGCTTCGCCCAGGCCGCGATCCGCCGCAGCATGCCGCCATCGCCATAGCCGACATCGAGCAGCCGGAACGGGCCTGTTACCGCGCGATCGAGGAATCCCAGCGTGGGCCGCGCCGCCAGCGTGACGCGATTGACCCGGTCGAGATCAGCCAGCACCCGCGCATAGACGGCTTCGGGCAGGTCGGCCGCATCCATCTGCTCCTGCGCAAGCGATCGCTTCATGTGTCCGCCCGGTGGAAGGTCAGACCTTCGGCCGCAAGCCCCGGCCCGAAGGCCAGCGCCATCCCCTGCCCGCGTGCGTCGCCGCCCAAGATGCGCGCCAGCACGAACATCAGCGTCGCCGAGGACATATTGCCAAAGGCGCGCAAGACAGCGCGGCTATGGTCGAGCGCGTCGGGGGCGAGATCGAGCGCGCGCGCCACGGCGTCGAGGATCGATCGACCCCCTGCATGCACCGCCCATAGATCGACGCTGTTAGCGGGAATCGGCAAGGTGATCGTGCCCGCCAACGCCTGCGCGATCGCGCCGGGCACTTCGCCCGACAAATGCATGGCGAAACCATGATCACCCAGATCCCAGCGGATCAGCGCCTCCGTATCGGGCACGGTCATGGCGAAGGGCTGGCCGAGCGCGATGCCGCCCGGCCCGGCGCTGACCAGCGCCGCCGCCGCGCCATCGCCAAATTGCAGCATCGCCAGCAATGGTTCGACCCGTGCATCGTCCTGCAGATGCAGGCTGCTGAGTTCCACGCACACCACCAGCACGCGCGCATCCGGTTCCGATCGCACGATATGGCGCGCGGATCGCAGCGCGACGATCGCGGCATAGCAGCCCATATAGCCGACCATCAGTCGCTCGACCGTCGGGTCCAGCCCCAGCATCGTAACCAGCTTCTGGTCGATTCCCGGCGCGATGAAGCCCGTGCAACTGGCCACCACCAGATGGGTGATGCCGTCGATCGCCACCTTATCGGCCAGAGCCGCTACCGCGCGCGTGGCGAGAATCGGGGCCGCGTCGGCATAGATGGCCATGCGCTGCGCCGTGGTCGGCCATGACCCGCCATAGAAGCCGCCCTGCGTGGTCGGCGATCCATTGCCACCGTCCAGCACCGACCAGCGATGCTCGATCCCGCTGCGCTGCGCCATGCGCGTGAACAACGCCCGTTCGCGTCGGTCGGCGATCCGTTCGCCCGCCCACTCAATGAAGGCCGGGTGGATGTCGGTATCGGGGACAGCCGTGCCGATGGCGTGGATCGTGGCGGGAAGGGAAATGATGCGCTGCCTTTGTTGCGCGCGGACGCGGTGGGCCGGTCATACCACCAAGTCGCGACCTGTTCAGCCCTTCAAAGCGCCCAGACCCGCCCTATCGTTCCCACCCTATCGTTCCCGCGCCGCCTGCCGCGCGATGGTGAGCAATTCGTGGCGCACCAGCAGATCGCCGGTGCCCCGGCCCGATCGGGTGGCGCGTTCCGCCTCCAGCAAGCGCTGGATCACGCGCGCGATGCCATGGCTGTCCCACAGCCGCACTTGCCGCGACACCAGCCCTTTTTCCTTCCAGAACACGGCCTTGCCCGCCGCCTCCATCGCCGTTTCCAACCGTCCGCTGGCGTCGAAACTGGTGCGGATATTGGCGATCAGCATCGCGCGGGTCATCAGCGGGCGGATGACCGAGGCCATCGCCGTGCTGGTTTCCTGCAGCCGCGTGAGTTCATGGTGCATGGCCTTTAGGTCACCGCCCAGCACGGCGTTGACGAGCGGCGCGACCTCCGTATCGGGATTGTCCGCTGACAGCGCGTCCAGCGCCTCCGCCGTCGCTTCGCACGGCCGATCGGGCGCAGCGTCGAGATAGAGGATCAGCTTCTCGACCTCGCCCTGCATCAGCGCGCGGTCGCCATTGGCAAGCGCGACAATCCGCCGCGCCAGGTCCGACGAGAGGCGCAGGCCGCCTTCACGGGCGATGGCAATGGCGATCTGCTCGGCCTCGCGCGCGTCTGGCTGGTAGGAGATGAAGGCCAGCGTTGCCTTATGGTCCAGCGCCAGCTTGAGCAGCTTGGACGTGGCCTTGGGCGCGCCCGCCACCGCCACGACCGGATTGCCCGCCGCCGGGCTTTCAAGCAGCGCGGTCAAGGCAGGCAGCGATTCCTCGCCCATGCCACTGACGCGAATCCAGCGCCGGTCGCCGAACATGGAAAAGGATGCGGCCTCATCCGCCAGACGGGCGGGATCGTCGCGCAGGGTCGATCCGTCAAGGTCGATGCGTTCGGCCTGCGGCCCCATCGCCCGCTCCAACCGCTTGAGCAACGCCTGGCTACCCGCATCGTCGGGACCGTAGAGCAGGAAGAAGCGGACGTCGGCAGGCGGTGCGTCGAGCGCCTTTTCGATCTGGCCGCGATTGGCCTTCAAGGATTGGCCGCCTTGCGCGAAAACAGCGCGAGCCGGGTGACGATCTGGTCCGCCACCGTCTGCGACAGCCGCTCCAGCGCGGTATCTTCCGCCGCGATCGTCGCATATTCGCTCGACGTGACGTCGATGCCGGCGTCCGACCCGGCGGTGTCGTCGAGGATTTGCGCGCCAGTCGCTTCGTCGATCAACTGATAGCGCGCGCGCAGGGTGCGCCGTTCGCGGGTGACGGCGGCGTCGGCGCGCAAGCCGAAGCCAGTGATCTGGTCGTCCAGCTTCACCACCAGCTTGTAGCGCGGGCCGCTACCGCCACTCATAGCCCCCAGCCGATCGTTGAGCGCATTGCGGACGAGCCAGCCACCGCGCCCTTCGATCGGCGCGACATCGACATTGCCCAACGCCTGCGCGACTACGCCCTGCGATCCACCCCCATAGACCGGGCGAAGCCCGCAGCCGGTCAGCAGGAGGGGGATGGCGAGAAGGGGGAGGAGACGCTTCATGACCAGAACCCTTATCCGTTCGGGCTGAGCTTGTCGAAGCCCTTTGCTGAGCGGAGCGAAGCCGCTTCGCCTCCGCTCAGCAAAGCCCTTCGACTTCGCACAACCCGAACGGATGTTCGCTGCTAGATAACCAGATTCACCAAACGATCGGGCACAACGATGATCTTCTTAGGCGTAGCCCCATCCAATATCCGCATGACATTGGGCGCGGCGAGCGCCAGCCGCTCCAACTCCTCTTTCGCCGTCCCCTTGGGCACGGTGATGGTGTCGCGCAGCTTGCCCATCACTTGGCATGCGATGGTCACCTCGTCATCGACCAGCAACGCCGGATCGACCGTTGGCCAGGCGGCATCGGCGATCAGGCCGATTTCGCCCATATCGGCCCAGGCTTCTTCGGCGAGATGCGGCGTCATCGGCGCGACCAGCAGGGCAAGCGCGCGGATCGCGGCGTTGCGCGATGCGGACGGCGCGGCTTTCTCAACCGCATTGGCCAACTCGTAAATCTTGGCGACCGCCTTGTTGAAGGACAACGCCTCGATATCCCTGGCGATGCCGTCGATCGTCTGGTGCAGCTTGCGGTCGAGCGCCTTGTCGGTGCCTTCCGCTCCGGCCTCGATCTGGCCGAAGAGCCGCCACAAGCGGTTGACGAAGCGCCACGATCCCTCGATCCCGCTTTCGGTCCAGGGCAGGTCGCGTTCGGGCGGGCTGTCCGACAGCATGAACCAGCGCACCGCGTCCGCGCCATATTGGGCGATGATGTCATCGGGATCGACGACATTCTTCTTGGACTTGGACATCTTCTCGACGCGGCCGACTTCCATGACGGACCAGCCCGGCGTCACTTCTGCGAACGTGCCTGCTAATGTCATTTCCCGGTACTCTTCGGGGCTGTACCAGATTTTTTTGCCGTCTGGGCTTGTTCGTGAATACGTCTCATGCGTCACCATCCCCTGCGTGAACAGGCCGGTGAACGGCTCGGCAAAGCCCAATTGCCCCATATGCTGCAAGGCCCGCGTCCAGAAGCGCGCATAGAGCAAGTGCAGGATCGCATGTTCGACCCCGCCAATATATTGGCCGACCGGCAGCCATTTTTCGACTGTCTCGCGGTCGAACGGCTTGTCCTTGGGCTGGCTGGCGAAGCGGATGAAATACCAGCTCGAATCCGCGAACGTATCGAGCGTATCGGTTTCGCGCACCGCCGCCTTGCCGCAGGACGGGCAATTGACATGCTTCCAGGTCGGATGGCGATCGAGCGGATTGCCCGGAATGTCGAAGGTCACATCGTCGGGCAGCACGACCGGCAACTGCGCCTTGGGCACCGGCACCGCGCCGCAACCCTCGCAATGGATCACCGGAATCGGCGTGCCCCAGTAACGCTGGCGCGACACGCCCCAGTCGCGCAGGCGGAATACGGTCTTGCCCGCGCCCCAGCCTTCGGATTGTGCGCGGGCGATGACGGCGGCCTTGGCTTCCTCGACCGCCATGCCGTCCAGGAAGCGGCTGTTCACCAGCCTGCCCGGCCCGACATAGGCTTCGTTGTGGATCGGCTTGGCTTCGTCGCCCTCCGCGGCAACGACCCGCTCGACGGGCAGCATATATTTGCGCGCGAAGTCGAGGTCGCGCTGGTCATGCGCAGGCACGCCCATCACCGCGCCCGTGCCATAATCCATCAGCACGAAATTCGCGATGAAGACGGGCAACTGCCAGTCGGGATCGAACGGATGCGTAACGGTGAGGCCCGTGTCGAAGCCCAGCTTCTCGGCCGTTTCCAGTTCGGCCGCCGTCGTTCCGCCTGCCTTGCACAGGTCGATGAAGGCCTGCGCATCCGGGTTTGCGGCCGCAACCTGCTGCGCCACCGGATGATCGGCGGCGATCGCGACGAAGCTGGCACCGAAGATCGTATCGGGCCGGGTCGAATAGACCTCGATCGCCTGGTCGAACGGCGCAACAGGCTTGAAATGAAATTGCAGGCCGACCGACTTGCCGATCCAATTTTCCTGCATCGTCCGCACCTTTTCGGGCCACTGGTCGAGGCTTTTCAGCCCCTCCAGCAGATCGTCGGCGAACTGGGTGATCTTGAGGAACCATTGCGACAGCTTGCGCTTCTCGACCGTCGCGCCCGACCGCCAGCCCTTGCCGTCGATAACCTGTTCGTTCGCCAGCACGGTCATATCGACCGGGTCCCAATTGACCGCGCTTTCCTTGCGATAGACGAGGCCCGCTTCCAGCATGTCCAGGAACAACGCCTGTTCATGGCCATAATAATCGGGGTGACAGGTCGCCAGTTCCCGGCTCCAATCCAGCGCAAAGCCCAATTTCTTGAGCTGCGCCTTCATGTTGGCAATATTCTCATAGGTCCATTTGCCGGGATGGACCTTTTTCTCCATCGCGGCATTTTCGGCCGGCATGCCAAAGGCGTCCCAGCCCATCGGGTGCAGCACTTCATGCCCCGTCATCCGGCGGAATCGTGCCAGCACGTCGCCCATCGAATAGTTGCGGACATGGCCGATATGGATGCGGCCCGACGGATAGGGGAACATCTCCAGCACATAGCTGCGCGGCTTGTCCGACATATCGTCGGCCTTGAAGCTCTGCTTCTCGTCCCAGATCGCCTGCCAGCGGGCGTCGGCCTCCAGCGGATTGAAGCGCCTTTGCATGTTCACGTCCTACCCAAATGCGAGGGGGCTGGGCCTTTGCAAGCCCAGCCCCGAACCGTCAAAAAACTTGGGCGGTGCCTGCACGCCGCCCAAGCAAAGAAGAATCAGCCGCCAATCGACGTGCGGCGCAGGTCACGGGCCTTGGTCAGGATCACCTCTTCCAGCTTTTGCACGGTCGCGGCCTTCACCGGCGCGTCCAGCCACTGGCCATTCTGGCTCACCTGGCGGCTGGCCGCGACGCGCAGCGCGTCGGCGCGCAAATCCTGGTCCAGGATCGACACGGTCAGCTTCATCCGCTCATTGGGGCTGTTGGGGTTGGCGTACCAGTCGGTCACGATCACGCCGCCGTTCGAGTCGGTCTGCACCAGCGGCATGAAGGAAATCGTGTCGAGCGCCGCGCGCCACAGATAGGCGTTGACGCCGATCGTCGTCACCTTCGACGCGGCGAGGTCCGCCTTGGGCCGACCCTTTGACCCGCCACCGCAGGCGGCCAACGGCAGAAGCGCGACCAGCAACAGGCCGGCGGAAACAGGAGCGGGTAGACGGCGGACCATCAGGCATGTCCTAGCTTGAAAATGACGAAAAACAGGCTGCTTCTATAGTGGCCGTGCAGCGTTGGGCAAGGGGCGCTGCGTCGGGACGCGGCGATCCTCGTTTCGGCGCACTACCGCTGCCGTTCGAAACTCTGTGTGTTCCTTGCAACAGCTCCGACAAAAAGCCCTGCTCCCCCTAGCCAATGGAGGCTTTCCGCGTGTAGAGCGTTACACATAACAATTGGACGGGGGCGAGAATCGGGTCATGCGCGTGAAAAGGGGACATTTAGCGTTGGCGGGAGCGGCACTGACCGTGACCGGCTTCATGCTGTCTCCTGCGATCGGCGCAGCGAGCAAGCTCGTTCAGATGCAGATCGACGCGCCCGTGTCGCTCGGCGCGCTGGGCAGCATCTCTTCCTTCACCCCCACCACCAAAGACCCCCGTTTGGCCGCCGCTTATGCGAAAATCGCAGCATCGGCCAGCCGCGAAGGCTTTCGCTTCACCCCGACCAGCGGTTCGCTGAGTGGTGAACGGTCGATAACCGTGATGGTCCGTGCCAGCAGCGAGCGCGTTCCCGTGACTCGCACGATCGACCCGATCGACATCAAGCCGGTCGCGTTCAGCCTGAACGGTGCGCAGAACTGGCGCAAATTCGCCCTGCCCGAATCAGTCGGCCGCAAGGCGCTTGACCCCGTGCCGGTCGAAACCATGGTCGATGCCAAGAATTTCTCGCTGAACGAGAATAAGAAGGATCGCTTTAGCACCAAGATGCTGATCGAAACCCGTCGCGATGCCGTCGCCGCTGCGCCCACGACCGCCACGGAAAAGGATTATTCGCTGGATCTCGCCAGCTCTTATTCGCTGACGCGCAACCTGAACGTCACGGCGGGCGTGCGTTACAATAATAATGGTGTGGGCCGCCTGACCCCGATGACCGACGACCGGCAGGACAGCCAGGCCGTCTATCTGGGCACCATCTTCAAATTCTGATCGGCCTGCGGGTTGGGTGAAGGGTCGGCGGTTGATCTGATGGTCAACCGCGTCGGCTGATTCGTCCTTTCAGAATTTGCGTTTTATGTCAGACCGTGATCGTGCGCGATCTGCGAACCAGCCCGTCAATGCGGAAATGGTGATGGCAGGCACGGCTAACACACACAGATAAAGGAAACCGACCACCCACAAGGCGCCGGTGCCATTGTTTATCCATAGGATGGGAAGCTGGGCAAAGGTAAGTAACGCCCCTGCCGACCAGCTATGACCTCTGCATAACCACCCAGCTACCCCAGACAGCGCCAGCGAGACGGGATACCAAAGCGTCCAGTAATCACCTGCGTCCCACGATTCCCGGACACCTGTAACCTGGCATATGACCTGCCAGTAAAGCCCGCCCAGCAGGCATAGGGCGGCTGTTTGAAGCAAGCGCATCGACACGGACGCATCTTCTCACATCCCGAACCACCTGCCAATGTCGGCCACACCGATGCAGGACGCGCCTGAGCCGATCAGACACCACCACCCACCAACCCATCAATCGCCGCCCAGCCATCCGCCCCGATGCCGCGCAGCATGCGCCGATGTCCCGGCTTGACCCCGCCGAGCGCCATTACCGGCACGTCCGTCTGCCGCGCCAAGGCGGCGAAGCGTGCCCGCCCCAGACACCCGGCCCCCGGATGCGACCGGGTCGGGAAGAGGGGCGACACGAATAGCAGGTCCGCCCTGCCCCGCCGCGCCGCCAAAACCTCCCGCACGTCATGCGCCGCCATGCTGTGCAGCATCGGCCGCGCCACTCGCCGCGTGTCGCGCCCGTGCCAGCCATCGGCCCGCCATGCTGCCGCCGTCAGCACGTCGCCCGCCAGCAGCAGCACCAGCCGCCGTCGGCGCGCCAGAACGCGTACCGTCTCGAACAAAGTCCGCCGGGCCTTGCCCTCCGTCTTGTAATGCCGGAACACGATTCCCGCGCGCCCCTTGGGCAAGCGCGCCACCGCCGCCAGCAACGCCGCGTCGGCGACCCGCTCATCAGTCATCAGCCAGATCGTCGGCAGTTTTTTGCGGTGGCGGCGGGTCATGACCCTGTCCTATAGCAGCGCGCATGACGACCGACAGCCCGCAAGCCGCCCTCCGCCTCTCCGCCCTGCGCGACGCCATTGATCGGGCCGCGCGCCTGACCGATCGCAGCGGCGACGATATCACCCTGATCGCCGTGTCCAAGACGCAGAGCGCCGACGCCATCCGGCCGCTGATCGCGGCGGGGCAGCGGGTGTTCGGCGAAAATCGCGTGCAGGAAAGCCAGGAGAAATGGCCCGCCCTGCGCGACGAGTATCCCGACATCGCGCTGCATCTGGTTGGTCAGTTGCAATCCAACAAGGCGGCCGATGCCGTCGCGCTGTTCGATGTTATCCACAGCCTGGATCGCCCCTCGCTCCTGACCGCCTTGGCCAAGGCGATGGATGCGGCGGGCAAGCGCGTCCCCTGCTATATCCAGGTCAATATCGGGGCGGAGGCGCAAAAAGGGGGGTGCCCGATCGCCGACGTCCCCGCGCTGATCGCCGCCGCGCGCGCTGCGGATATCCCCCTGCTCGGCCTGATGGCCGTCCCGCCTGCGGATGTCGAACCCGCCCCCTATTTCGCGCTGCTCGCAAAAATGGCGCGGGAGGAGGGCCTCCCGCGCCTGTCGATGGGTATGTCGGGCGATTATGAAACCGCCCTCATGCTGGGCGCGACCGATATTCGTGTCGGCACCGCCCTGTTCGGCGATCGTCCAACCCCCGCCCGCCCTGTGCCCAAGAGCGGGCGGGGTATGATCAGAAACTCCCCCGCAACGTGATGCCATAGGTGCGCGGTTCGGCGAGGTAGGCGGAGATGAGCTGGTTGGCCATCGGCGCACCCTGGCTGAACTGACCCGTCGTCGATGTCGCCGGGCTGCTCGACTGGAGCGGGCTGCTGAACGCCACCTGGGTATAATCCTGGTTGAAGATGTTCTGGCCCCAGAATTCGATCGCCCAGCGCTGGTTCGGCCCCCGCAGCCCGACGCGGGCATTAACGACAGTGAAGGATTCCTGCCGTTTTTCGGGGAACAGGTCGGACCCGGTGTTGAAATCGCTGGTCATACGGCCATCGACATAGAAGAGCGCGGACAAGCCGCTCGATCCCAGTTCCGGGGTCCATGCGGCACTGGCAGTGGTCACGATCTGCGGCGCGTTGGAGTTGATTGATCCAGGCAACAGGAACAAGGCGGGATCGAGCGGCACGCTGCCATCACCGCTGCCCACCAGACGGTTGGCGAACTTCGCCTGGGCATAGGTGAAGCCGCCCGTCACGCGGAAGTTGCGCGCCGGTGTCGCGCCCATTTCCAGTTCGACGCCCTGGCTGATCAGCCCCGGCCCGACATCGCCGCTGTCGCATGTCCGTGCGGCGGACAGCGCGCTGTCACAGCCATTGATATTCTGCACGACGAAGCTGGTGCCGTTGAAGGTGTTGAGCTGGAAATTCTTGAACTCCTGCCGGAAGGCGGCAATGTTCGCGCTCCATTTGGGCTGGCTGAATTTCAGCCCGATTTCGAACGCATCGACCTTTTCTGCGGCAAAGCGCAGGCTGGTGACATCGGCATTGCTGCGGGGCGAAAAGACCGCCGGAATGGCATTGAGGCCGGTCGATCCCAATTGGAAGCGATCAAGATTGAAGCCGCCCGCCTTATAGCCCCTGGAATAGCTGCCATAGAGCAGCAGGTCGTTCGTCGCCTTCCAGGACAGGACTCCCGTGCCCGACAATTCGCCATCGGTTATCTTGTCGTTGAGGTCGAGCGCATTGAGGGTGGTCGAGGCATTGCCCAGGCACCCCAGGGTCAGGATACCGCCTGCCAGTGTCGCCGCGCTGCCCAGCGCCGGATTGGTCGCGATGCCCGGCAGGGCGGACGCCTGCAATGCGGCGCAGGTCGCGTTATTATTGTTGAGATCGGCCGAGAAGCGCTTGCTTTCGCGGGTATAGCGCAGGCCCAGCGTCAGATCGAGCCGGTCGGTCAGATGGACGATATTATGGGTGAAGATCGCCCAATTCTCGCTCTTCTGGCGATAGATGGAGCCGGTATCGCCCGTGCCCGACGGAATGGCGGCGAGCGCGCGCAGGCCATTGCCCAGACCCGTCGAGATCGCGCCCGCCTGTCCGGCGGCCACAGGAGCAGGCAGACCCGCGCCGATCAGCGCCGCGGTTAGCCCGGCGTTGAGATTGGCCTGCGTGCCCGCGATCAACGGCTGGGTGGCAAGGCCACTGCCGCAGGCGGCGAGTTGCTGCGCGGTGAAATTGCTGTTGAGGCTGGCACCGGCCATCAGGCGGCAGGCGGCAAAACGGCCATAATCCGCACCGAAGCGGATATTATCCTGCAAGGTCAGCCGTTCATTGGCATAATAGCCACCGACCAGCCAGTCGAGCACGTCGCCAAAGGCGGAACCCTGTGCGCGGAATTCCTGCGTGAAGGTCTTGAACTGACGATAGGTGTTGGAATCGCGGTAAAGCAGGTCGGCGCGATTATAGTCATAATCGCCATAGTCGCTGGACTTGTAATCGCGATAGGCGGTGATGCTGGTCAGCTTAACCCCGCCCAGATCATAATTAATCTCGCCCGACAGGCCCCAATCCTTGAGCTTGCTGACATAGTCGCGGCCCGGCGTGATGCTGAGGTTGCGATCATAGGGGTCGGCGGCGATCACGCTGCCTTGTCCGGCCAGAATCGCGGCGATGCGGTTGAACGGCGCATCGGTATAGCCGCCGCCTGCGGCCGGACGGCGCTCTCGCGCTTCGGTATAGGCCGCGCCGCAGCAGCTTTCATCGCGGTTAGTATAATCACCGATCAGGCGGATCGACAGATTGTCATTCGGCTCGATCAGCGCCTGCCCACGCAGGAAGTAACGATCGCGGTCATTGGTATCGCCTACTTTCGCGCCAGTCGCATCGACCAGATTGTAGAAGCCGTCGCGCTTGGACCATACCCCATCGAGGCTCAGCGCAATGCCGTCCGCTACTGGCCCGGTGACGCGACCCGACAGGCGCCAATAATCATAATTGCCATAGGTGATTTCGCCCCGCGCGCTGAACGTCTGTTCGGGGGCCTTGCTGATGATGTTGATCAGACCCGCCGACGCATTGCGGCCGAACAGGGTGCCCTGCGGCCCGCGCAGCACTTCGACCCGTTCGATCTCGCCCAGTTCGTTGAGGCCCGCGCCGGTGCGCGAGCGATAGACGCCGTCGATGAACACCGCGACCGAGCTTTCAAGGCCGGGATTGTCGCCGACCGTGCCGATACCGCGAATGCGCGCCGATGCATTGGCTTCGGAGCCGGTGGAGGAAACGAGCAAGGAAGGCGCAAGCTGGTTGAGGGTGCGGATGTCGCTCGCGCCGCTATTCTGCATCGCTTGCGCGCTGACGGCGGACACGGCGATCGGCACATCCGACAGCGGACTGGCGCGGCGGGTGGCGGTGACGATGATTTCCGCCGAATCCTGTTCGTCGGCCGCCTGTGGTGCCGCAACATCCTGCGCCTGCGCTCCGGTCGCACTCATGACGAGCGCAATCACCGCAGCGGTCGATGCCCAAAGGCTCTTGTTGGTCATGATGGTCAATCCTCTCCTGCCCGCGCGGCTTTTTGCCGGGTCGGGACGTGCGGGTGATTATGCTGCCACAGCAGCGTTAAGGCAATAGAGCCTAGCTTTTCTGCGCTTTTTTGCAGATGCGATGACAGAATATTCATGCCCTGTTGCCTAATGGCAACGGCTTAATTTCCGGTTTCCGTAGCGTCGCCTTACGATAACGGAAAGCGGAGCATTCGGTCCGCCACCGGCACCAGCGCGGCTGCACCCGGCCCCACGGCCCGGCGAATCTCGCCATGACCTGCATCCAGCCCGCCTGTGAGCGCGCCGAGCGCAGGCAGAATCAGCTTGGTATCCGACGCGACGAAGCAGCGGCGCGCCACATGTCGCCCGCGCAGCGACAGGCGCAGCTTGGGATGAAAATGGCCGGATATTTCGGGCCGAACATCCTTGGGTGCCGCTTCATGCCGCAGCCATATTCCCCCGACCTCCGCCTCGGCGACCCGGCGGCCCCCCGGCATCGCCGCCACGCCGACATCATGATTGCCGGTGATCCAGGTCCAGTCCATCCGCTGCGTCAGCGCATCCAGTCGCGCGCGCGCCTGCGGGTCCAGCCGCGCCGCGCCATCGGCATCATGGAAACTGTCGCCCAAGGACCAGACCGCCCGCGCGCCGGTCCGCGCCACCAGCGCCTCGATCACGTCCAGCGTCGCCTCGCTGTCATGGGGGGGCAGGAACTGGCCGAACCGGGCGTACCAGCTCGCCTTCTCGAAATGCAGGTCGGCGACCAGCAGCGCTCCGTGCAAGGGCCAGAATAGCGCGGCTTCCGGCAAGGCCAGAAAGTCGTGCCCCGCGAACGAAAGGGGAACCATGGCCCCGCCTATGCGCCTGTCCGTGCCCGCTTTCAAGAGGCCGCGCAAAGCCCTATAGGCCACCGCCATGTCCTATACCGTCGCTGCCCTCTATCGGTTCGCCACTCTGGCCGATCCCGACGCCATCGCCGCCGATCTGCGCACGCGCTGCGCCGATCTTGGCACCTGCGGCACGCTGATCGTCGCGCGCGAAGGGATTAACGGCACGGTGGCGGGCAGCGCCGACGCGATCGCAACGCTGGTCGCCCATATCCGCACCCTGCCCGGCTGCGCCGACCTGGACGTCAAATATTCGACCGCCAACAGCGCGCCCTTCGCCCGGATGAAGGTGAAGGTAAAGCCGGAGATCGTCACGCTGGGCGTAGGCGACCTTGATCCCGCAAGCCAGGCGGGCACGCATCTCGACCCCGCCGAATGGAACGCGCTGATCGCCGATCCCGACACGATCCTGATCGACACGCGCAACGCCTATGAAGTCGCGATCGGCACGTTCGAAGGCGCGATCGACCCTGAAACCCGCGCCTTTCGTGATTTTCCCGGCTGGTTCGACGATTTCGCCCAAGGGCTGCGCGATCAGGGCCGCACGCCCAAGATCGCGATGTTCTGCACTGGCGGCATACGCTGCGAAAAATCCACTGCGCTGGTCAAGGCGCGCGGCTTCGATGACGTTTATCATCTCAAGGGCGGCATCTTGCGCTATCTGGAGGAAATGCCGGAAAGCGAAAGCCGCTGGCAGGGCGATTGCTATGTCTTCGACGAGCGGGTCGCGGTGGGCCATGGCCTCGCACTCGGCGACTATAGCACCTGCCGCGCCTGCGGCCTGCCCTATCCCAATGATGCCGAGCATATATGCGAGGCCGATGGGTCAGGGGTGTGGCCGCACCGAAACTAACCTGGCGTCTCGATCAGTTCTGCTATCTCGAACTGATAGCTTTTCCAGCCCCGCATCCGCGCGCCGTCCTCCGCCGCTGCCCGCTTCTTGCGCGCCTCGGCCAGCGAGCGCGCATGGCCCCAGAACACTTCGGTCTTGCCATTGTCGAGCAAGGCGACGATCCGCCAATAATGGGTGAAGGGGTCGGCCGTCGGCCCGATCGTCTTGACATAGCCATCCGCCATCGTGGCGGTCAGATAGCGTTTCCTGCGCGCCATGCGTCCTATCCCGTATAGCGATGCAGCCCGGTGCCATGCGCACGCAGCCATGCGCGCCCCGGCTTGGGGTCCGCGCCATAGATGCGCGCATGGGCCGCGTGAAAGGCCGGACTATGGTCCATATGCAGCAGATGCGCCAATTCATGCGCCACCGTCGCGCGCCGCACCTCTGGCGGGCACAGGATCAGCCGCCAGCTATAGCGGATCGCGCCCGACGCGGTGCAACTGCCCCAGCGGCTGCGCGGATCGCCCACACCCACCGATGCGACGATCAGCCCATGGTCGCGCGCCAATTCTTGCGTCTCGGTCTCCAGCACCGCCTTGGCCCGCCGCACCAGCCAGCGCAGCACCCGCGCACTCACCGATTCCGCTGCGCCACCCAATAGCAGCCGGTCGCCCTCCAACCGGATCGTCCGGCTCGCCCCCGCCTCCCAACAAATACGCACCTCGCGCCCCTCCAGCGGAAATACCGCGCCATCGGTCAGCGGCGTCAACATAGGCTGCCGCGCCAATTGCTGCCGCACCCAGCCTTCATGATCCTGCGCCCAGCCCAGCGCCCGCTTCAAATTCGCGCGCACCGGCATCGACAGCCGCACTTCGCCGCGCGTCCCGTCGATCGTCAGCCGGTAGGCGCGCGCCCGTGCCGACCGGCGTACCCGCACCGGCGTCGGCACGCCGTCGATCAGGATCGCGGCGTCGGGATCAGATATCCCGGTCGACAAGATGATTCTCCCAATCGCCCGCATCCGCCTCCGCCACGGTCCACCCCCGCACCGATTCGCGCGCGCGATGCACCGCTTCCCGGTCGCCCGACAGCAGATAGTGCCAGTCGGGCAGCGGCAGCCCCTCCCCGCGCAGCCGATAGGCGCAGGTGCGCGGCAGCCAGCTGATCTGGCGCACCTTGGCCGGAGTCAACCGCACGCAATCGGGCACGAATTTGCGCCGGTCCTTGTAATTGCTGCACTGGCCGCTTTGCCGGTCGAGCAAGCGGCAGGCGACATTGGTGGGATAGATGCGCCCGCTATCCTCATCCTCGGCCTTATGCAGGCAGCATTTGCCGCACCCGTCGCACAGCGCTTCCCATTCGGCCCTGTCGAGCTTGTCGAGCGGCTTTTCCCAGAAGGGCGTCACTTGATCCATTTTTGCAAGAACGCCAGCACCTTATCCGGCGCGCCCTCATCCACGTCCGGCGTGCCGGGATCATCCACCGGGACCAGCGCCACTGGCTTGCCATCGGGATCGAACAGATAAGGCGTGCGACTATGCCCGACCAGATAATCGCTCGCGCCCGCGACCTTCTCGCTATTGTAGATGACGACGAAATCCTTGGCCACCTTGGCGATCTGATCGGGCGTGCCGGTCAGGCCGATGAGGCGCGGATGAAAGGCCGCGACATAGGTTTTCAGCACGGCGGGCGTATCGCGCGCCGGATCGACGCTGATCAGGATCGGTTGCACCTTGGCGGCACGCTGTGGCGCGGCCTTCTCGAACTGGGCGAAGGCCTGCATGATCCGCTGCAGATCGACCGGGCAGACGTCGGGGCAATAGGTATAGCCGAAATAGACGATCCGATACTGGCCCTTATAATCGTCCCAGCGCGCAGGCTTGCCGTCCTGGTCGGTCAGGGTGAAGGGCGCGCCGATCCGCGCACCGGCCAGTTCACCCTGCGCGCTATCGCCGCTTGATGCCTTGCCCCCACCGCCCATATTACAGGCAGCCAGCAAGGCGAGACAGGACAGGGTGAAGAGCATCCGGGCTTTGTTCATGGCGTGGCCAGCCATGCCCTGCTAGGGAAGGATTTGCAAATGCAACGGGGCGCGACGATGATGAAGACCAGACTTGTTTCCGCTATTATGGCCGTCATGGCGCTGGCCCTGCTAGTCCCCGGCCCGGCACATGCGCAATTTTCCGATGCCTATAATTTCCTCAAGGCCGTGAAGGACAAGGATGGACAGAAGGTCACCGACCTCATCCAGAAACCCGGCTCCACCGTCATCAACAGCCGCGATATCAGCAACGGCGAAAATGCCCTGCATATCGTCGTCGCGCGGCGCGATGCGTCCTGGCTGGCCTTCCTGCTCGCCAAGGGCGCAAACCCCAATCTCGCCGACAATAATGGCAATACGCCGTTGATGAATGCGGTGCAGGGCCGGTTCGAGGAAGGGGTGCAGACCCTGCTCGCCAACAAGGCGCAGGTGGACAAGGTCAACGGCAGCGGCGAAACCCCGCTGATCCGGGCGGTACAACTGCGCGACGTCGGCCTCGTTCGCCTGCTGGTGGCGCAGGGGGCTAATCCCGACAAGCGCGATACCATCGCGGGCATGTCCGCCCGCGACTATGCCGAACGCGACAGCCGTACCCCCGGCCTCATCGAAGCCCTCGCCGCCGCCAAGCCCGTCGCCAAGCCCGCAGGGCCAGTGCAGGGCCCGGTGTTCTGACCCGTTAAGCTGCCCCCACGATAGTCGTCATTCCGGCCCTGAGCCGGAATCCATTAGCCTCTCTCCTTGAGAGACGCTCCGCGCTAGAGCCAATGGATGCTGACTTTCGTCAGCATGACGGGCTGAATGGGTTCACGACCTACCAGCCAATCTCCGCTGCATGATCCGGGTCGTTAATCGCGGTCAACCGCCGTGCCGCGCGCCGGGCAAAACGCAGCGTCTCCGCCTTGCGCCGCGCTGCCGCCAGCGGCTCGATCGGTGCGGGCCGCACCAGTTCGGCATCATATTGATCCGCAACGATCAGCCCGGTGCGCGCGGGCCATAGCGCTTCGCTGTCGAACAGGGACAGGTCGAACCCCAGCGGCACCGCCCAGAAATAGCGGTCGCAATAGTCGAAATAATCGGGCCATTTCATGTCGCCGATCAAGTCGGCCCGGCTGCACTTGATCTCGACGATGGTCAGCCGCCCTGCTCCGTCGATCGCCATGATATCGGCGCGCCGCCCATTGGGCAGCGGCACCTCCAATATCCCGCTCATGTCATGGCGAAAGAAGAGGCGCAATGTCCCCCGCGCGACGGCCAGTGCGGTGCCGTCGGTTAGGGGAGCACAGGTGTCGGATATGGCAGCGGTCATGCCACAACCATAGAACAAGGCAGGAACAAAAGAAAAGGCCGATTCGGACAACCCGAACCGGCCTTTTTCGATAGGTATCGCATCGGCGAAATGGGCCTCAGCCCGTTCTCACCCTCAGCGATAGAAGATGTGATTGTCGATCATCGCCAGCTTGGCTTTGCCCCAACCCGGCGAGACGCGGCGGGCGTGGAAGAAGAGCGCGCCTTCGGCTCGGCTGTCCCAGGCATCGGCCATGGCGATCTGGGCGATGGCGACAGCCTGTCGCCAGCTACGGCTCTCGGTACGGATCGGCGGCATGCCGCCGCCGCGCACGAAGCTGAACTGGCTGGGCTGATAGACGACGCCGCACAGGCTGTCGGCGAATCGCCCGGATTCGGCGCGATTGATGATGACGCGCGCGACGGCCAGTTGGCCTTCCAGGCTTTCGCCCTTGGATTCGAAATAGACGGCACCGGCCAGGCACTTCATTTCGCCATCAAGCTCTTCTGGCGTGCCTTGGGCATTGACCAGTGCAGCGAGGCTATCGGCCTGCATCTCGGAAAAGGTGGAAGAATTGGCGGCCTTGGAGGCCGAAGCCAGCGGCTGCACGATTTCGCGCGGCGCGGCAAAGGTGACGGCGGGCGTGGCACCGGCCGAAGGCGCTGTGGTCAGCGCATCGCCCCTGGAAAGGGACACCGAAGACGGGATGGCTTCACCGGCCATCGACATTTCGGACGCCGTGACCGCGGCAGCGGCGGACAGGGCAAAGGCTGCGACGATCGCAGCTTTCAAACGAAAGCTCATTATTACTCAAAATTGTGCGGTTCTTGGCCGGGATCGTCGTCTTTTTTAACCCACTTTGTCCGACGACCGGCCGCCCCCCGTCTGCGTGTTTACCGCGCCCGCCCCCCTTGGACGATTGCGGCAACCTGCGCGTTCAGCGTGGGCGGCCCTCTGCACGGGCCATTGCGATATGTCAACGATCAGCAAATTGTTTCAGCGGCGAACCGTTCCGCTTCCGGGATATCGAGTTCGATCACCCATAGATCGGGGTCCGACCGGCGGCGCCGCTCGACATAGTGAACCATGGCTTGCGCCCCCTCCTGAGGGTCAGGTCCACAGCGCATCAACGCATGGCCGCCGGAAAAGTTCGACACCCGCTCGAAAAGCCCGGTTTCCTGCCCTTTTTCCATCGTCTGGACCAGAATCACGCCGCTGATGTCATCGCCTTTGACCAGGATGGTGGCAAAGCCCCCGCCCGCCGCCACCCGCCGTCGCAACGCACCGACCAGCATCGCGCTGGTCAGCCGGGCGGAGGACTCGTCAGCCATGATATCCCGGCAGGGATGACAGGGCGAATTGCGACCGCATGAAGGTGCCGGTGCCCCGTCCGACCTCCTCGCCATGCGAATCGACTAGGCTGGCTTCGGCGACATAGACTCGGCGCTTGCCGCTAATCCAGCGTCCCTCGGCGCGGATTCGTCCCGGCGCGATCGGTCGGGTGAACAGCAGGTTGAAGGCAGTGGTGAGCAGGAAGCGATCGCTTACCAGGCTGTTGGCGGCGTAGAAGGCCGCATCGTCCAGCATCTTGAAATAAACCGTCCCATGGACTGCGCCCGCCGCATGGAACTGGCTTTCATCGACATCGAAGTCGATGATGCAGCGCCCCGGCTCGCTGATTGCAATCTCCGACCGGAACAGGCGGTTGATCGGCGCAGAACGATAAAGATTTTCAAGCGCCCGGAAATGCGCGGTTTCACCGCTGTCCGGTGCATTGGCATCAGGCTGCGTCACGCGCCCCGCCACCCGACAACAAGGCATGGAGCGCAGCCGCCGAGCGCGCGCCGCGCAACCGGGTGACCTGGCCCTCATCACGCAGATAGCGCGACACCCGCGCCAGCGTTTTCAAATGTTCCGCGCCGCTATCGACCGGCGACAATAGCGCAAAGACGATATCCACCGGCAGGTCATCGACGGCGTCGAAGGGGGTGGCCGGATCGACCAGCGCGACGACGGCGCACATTTTTTCAAGACCAGGAATCTTGGCGTGGGGAATGGCCACGCCGCCGCCAAAGCCGGTGGACCCCAATCGCTCGCGATCGAACAGGGCGTCCGCAACCATCTCTGCGTCCAGCGCATAAGCGTCCGCCGCAAGCGCGGCGATCTTCTGGAACAATTGTTTCTTGCCATTCACCGACAGGCCCGTGGCGAGCGCGTCGGGTGAAAGGATATCGTTGAAATGCACCATTACATGTCCGATCCAACCGAGCCGCGCCCAGTCAGGACTTCATGCGCCTATGCTCAGGGAATTAAAGCCCGGCCCCATAAGCCGCCTGCGCCCCAAGGTCAACAGGCGGCCCGATAGGACCGGGCGGCGCTCAGCTCGCCTGGATACGCGGTTCGACCCAGCCGATCGTCCCGTCATGACGACGATAGACCATATTATAGGCCGCCGTCCCGGCATTGACGAACAGCAGCGCATTGGTGTTGCGCAGGTCCAGCATCATCACCGCGTCCGAGACGCTCGCTTCGGGAATATCGACGCGGGTTTCCGCTACGATCAGCGGCGCATCATCGACCTCTTCCTGCTCGTCGGCGGGAGACGCAAAGATGGTATAGCCCGCCCCGTCAATATCATCGAGGCTGAAGCTGCTGACCCGCTGCGCCTCGGCGGCGGCGGCCTGGCTATGACGATCCTTGAGGCGGCGCATATAGCGGCGCAACTGCTTTTCGATCCGCTCGGCCGCCTGGTCGAAGGCGGGATGCGCCTCCTGCGCCTCGCCCGCGCCTTTGAGGATCAGGCCAGTCATCACATGGCAGACGATGTCGCAGTGAAAGGCACCATGCGGGGCCGGTCGAAAGGTCACATGCGCGGAGATTGTGCGGGAGAAATATTTCTCGGCAATCGCTTCCATACGGGTCGCGACATGCTCCTTGAGCGCCTCGCCCGTATCGACCTGATGCCCGGAAACACGAATATCCATATGCCTTCTCCTTGTTCTTGCGGGCCGCAGGACACGGCCCGGTTGACTGGGGGCACGCAGGCGGAGTGTCAGTCCGCCAATGCCCCCTCCAGCCAGAGCGGCTTGTCGAGCGTCGCGATAAACGCCGCATGCCGTTCCAGCTCCGTCGCGCTCGCCGCAAAGACGCGCGCGGGACGAACAGAGCGAACCGCGACCTGCGCCGCGAGTTCCGCCCCAAACTCTTCTTTTGCTGCCTCCTGTGCCAGACCCAGGCCGATCTGACGGCCGCCGGTCAGTTCGATGTAGAGCTGCGCCAGCAACTCGGCGTCGAGCAGCGCGCCATGTTTGATGCGATGGCTGCGGTCGATCCCATAACGGGTGCAGAGCGCGTCCAGGCTGTGCTTGGCGCCCGGATGCATGGTCCGCGCGATCGCGACCGTGTCGATCATCCGGTCGAGCGACACTTCGCCGCGTCCGCACAATCGCAATTCATGGTTGAGGAAGCCGAAATCGAAGCGCGCATTATGCGCGACCAGCGGACTATCCTCCAGAAAGGCGAGCAAGTCTGTCACGCCGCTGGCAAAGAGCGGCTTGTCCGACAGGAAATGGCTCGACAGCCCATGCACCGCTTCGGCGGCGGCGGGCATGTCGCGCTGGGGGTTGTAATAAGCGTGGAAGGTCCGGCCGCTGGGCACACGATTGATAAGCTCGATACAACCGATTTCGACCATTCTGTCGCCGGATGCCGGGTCAAATCCCGTCGTTTCGGTATCGAATATAATCTCGCGCATCGCCCTCTTCATATCGACTCTATGGGCCAACCCTTATCTGCCTGTCTTGCGGCCAAGGCAAGCGACCAGACGTCGCACTTGCGCACGGGTTTCGGCGAAGGTCGTGCCGGTCTGGATGAGATGATCGGCGCGGCGACGCTTTTCAGCATCAGGCGTTTGCAGGTGCAGGATCTGGCGGAATTTGGCGACCGTCATGCCCGGCCGCGCCAGGACGCGCTTGCGCTGCTTCCACGCCGGCGCGCTCACCACGATCACGCCCGCCAGCCGTTTCTGCCCACCTGTTTCGAACAGTAGAGGAATGTCGAGCAGGACGAATTTGCGCGATCGGTGGCGGCGCAGAAACCGGCTCCGCGCGTCGCGCACGGCGGGATGGACGATCGCTTCAAGCGCCTTGCGCTCGTGCGGATGGCCGAACACCGCCGCGCCCAGTTTCGCGCGATCCACACCCTTGGGGCCGGTCGTGCCGGGAAAGCGCGCCTCGATCGCGGGCAGCAACGCGCCACCCGGCCCTTGCAAGTGATGCACCTCGGCATCCGCGTCGAACACAGGCACGCCTTCACGGGCGAACATCGCCGCGACCGCCGACTTGCCCATGCCGATAGATCCGGTCAGGCCATAAATCTTCATCAGTCCGCCGCGAGCAGCAGCGCGCGCAACTCGGCGTCCAGTTCGCGGGGCGCATGCGCGTCGAAGAAGATGTCGAAGGCCAGCGCTGCCTGCCCGATCAGCATTTCCAGCCCATCGAGCGTCTTGAGTCCGCGCTCGCGCGCCGCTTTGAGCAACCCCGTCTCCAACGGCGCATAGACGATATCATAGACCGTGGCGCTCGGCGGCAGCGGCGTCAGGTCCAGGTCCAGCACCGGCTGCCCCACCATCCCCAGCGACGTCGAATTGACGAGCAGGTCAACGGCCGGCAGGGACTCGCCCATGCCGATCACCGCGCCCTTCACCCCGGCATGGTCGAGCATAGCCTGCGCCTTGGCCGCATCGCGCGCCATGACTATGATGTCGGGCACGCTAAGGCTCGTCAGCGCGAACAAAATCGCCCGCGCCGCGCCGCCCGCGCCGATCAACACGGCGCTGCGCCCCTTCCACCGATCGCGCAGCAAGGGCTGGAGGAAGCCGCCCGCATCGGTATTGGTGCCGATCAGCGGCCCGCCGGTTTCGCTGGCGATCGTGTTCATCGCCCCGATCCGTTCCCGCACCCCACCCGGATCATCGGTAAAGTCCATCACCGCCATCTTGTGCGGAATGGTGACATTGCACCCCAGCCAATCGGGGTCGGCCCGCCGCTGCAGGAAATAGCTGGCCAGCCCGTCGGGCGTCACATGCGTCTTGCGATATTCCGCCTCGATATCCAGCGCGTTAAGCCAGAAATTATGAATGAGCGGCGATTTGCTGTGCGCGATCGGATCGCCGATCACTTCGGCATAGGGGAGGCCTTGGGTCATGCCGTCAAAACACCCCGCACACGTAAAAAGTCAAGCAAGGGCAGCAGCGGCAAGCCCTGGATCGCGAACTGGCTGCCTTCGACCTTGGCGAAGAGTTGCGCGCCCGGCCCCTCGATGCGGTAGCAGCCCACACACCAGCGGCATTCGTCCCAGTCGCCATCCAGATAAGCGGCGATGAAGGCGTCGGACAAAGGCCGCACCATCATCCGCACCCGCTCGATATGCCGCCAGATTGGCTCACCATTCAGCACGATCACCGCTGCGCTGTGCAGATGATGCACTCGCCCCGACAGCAGCCGCAATATCCGTTCGGCATCCGCGCGATCGACGGCCTTGTCGATCATCACGCCCCGTTCTTCACCGCCATCCAGGCTTAGCGTCTGGTCGCATCCCAGCACCAGCGCGCCCGGCACCCGGCGCGAGACTTTGCGCGCCTTAAGCTCCGCCAGCGCATCGGCCAACGCCCGCGCATCCAGTCCATCGGCGCGCAACGCCTCCTTCGCCGCTTCCTCATCGACGCCGGGCGACAGTGCCTCGAAGGGCACCTGCGCCGCGCTTAGCAGCGCGCGGCGGCTCGCGCTCTGCGATGCCAGCACGATCATGCCCAAAACCTCATAAAGCGTCGCCCTCCGCCAGTTCGCGGTCATTGAACAGGTTGATGATCGCCGCCGCTGCTTCCTCGATCGACCGGCGGGTCATGTCGATCACCGGCCAGCCATTGTCGGCGAACATCCGCCTGGCAAAGGACAGTTCCTCCTGCACCTTGTCATTATCGACATAGGCGGTTTCGGGCGTCTGGTTGAGCGAGAGCAGCCGGTTGCGGCGGATCTGGATCAACCGTTCGGGGCCAACCGTCAGCCCCACGACCAGCGGATGTTTGAGGCTGTAGAGACTGCGCGGCGGCGGCGATTCCGGCACCAGCGGGATATTGGCGGTCTTGTAGCCGCGATTGGCGAGGTAGATGGACGTCGGCGTCTTGGACGCGCGCGACACCCCCGCCAGCACGATGTCGGCCTCTTCCCAATTTTCATGCCCCACCCCGTCATCATGGGCGATGGTGAACTGAATCGCCTCGATCCGCGCGAAATAGGCTTCGTCCAGCACATGTTTGCGCCCCGGCCGCGTGCGCGTTTCCTGCCCCAATATGTTGGACAGCGCGTCGGCGACGCTGTCGAGCGCCGCAACATGGGGAAGGCCGAGCGCACGGCAGCGCGTCTCCAGCCGCTTGCGTAATGGATGGTTGGTCAGGGTGAACAAGACCAACCCCGGATTGGCGGAAATCTCCTCCATGATCCGGTCGAGATGGACTTCGGACCGCACCATCGGCCAGAAATGGCGGATCGCATCGACATTTTCGAACAGACCGATCGAGGCCTTGGCGATATTCTCCAGCGTCTCGCCGGTGGAGTCCGAAAGCAGGTGGAGATGGATGCGCGCCATGGCCTATATCTCTGTGCATAGGCTGTGGATAAAGCAAGGGACGAAATGGGGAGCAATGGACCCCCGATTTTCGCTCCACGCTGCCCGGACTCTTATCCACAGGCCCCCAACAGACCCGATTTTTCCTCCACAGCCTGTGGATAACGAGGATAAGTCAGGGGACTCGGACGGGCAAGGCCGGGCGGATCGGAGTCAAGCTGTTGGCAAAAGCGGGCACAACGCATAAACCCCGCTGCCAACGCCCCTACTATCTCCAACATTCCTATTTGAATCTTAATAGAAGAGAAGAGAGTCCGATGCTTGTCGACCCGAAGGCCGATCCTGTGGCCAAGCCGCTCCTTGGCGTCCTGCGGGGGGAACGCCCTGCCGTGCCGCCCATGTGGCTCATGCGGCAGGCCGGGCGCTATCTGCCCGAATATCGTGCGCTCCGGGCGGACAAAGGCGGCTTCCTCGAACTCGTCTATGACAGCGCGGCGGCAGCGGAAGTCACGCTTCAACCGCTGCGCCGTTTCGGCTTCGACGGCGCGATCCTCTTTTCCGACATTTTGATCGTCCCCTATGCGATGGGGCAGGATCTGTGGTTCGAAACCGGCGAAGGCCCGCGCCTCGCGCCGATCCTCAGCGACACCGACCTCTCGACCCTGAAACCCGATTTTAGCCGCTTCGAGGCAGTCTATGAGACGGTGCGGCAGGTGAAGGCAGCCCTGGACCCCTCGGTCACGTTCCTTGGCTTTGCAGGCAGCCCCTGGACCATCGCCACCTATATGGTTGCAGGCCAGGGCAGCAAGGATCAGGGCGCGGCCCGTCGCCTCGCTTATGGCGATCCCGCCCGCTTCGGCACGCTCATTGACGCGATCGTCGACGCGACCGTTACCTATCTGTCCGGCCAGATCGAGGCCGGGGTCGAAGCCGTGCAATTATTCGACAGCTGGGCCGGCAGCCTCGCCCCGCTCCAGTTCGAACGCTGGGTCATCGCGCCCAATGCCGCGATCGTCAGCCGGTTGAAGGCGCTACACCCTGACATTCCGATCATCGGCTTCCCCAAGGGCGCGGGCGCGAAACTCGCCGATTATGCCGCAGGCACGGGTGTCGATGCGATCGGCGTCGATGAAACCGTCGATCCGCACTGGGCCAACCGCGTACTGCCACAGGGCATGCCGGTGCAGGGCAATCTCGACCCGCTCGCCCTCATCGCGGGCGGCCAGGCGGTTGAACAAGCCGTGGACAATATCCGTGCCGCTTTCACCGACCGGCCGCACATCATGAACCTTGGCCATGGCATTTTGCCCGACACCCCCATTGCGCATGTCGAAGCATTGCTTAGCTATGTGCGGCAGGAGGAAAAACGCTGATGGCCTATCTTGGTGCTGCCTATCTCTGGGTGAAGGCTGCCCATCTCATCTTCGTCATTTTCCTGATGGCGGGGCTGTTCATGATCCCGCGCTTCTTCGTCTATCATCAGGAATGCGCCGTTGGTTCGGACGAGGATCGCAAATGGATCGACCGCGAACAGCGGTTGCTAAAGATCATCCTCAACCCCTCGTTGGTGCTAGTCTGGGTCTTGGGCCTCATGCTGATGGTCGAAATCGGTGCGTGGAGCTTTGGCTGGTTCCACCTCAAACTGCTCTTCGTCCTTGGCCTGTCGGGCTATCATGGCTGGATCGCCAGCTATGCCAAGAAACTCGCCAGGGGCCAGCGGACCATGACCGACCGCCAATTGCGCCTGCTCAACGAAGTCCCCGGCGTCGCTGCTGCGGTGATCGTTATCGCGGTGATCGTAAAGCCGTTCTGATCCAACCCTTGGAAATCCACCCGACCCCGTTCGGGCTGAGCTTGTCGAAGTCCCTTTCTTTTCTTTCGGAAGAGGCCCCCTTCGACTGCCTGCCAAGGCAGGCGCTCAGGACAGGCTTCGACAAGCTCAGGGCGAACGGCGGGCAGGGTGTGATGACGCTCCAAAACCCAGCAAAATAGTCCTATTAGATAGTTAGCTAACTATCAAAAACCCTAAACTGGCTCGACCGCGATATTGTCGATCAGCCGCGTCTTGCCCAGCTTCGCTGCCCCCAGCAACCGGGCCGGCCGGTCCAGCACCGTCATGGGTTCCAACGTCACGGCATCGCACAGGGTCACATAGTCGATCGGCCCGAACCCATGATTTTCCATCATTATCAAAGCTTTAGAAGTCGCGAATTCGACACTCTCGCCCTTTTCCATCAGCCGCTTGGCCTCGCCCAAAGCGCGCGGTAGCGCCAACGCCGCCTTGCGCTCCGCTTCGCTTAAATAGGCATTGCGCGAGGAAAGCGCCAAGCCATCTTCGGCGCGCTGGGTCGGCAAACCGATAATATCGATACCTATGTCCAGGTCGCTGTTCGCTTGGCGGATTACGGCCAGTTGCTGATAGTCCTTCTCGCCGAAAATCGCGACGTCGGGCCGGACCTGATTGAACAATTTCGTGACCACCGTGGCGACGCCATCGAAATGGCCCGGCCGCGCCGCGCCATCCAGTCCCTCGCTCACCCCCGACACGCTGACATTGGTGGCAAAGCCCGCCGGATACATGACCTCGACCGGCGGCAGCCACAGCAGGTCCACGCCCGCCGCAGCCAGCATCGCCGCATCCTTCGCCTCACGCCGGGGGTAGGCGTCCAGATCCTCGGCCGGGCCGAATTGCTTGGGATTGACGAAGATCGACACCACGACATGCCGCCCATGGCGCTTCGCTTCCTGCACCAATGCCATATGCCCGTCATGCAAAGCGCCCATGGTCGGCACCAGCGCCAACGGCTTTCCGTCGGCTTTCAGCGCCGCGACGGCAGCGCGTAGGGCGGGCAGGTCAGACAGGGTTTGCACGGGGGGAACGGCTCCGATAAGGGCAGGGGAACAAGCGGTCGACCTGCTAGGCTGCGGCCTTGGCGACCGCCAGGAATCATGGCGACAATCAACGGGGTTATCAAGCGACCAATGGCCAATTCGCAGCCGCATCTCATCGTGTTCGCCAATGAAAAGGGCGGCACCGGCAAGTCGACCACGGCGGTCCACACGGCCATTGCCCTGACGGCGCTTGGCCATCGCGTCGCCATGATCGACCTCGATCCGCGCCAGCGCACTGTCACCCGCTATCTGGAAAACCGCGCCGAAACTGCGCGCCGCCGTCAGATCGACCTGCCTGCGCCCGATTTCGCGGTGCTGCAAGGCGACACGATCGAAGCGCTCGATGCCGAAGTCGCCGTCCTCTCGCAGGACAAGGATTTCCTGATCGTCGACACCCCCGGCCGCGACGACGTCTTCGCCCGCCACATGGCCGCGCGCGCCAATACGTTGGTCACGCCGATGAACGACAGTTTCGTCGATTTCGACCTGATCGGCCAGGTCGATGCCGAAAGTTTCAAGGTCCGTCGCCTGTCCTTCTATTCCGAACTCATCTTCGAAGCGCGCAAGACCAGAGCCAAGGCCGATGGCGTTTCGATCGACTGGGTGGTGCTGCGCAACCGGCTCCAGCATCATGACGCCCGCAACAAGAAGCGGGTCGGCGACGCGCTGATGGAATTGTCGCGACGGGTCGGTTTCCGCGTCATCCCCGGCCTGTCAGAGCGCGTCATCTTCCGCGAACTTTTCCCGTCCGGTCTGACCCTACTCGATAAGGGGCATCTGGGCGAACTGGGCGTCAGCCACATCGCCGCGCGACAGGAACTGCGCGAAATGGTGTCGGGGCTTGCCCTGCCGACGCATGCGGGTGCGGTGCCCGTGGATATGCTCGGCGCGGCCTGATGGGCTGGCTGGCGCTGCTGCTCGTCGGCCTGGCCGGCTGGCTCATCTGGACCGGGAGGCTGCAACGCATGACGGCGAAAGATGGGATGGCGCTGGGCGCGGCGCTGGTCGGCGCGGTGTTGTCGGCCAAGGGCAAGCCTGTGATCGGCGCGCCGGTGCTGATCGGCGCGGCGCTGTTCCTGGCCCGCCAATATAAGCCGCGCCGTCGTCGCGCCTCCGCCCCGCCGCCTCAGAGGATTGACGATCTGGCCCAGGCCCGTGCGCTGCTGGGCGTTGCGGTTGATGCCGATCCCGCCGCCATCCGCGCGGCGCACCGCCGCCTGATCGCCTCGGTCCATCCCGATAAGGGTGGCACCGAAGCGCTGGCGGCCCAGATCAATGCGGCGCGCGACCTGTTGCTGGCCGACAGGCAAGAGGGATGAGCCATCGGTTCGACCCGACTTTGCTGCGCGACTATGATCTGCGCGGCACGGTCGGGCGAACGCTGAATGCTGCCGACGCCTGGGCCTTGGGTCGCAGCTTCGGCACCATCATCGCGCGGGCAGGGGGATCACGGGTCGCGGTCGGCTATGACGGGCGGCTGAGTTCCCCGATGCTGGAAGCGGCGCTGATCGACGGGCTTACCGCGAGCGGCATCGACGTGCTGCGCATCGGCCTTGGCCCAACGCCCATGCTCTATTTCGCCGAAATGACGTGCAAGGTCGATGGCGGCATTCAGATAACCGGCAGCCATAATCCCGGCGATCAAAATGGCTTCAAGCTGGTGCAGCGTCACGCGCCGTTTTTCGGGGCGGACATCGCGCGATTGGGCCAGATGGCGGCGGCGGGCGACTGGGATGCCGGGGCAGGGCGGGTCGATACGATCGCCCTGATGGACCGCTATGTCGCCCGGCTGATGCAGGGTTTCGACGGTCGGGCCTGGCGCATCGGCTGGGATGCGGGCAATGGCGCGGCCGGGCCAGTGGTCGAGGCGCTCGTGCAATTGCTGCCGGGTGAGCATCATCGCCTCTTCACCCAGATAGACGGCAATTTTCCCAACCATCACCCCGATCCTTCCGTAGAGGCGAACCTTGCCGATCTGCGCGCGCTCGTCCTCGACAAGCAGCTCGATTTCGGTGTGGCTTTCGATGGGGATGGTGACCGGATCGGCGTGATCGACGGGCTTGGCCGCACCATAGCGGGGGATCAGTTGCTGGGCCTTTTCGCGGACGATCTGCTCGAAAAGCATCCCGGTGCCCGGATTATCGCGGATGTGAAGACCAGCCAGACGGTGTTCGACCGGATCGCGGCGCGGGGCGGGCGGCCCGATATGTGGAAAACCGGCCACAGCCATATCAAGTCCAGAATGAAGCAGATAGGGGCGCTGCTCGCGGGCGAGATGACCGGGCATCTCTTCTTCGCCGACGATTATTATGGCTATGACGACGGCCTTTATGCCGCCATCCGGCTGATCCGCGCGGCGAGTGGGGCAGGGGGCAGCATTACTGACCGGCGCAGCGCGATGCCCGTCATGGCGGCCACGCCCGAACTCCACATCCCCGTTGCTGATGGGCATAAATTCGCCGTGATCGAGGAGATTTGCGCGCGCTTGGCGGCGTCAGGTGCGGATATGCAAGCCATCGACGGCGCGCGCGTCACCACCGCCGATGGCTGGTGGCTGCTGCGCGCCTCCAATACGCAGGCGGCGCTGGTGGCGCGGGCGGAATCGACCGATGCGGCAGGATTGGCACGTCTGATTGCCGAAATCGATTCGCAGTTGGCGCAATCGGGGCTCGATCGCCTGAAAATCTGATCCATGCGGTTTTTCGCCGACCTGCCTTCCCCTACGGAATAAGAGGCCAGATCAAACGATTGCAAGAAACGCAATTGGGCGTGTCCGTTTCGCATTTGCAACAAAGGCGATGGCCTAGCAAAAGGAGCGAGCCTTTCAGGCATCCTCTCCTAAAACTTTACAAGCCGTCCTCCGGGGCGGCTTTTTTTTGCGACTTTTTATGTCGCCGTCGCGCCCGTTCGCCGTAACGTCAGCCAGCATTGCCATCATAAACGGACCGAAACCCTGCCGGATATTCACTGCTAAACACTGGAATTTAACCATAGTGTTGGTAAGCGGCCTGCGTCAAAAGCCCGCGTCCTTGCCACATTTGGGCGCGTAGGCTGAAAATCGCCGTAGAGGATCTGCCATGTCGTTCAGCCGCCGCCTCCCATCCTTCCTGCTTGTCGCAGGTGCGATCGCCGCGCCCGTCCCGGCGCTGGCCGGGGGCTTCTATCTGCAGGAACAATCGCCCAAGGAAACCGGGCGTGCCCTGTCGGGTGGCGCGGCGGCGGGCGATGATCCCTCGACCGTCTATTTCAATCCCGCCGCGATGACCGAATTGTCGGGCATTCAGACCTCGGTCGGCGGCATCGCTCTGTTCGCAAAGGCACAGCAGACCAATCGCGGCACGACCCGCACGGTCCCCGGCACCACGACGCAAGTGCCCGTCAGCGGCACCAATGGCGGCAATGCCTTTGAAAGCGTGATCCCGATCCCTAGCTTCTACGCCACCGGGCAGGTCAGTGATCGGCTGTGGGTGGGCCTTGGCGTCAACGCGCCGTTTGGCCTGAAGCTGGAATATGAGGATGGCTATTTCGGGCGCTATGACTCGCTCTACACCGACCTCAAAACCTATAACATCCAGCCATCGGCTGCCTATAAGCTGACCGACAATCTGTCCGTCGGCGGCGGCGTCGATGTGCAATATGTCAAGGTGACGCTGACCAACGCGCTGCCGCAACTCTCGCCGCTGCTGGCCGATGGGCACGCCTCGGTGGAGGGCGATGATTGGTCGGTCGGCTGGAATGCCGGGCTGTTCTACCGCGCGGGCGATACTCAGTTCGGTGTCCATTATCGCTCGCGCATGAAGCATAGCCTTGAGGGTGAGCAGGTGATTTCGGGCCTCGCCGGGCCGCTGGCCGGTGGCAATGGCAGCTTCGCCGCCACCGCGCCGCTGACCCTGCCCGATATCGTCACATTATCCATGACTCACCGTCTGACGCCGCAATTGCGCGCGATGCTGACCGCGCGCTGGTATAATTGGTCGGTGATGCAGGCGATCACCATCAATGCCGCCAACGGCACATCGGTCAAGGAACTGGAATATAGCGATACCTACAGTGTCAGCGCGGGCGGCGAATATGACGTCAATGACAAGCTGACGCTGCGCGCGGGCACGATGTTCGATCGTTCGCCGACCAATCCGCAGCATCTGACCACCCGCGTTCCCGATGGCGATCGCGTCTGGCTGAGCGGCGGTGCGACCTGGAACCTGTCGCAGTCCTTCGCGCTGAACCTCAGCTACGCGCATACCTTCGTGGAAAAGGCGAACATCATCCGCCCTGACAGCTATTTCCCCGCGCCAGCCACCGTCACCGCCACGACACGAGCGCAGACGAGCGGCAATGCCGATCAGATTGCCGCATCGCTCACCATGCGTTTTTGAAAGCGCGGCACCGGCCCGCACCCCCACCCGGCCTCCCACCCAGGATATTCTGTGGGAGGCCGGGTGGGGGTGCGGGCCGGTGCGGCACGTTTCAGCTCGGCTGAAACACCAAAAGGCAACGCTTCTAACCGTCACCAAACATCCCTATAGGGGCTTCGTAACCACGGAGCCCCTATTTCATGTCCGACCATAATCCCGGCCTGCGCCCCTGGCGCGATATTGCCCGTCGGCAGAGCCGACAGATCATGGTCGGCAATGTTCCGGTCGGCGGTGGCGCGCCGGTTACGGTTCAGACCATGACCAATACGCTGACCCACGACATCAAGGGCACGATCGACCAGATTCGCCGTTGTGAGGAAGCGGGTGTGGATATTATCCGCGTCTCCTGCCCTGACGAGGAGTCCACCGCGGCACTCAAGCAGATCGTGCGTGCGGCCCGCGTGCCGATCGTCGCCGACATCCATTTCCACTATAAGCGCGCGCTGGAAGCGGCGGATGCCGGGGCGGCCTGCCTGCGCATCAATCCCGGCAATATCGGGTCGCAGGCGCGGGTGAAGGAAGTGGTGGACGCCGCCAAGGCCAATGGCTGCGCCATCCGCATCGGCGTTAATGCAGGTAGCCTTGAAAAGGATTTGCTCGAAAAATATGGCGAACCCTGCCCCGAAGCGCTGGTCGAAAGCGCGCTCGATCATATCAAGCTGCTGCAGGACCAGGATTTCCATGAATATAAGGTGGCGGTGAAGGCGAGCGACGTATTCCTTGCGGTCGCTGCCTATATGCAATTGGCCGAAGCGGTCGATTGCCCGCTCCACCTCGGCATTACCGAAGCGGGCGGTCTGATCGGCGGCACGGTCAAAAGCGCGATCGGCATCGGCAATCTGCTCTGGGCAGGGGTCGGCGATACGATCCGCGTCTCGTTGTCGGCGGAACCCGAAGAAGAAGTGCGGGTCGGCTATGAAATCCTCAAATCGCTCGGCATCCGTACCCGCGGCGTGAAGGTCATCTCCTGCCCCAGTTGCGCGCGGCAGGGCTTCGACGTGATCCGCACCGTGCAGGCGCTGGAGGAACGGCTCCAACATATCCACACACCCCTGTCGCTCTCGGTGTTGGGCTGCGTCGTCAATGGCCCCGGCGAAGCCCGCGAAACCGATATCGGCCTCACCGGCGGCGGCAATGGCAAGCATATGGTCTATCTGTCGGGCATCACCGACCATACGGTGCAGGACGAAGCCCTGGTCGATCACATCGTCCGACTGGTCGAGGACAAAGCCGCCGAGATCGAAGCCGCCAAGGCGGAATCGGAAATGACCGACGCAGGCAAGGCACAGGCTGCGGCGGAATAAGGTCACTTGGAAAGTCAGGACCAATATAGTATTTTGGTCCTGGAGGCTCTGCATGACCTATAGCGGAAAAATGATCAGCGGCGGCAAAGCTGTCATCCCCGCCGAATTGCGTCGGCAGTTGGGCTTTAAGGATGGTGACCGCATCATATTCGAACGCCAAGGCAGCGGCATATTGATCAAAAGCTATGACCAGGTTCTGCGCGAGGTCCAGGCAGATCTGAAAGCCCTGATAAAGAAGCCTTTCACTGTTGACAATTTTCTGGCCGAACGTCGCGCTGAAGCGGAGCGCGAATGACAGCGGTTCTCGATGCGTCCGCGTTATTGACGATTTTGCTGGACGAGCGCGGAGCAGACCAGGTGCAGCCACATCTGGCGACCGGCCAGATTTCGGTCGTCAATCTATGCGAAACCTATACTAAACTTGTGGAGGCCGGCCTGTCGAAGGACGATGCCGAGGCGCAAGTGGCGCGGTTGGAACTGCATATCTGTCCGTTCATCGAAGACCACGCGCTTGAAGCGGCCTTGCTTCGCCCGATGACTCGGCATTTGGGATTGTCTCTGGGAGATCGGGCCTGTCTGGCGCTTGCGCGCCTCGGTAAACTTCCAGTCATCACCGCTGACCGTGCCTGGGCCGAACTGGATTTAGGCATCGACATCATAGTAATCCGCTGACCCGTCATGTCGCGCCACCATAGTTTCGCCATCCCCTTTGCCGTCTGCTGCGCGGGCGTGGCGCTGTTTGCCGTGATGGATGCGGCGATGAAGGGGCTCAGCCTTGGCATCGGCCTCTACAATGCGCTGTTCTGGCGGGCGGTTGCTGGCACGCTGCTTGGCCTTGCGCTGATGCTGCTTACGCGCCAACGCTGGCCGTCGCGCGCCGTCCTGCGCATCCATTTGCTGCGCGGCACGGTGGTCGCGTTGATGGCCGGGCTGTTCTTCTGGGCGATCATGCGGATGCCGCTCGCTGAAGCGATCGCCCTGTCCTTCATCGCACCGCTGATCGCGCTCTATCTTGCCGCCCTGCTGCTCAAGGAACGGATCGGACGTCGCGCGATTGGCGCATCGCTGCTGGGATTGGTGGGCGTGGCTGTCATCCTGTCGGGCCGGTTGCAGGGGCGCTATGATGCCGATGCGCTGCTGGGGGCGGGGGCCGTGCTGGCGTCGGCGGTGCTCTTTGCCTGGAACCTCATCATCCAGCGACAACAGGCGCAGGTCGCCTCGCCGATCGAGGTCGCCTTCTTTCAGCATCTGGTGATGCTCGGCGTCTTTGCGCTGGGTGCGCCCTTTCTGCTGGCCCTGCCACCACGCCCAGCCGTTCCGCTCATCCTGTTGGCGGCCGCCCTCGCCTTCACGTCGCTCGCCGCGCTGTCCTGGGCCTATGCGCGGGCGGAGGCGCAGCGGCTAATCCCGGTCGAATATAGCGCCTTCGTCTGGGCCGCAATCCTGGGGTGGCTGGTGTTCGATGAACGGATCACGCTGCCGACGGTGGCCGGTGCCTTATTGATCGTGGTGGCCTGCCTTATCGCGGCGCGCACGAAACGGGCCGATCTGGCCCATGTGGAAGCGGGAACCGCATGACCGACACTATCCTCATCCGCACGGCCGAGCCGGGCGACATCGACACCATAATCCAGTTCATCCGCGATCTGGCCGACTATGAGAAACTCGCTCATGCCGTGAACACGGACCGAGATACGCTCGCCCGCTATCTTTTCGGTCCTCGCCCCATGGCCGAAGTGCTGATCGCAGAACGGCAGGGCGACGCCATCGGCTTTGCGCTCTTCTTCCACAATTTCTCGACCTTCGAAGGACGACCGGGCCTCTATCTCGAAGATTTGTTCGTCCGACCCGAAGCACGCGGAGCAGGCGCGGGCAAGGCGCTGCTCGTCCGCTTGGCGCAACTGGCAGTCGAACGCGACTGCGCCCGGCTGGAATGGTCGGTGCTCGACTGGAACGAACCGGCCATCGCCGTCTATCGCGCGATCGGGGCCGTGCCGATGGACGAATGGACCATCCAGCGGCTCGACGGCGCGTCGTTGCAGGCGTTGGCCCGCAGTTAGTTCTTCAGGCGATCTTCGATGCTGACATAGAGCATGACGGCGGCGAAGGCGGCCATGGAGACGACGACCAGAGCGGGATAATAAGCAGCGAACATGGGACAGGTTCCTTTCTGCCACACGTTTTCGCCGGATCTGGGCACCCCTGCCATAAGGGTTGTTACGGATAAGGCGGGACGAGCGGATCAGCCGCAGGCTTGACGCGGACTCGTCGCTCGGCGCATTGTGCCGAAACGGAACATTTGGGGGACAAGGGTTTAGCATGGCTGTCAGCCGCACCGTGAAGCGCACGCCGGAATGGCGCGAAATGCTCAAGCGCAGCCTGCTTCGCAGCGGGGCGCTGATCGGCGCGATTCTGTTGATGCTGGCGACCCTGTTCGTCGCGATGGCGCTGCTCAGCTATACGCCCAGCGATCCGTCGATGAATACGGTCGCCGGGGACCATGTCGCCAATATCATGCAGGGGCCGGGTGCCTGGACGGCGGATTTCCTGCTCTGGCTGCTGGGCGTACCCGTGGCGCTGATCCTGCCGCTGATGGCTGTGACCGCACGCCGGATGTGGGGCGACCAGGATATGACCACATGGAAGGGGCAGTTCGGCAAATGCCTGTTCGGCATCGTCCTTATCGGCATTGCCCTGTCGCTGTTTCAGGATGATCCGCTGGTCGGCCTGCCCGCGGGCTGGGGTGGGGTGATCGGCCTCGTCACGGCCAAGGGGGTTGCCAGTCTCACGGCACAGGCACCCGCTGCTGCCCCTTGGATAACTGGCCTATTGGTGGTCATGACGCTGATCGCTGGCCTTATCGCCTGCTATCGTAGTCTGGCGCTGGAAAAGCCGATCATCGCGTTGCGCCGCCCGTCGCTACCCAAATTGGCGCTACCCCGCCCGACCCTGGCGTTGCCGGGTATCAGCAGCAGCAGCGACATCGAACCGGAGACGGACGGGGCCGAGCGCGTCATTGCGCCGCGCAAGCAGGTTTCGAACGAACCCAAGCCACCGATCACTATCCAGAGCCCCAAGCCCGCGCCGCCGCAGCGGCAGATGGCTCCGATCTCGCAGGATGACCTGTTCGGCCATAGCTCGCTACCCTCGCCCGATTTGCTCAATCCCATTCCCGCCAACCAGGGCGGCAAGATCGACAAGGCTGCGCTGGAACGCAATGCGCGGCTGCTCGAATCGGTGCTCGATGATTTCCATGTGAAGGGCAATATCGTCGAGGTCCGGCCCGGCCCGGTCGTGACCATGTATGAACTGGAGCCCGCGCCCGGCATCAAGGCAAGCCGCGTCATCGCGCTCGCCGACGATATCGCCCGCAATATGTCGGCGCTGTCGGCGCGCGTTGCGACGATTCCGGGGCGCACCGTCATCGGCATCGAACTGCCCAACGCCCATCGCGAGGGTGTGTCGTTCCGTGAACTCATCACCAGCGAGCAATTTGGCGGCGAAGGGACGCTGCCGATCATCCTGGGCAAGAATATTTCGGGCGAGCCGATCATCGCCGACCTGGCGCCCATGCCGCATCTACTAATCGCGGGCACCACCGGGTCGGGCAAGTCGGTCGGCCTCAATGCCATGATCCTGTCGCTGCTCTACCGCATGACGCCGGACCAGTTGCGCCTCATCATGATCGATCCCAAGATGCTGGAACTGTCCACCTATGACGACATTCCGCATCTGCTCTCGCCGGTCGTCACCGAGCCCCAAAAGGCCATCCGCGCGCTCAAATGGGCGGTCGAGCAGATGGAGGACCGCTATCGCATGATGGCGTCCATCTCTGTCCGTAACCTTGCCAATTACAACGAGAAGGTCCGCGCCGCCAAGGCCAAGGGCAAGCCGCTCGGCCGCCGCGTCCAGACCGGCTACGACCCTGAAAATGGCAAGCCCATCTATGAGGAGGAACAGCTCGATTTCCAGCCGCTACCGCAAATCGTGGTGGTCGTGGACGAACTCGCCGACCTGATGATGACCGCCGGCAAGGAAGTCGAATTTCTGATCCAGCGCTTGGCGCAAAAGGCGCGCGCGGCGGGTATCCACCTGATCCTTGCAACGCAGCGTCCTTCGGTCGACGTCATCACCGGCGTCATCAAGGCGAACCTGCCGACCCGGATCAGCTTCTTCGTGACCAGCAAAATCGACAGCCGCACCATCCTGGGCGAACAGGGGGCCGAACAATTGCTGGGCAAGGGCGATATGCTCTACATGCACGGCGGCAAGGGCTTGACCCGCGTCCATGGCCCGTTCGTCTCGGACGATGAAGTCCGCGTCGTCGCGGACCATTGGCGCGCGCAAGGCCAGCCCGACTATATCCAGGCGGTGACCGAAGAACCCGAAGAAGGCAGCTTCGCCCTCGACGGCGTGGACCTGGGCGATGACAGCCCCGATGCGCAACTGTTCCGCAAGGCGTGCCAGCTCGTGTTCGAAAATCAGAAAGCCTCGACCAGCTGGCTGCAACGCCAGCTCCGCGTTGGCTATAATAGCGCGGCACGCCTGATCGAGAAGATGGAAGAGGAAGGCCTGGTCGGCCCGCCCAACCATGTCGGTCGCCGCGAAGTGCTGCGCGATGAAAATGGCAATCCGCTATAACGGTTGAGCCAAGTTGCTGAACGGTAGGGAACGGCCGGGTTCACAGGTCGTTCAAGCCGCGCCGCCTAAACCGCATCCGTAACAACCGGAGTTTCTATCTGATGAAGCGCATCTCTCTGGCGCTGGCCATTGCGCCAGTCATTGCCGTCCTGCCCATGGCCGTGCCCGCTGTCGCCCAGGCGGACCAGTCCGACCTGACCAAGGTCAACGCCTATATCCGTGCGGTAACGACCATGACCGCCGATTTCACCCAGACCGACCGTAATGGCCAGAATCTGACCGGGCAGCTGACGCTCAAGCAGCCGGGCAAAATCCGCTTCCAATATCAGAAGGGCGTGCCGCTGTTGATCGTGGGCGATGGCAAGGCACTGACGATGATAGATTATGAAGTGCGGCAGGTGCAGCGTTGGCCGATCGGCAACTCCCCGTTGGGTGCGCTGCTCGATCCGTCCAAGGATCTGTCGAAATTCGGCAAGGTCGTACCCACTGGCGACCCGACTATATTGAGCGTCGAAGCGCGTGATCCCAAGCATCCCGAATATGGCACGATCACGATGATCTTCAAACGGGACGCGGGCAGCCCGGCCGGCTTGCAATTATATGGCTGGGTCGCGCTTGATTCGCAGAATAACCGCACCGCAGTACGGCTCACCAACCAGCGTTATGGCGCGGCGATCGCTGATTCGACCTTCCGCTGGACGGACCCCCGGCCACGCGGACGCGCGGCGGGCGGTTGAAACGAGCGGGATATGCGACAGGGTGATGGCTTTTCAAAACCGTTCATCTGCCGCTCATATGCCGACCGCTAATCATAATCCAACGGCGCGAAACGGTATCGGGATTTCCCCCCTGTTACCCGGTCCGCTCCCGCCGCGAAGCGCTTCAAGGGCGCGATCGAGACCCCCGTTCCATGCCCCCGGAGCGGGGGTCTTATCATGTCCGACGCTTGCGTGCGCCAACGCGGCCTTCTAGGGCGAACGCATGGCCCATACTCTTTCCATTTGCTCCTGGAACATCAACAGCGTCCGCGCGCGCATCGACATCGTCGAACAGCTGCTGCAACAGGAAGCGCCCGACATATTGTGCCTTCAGGAAACCAAGGTGGTGAACGAGATTTTCCCCACTGATATGTTCCGGCGCATGGGCTATGTCCACCAGGTGCTGAACGGCCAGCGCATGCATCATGGCGTGGCGATCATGAGCAAGGTGCCGATCTACGAAGATGACCGGTTCGACTGGCAGGCCAATGGCGAAGCGCGCCATGTCGGCGTGCGGCTGGACAATGGCGTGCGGATCGAAAATGTCTATGTGCCCGCTGGCGGCGACATCGCCGATCGCACGGTCAATCCGAAGTTCGGGCAGAAACTCGACTTTCTGGAGCGCATGATCGAATGGTCGGCCGCGCTGGACAATAAACCGACCATCCTGACCGGGGATTTCAACATCGCGCCGCTGGAATGCGATGTGTGGAGCCACAAGCAATTGCTCAACGTCGTCAGTCATACGCCCGTCGAATGCGACATATTGGCGCGGCTTCAAGCATCGAACGATTGGGTCGATATCGGCCGCCATTTCCACCCCGCGCCTGCGCGTCTCTATACCTGGTGGAGCTATCGCGCGAAGGACTGGGCGGAATCGGATCGCGGTCGTCGGCTCGACCATATGTGGATGACGCGCGACGTCGCGGACAAGGCGGTCAGCCATCGCGTGGTCGAACCCGCGCGCAGCTGGATCAAGCCGTCCGATCATATTCCCATCATCACTGATTTCGCCTTCTGATGCGCGCGCGCGACGCTGCCCGTGCGATCGACGCGCTGCGGCGCGGCTGGGCGATCAGGATTGTCGGGCTGGATGGTGCCATCCGCCTAATGGCGATCGAAGGGGCGGATGCTGTAACGCTGGCCGCCTTCGATCCGCAGGCGCGTGCCGACATCCTGATCTCCGCCGCCCGCGCCGAAACGCTCAAGCTCGCCAATCAACTGGCCGCTGCCGATCCCGATCTGCCAGTGCTGGTCGAGCGCGCGCCCTGGATCGACGCCGACGTCGCGACCGCGATTTCTGATCCGGTGCTAGACCTTGCCTCCCCGCTCAAAGGGCCGTTCCGCGCCCGCCCGCTCGCCGCGCCGCAAGCAGCGAAGGCGGCGCTGCGGCTGGCGCGCCTCGCGGGCATTCTGCCCGCCTATTTCCTGACGGAGGGCGATGAGGCCGTCGATGTCACCGTCCAGGCCGATGACATCGACGCCTATGACGATGCGATCCACCTCGCCATCGCCACACGAGCCAGGTTGCCGGTATCGGCCAGCGAGACGGCGGAGATCATTGCTTTTCGCAGTCCCGACGAACCGCGCGAACATGTCGCGCTGGTGGTGGGCAAGCGCGATTCCTCGCCCCCTGTCGTTCGCCTGCACAGCGAATGCCTGACCGGCGATGTGCTGGGCAGCCTCAAATGCGATTGCGGGCCGCAACTGCATCAGGCGCTGCATCAGATTGCCGACGCGCCCTGGGGCGTGCTGCTCTATCTGCGGCAAGAGGGGCGGGGGATCGGCCTCGTCAACAAGCTGCGCGCCTATGCGATGCAGGACCAGGGCTTCGACACGGTCGATGCCAATGTGCGCCTCGGCTTTGCGATCGACGCGCGTGATTTTTCCGTCGCGGCGCGGATGCTCGACCTGCTTGGCATGACGCAGGTGCGGCTTTTGACAAATAATCCCAACAAGGTGGCGGGGCTGGAAGCAGCGGGCATCGGCGTGATCGAGCGCTTGCCGATCATCCTGCCGCCCAACCCGCATAATGAACGCTATCTCGCCACCAAGCGGGACCGGACCGGCCACCAGCTATGAGCGTCATCCGCGTCGACAGCGGTGCGGGCGGACTGACTTACGATACACTCGTCATGCCCTGCACCATTGGCTGGGGTGGCACCTGTGCGGCGGCGGACAAGCGCGAAGGCGATGGCTGCACCCCGCTTGGCCGCTGGCCGATCCGTGGCGTGCTGCTGCGACCCGGTAAAGTGGAGGCGGTCGGCATTCGATTGCCCTGGCGCTGGATCAGGCCCGGCGATGGTTGGTCGGATGATCCTGCCGACCCTGCCTATAACCGGCCCGTTCGCCTGCCACGCGGCTTTTCGGCCGAAAGCCTGATTCGCGCTGACGATGCCTATGACATCATCCTCGTTTTGGGCCATAATGATGCGCCACCCGTGCCGGGGCAGGGCAGCGCGATCTTCTTCCACCTGTCCGAAGCCCGCCCCACGGCGGGATGCGTCGCCGTCGAGCGCGACGACATGCTCCGCCTGTTGCCCCTGCTCGCGCCGGGCGATGGGATGGAGATCGTCGCCTAGGCCCGCTCCAATGCCTCGCCCACCTCGCCGCCAGCGCCCTCCAGCAACCGCCGCTCCAACGTCTGCAGCCGCGCCTTGCTTTCGATCTTCCCGCCGAACAGATCGGTGACATAGAAAGTATCGACCGCGCGTTCGCCATAGGTGGCGACATGCGCGCTGTGGACCGTCACCTTCGACTGGAACAATCCATTGGCAAGGCTGAACAGCAGCGCAGGCCGATCACGCGCATTGACCTCGATCACCGTGAAGCGATTCGACGCCTTATTGTCGATCAGCACATTGGGCTCGATGCGGAAGGCTTCGGCGCGCGTTCGGGTCAACGGGCGCGCGCTCAGCTTGGTGATCAGCCGGTGGCGGTTCGACAGCGAATCCTCGATCGCGTTGCGGATGCGGGTGAGTTGATCGGGGCTATGGAACGCGCCACCCATCGGATCCTGCACCAGGAAATTGTCGATCGCCACGCCATCGCGGGTCGTATGGATGCGCGCGTCGATGATGTTGCCGCCCGCCAGATGGATGGCGCCCGCAATGCGATAGAACAGCCCCGGATGGTCGGCGGCATAGACGGTCACCAGTGTCGCGCCACGCTGCGGATAATAATGCGCTGCGATGGACAACTGCGCGTCGCCCGCTGCCAGCATATGTTCGGCATTGTGGATCAAGATGTCGTCGGGCTCGGCGATCCAGTAGGATTCGGGCAATCGCTTGCTGAACGCTTCGAACGTCGCTTCGTCCATATGAAGCGCCTCGCGCAGCGTCTTCTGCTTGGCGGTCACCCGCTCGCTGCGGCCCTTCTGCTTATGACCCAGCCGCAGCAGTTCCTCGGCCGAGTCATAGAGATCACCCAGCAACTGCCGCTTCCAGCTGTTCCAGACGCCGGGGCCGACGGCGCGAATGTCCACCACGGTCAGGCATAGCAAGAGCCGCAACCGTTCGGGGCTTTGCACCACGTCGACGAAGTCCACGATCGTCTTGTAATCGGCCAGGTCGCGCTTGAACGCCGTCGCCGACATCAGCAGGTGATAGCGCACCAGCCAGGCGACGGTTTCGGTTTCCGCCGGGGTGAGGCCAAGTCGCGGGCAGAGCTGCTCGGCCACCTGCGCGCCCAATATGCTATGATCGCCGCCCCGTCCCTTCGCGATGTCATGCAGCAACACGGCGATATAGAGCACCCTGCGCGAGAGCAATTTGCCCATCAGGTCGGTGGCGAGCGGATGATCCTGCGCCAGTTCCCCCTTTTCGATCCGGGACAGCAGGCCAACCGCACGGATGGTATGCTCATCGACCGTATAATGATGATACATGTCGAATTGCATTTGTGCGACCACCCGGCGGAAGTCGGGGACGAAGCGGCCGAACACCGTCGATTCGTTCATCCAGCGCAGCACTGTTTCCGGGTCGCGCGGAGACGTCAGCACGTCCATGAACGCGGCGTTGGCACGCGGGTCTTTACGGATCTTCGCGGTGATCAGCCCTGCGTCCCGGCTCGCGGCGCGCATCGCGGCGGGGTGGATGGACAGGCCATGGCGATCGGCCAGCGCGAAAATCTCCACCATCCGCACCGGGTCGGCCTGGAAGAAATCATCGCTCGGCAGCGATAGTCGTCCCCGGTCGAGCACGAAGCCGTCAAGCTTCTTGGGCCGCCGAAAGATGGCGGGAATATAGCGCCGCCCCTTTGGCCCCATCTGGTCATCCAGATGCGCCAGGAACACGGCGGTCAGGTCGCCGACGATTTTCGCGTTGAGGAAATAATAGCGCATGAACCGCTCTACCCCGGACTGGCCATGCCGTCCGGTAAAGCGCATCCGCGTCGCGGTTTCGAGTTGCAGGTCGAAGGTCAGCCGATCCTCGGCGCGCCCCGTGATGGTATGCAGGTGACAGCGCACTGCCCAGAGGAAATCCTCCGCCTTCTGAAACTGGCGCAATTCGATCTGGGTCAGCAGGCCGACATCGACCAGTTCGGCGACCGAACGAACCCGATTCACATATTTGCCGATCCAGAACAGCGTATGCAGGTCGCGCAGCCCGCCTTTGCCTTCCTTCACATTGGGTTCGACGACATAGCGGCTGTCGCCCATCCGTTTGTGGCGCTCGTCGCGCTCGACCAGCTTTTCGGTGACGAAGGCGCGGGCATTGCCCTGCATCACCTCCGCATCGAAGCGGACGGAGGTTTCCTCATACAGCGCCCGGTCGCCCCAGACATAGCGCGCTTCCAGTAACGCGGTGCGCACCGTCAGGTCGGCCTTCGCCATCCGCATCGTTTCGTCGATCGACCGGCTGCTATGCCCGACCTTCAGCCCCAAATCCCATAGCGAATAGAGCATCGATTCGATCACCTGCTCGGTCCAGCCGGTCGGCTTCCAGGGCGTGATGAAGCCGATATCGACATCGCTATGCGGTGCCATCTCGCCCCGGCCATAGCCGCCCACCGCGATCAGTGCGATCCGCTCGCCAGTGCTGCGATTGCCCGATGGATAGAGGTGATGCGTGGTGGCGTCATAGAGCAGGCGCAGAATCTGGTCGATCAGGAAGGCGAAGGCGGTCACCGTTTCGCGCCCGCGCGTGGGTCGCTGCTCCAGCCGCCGGGCGACTTCCACCCGTCCCTCTTCCAATGCCGCCTTGAGTTCCCCCACGATCAGCCCGCGCAACCGCATGGGATCGCCCTTATGCTCGTGCGCAAGGGCGTTGATGCTGTCGGAAATTGCGCGCCGGTCGATGATCGCACGGCGCGATCCCAAAGCGGGGAACTGCATGACCATGCGCGTTCTCTAGTCGGGCGTCGCCTCGGCTGCCAGTTGTTTCAATCGATATATGTGATCGAGTGCTTCACGCGGGGACAGCGCATCCGCGTCGATCGCGGCGATGGCCGCGCGCACCGGATCGGGCGCAGCTTCCTCTTGCGCCGCGGCCGCCGCGAACAGGGGCAGGTCGTCCAGTCCTGCGGCGATGCCGCCCGTCTTCGCCTTGCCCGCTTCCAGCCGGGCCAGCACATCCTTGGCGCGTTTGAGCACCGGCGCGGGTAGCCCCGCCAGCCGCGCGACAGCCAGGCCATAGCTGCGGTCGGCCGGTCCGTCGCTAAGTTCGTGGAGCAGCACCAGATCGCCCTTCCACTCCCGCGCGCGGACATGATGGAGGGATAGGGCGGACAGACTTTCGGCCAGCCGCGTCAGCTCATGATAATGGGTGGCAAACAGGCAGCGGCAGCGATTGACCTCGTGCACCGCCTCCACCACCGCCCAGGCGAGCGCCAGCCCATCATAGGTGGAGGTGCCGCGCCCGACCTCATCGAGAATGACGAAGCTGCGCGTCGTCGCCTGCGCCAGGATCGCGGCGGTTTCAACCATCTCGACCATGAAGGTCGACCGCCCCTTGGCCAGATTATCCGACGCGCCCACCCGGCTGAACAGCCGATCGACCAAGGTCAGCGTCGCCGATTGCGCCGGGACATAGGCACCCGCCTGCGCCAGGATGACGATCAGCGCATTTTGCCGCAGGAAGGTCGACTTGCCGCCCATATTGGGGCCGGTGACCAGCCACAGCCGGTCATCGGCGACCAGACAGCAATCATTGGCGACGAAAGCCTGGCCCTCGCGGCGCAGCGCGTCCTCCACCACGGGATGCCGCCCGCCATTGATCGACAAGCAGGGATTGGACCCGTCATCGGCGATCAGATGGGGCCGCTGCCAGCCGTCCTCTGCCGCCCGTTCAGCGAGCGCCGCTGCGACATCGAGCCGGGCGAGCGCCTGGCCTGCGCGCGCGATGTCGGCCTTGCGGGTCAGCACGGCGGCGATCAACTCTTCGAGATGCGCGGCTTCCGCGACCAGCGCATGCGCCCCCGCCTGCGCGACCCGCCCGGCCTCTTCATGCAGATCGACCGAATTGAAGCGCACGACGCCAGCGAGCGTCTGGCGGTGGGTGAAGCCGCTGGTCGGCACCATCAGCGCATCGGCGGCGCGGGCAGGCACCTCGACATGATAGCCCAGCACGCCATTATGGCGAATCTTGAGCGTCGCAATGCCCGTCTGCTCGCGATATTTGGCCTCCAGCGCGGCGATCGCGCGGCGACCGTCACCGGCCATCCGGCGCAGTTCATCGAGCGCGGGATCATAGCCATCGGCGATATAGCCGCCGCTCGCCGTCTCGGTCGGCGGCGCTGGCACCAAAGCGCGCGACAGCGCATCGACCAGCGCGCCATGGCCATCAAGCGCGGGCAGCAGCCGCGCCAGCAACAAGGGCGGATCAGGCAAATGCCCCAGCCGCTCGCGCAGCAGCCGCGCTTCGCCCAGACCGTCGCGCAATTGCCCCAGGTCGCGGGGCGAGCCGCGCCCGACCGCCACCCGCCCCAGCGCGCGGCCGATATCGGGCAGCGCCCGCAGCGCCGCGCGCAACTGATCGCGCAACCCCGCATCGTCATGGAAGAGCTGCACCAGCCCCAGCCGCGCCTCGATCCGGTCGAGGTCCATCAGCGGTGCGGACAGATACTGCCCCAGCAGTCGCGCACCCGCCCCTGTTACGGTGCGATCGACCGCGCCCAGCAGGCTGCCCGCACGCGCGCCGCTGGTGGTCGCGACGATTTCCAGACTCTCGCGCGTCGCCGCGTCGATCGCGACATGGCCGCCGCTCGTCTGGCGCAAAGGCGGCGCCAGGAAGGGCAGAGTGCCTTTGCCCGCATGGTCGAGATAGGCGATCAGCCCGCCCATCGCGGCCAGCTCCGCGCGGCCAAACTGGCCGAACCCGTCCAACGTCGCGACCGCAAACAGCCGCTTGAGCGCCGCTTCGGCGCGCGTGCTGGAAAAGGCCGCGCGATCGAACATATGCATGTTGGGCAGGTCGAGCGACGATCCCTCCGCCACCACCGTCTCGCTGGGACGCAGGCGCGCGAGTTCGGCATGAAGATCGGCTGTGCGACAGGTCATCGTCTCGAACCGGCCGGTTGAAATGTCGGCAGCCGCGATCCCGATCTCGCTGTCTCCGCCGACCTGCGCCAGCGCGACGAGCATATTGTCGCGCCGGGAATCGAGCAACGTCTCCTCGGTCAGCGTGCCCGCCGTCACGTATCGCACGATGTCGCGCGCCACGAGCGTCTTGCCGCCGCGCGCCTTCGCCTGCGCCGGGGTTTCGGTCTGCTCGGCAATGGCGACGCGATGGCCCGCCTTGATCAGCCGCGCGAGATAGCCCTCCGCGCTATGGACCGGCACCCCGCACATCGGGATCGGCGCGCCATCATGTTCGCCCCGGCTGGTCAGCGCGATGTCGAGCGTGGCCGCCGCCGCCTTGGCATCGTCGAAGAAGAGTTCGAAGAAATCGCCCATGCGGTAGAAGAGCAGGCAATCGCGCGCCTGTGCCTTGAGCGTCAGATATTGCGCCATCATCGGCGTAAGGGGTGAGGACGTGTCCGGGGCGCTGCGCATCGTGCCCGGATAGCGGCAAGGCGGCGCGCAGGAAAGAGCGTGAAAAAGCGGCCTTCTCGCACTTGCCCCCAAGCATGGCTTGCCGCTAGGGCCAAGGCAACGGACAGAAGAGGCGGATAACCGATGACCGATAAGTCGAGTGTGGAATTTTCCGAGCGCGAGGCGCTGTTTTTCCATTCGACCGGTCGCCCCGGCAAGATCGAGATCATCGCGTCCAAACCGATGGCGACGCAGCGCGACCTCAGCCTCGCTTATTCGCCCGGTGTTGCGGTGCCGGTGCTGGCGATCGCGAAAGACCCGGCCCTCGCCTATGATTATACCGCCAAGGGCAATCTGGTCGCGGTCATCACCAATGGCACGGCGATCCTGGGCCTTGGCAATCTCGGCGCGCTCGCATCCAAGCCGGTGATGGAGGGCAAGGCGGTGCTGTTCAAGCGCTTCGCCGACGTGGATTCCATCGACATCGAACTCAAGACCGAAGATGTTGATCGCTTCATTGATGCGGTCGAATTGATGGAGCCGACCTTCGGCGGCATCAACCTTGAGGATATCAAGGCCCCAGAGTGCTTCATCATCGAACAGACGCTCAAAGAGCGGATGAACATCCCGGTGTTCCACGACGACCAACATGGCACCGCGATCATCGCGGCGGCGGGCGTCATCAACGCGGCGATGCTGACCGGGCGTGAACTCAAAGACCTCAAGGTCGTGGTCAATGGTGCGGGCGCGGCATCGATCGCCTGCACCGAACTGATCAAGGCATTGGGTGTCGCGGGTGACAATGTCATCATGTGCGACAGCAAGGGCGTGATCTATCAGGGCCGCACCGAGGGCATGAACCAGTGGAAGTCGGCCCATGCGGTCAAGACCGACGCGCGCACGCTGAAAGAAGCGATGAAGGGTGCGGACGTATTCCTGGGGCTTTCGGTCAAGGGCGCCGTGACGCCGGACATGGTCAAGGATATGGGCGACAAGCCGATCATCTTCGCCATGGCCAACCCGGACCCGGAAATCACCCCGCCCGATGCCAAGTCGGTGCGCCCCGAAGCGATCGTGGCCACTGGCCGGTCGGATTATCCCAATCAGGTCAACAACGTCATCGGCTTCCCTTTCATCTTCCGCGGCGCGCTCGATGTGCGCGCGACGACGATCAACGAAGCGATGAAGGTCGCCGCCGCCCATGCCATCGCCGAACTGGCGCGCGAACAGGTGCCGGAGGAAGTGGCCAAGGCCTATGGCCGTTCGCACAGCTTCGGCCCCGACTACATCATCCCCGCGCCCTTCGATCCGCGCCTGATGGAAGTGGTGCCCTCGGCCGTCGCGCAGGCGGCGATGGACAGCGGCGTGGCGCAAAAGCCGATCGCCGACATGGCGGCCTATCGCCAGTCCTTGAAGGCGCGTCTCAATCCGACCACTTCGGTCCTGACCACCGCTTATGAAGTCGCGAAAGCCAACCCCAAGCGCGTCGTTTTCGCCGAAGCGGAAGAGGAAGTGGTGCTGCGCGCCGCCATCCAGTTCCGCGATCTGGGCTATGGCGTGCCGGTGCTGGTGGGACGCGGCGACGTGGTGGATAAGCTCAAGGCGCTGGGCGTGCGTGACCCGGATAGCTTCGAACTGCACAATAGCGTCAATTCGCCGCTCGTCCCCGATATGGTCGATCTGCTCTACGCCCGGCTCCAGCGGCGCGGCTATCTGCGCCGCGATTGCGAACGCATGGTCAATCGCGATCGCAATATCTTCGGCACGTTGCTGGTGAAGATGGGCGTTGCCGATGCCATGATCACCGGCATGACCCGTCCCTATGCGCAGACCCTGCGCGAGGTGAAGCGGGTGATGGACCCCGCCGTCGGCCGCACGCCGTTCGGCATCCATGTCATGGTAGCCAAGGACAAGACCGTGTTCCTGGCCGACACGACAGTCAACGAACGGCCGACGGCAGGCGAACTGGCCGACATTGCCGAAGGCACCGTCGCGGTCGCGCGGCGGATGGGCCATGACCCGCGCGTCGCCTTCCTCTCCTACTCCAATTTCGGCAACCCGCCGGGCGCCTTCCTGGAAAATGTGCGCGGCGCGGTAAAGCTACTGGACGAACGCGAGGTCGATTTCGAATATGAGGGCGAAATGACCGCCGACGTGGCGCTCAACCCCGCCGTCATGAAAAATTATCCGTTCAGTCGTCTGTCCGGTCCTGCCAATGTGCTGGTCATGCCGGGCCTGCAATCGGCCAATATTTCGGCCAAGCTGCTGCGTGAACTGGGCGGTACGTCGATGATTGGCCCGGTGCTGGTCGGCATGGAAAAATCGGTGCAGATCGCGACCATGGCGTCCAATGCATCCGAATTGCTGACGCTGGCGGTGCTGGCGGCGGGCGGGATCGCGCTCTGACCGGCGCGGCCTATGGGATGAGTTGTAGGAGCGATCGGGCATGAGTGACATAGTGAGTTTCGACAGCGCAACCTTCCGCCGGGTGCTGGGCCATTATCCCACCGGCGTGTGCGTCGTCACGGCCGTGGAGGCGGACGCCACGCCGATTGGCATGGTGGTCGGGTCTTTCACCTCGGTCTCGCTCGATCCGCCGCTAGTGGCTTTCTTCCCCGCCAAGACATCGAGCAGCTGGCCTCGGATCGAGGCGGTCGGCAAATTCTGCGTCAATATCCTCGCGAGCGATCAGCGGCCAGTCTGCCGCCAGATTGCTGGACCGGGCCCTGATAAATTTACGGGCATCGCCCATCGCGCATCGGCCAATGGTTCGCCGATTCTCGATAATGTCATCGCCTGGATTGATTGCACGCTGGACGCGGTGCATGAAGCCGGTGATCATTATATCGTACTCGGTAAGGTGGTAGCGCTGGAAGTCGATCGGCCGGAGCGACCGCTGTTGTTCTTTCAAGGGAGCTATGGCGAATTTTCGCTGATTGCTTGACGGTCTGATTGGGCATCCACTGTCTGGTTTGAAAAGATGCTGTTGTTTTCCAGGATAGCGGGCCAGACATATGCGAGACATATTACGGGTCATTAACGCCTCCTTCCTATGGAAGGGCGTTACCCTCTGACCGGACTGCCCATGACCGCGCTACTCATCACCGTTGATACAGAGCTGTCCTCATCGCTGTACCAGCGCGGCGTAGGCCTGTCTGAGAATGTCAGCCGCTCGATTTGGGCGGAAGCGCGGGGGCAGGCGCATGGCATCGGCTGGCAGATGGACATGCTGGAACGCTATGGTCTCAAGGGCGTCTTCTTCCTCGATCCCATGCCCGCACTGGTGCATGGCGCTGATTTCCTCGCACCCATTGTCGAGGTGATCGAGAGCCGGGGCCATGAAGTGCAGATGCATATCCATACCGAATGGCTCGCCTGGGCCAAAGACTCGCCGGTCGGCGGACGGCAAGGGCGCAATATCAGAGATTTTTCGCTCGACGATCAAATTACCCTTCTGAGCCGAGCCAAGGCGTTGCTGGAGCAGGCCGGGGCACCATCCATTACAGCCTTTCGCGCCGGCAATTTCGGCGCCAATGACGATACGCTGCGGGCGCTAGCTGCGATCGGGGTGATGTGGGACAGCAGCGTCAACCCCGCTTATCTAGACCATGGATGCGCCATCACGGCCGATCCAGCGCAGATCGGCGCGCAATGGATGCAAAATATTGTCGAACTGCCGGTATCGGGTATCCAAGATCGTCCCGGCCATTTCCGCCCCGCGCAGATATGCGCGATGTCGGCGAGCGAAATGCGCGCAGGCCTGCGTCACGCCGCGCGGATGGGGCATGACGCCTTCACGGTCGTCACCCACAGTTTCGAAATGCTCTCCCGCGACCGGCAACGCCCCAATGTCATGGTCAAGAAACGGTTCGTGGCCTTGTGCCGTGAAGCCGCGCGCTTGCCGCAGGTGCGGGGCGTGGGGTTCCGCGAAATCTCCCCCGCTATGGCCGATTCGTCGCCAAAGCCCCTGACGCGCGTTGCGCCCAGCCGGGTGCGGACCGGGCTGCGGCTGGCGCAGCAGGCGTGGGCGACGTGGCGATACGAACATCGGTTGATTCCTGCGTGAACGACTATCCGGTCGCGCTCGTCCTTGGTCTGGAAAATGCCATCGGCCTGACAGTCGTTCGCGAACTGGGCGAAAGGGGCGTCCCTGTCCACGGCATCGCCCGCGAAGCGGCACCTGTGGCCGCAGCCTCGCGACACTGCACCGCAATGATCGCGCGCCCGCCTGGATTGATAGCCGACTGGCTGCCCGACCTTATCCGCAGCACGGGGGCAGGGGCGGTGCTGGCTATTTCCGAATCCGACCTGTTGGAACTCTCGACGCTGCCGCCTGTCATCGGTGACTGCCATTTGCTGGTGCCCCGGCCTGCGCCGCTGGCCAAGGTGCTGGACAAGCTTCGTACGCTGGAAATTGCGGAGCAAGTCGGATTGTGCATTCCGCAAACCTGGCAACCCCGAACCGGCGAAGATTTCGCGGCGCATGTCGCGGCGATGCGCTATCCGCTGGTCGCCAAATGGGCCAATCCGCCGGAAATCATGCCGGTCCTGGAACGGGCGGGCTTGGAATGGCTCAAGACCGAATATGTTCGCACGCCTCAGGAACTGGCAGCATTGCTTGATCGCTATGCGCGCGTCGGACATTGGCCGCTGATTCAGCAATATTGCCGCGGCGTTGGCCTCGGCCAGATGCTGTATATGGACAATGGTCAGGCAACCTTGCGCTTTCAGCACCGCCGCCTGCACGAATGGCCGCCCGAAGGTGGTGTATCGACCCTCTGCCGGGCGGAGCCGAACACCGCGCATGCGGCGCAAATGCGGTTGTCGGAAGCGCTGCTGTGTGCGCTCGACTGGCAGGGGCAGGCGATGGTCGAATATCGCTACGAAGCCGAAAGCGGTCGCTATTGGCTGATGGAAGTCAATGGCCGTTTCTGGGGCAGCTTGCCGCTGGCGCGCCATTGTGGTGCGCTGTTTGCCTGGGAAGCCTATCGCCGCACGGTCCTGCGCCAGACGGACGCCGCACCGATACCGCGCGATACGCTCCGTGCCCGCTACATGGTGCCCGAAACCAAGCGGCTTGCGCGTATTTTGCTCTCGCCGGGACGGATCAGCGATCCCTTCTTCAGACGTCGGCCGCTCACTGATTTGGGTGCCTATCTGCTCAGTTTCTTCGATCCGCGTGCGCGCTATTATGTTTTCAGCCTGTCAGACCCCCGCCCATGGCTGCGTGACATGACGCAAATGTTCAGGAAAGCCGTGCGCCGGGGAAAGCGCTGACCAGCGCGCTGACGGCACCTTCGATCCGGGCCAGGCATCGCAGCATATAGCGGTCATCAAGCCTGTAGGGATCATGCAGATGGGGAAGCATCGGCCGCGTCCAGCGACCCAGCAGCATGCGGGGCAGGCCGGTGAGACGCGGGTCTGTCGCCAGCCGATGCAATTGCCGCACTTCCATCGCCAATAATAGATCGCCTGTTTCGGGCACATAATCATCCATATCGACGGCACAGTGCGCACTCATGTCATGGCCTAACGTCCGTGCAGCGACGATCGCGGGTTCATGGGCCGGGCGTCCGGTCGTGGTCGACAGGCCGAAGGAGGCACTGTTCAACCCTATGTTCCGCGCTACCACATCAGCAAAGGCGCTACGGCAGATATTGCCCTGACACACGAACACCAGCCGTCGAACATGCGCGGGATCTGGGTTGACGCTGCCGGACCGGCCAAGCGCCAGTTGCGGATAGGCCAGCGCAAGTCGCACCAGTCCACGGAACGTACCGAAACGGGATCGGATCATGACGATGACCTGTAAAAGGCGTTGGCAAAAAGACGGCCTTTGCAGGCTTCATTCAGAGGGGGTGATATCATGCAATGCGCGGGGGGGTGGGCTGTTCCGTCGCCTGCGGCCCGCTCGCTATGTCCCGCTTGCGCCCGGTGACCCACGCGAAGAAGCGAGGCACCGGGGCGTTGCGTTCCATCCAGTCGCTATAGGCACGATAGTCGGGGTCGGCAGACAGATGCTGCTCCTCGGTGCGGGCGCGCCAATAATAGACGGCGTTGGTAAGGCCCAGCATCGCGCAATTGCGCACAATGTCGGTGATCGACCCGCTGACGCTCAGGAAGGGCAGCGCTGAAAACCACCAGAACAGGTTCTTCGACAAATAGGCCGGGTGCCGGGTCCAGCGATAGGGACCATGAGTCAAAATGCCGCGATGGGTGAGGTTGGAAAAGCGCAGGCCGAACGCCATCGTCGCCCAGGCATAGATGGCGGTCAGCAGCACCAGCCATCCGCCCAGCAACCATTGCAGCGTCGTCGACCCCTGCGTCCAATAATCCCACTCGGCACCGCCCGCATGATAATCGAGCGGGCCGCCACCGCCCATCAAGACGAAAGGCGGATAGCAGATGAGCGCGGCCAGCCAGCCGGCGAGATAGGGATTGGCGGTACGGATATGCGAATCGAGCGGCTTGAAGGTCAGGATATAGCCGACCGTCGCCAGGCAGACGTCGATCATGAACATGACCGCGATCAAGAAGCTGGCCAGCGCGATCGGATTGGCCAGCGCATCGGTGATCCGCCATTCCACGACGCTTGAAAAATTGCCCGGTACGATCGACACCATGAACGCCAGGAAGAAGCCCTTTACCGCCCAGGCGCGGGCGTGATGGGCGACCTGCACCATGTCGGGCGCACTCGCCGCGCCGCCGATCACCCATTGGCCAAAGCTGTAAGAAGCGTCCTTCGGCTCCACCATCCGCCGGTCGATCCAGATGATATAGGGGATGGAGAGCGCGAGCAGCCACGGAGCTGCACTGGTGAACAAGTCCATCGAGAAGCGGTAATTGCCGCTCCAATACCAGCGCGCGACGCAATAGAAGATGGCGATGACGAGCCAGGTTGCCCATAGCCCGGCGATCTTGACGATGCTGATGTCCAACACGCTGCGAACCGGACGGGCGGGTGCGTGCCAGTCAATTCCCGTCGAGGCATTGCGATGCACCTTGTCGATCAGCAGCGACCATAGCACCATCGGCACGCCGCAGGCGACGACGGCGGCCAGTCCGGCATGGGGACCGTTCATGCCATAATGGCGCGCGACCAGCGTCCAGAGGCTAAGGCCCGCAAGGCCAGCGATACCGACGCCATGGCTGACGGCGGATTTGGGGCAGGGATCGTCAGAGTCGCTCATGGCGGCAAGACCTAGCAAAATTTGGTAAGCAAGCGGTGAAGGCTTTGGGCGAGAGCCAGGGTCCAGACAAACTGCTTAACCTGCAGCAAGGCCGTGAACCCATTTTATCTCAATGCGTTATCCCCTCATCAACCGATAATGATGGAGGCAGGAGATGACGATCGCGGTGCGGTTTCCCGATGGCAGCATCCAGAATGTACCTGCCCAATTGCGGGAGATCAGCGATTCCCCCGGCTCCAAAGCCTCGCCGCGTTTCGAGCGCGTTCCGCTCAATTGCGATTCCAACTGGACCTTTCATCGTCATGGCGAGAACTGGTACGCGATGCCACGGTCCGGCAGCCTATCCGCGCTGCGTCCGGTCGTAGCGGAATGGTGGCGGTCTGTGGCGCATATGGAGGATGATGCCGGGAAGGCCGTTGGTCCGGCCAAAACAGCGCGTGGCCAACGGCAGCGCCAGCGATCCGGCTGGGGCAACGCCGCTTAAGACGTTACCCGCCCAACACGTTGATCGTGAACGCCAATATGCCAAGATTGAACAGGAATGCGGCGAGGCTCTGAAACAGCGCCGTGCGGCGCATGATGCCGCTCGTCACGGACACATCGGACGTCTGGAACGTCATGCCGAGCGTGAAAGCGAAATAGAGAAAGTCCCAATAACCTGGCTCGTGCGTATCTGGAAAGTCGAGGCCGCCACTATCCTCTCCCTGCGGATCGGCGCGATAGAAGATATGCGCATAATGCATCGCGTAGACGAGGTTGGAGAATAGCCACGCCACCAGCAGCGTGATCAGCAGCAGCGCAACTGTTGCCGCCTTATGCCCGCCCTGCTCCCCAACCGCGACGCCGACAGCGACCAGAGCGACCAAGCTGACGATGGCAGTAATCAGCAGCATCAAATCGCGATTGGCATCATTCGCAGCGGCCTTGCGCCGCATCGCCGCGGCATCGGCCCGGATGAGGGATGTTACCGACAGCATGAAGGCGATTGCGGCCATATCGAATCCCGCCATCACCGCCTGATGCCAGGGCAGAACCAGAGCCAAAGGCGCGATCGTCGCCAGAAACGCCAGGAACATGCCATAGCGCCAGGGGAAGATCGGCGATCCTGATCGAATGCGGTTCATGCCGGATACCAACGCGCAATGAGCAGATCGCGCAAGACCTGATCACAGCACCGCGGCAATCAGCCCCCGCGCGCGCGCTTCATTGGCTTCGAGATACCAGTTTTCGGGCGCTTTTTCGAGCAGCTCTTCCATCGTGATATCCGATCCCATGATCAGATTGTGGAAGCCTTCATTCTGGATCGCGATCGACGACTGGATTTCGTTGAGCGTCCCCTTCAGCGTCGCGATGCAGGTCGATAGCGGGCCGGCGAGCTGGATCGTCTTGGTGATCAACCGCTCATGGATCATGAGGCGCGTGCCGCGCGTGACATAGCGGTTTTCGGTCGCGAAAAAGCTCATGAAGGTCGCGCCCGCCGAATAGACCGCGGTGCGGCCTAGAAATACCAGACGCCGTTCGGGATAAAGATCGGAATGGAAGCGGATATCTTCGCCCATCAGACGAGCGATTTCGGGGTCACCGCCCAAGGTGGAGATTTCGACCACTACCAATCCCTGCTGCGGCGCAGTGGACAGGCAATTTTTGAAATGAAGATACATGCCATGATCGACCACGCCCGAAAGCATGATCGCGGGATATTCGAAATCCTTGGGGCCGAGCATTGGCGCGGTCATTTGCATCATATTCGCCTTAAAATGGAATGGGTTTGGGCAGCATTACGCATGGCACGCCGAAAAGCTGCCTTAGGCACCTATTCTTTTAACTGGCGCGCCGCGTGACAGGCTGTAAAGAACAGATCATGACCAAAAGGCAGCGGGCATGATCGCGAAACTCAAGGGGTTGCTGGACAGCACGGGCATCGACCATGCCATCATTGACGTGGGCGGCGTCGGCTATCTGGTCGGCGCATCGTCGCGCACGCTCGCGGCCCTGGGGTCGGTGGGGGAAGCGGTGACGATCTACACCGAAATGCTGGTGGCGGCGGATTCGATTCGCCTCGTCGGCTTCGCGCGCGCGGAGGAACGCGACTGGTATCGGCTGCTGACCCATGTGCAGGGCGTTGGATCGCGCGTGGCGCTGGCGATATTGTCGGCGCTCGAACCGCTGGAACTGCACCGGGCCGTCGCCATGGGGGACAAGGCGATGATCGCCCGCGCTAATGGCGTCGGTCCCAAGCTGGCCCAGCGCATCGTCAATGAATTGAAGGACAAGATCGGCGCGGCCCCGGTGGGCAGTCCGATCGGCACGGGCGGCGTGGCCGTGCTGCCAACCGGCAGCTTCGCAGCCGACGCACTGTCCGCGCTGCAGAATCTGGGCTTCAAACCCTATGAAGCCAGCACCGCCGTCGCGTCCGCCGAGGCCGAACTGGGTGACGACGCCAGCTTGGACGCGCTGGTGCGGCTGGCGCTGCGGAAGGCGGCGAAGTGATGGGCGCATTGGATTGCATGGATAAAAGGCTTATGACGTGACCATGGCCGACCTCAACATCTCCATGCCGCCCGCCCTTGAACAATGGGTCGATGCCCGTCTGGCACAGGGGCGCTATGTCGATGCCGCCGATTATCTGCGCGACTTGGTTCGCCGCGACCAAGAGGCGTCCGAATATGATCGACAATGGGTTCGCGCCCGCCTTGAAGAGGGCTTCGTGTCAGGCATTGTCGATGCAGAACCGGAAGATGTCCTGAAAGAGATTATGGCGCGCTTGCCGGATGCCTAAGATCAGGCTGACGGTCGCCGCCCGACAGGATCTGATCGCCATTCAGGATCATGGTCTTGAATATTTCGGTCTGGAGGCTGTTCGGGTGCACATGCAGGGTTTCGAGCGCATCTTCGCCTTGTTGCGCACCCATCCGGCGGCGGGCGAGGCGAGACCCGATTATGGCGACGGCATAAGAGCTTTTTCGCATCGACCCCATCGAGTGCTATATCATGTCGGCGAGCAAACCATCTTGATCCTGCGTATACTGCATTCCGCGATGGACGCGCCGTCGGCCTTGGGACGTCGTCCATGACCGACGACCGCCTCCTAACACCCGCCCGCCGCGTCGAGGATGTGGATGCTGCGCTGCGTCCCAAGTCGCTCGACGAATTTATCGGGCAGGAGGCAGCGCGGGGGAATTTGCGCGTGTTTATCGAGGCGGCGAAGGCGCGCGGCGAGGCGCTGGATCATGTGCTGTTTTTCGGCCCGCCCGGCCTTGGCAAGACGACGCTCGCGCAGATCGTCGCCAAGGAAATGGGCGTCGGTTTTCGCGCCACGTCCGGGCCGGTCATCGCCAAGTCGGGCGATCTGGCAGCGTTGCTCACCAATCTGGATGAGGGCGACGTCCTGTTCGTCGATGAAATCCACCGGCTCAATCCGGCGGTTGAGGAAGTGCTCTACCCCGCGATGGAGGACCGCGCGCTTGACCTGATGATCGGGGAAGGGCCTTCGGCGCGGTCGGTGCGCATCGACCTGCCGCCCTTTACGCTGGTGGGGGCCACGACGCGGCAAGGCTTGCTGACGACGCCGCTGCGCGACCGGTTCGGCATTCCCGTGCGGTTGCAATTCTACACGGTGGACGAGCTGGAACTGGTGGTGCGGCGCGCGGCGCGGTTGCTCGACCTTGCCATTACGCCCGATGGGGCGATGGAGATTGCGCGACGATCGCGGGGGACGCCGCGCATTGCGGGAAGGCTGCTGCGCCGGGTGCGGGATTTCGCCAATGTCGCGGGCGTCGCGGCCGTGGACGCTAAGGTTGCCGATGCCTCGCTTCGGCGGCTGGAGGTCGATGAACTGGGCCTCGACCTGATGGACCGACGCTATCTGATGATGATCGCCGACATTTACCGTGGTGGGCCGGTGGGGGTCGAAACGCTGGCGGCGGGGCTTTCCGAAGCGCGCGATACGATCGAGGAAGTGATCGAACCTTATCTCATCCAGCTTGGCCTCATCGCCCGCACGGCGCGCGGCCGTTGCCTCAACGGGCCGGGGTGGAAGCATCTGGGCCTTAATCCGCCGCAGGATGTGCAGAACGGGCTTTTCGATGGATGAAGCCCCATAAAGTCGATGGCCGTTACGGCAAGGCGGAGCTATAGCCTGACGATGAGCAGGCGCGCATCAGATGCGCCGGAACCGCAGGAGCAGAGCCTTGAGGGCCATCGAAAAATTCCCCAATCTGGTCACCATGTTCTTCGCCCGCGCAGGCGAGAAAGGCGACGCGCCGTTCCTGTGGCGCAAGACGGACGGCGCTTGGCAGTCGCTAAGCTGGAACGCGGTGGCACAACAGGTCGCGTCCCTGTCTGCCGCGCTCAAGGCGCAGGGGTTGAAGCCTGGCGATCCGGTGATGTTGGTCAGCGAAAATCGCCCGGAATTCTGCATCGCCGACCTCGCCATCATGGCGGCGGGGTGCATCACCGTGCCGACCTACATCACCAATACAACGCGCGATCACCAGCATATATTGACCGATAGCGGCGCGCGCGCCGTCATCGTTTCGACCGCCAAGCTGGCGCAGGTGCTGATGCCAGCCGTCGTCCGGTCGCAGGCCGACTTCATCATCGGCATGGAGCCATTGCGCGGAACACAGGGGCAGATCGCCTGCCATATGTGGGATGATCTGATCGCGGCCCACCCGGTCGATGTCGCCTCCTGCGCCGCCGCCCAGACCGCGGCGCGCCAGGACCAGGCCTGCATCATCTACACCAGCGGCACCGGCGGGGCGCCGCGCGGGGTCATGCAGCATCATGGCGCGATCCTGCTCAATGCCGAAGGGGCAGGCGCGGTCGTGGCGGAGGATTTCGGCTGGGGGGAGGAGGTTTTCCTGTCCTTCCTGCCGCTGTCGCATGCCTATGAACATAGTGGCGGGCAATTTCTGCCGATGCTGCTGGGCGGGCAGATCTATTATTCCGAAGGGCTGGAAAAGCTCGCCAGCAATATCGAGGAAACGCGGCCGACCATCATGGTGGTTGTCCCCCGCCTGTTCGAAGTGCTGCGCGCGCGGATCATGAAGTCGATCGAGAAGCAGGGCAAATTCCCCAATTATCTGATGGCCCAGGCACTGCGTATCGCGGCGAAGGAGCAGCATGGGCGCAAATCCTTGCTCGACCGGCCGATGAAGGCGCTGCTTGCCCGCACCCTGATCCCCAAGATTCGCGCCCGGTTTGGCGGCCGGTTGAAGGCGCTGGTGTCGGGCGGCGCGCCGCTCAATCCCGATGTCGGCCTGTTCTTCGACGCGATGGGCCTGACTCTGCTTCAGGGCTATGGCCAGACCGAGGCGGGGCCGGTGGTGAGCTGCAATCGCCCGCGCGCGGGCATTGCCATGGACACGGTCGGCCCGCCGCTGGATGGCGTGGAAGTGAAGATCGCCGAGGATGGCGAAATTCTGGTCCGCGGCGAATTGGTCATGCACGGCTATTGGCGCAATCCGGCGGAAACCGCGAAGGTGCTGAAGGATGGCTGGCTCCACACCGGCGACATTGGCGAATTCGACGCCAAGGGGCGCATCCGCATCACCGATCGCAAGAAGGATCTGATCGTCAACGACAAGGGCGACAATGTCGCACCGCAAAAGGTCGAGGGGATGCTGACGCTGCAGGCCGAGATCGGGCAGGCGATGGTCCATGGCGACCGGCGGCCTTATCTGGTCGGGCTGATCGTGCCGGATGCGGAATGGACGCTGGAATGGGCGCAGGCCAAGGGGCTGACGCTGGCGGAGGCGCGCGCCGATCCCTCCTATATGGCGGCGTTGCGCGCGGCGGTGGACCGGGTGAATAGCGACCTGTCGGTGACCGAGCGGGTTCGTCGCTTCATCTTGGCCGACGAACCGTTCACGATCGAGAATGAGGAAATGACCCCGTCGATCAAGATCCGACGCCATGTGATCCGCAAACGCTATGCCGACCGGCTGGACGCGCTTTACAAAGGCTGAGCGGGTTCGCCTGAAGGCTGTTTCGGTCGGTCTGCATCAGCAACGCCGAATGTCGCCCATTCCGCAGCCCCGGCAGGCGATTCGGGCAGCATCCTGGCGGTTTCGACCGTCATCCGGGTTTCGCTATGCCGCCGATGGATATAGGCTTTGGCAATCATATTGGCCGAGATCGGCGCGGTGATGAACAGGAAAAGCGTGATCAGCAGTTCATGCGCCGACCAGCTAAGGCCATGGGTCGGGAAATAGAGCATCGAGGCCATCAGGCACCCGCCCACGCCCAACGTGGTTGCCTTGGTCGGGCCGTGCAGGCGGCTCATCAGCGATGGCAGGCGCGCCAGCCCCCAGCTTCCGATCAGCGCGAAGGCACCGCCGAGCAGGATGAGGAACGCGATGAGGATGTCGATCATGGCAGTCATTCCGGCTGTTCCATCCTATTCCACAATATCGCCGCGCAGCAGAAATTTGGTATAGGCCACGGTCCCCACGAACCCGACCATCGCCAGCAACAGCGCCGCCTCGAAATAGGTGCCGCTTTCTTCCAATATGCCAAACAGGATGATGAGCGCGATGGCATTGATGACCATCGTATCGAGCGCCAGAATGCGATCCGGTGCGGTTGGTCCTCGCAACAGGCGATAGAGGTTGAGGAGCATGGCGAGCGCCACACAGCCTAGCGCGATCGACAGAGCGGTCTCTATCATCGGAAAATCTCCAGCAGGCGGCGCTCATAGCGGCTCTTGATACGCGCGATATCACTGGCTGCATCGCCTGTATCGAGGGCATGGACCAGCAGATAGCGGCCATCGGTGGAAATATCGGTGGAAACGGTGCCGGGGGTCAGGCTGACGGTGCCCGCCAGCAAGGTAATCGCTTCGGCCGATCGCAGGTCGAGCGGAACGCTGAGCCAGCAGGACCGAAAGTCTCGATTGCGGCGGAACAGGATCAGCCGGGCCACCTCGAAATTGGCGACGACAATATCCCAGACAACGACCAGTATATAGCCGAGCAGGGGCAAGCCGAGCCGCATCTGCGGGCGATCCGGCCAGAAGGGTGCGGTGTAGAGCGGCACCATGATGGCAAAGAAAAGGCCCAGCAGGAAGCCGCCCATGCTGAGGCTGTTGAGCACCAGCATCCACATGATGACGAGCAGAAGGGTAAGGCCGGGATGCGGCAGCAGGCGCTTCATCGGACGGCTCCCGGCGCATCCGGCCCTAGGACGGCGCGGACATAAGCGGACATATCGAAAATCTGGCGGCTGGTCGCATCGGCATAGGCGGTGGCCGGTCCGGCAGCCACGGTCAGAAGGCCCAGCATAGCCAGCAGGAAAAAGGCTGGCATCGCTTCTATCGCGCGGAAAGCGGTGCGGTTCTTGGATGTCGGGGGGCATTGGCCCTGTTTCCAGAACACCGTGGTCCCGGCCCGCGCCAGTCCGACAACCGCCAGCAGGCTGGTTACAAGCACCAAGGCCCAGATGACGATGGCAGAAGATGACGCAAGCGAGGCCTGAAGAATCAGCAATTTGCCGATGAAGCCCGAAAGCGGGGGCAACCCGGCCAGTGCCACCGCCGCCGCCAGGAACAGCAGCGCCAGTCGGCCCTGTCCGGCAAAGGCCGAGGTCGGCACGATCGAATCACCCTCGGCCGGACGCCAGCGAATGACGAGGTCGACGGTCAGGAACAGGAGGGCAGCGGACAGGGTGGTATGCGGCAGATAGTAGAGAGCAGCGCTCATCGCAGACTGATCGAACTGGGCAATGGCAACGAGCAGGGTGGCCGTCGAGCCAATCAGGCCGAACGCCGCCATGTCACGCAATCCCCGCGCCGCGAGCAGCCCCGCAAATCCGAGCAATATTGCGACCAGCGCTGCTGGCAGCAGCACCTGACCGACCCAGTCGCCAAAGATTAGCGGCACGGTACGGATGATCGCATAGGCACCCACTTTGGTCATGATCGCAAACAGCGCCGCCACGGCAGGAGCCGTCGATCCATAGGTGCGGGGCAGCCACAGATGCAGCGGTGCAAGCGCGGCCTTGAGCGCGAAAACCGTGACCAGCAGCAACCCGCCCGCGCGCAGCAGGCCGACATCTCCGGGCGGCAAAGACGCGACCCGAACGGCCATATCGGCCATGTTGAGCGTGCCGGTGACACCATAGAGCAGGCCGAGCGCGATCAGGAACAGGGTCGAACCGATGAGGTTGACGATCACATATTGCACGCCCGCCGTCAGCCTTTGCGCGCCCTGTCCATGCAACATCAGCCCATAGGAGGCGATCAGCAGCACTTCGAAGAAGACGAACAGGTTGAACAGATCACCAGTGAGAAACGCGCCATTGATGCCGAGGAGCTGAAACTGGAACAGGGGATGGAAATGCCAGCCCTTGCGATCAAGCCCGGTCAAGGTGGCGTGGGCCGCGACCGCCAGACCAAGCACGGCGGTCAGCAACAGCAGCATCGCCGCCAGCCGGTCCAGCACCAGTACAATGCCAAAGGGCGCTGGCCAGTCGCCCAGCGCATAGGCGGTCGGGCCTTGCCCCTGCGCCTGGCCCATCAGGACGATCGCCAGCAGAACAAGCCCGGCGGTCGATCCGACAGAGAGGGCCGCGCCGATCCAGCGACGACGTCGGCGGAACAGCAAGGTGGCGGTCCCGGCAAAGGCCGGAAGCATCAACGGGGCTGCGATCAATGCGTCGATCATGGTGCCGCCTCCGGATCGGGATGGGGCGGATCGGCCTCGATTATGCCATCGACCTGATCCGTGCCGGTTTCCAGAAAACTGCGGAGTGACAGCACGACGGCAAGCGCGGTCATGGCAAAGGAGATGACGATGGCCGTCAGCACCAATGCCTGGGGCAGGGGGTCGGCATAGTCGGTCACGCCCTTTTCATACAGCGGCGGGTGGTTCACGGTCAGGCGGCCGATGGCGAAAAGGAAGAGGTTGATGGCATAGGACAGCATCGCAAGACCAAGCACGACTGGAAAGGTACGGCCCCGCAACGCCAGATAAATGCCGGCAGCCGTCAGCGCGGCGATGGCCGATGCGACCAGAAATTCGATGCTCATGACCGCGGCCCCCGCAATTTGGCCGGATCAATATCCATTGGGCCATCATCCTCGACCAGCGCCTTTTCGGCCCGCTGCGAGATATGGCTGAGTTCAGCGAGAGCCAGCATGACTGCCCCGATCACCGTCATGGCGACACCAATGTCGAACAGCATCGCCGTCGCCAGTTCGAACGTCCCGACGAGCGGCAATGTGACATAGCCAAAGGCGCTGGTGAACAGCGGCGCACCGAAGAACAGTGAACCAAGTCCGGTGAGCGCGGCAATGGTGACGCCCAGGCCGATCAGCATATGCTCGTCGATCCGCCGCCGCTGATCGGCCCATTCAAAGCCCGACGCCATATATTGCATCAACATCGCGATGGAGACGACCAGCCCGGCGATGAAGCCGCCGCCTGGCAGATTATGCCCGCGCAGGAAGATGAAAAGGCCGATCATCGTCGCCAATGGCAAAAGAAGACGTGCGGCCACGGCGAACATCATGGGATGGCGTTCGGGCGAACGGGGGAGATCCGCCACCCATTGTCGCAGGCGCTGGCCAGACGGCCCGCGCGCCGCCGGTTGCAGCAAGGCGAAGATGGTGAGCGCGGCGATGCCCAGCACCGTGATCTCCCCGAACGTATCAAAGGCGCGGAAATCGACCAGCGTGACATTGACCACATTGGTCCCGCCACCGCCCGAATAGCTGTTCGCCCAATGATAGGCGGAGATCGGGTCATTGGGTTCGCGCGTCATCACCGCCCAGGCGGCAAGGCCTGCGGCCGTGCCCCCGGCTAGACCGATAAGACCGTCGCGCAGCCGAAGTGCATTGCTGGAAAGGCGAACCGGCTGCTTTGGCATCAGGTTGAGCGCCAGCAGCAGCAGCAGGATCGTCACCACCTCCACCGAAATCTGCGTCAGGGCGAGGTCCGGCGCCGACAGATAGACAAAGGCCAGCGAGACGACGAGGCCAACGACGCTGATATAGACCAGCGTCAGATAGCGTTGACGCTGCGCCTTCACCACCGCCGCGACTGCTGCGAGCAGCAGGCCCCAGGCGATGATGGCCATTGGCGGTGCCGGGATGGTCGGTCGGGTGCCAGGCGCATAGCCGCCGGTCCACACGCCCAGCGCACCGACGAGGATGGCGACAAGGAACAGCAGGCCAAGCTGCCGCTGGAGCGATCCATTGTGAATGGCCTGCGTCATGTCCTTCGCGCGATCGACCAGCCAATCCAGCGTCCGATCGAACATCCGCTTGGCATCGGGCAGCGGCAGGGCGTCCCATGTGCGCAATAATATGCCATGCCGCCACAGCATCAGCGTTCCGATCATCACCGCCACAATGCTCATCACCAGCGCCGGAGTGACACCGTGCCAGAGGGCGGGCTTGAATGGCGGCGCGGTGCCCCCTGTCACGACGGCTGCGGCGGACGTAATAAGACCGGCCGTCAAAGTCTGCGGAAACAGGCCGATCGCTATCGTCAGCGCCACCAGCAGGGCGGAAGGTGCCCATAGCCCGAATGGCGGATCATGCGGCTGGGCAGGGTAGGAAGCGGGGCGAGGCCCGAAATAAAGATGCACGATATAGCGCAGGGAATAAGCCACCGACAGCATCGCCGCGATCACGGCGGCAAGCGGGACGATCCAGAATTGTCCGGCCCAGAGCGTATGCCCTGCCTCCTCCAGCATCATTTCCTTTGACAGGAAACCGGCGAGCGGCGGCAGGCCCGCCATGGAGGCAGACGCGACGAGCCCAAGCGTCGCGGTGATCGGCATCAGCGTCGCCAGCCCGCCCAGCAGGCGAATGTCGCGCGTGCCCGTTTCATGATCGACAATCCCGGCGTTCATGAACAGGGCGGCCTTGAACAGCGCATGGTTGAGAAGGTGGAAGACGCCGACCATTGCAGCGACGGGCGTGCCAAAGCCGAACAACATCGTCAGCAGGCCAAGATGGCTGATGGTGGAGTAAGCGAGGATCGCCTTGAGATCATGGCGAAACAGGGCGACGGCCGCACCGAGGATCATCGTGATCAGCCCCGTCGTCGTCACCAGATAGAACCACAGGTCCGTGCCCGACAGCACTGGCCAGAAGCGCGCGAGCAGGAACACCCCGGCCTTCACCATGGTCGCGCTGTGCAGATAGGCGCTGACCGGCGTGGGCGCGGCCATGGCGTGGGGCAACCAGAAGTGAAACGGAAATTGCGCCGACTTGGTGAAGCACCCCAGCAGGATCAGGATCAGCGCCACGGGATAGAGCGCCGACGCCCGGATGATGTCGCCGCTCGCCAATATGTCAGCCAGTTCGAACGAGCCGACGATCGTGCCGAGCAATACCAGACCGCCGATCAGCGCCAGGCCGCCGCCGCCCGTCACGGCCAGCGCCATGCGCGCGCCCTGCCGCCCCGCCGCCGTGTCGCTGCGGAAACCGATCAGCAGGAAGGAGGACAGGCTGGTCAGTTCCCAGAAGATGAGCAGCAATAAGATATTGCCCGACAGGGCGATGCCCAGCATGGCCCCCTGGAACAGCAATAGCATCGCCAGGAACCGGCCTATGGCGTCGCCCGCTGCCAGATAGAAGCGGGCATAGAGAATGATGAGAAGCCCGATGCCCAGGATCAGGCCGGCAAAAAGAAATCCCAGCGCATCGAGGCGCAGGCTGATCTCCAGCCCCAATATCGGCACCCAGTCCATGTGCCATTCCACCACGCCGCCGCGCAATATGAACGGGGCGACCCTGGCCAGCAGGACAAGCCCGGCCATGGCGGGGAGCAAGGCGATCGCAGCCAGACCATTTCGGCTCGCCCTGCCCATGATCGACAGCAACAAGGTGCCGACGAATGGCAGGAGGCAAAGCGGGACCAAAAACAAACTCTTCTCCGGGTCGATACCCTCAGGACACGAGGATGGCAGGCCTATCAGTGGATGATGACCGTCTTTCCCATTCCCACGCGAGGACGCAACCCTAAACCGACATAATCCGCGCAGTTCTAACGATCATACGGTGCCGGGTTGCCTTTACAGAGCGTGTATCAAGCAAGTGATACAACCACGGGGCAATCCCGTGGCGATCACGGACGCTAGGCCTGTTTTTAGCTGCCGTTCGGGCCAGGGCCGCCGGCCCCGCCTGTACCACCCATGCCACCGGCGCCGACCGCGCCGATATTGCCGAAAATCTCGTCAAACAGGCTGCGGTTGCGTCCAAGCGTCGGGGTCTTGTCCCCTGATGGCGAAATATTGGCGACCTGTTCCAGTCCGATGCGATCAACCGCCGCGACATTGCCTGCCGGGTCGAAGCGGACGCGCAGCACGGTCTGATCGACGGGCTTGGGATTGGAGAAGGCCAGCGCGCGCATGCTGCGCGAAATATAATACCATTCCTGCTCGCCGAACTGCGAGGTGAAGGTCGGCCGCCCCAATGTGCCTTCGACCGAAGCGCGATTGTCGATACCCGGCTGGACTGAATCGACCAGCAGCTTGTCGACCTGATACCCCTGATGCGTGCGAACGCGGGTGCAACCCGATGCGCCCAGCACGAGCGCGCCAAGGCCTATGGCGAGCAGGATGCGCCCCTGTGCGGAATGACGGCTGAACGGACGCATCGACTTCTCCTGCGGGGGCGGACCCGCGAACCCAAGAAACATGACGCCGCCATTGCATTGGGCGACGCAGCGATCAATATGGAAATGCGCCGCCCCCGGCAAGGGGCGCGAAATATGGGGCAACGCGCGCCGCCCGCCCATCCACCATGAAAAGACGTTGCCGCATGTCCACCGCCTCCCCTTCCTTCCTGCAAAGACTGTTCGGGCGCACCGACCCCAAGGACAGTCTGATGCCGCTCTATCACGCCATCGTCGCGGAAGGCCGCCAGCCGCACTGGTATCTGGACGGTGCCGTGCCCGACACGCTGGACGGCCGGTTCGACATGATCGTCGCGATTTTGAGCCAGGTGCTGGTCCGGTTGCAGGAACAGGGTGCGACACAGGAAAGCGTCTGGCTGACCGAAGTGTTCGTCGACGATATGGATGGGCAGTTGCGGCAGGAAGGCATTGGCGATGTCGTGGTCGGCAAGCATGTCGGACGGATGATGAGCGCGCTTGGCGGGCGGATCAGCGCCTATCGCACGGCACTGGCGGGCGAAGCGGATCTGCGCGAGGCGCTGGTGCGCAACCTGTATCGCGGCGATACGGTGTCGGACACCGCGCTAACCCATGTCGAAGGCGCGCTGCGGGCGCGCTGGACGCGGTTGGGCAGCCTGTCGCGCGATGCCTTGTTGGCAGGAGATATCGGATGACTCCTGTCCCCACGCCTGAATTTTCACGTCCGATCAAGGTCGATCAAATCGGTCGCCTCGCGGGCAGCCTGCATATCGCGGCCAAGGCCGAAGAGCGCATGGCCTTGATGCGCCGTTTCGGCCTGCTCGCACTCGACCGGCTGGAAGCCGATTACGGACTTGGCGAAGACAATGGCGCGATCGTCGCGCGCGGGCGGATTCGCGCCACGCTGTCGCAACCCTGCGTCGCGACCGGCCTGCCCGTGCCGGAACAGATCGACAGCGATTTCCTGCTGCGATTCATCGTCGAAGGGACCGATGTGGTCGATAGCGACGAACTGGAACTGGATGTCGAGGATTGCGACACGATCGGCTATGACGGCCAGGTCATCGACATGGGCGAGGCCGTCGCCGAAACCATGGCTTTGGTCATGGCCCCCTATCCCCGCTCCCCCGATGCCGATGCTTATCTCAAGGAGGTGGGCGTGTTGAACGAGGATCAGACCGGACCGTTCGCGGCCCTGCTGGCGCTCAAGAACCAGACATAGATGCGGCGCAATTTCGTTTCTCTTTTGTTCTGATTATGCCATAGAATTGGGCCATGGACCCCGTGCCGCCACCGCTGCGCAAGATCATCCATATCGACATGGATGCTTTCTATGCGTCGGTGGAACAGCGCGACGACCCTGCGCTCCGCGGCCAGCCGATCGCCGTGGGCGGCGGCGGTCCGCGTGGCGTGGTGGCGACGGCCAGCTATGAAGCACGCACTTTCGGGGTCAAATCGGCCATGCCCGGCGCACGGGCACGGCGGCTTTGTCCAGGTCTGATCTTCGTTACGCCACGGTTCGATGCCTATCGGGCGGCATCCACCCATATTCGCGAGATTTTCAGTCGCTATACCGAGATCGTCCAGCCGCTCTCGCTTGATGAAGCCTATCTGGACGTGACGGTGAACAAGCCGGGCATCGCGTCGGCAACGCAGGTGGCCGAAGAGATACGGCATCTGATTCGCGCGGAAACGGGCCTCACGGCCTCGGCCGGCGTGTCCTACAATAAGCTGATCGCCAAGCTGGCATCGGATCAGAACAAACCCGATGGCGTCTGCGTGGTGCGACCCAGCGAAGGCCCGGCCTTCATCGCGGCTATGCCGGTACGGCGCATCCACGGCATAGGGCCAGTGACAGCGCGGCGGATGCACGAATTGGGGATCGAGACGGGGGCGGACCTGCGCGCGCGCGACCTGCGCTTTCTCCAGGCCCATTTCGGCAGTGCGGCAGACTATTATTATCGCGCCGCGCGGGGCCAGGATGACCGGCCGGTGCGCGACCGCGAAGGGCGCAAGTCCGTCAGCGTGGAGGACACATTTTTCGACGACCTGACCGATCGGGCTGCGTTGGTTACGGAGATAGACCGGATCGCCGCCAGCCTATGGACCCGGATCGAAAAGGCGCAGGCCTGGGGCCGGACGGTGGTGCTGAAGGTGAAGTTCGCCGATTTCCGCATCATCACCCGGTCGCGCAGCTTCACCGCGCCAGTGCGATCGCCGGACCTGCTGGCGCAGACCGCGCGCGAATTGCTGCTGGCGCAATTACCCCTGCGCATGGGTGCGCGGTTGCTGGGCCTGGGCGTGCATAATCTGGAGGCAGAGGAAGCGGTCGAACAGGGCGAACAACTCGCCCTGTCGTTATAGCCAGGGTTAGAAGGGCAGCCAGTTCCGCTTTTCGCTGAACTTCATATAGCCCGCATTGACGCCCAAGCGATAGCCGACGCCAAGCCGGATCGGGATCAGCACGACATTGCCCCAGCGCAGATAGCTGGCCGTGAAGCCACCCACCAGATAGGCCGTGCCCTCCGCTGCGGGGAAGCGATGATAGAGATCCTGCGTGTCGTAGAGATTATAGACCAGGACGAACGTATTGGCGGCATTGCCGCCCACGTCGAAACCGATGGACGGGCCGGTCCAATAGACCTCGCGCTTGCCTTCGACCTTATGGTTCAACGTGCCGGAACCGTAGCGCAGGCCAACAACGAAGGCGCCCGATGCCTCCCGCCCTGCGATATAGGCGTTGGGACGCCCCTGATCCTTCAGCACTTTTTCGATCAGGCCCGCCAGCCCTTCGGCCCCCTTGCCAAATACGCCCTCGGCCGCCCCGATGAGGTCATCTTCCTGATAGGATATGGACGAATCAGGGGCTGCAGGAGGCGAATTGGCGGTTACCGGCGCGCCGGTTGCGGTCGCAGGCGCTTCAATAGCAGGTGGGCTGTCATAGATGCTGGAATCGACGCCGGGGGCCGTCGGCCCGCTATTGGGGGGCGGCGGCGGCGCAAGGTCGGCATCAATGGCGGTATTGGGGTCGATCGTGCGGACCTGCGCCTGCGTCGCGACGGGCGTCAGCGCCAGTCCCGTCAGCGCAATGGCCCAACTCGCCGCCCGCGCAACATGGGCGGTCATCTGCCCCATTTTGCTATTCATGCCCGTTGCTCCCCGAAAAACTGCGCTCAACCATTTTTCCGGTTATCGGCTTTCAAGCTGAAAGGCCAATGAACGAAAGTCAATCTGAGTCGATTCTGCGCCGGAACGAAGGAACAAGGCGGCTCGACCTGCAAAATAGCTGTGACAGACCCGTTGCCATGCAGGAAGGCCATCGCTATAGCCCCTCCCCAGCCATTGTCCGCCTACCCGGCAGACAATTCGTGCGGAGACGTGGGTGAGTGGCTGAAACCAGCGGTTTGCTAAACCGTCGAGCCCTGAATGGGGCTCCCCGGGTTCGAATCCCGGCGTCTCCGCCAATATTCTTTCGACATGATGTTGTCTGAGTCGGCTGACGACTATTCCCTTGGAATAGTCGCGCGTTGCCCTACCGCTCGCGCGTGGCGCTGAAGGTGACTTTGGGGTGGCGTTCCTGCTGGTAGCCAATGTCCCAGGCGCTTTTGGCCATGAAGACGAGATTGTCGTCGCGGTCCTTGGCCATGTTGGCACTGTTGTAGGAGACCATCTCCTTGATCGCCGCGTCGTCGCCGCCGATCCAGCGAGCGGTGTCGAAGGGCGAGGGCTCCAGCACGGCGGCGACCTTATATTCCGCATCGAGCCGCGAGATCAGCACTTCGAGCTGCAACTGGCCGACGACGCCGACGATCCACTGGCTGCCGATTTCGGGATAGAAAACCTGGATCACGCCCTCTTCGGACAGGTCGTCCAGCGCCTTGCGCAACTGCTTGGTCTTGGTCGGGTCTTTCAACTGTACGCGGCGCAGGATTTCGGGCGCGAAATTGGGCAGGCCGGTGAAGCGCAGGCCGGGCTTCTCCGACAGCGTATCGCCGACGCGCAGCGCGCCATGATTGGGAATGCCGATGATGTCGCCAGGGAAAGCCTCGTCCGCCAGTTCGCGATCCTGCGCGAAGAAGAGGATGGGCGAATGGACCGCCAGCGGCTTGCCGGAGCCTGAGGGCGTCAGCTTCATGCCGCGTTTGAACTTGCCTGAGACGAGGCGCATGAAGGCGATGCGGTCGCGATGCTGCGGGTCCATATTGGCCTGCACCTTGAAGATGAAGCCGGTGACTTCGCTGGCGTCGGGTTCGACCGCGGCGGGCTCGGCCGGCTGCGCGCGCGGCGGCGGCGCATGGGCGGCGAGCGCGTCGATCAATTCGGTGACGCCGAACAATTTGAGCGCCGAGCCGAAATAGACCGGGGTCAGATCACCCTGCCGATAGCGGTCGAGGTCGAAGCTGGCATAGCCGCCCTGCGACAATTCCGCTTCCTCGCGCAGCCGTTCGAGCGCGCGGGGGGAGAGGAAGTCGCCGAGTTTGGGGTCGTCCAGGCCGGTGAATTGGTGGCGGGTGCCGTCAAATTCCTTGGACGGGCCGGTCGGCTGCATCAGCCGGTTGGTGGCGAAGTCGTAAATGCCTTCAAACTCGCCACCCATGCCGACCGGCCAGCTCATCGGGCAGACGTCGAGCTGCAACTGGTCGGCGACCTCGTCAAGCAGGCCGAAGGTTTCGCGGCCTTCGCGATCGACCTTGTTGACGAAGGTGATGATGGGCAGGTTGCGCAGGCGGCAAACCTCGAACAATTTGCGCGTCTGCGGCTCGATGCCCTTGGCTGCGTCGATCACCATGACGGCGGAGTCCACGGCGGTCAGGGTGCGGTAGGTGTCTTCGGAGAAATCCTCATGCCCCGGCGTGTCGAGCAGGTTGAAGGTGATGGTCTCGCCATCGCGCGTCCGCTCGAACGTCATGACCGAGGAGGTGACGGAAATGCCGCGCTGCTGCTCGATCTTCATCCAGTCCGACCGGGCGCGGCGGTTCGCCCCGCGCGCCTTGACCTCACCCGCCAGATGGATCGCGCCGCCTTCCAGCAGCAGCTTTTCTGTCAGCGTGGTCTTGCCGGCGTCAGGGTGGGAAATGATCGCGAAGGTGCGGCGGGATGGGATGGTCATGGTGCGTCATATAGCGCAATAGTTTGCGCTGCACAGACTCGGCTTGCATCGGATGGACAGCAAAGTGAGAAGTCGTCCCGCGAGGACCGCACCACGGATCTCGATCAGCGCTCTGCTGGATCGCCTCGGACCGCTTCGGGGGTCGCAATCTTGTGGGCTTGGCTTGCAGGGACAATATTGCCCGCCTTCGTCGGCGGTATAGGTGGCCCGCTACTATTTAATGTCGTCCTACAACCGGTTTTTGGGGTTGGTGGCTGGCTCCTTCAAAATCTGGCAGATGTATTCGGCGCAGGAAATGGCAGTCCCTTCCGCGTGCTGGTATTTTTCCTTGGCGGTCTTGGCTGGCCTATGATGCTGACTTTCTTTCTTGTCTGGGGCATGGCCCGGTTAGGAGATCGAAATCCCAAATGGATTGGACGAGCGACGGCGCTGCTGCTCGCGATCGATCTGTTCCCAACTTTGCCGAACGAAGCTGCATGGAAACTGTCCTGGATGGACGTAAGCTGGATTGCACTTTTCAGCTATTGAGGCGGTATCACGACGCGAACGTCCATGCGGAAGCTGCGGGCGTCGCCGGGGGGGAGGGCCATGATGCCCTGCTTGGCCCAGACATCGCCCTCGAACCCGACCAGGTCCGCCATCCCGGCCCAGGGTTCGACGCACAAATAATGCGCGCCGGGCTTTTGCCACAGGCCAAGCCAGGGCGTGTCGGGAAAGTCGATCCGCAGCCGGGGTTGGCCGGGCACGCCCCACAGGAGCGATCGGCTGGCGAGATCATCCCAGATCAGCGCGTCACCCGCGAACATATCATGGGTAGGGGCGAGGCTGTCGCCCGCGACCGGCGAGGGGGCGCTGTCGCGGGCGATGAGGCCGGGTTCGTCGCCGACTTTGCGGATCGGCGCGGGTTCGGGGCGTTCGAAGACGATGCGATGCTCCTCGACGCTGCCGCCATAAGGGAGCGGCCAGGCAAAGGCGGGGTGATAGCCAAAGGCGAAGGGCATGACCGTGTCGCCCCGGTTGGAGACGGTGGCGGTCATGTGCAGCGTCGCGTCGGTCAGCGCGAACGCCATGTCGAGGCGGAAGTCGAAGGGGTAGATGGCGCGGCTGGCGTCGTCCGCCTCCAGCCGGAACAGCGCGTTGTCGTCGCTCTGGTCCATAACCGCGAAGGCGCTGCGGCGGGCGAAGCCATGTTGCGGCATGGGATAGTCCTGCCCATCGAGCCGATAGACGTCGCCGCGCGAACGGCCGACGAAGGGGAAGAGCAGGGGCGCATGACCAGTCCACCAGCGCGGATCGGCATCGGTCATCAGGTCGCGGCCTTGCGCGTCCCGAAGCGACCAGAGTTCGGCCCCCAGCGGGTTTATGGCGGCGGACAGGATGGGCGAGGCGATGGAGATGAAGGCGTCGGACAAGGGCGGCTCCTGGGCTGTCCCGCCCCCCATAGCGGTGTGACATGGGCCTGTCTGCCCCGGCAATCGTTTCGTCTGGGAACTGAAACCCCTGGTCGCTGGTTTGGCGATCGGGAGAAACACTATGAAATCATTTATCGCTGCGGCCACCCTGTCCCTGCTGCTGTCGGGGACCGCGCTGGCGCAGGACAAGGACAAGCCAAGGGACGATACGCTGGACCGGGCGGGTGAGATCGCGCGCCAGCCGGTGCGCGACATCGGTCTGGAAAAAGAGGATATTCCGACAGTCCTGCTCAAGGCGGTGGACAATCCTTATGCGGCTCCGCCGTCGCGCACCTGCACCGAACTCAATCGCAGCCTTGGCGAACTCAACGCTGTGCTGGGCGATGACTTTGTCGTTGGCAAGGAGGCCAATGAAAATCGCACGGGCAAGATCGCATCGGCGGTCGGCAAGACCGTGGTCAATTCGCTGATCCCGTTCCGTGGGCTGGTGCGCGAGATCAGCGGCGCGGCCCCGGCCGAGCGGCGCTTGCAGGCGGCGGTGACGGCGGGAATCGCACGGCGCGGCTATCTGCGCGGGCTGGCGTCTGCCAAGGGCTGCAAGATCGCCCCGATCGCGCCGCCGGTGGTGGCAAAGCCGAAGAAGGACGACGACAAGAAGTAAGCGGCGGTGGTTTGCTTAGAACTGGTTCCCCGGCGAAGGCCGGGGTCCAGTTCAGAGCGTGGAACTGGACCTCGCCCTTCGCCGGGGCACAGTATGGGATCAACCCCGCAGGACGCCGCCTAGTTTCTGGGCGGCTTTCACGATGGCGGCGCTGATGGCGTCGAGATCGTCCTGGGTGAAGCTCTTGTCGCCGGGCTGCAGCGTGACTTCGATGGCGAGGCTCTTATGGCCCTCCTCGACGCCCGGTCCGGTGAACACGTCGAACAGTCGGGCGTCGACGATCGCCTTCTTGTCCGCGCCCTTGACCGCGCGGACCAGCGCGTCGGCTTCCTGCTGCTCCGGCACGACGAAGGCGAAGTCGCGCTTCACCGCCTGCAGCGCAGGCGGCGCATAAGGCGCGCGCATGAAGCCCGATTTGCGCTTGCCCGGAATGGCATCCAGGAAGATTTCGCCCGCAACCACCGTGCCGTTAAGCCCGAACTGCTTGGCGAGGGCTGGGTGCAGCACGCCATATTCGGCGAGAACCACCTTGGGGCCAAGGCGCAGCGTGCCTGACTGGCCGGGATGATAAGCGCCAGACGCATCGCCGAAATTCTGCAGATTGGCGACCGGTGCGCCCGCCGCGGCGAGCAGGGCGACGACTTCGCCCTTCGCGTCGTAGGCGGAGAAAGCCTGCGCCTTGCCGGTCTGCCAACCGCGCGGGGACTGATCGCCGGCCAGCACGAAGCCGACCGTCGCGCGCTCGCCCTGCTTGAAATAGCGTCGGCCAAGCTCGAATAGCCGCACCGAAGAGGCACCGCGATCCATGTTGCGGCGGGTCGCGGACAAAAGGCCCGGCAGCAGCGAGGGCCGCATGACCTTGAGGTCTTCGGAGATCGGGTTGGCTAATACCCAGTCGCCACCGCCGACCGACGCGGCTTCCTTTTCGGAGAGGAAAGACCAGTTGATCGCTTCGGACAGGCCGCGCGCGGCCGCCGTGCGGCGCACGCGCCGTTCGACCAATTGTTCGGGCGTGGCGGTGGGGCGGGCGACGCCCGGCACGCGCGGCAGCGGGGTAGAGGGCACATGGTCAAGCCCGACGATGCGCACCACTTCCTCGACCAGATCGGGCCAGCCATCGACGTCGCGGCGCCAGCTTGGCACGGTGACGGCCCAATGGCCGGGCAAGCTGATGGGCATGCCGTCCTGATAATCGAAGCTCGCCGCCTCGCCGGTGACGGTGAAGCCCAGATTGGTCAGGATGCGCTTCTGTTCGTCGGCGGGGACATCGACACCGGCCAGCGCCACGCACTGGTCGGGATCATAGTCGATCACCTTGGGGGTGAGCGGCGGGCTGCCCGCGCGGGTCGGTTCGCTGGGCGTGCCGCCGCACAGATGCGTGACAAGGAAGGTAGCGATCGACAGGCCATCGTCGAGGAAGGCGGGATCGACCCCGCGTTCGAAGCGGCCGCGCGCGTCGGAGGTGAGGGTGAGCTTCTGCCCCGTCATCGCGATCCGTTCGGGCGTGAAATAGGCGCATTCGATCAGCACGTCGGTCGTGCTGTCCTGCGCGCCCGAATGTTCGCCGCCCATGATGCCGCCAATGTCGTGGACGGCTTCATCGTCGGCGATCACGGTCATCGTCTCATCGACGGTGTAGGTCTTGCCGTTGAGCGCCAGCACTTGCTCGCCCGCCTTGCCCTTGCGCGCGACCAGGCCGCCCTTGAGGCTCGCCATGTCATAGACGTGCAGCGGGCGGCCAAGGTCGATCATGATATAGTTGGTGATGTCGACCAAGGTGCTGATCGGCTTCTGGCCGATAGCCTTGAGCTGTTTGGCCATCCAGTCGGGGGACTGACCGTTCTTCACGCCGCGCACCGTCCGCGCATAGAAAGCGGGGCAGCCTTCGGCATCGTCGGTGCGCACGTCCGGGCCGGGACCGACGCCCGCGATCGGCGGCACGATCAGCGCGTTGAGCGTGCCGAGGCCAGCGGCGGCAAGGTCGCGGGCGATGCCGCGCACGCCCATGCAATCCTGGCGATTGGGGGTGATCGACACGTCGATGACCGGATCATTGAGGCCCGCCCAGTCGGCATAGGCCTGCCCCACCGGCGCGTCGCCGGGCAGTTCGATGATGCCGTCATGATCATCGCCCAGTTCCAGCTCGCGCGAGGAACACATCATGCCGTTGGAATCGACGCCGCGAATCGCGGTCTTTTTCAGCACCATGCCATTGGATGGCACGACTGCGCCCTCCGTCCCGAACACGCCGACCAGCCCCGCGCGCGCATTGGGCGCGCCACACACGACCTGCAACGGGGTGCCGTCGCCTTGATCGACGGTCAGCACCTGCAGCTTGTCCGCCTGCGGATGGGGATCGGCGGTCAGCACGCGCGCGATCTTGAACGCGGCGAGCTTGTCGGCCGGGTTGTCGACGCCGTCCACCTCCAGGCCGATGGCGTTGAGTTTCTTGAGGATCGTCGCCAGGTCGGCATCGGTAGCGAGATGCGTCTTGAGCCAGCTGAGCGTGAACTTCATGCGCCGACTCCTCCGCTGAGCGTGGGTACGTCGAGCGCGGAGAAGCCATAATGTTTGAGCCAGCGCAGGTCGCCGTCGAAGAAGGCACGCAAGTCGTTCATCCCATATTTGAGCATGGCAAGCCGGTCGACCCCGGTGCCGAAGGCGAAGCCCTGCCATTCGTCGGGGTCAAGGCCGCAGCTTTCGATCACGCGGCGATTGACCATGCCGCTACCCAGCACTTCGAGCCAGCCGCCATCGGGCGCATCGCCGTCGCCGCCGATGACGCGCTGGCCGTTGGTCAGCGTATAGCCGACATCGACCTCGACCGAGGGTTCGGTGAAGGGGAAATAGCTGGGGCGCAGGCGCAGGACGATATCCTCGCGCTCGAAAAAGGCCTTGAGAAAGGTTTCCAGCGTCCATTTCAGGTGACCGAGCGTGATGCCCTTGTCGATCACCAGCCCCTCGATCTGGTGGAACATCGGCGTGTGGGTCGCGTCGCTATCGCTGCGATAGACGCGGCCGGGCGCGATGATGCGGATCGGCGGGGGCGTCGTCATCATCGTGCGGATCTGGACCGGCGAGGTATGGGTGCGCAGCAGCATCCGCTTCTGCCCCTCCTCATCGGGGAAATAGAAAGTGTCGTGCATCGCGCGCGCGGGATGGGTTTCGGGAATGTTGAGCGCGGTGAAATTATGCCAGTCGTCCTCAATCTCCGGCCCGGTGGCGACGGAGAATCCCAGATCGGCGAAGATTTCGGCCAGTTCGTCCATCACTTGGCTGACCGGGTGGACGCTGCCCTGCGGGGCCGGATCGGCGGGCAGGGTCATGTCGATCTTTTCCGACGCCAGGCGCGCATCGAGCGCGGCGCTTTCGAGCGCAGCCTTGCGCGCGGCGATGGCGGCGGTGACGGATTCGCGCAGATCCTGAATCGGCGGGCCTTGTTCCAGCCGCTCCTGCGGCGACATCGGCCCCAGCGTCTTGAGCAGGCCGGTGATGACCCCATTCTTGCCCAACGCCCCCACCCGCAACGCCTCCACCGCGTCCGGCGTGTCGGCGGCGTCGATGTCGGCGATCAGCCCGGCTTTCAATGCGCTAATGTCTGTCATCATTGTCTTTCCTGCGCGCGGCTCTTCAATCTCGGCGTCATCCTGACGAAAGTCAGGATCCATTAGCTCTGCCTAGGAATGGAAAACAGGCCTTGCGTCAATGGATGCTGAAACAAGTTCAGCATGACGGGGTGGTTTTTCAACGGTTGCGGCTACGCCCGTGCCCCCAGCAACGCGCCGCCGAAGCCGATGAACATGACGCCGGTCGCGCGGTTGAAGAGGCGTTGGCGGTTGGCGGGCGCGAGCCAGCGGGCGAGGCGGAGGCCGCCGAGCGCATAGACGCTGTACCAGAAACTCTCGATCACCAAGAAGGTCAGCACCAGAATGGCGAGCTGGACGCCGAAGGGGCGGTCGGTGTCGATGAACTGGGGGAAGAGCGCGGCGGCGAAGATGATGAGCTTGGGATTGGAGAGGCCGGTCAAAAGGCCGGTGGCGAAGAGGGCGTGGTGCGAACGGGCGGGTGCGGCGACGGCGGCTGCGCCGACCGGCGCGCGCCAGGCCTTGATCCCCAGCCAGACGAGATAGGCGACGCCGGCATAGCGCAACACGTCGAACAGGCGCGGCGAGGTCTTGAGCAGCGCGCCAAGGCCCAGCGCCGAGGCGGCGAGGCACAGCAGCACCGCGCTCATCAGCCCCGCCATCGTCGCCATCGCCTTGCGCGGGCCGTGCTGGATGCTCTGCGTCATCACATGCAGCATGTTCGGCCCCGGCGTGGCGGAGATGAGGAAAACGGCGGTGACATAGAGCCACCAGAGATGCAGCGACATGGGGTGGTCCTCACGCTGGCGGTTCATCACATCCGTTCGCCCTGAGCCTGTCGAAGGGCCGCTTTTTCTTCAAGAAAGTGCGGGGCTTCGACATTCTGATAAGGCAAGTGACTTGTCAGAACAGCCCGAACGGGGATTGGGATGGTAGGAAAACAAAAAGGGCGCCGGAAGCATCTGCCCCGGCGCCCTTTTGACGATCTTGCGACCGATCGGCCTTAGGCTGCGGGCAGGGCAGCCTTGGCTTGGGCGATGATGGCGCTGAACGCCTCGCCTTCGTGCATCGCGATGTCGGCCAGAACCTTGCGGTCCAGCTGCACACCGGCGAGCTTCAAGCCATGCATGAACTGCGAATAGGTCAGGCCTTCAGCGCGGACACCCGCGTTGATGCGCTGAATCCACAGGCCACGGAAGCTGCGCTTCTTGACCTTGCGATCGCGGTAAGCGTACTGGCCGGCCTTTTCGACGGCCTGACGGGCGATACGGATGGTATTCTTGCGACGGCCATAATAGCCCTTCGCCTGTACCAGAAGCCGCTTATGCTTGGCGCGGGTGGTTACACCCCGTTTTACGCGTGCCATATGTCCCTAATCCTTACTTGAGGCCGTAGGGCGCCCAGAGGCGGACGTGAGCCACGTCGGCATCGGAAAGCACGGAAGTACCACGGTTCTGGCGAATATATTTGGCGTTATGGCTGATCAGACGGTGACGCTTGCCAGCGACGCCGTGCTTGACCTTACCGGAAGCGGTGAACTTGAAGCGCTTCTTCACACCGCTCTTGGTCTTGAGCTTGGGCATTTTCGTCTCCTTTGCGTAGCGCGACGATTACAGACAGCCCCGGCAGCCCTAGTTAGCCGGGCGGTCCCACTGAATATCGCGAAGGGCGCGCCATAAGGGGCGGCCGGGGAAAAGGCAAGCGATTCGCGTTTTGGGGGACGCGGGAGCCATTTGACGCGCTGGCGCGTTGAGCGCGCGATGGTCGATGCTGAGCCCGAAATGACAGAGCGGCCGACGGCCGGACGGGGTGCCGCCGTGCGCCGACACGCGACGCGGGCGCGCGAACGGTGGCGCCGATTGCCGCTGCCGGTGAAGATCCTGCTCAGCATCCTGGGCTTCCTCTTTGCGATCTGGCTGATTCTGTTCATCACCAAGGGGCGCTTCCTCAAACGGCCGTTCGAGCAAATCGTCAGCAGCCAATTGGAACGCGATGTGCGCGTGGGCGGCGATTTCCAGCTCTATTTCGCGCCGTTCACCATCAAGCTGCTCGCCGAAAAGGCGCGCATCGCCAACCTGCCCTGGGCGAGCCAGCCCGACCTGTTCCGCGCCGACCTGATCGATGCGCGGATCGCGCCGTTCAGCCTGCTCTTCGGCGACCGGGCGCGCCTGTCCTGGCTGGAATTGCGCAACGGCGCGGTGGACCTGGAATGGTCGCGCGATCACAAGCAGAATACATGGACGCTGGGCGACCCGAACTCGGATGGCGAGCCGATGACATGGCCGCTGATCCGGCAGGCGCGGCTGGCAGGCACGACGCTGCGCTATCGCGATCCGCAAATGCAGTTGAATGCCGATATCGGGTTCGAGACGGTGCGGGCGAAGGACACCCGCTTTGCCAGCGACGTGCGGCTGTCGGGCACGGGCAACATGCGCGGCAAGCCGTTCGACCTCAAGGGCAGCCTGTTGTCCCCCAATGCCACGGTGTCGGGCGGCAAGAACAGTCTGGTGCTGCGCGCGGAGGCTGGCGCAACCGTGGTGGATGTCACCGGCACGCTGCGCGGCGCGACCGAATTGGAAGGCAGCGACCTGCAGCTTGTGACGCGCGGGCCGAACCTCAGTCTGCTTTTCGATTTCCTGGGTGCCGCGATGCCCGATACGCGCCGTTATCGCTTTACCTCGGCGCTGACCAAGGTGGGCGACGAATGGCGCTTCACCCGGTTGAAGGGGCGCTTTGGCGATAGCGACCTGACCGGCCGCTTCACCGCATCGCTGCCCAATGATCGGCTGCTGCTGACGGCGGACCTGGCGACCCAGACGCTCGACATCATCGATGTGGCCCCTTTCTTCGGCTATGACCCGGCCAAGATCGAGCAGCAGGGCGCGGCGGGCGCGATCGAGACGGTACAGGGCACGCCCCGCGTGCTGCCCGATACGCCGTTGCGGGTGGAGGCGATCCGCAATTTCGATGCCAGGGTACAGTATAAGGTCAAAAAGGTGCGGGCGCAGTATGTGCCGATTTCCGACATCGACCTGTCGCTGAAGCTGGATCGCAGCGTGTTGACGCTGTCGCCGCTGACCTTCGCCATGTCGGGCGGACAGGTCGCGTCGGATATCGAGATCAACGCGCGCGGCGCGCCGGTGCGGACAACTTACGATATTCGCTTGGCCCCGACGCCGATGGGCACGCTGCTGGCGCGCTGGGGCGTGGAGCAATCGGGCACCACCGGCACGATCAAGGGCCGGATACAGATGACGGGCCTTGGCGATACGCTGCATGATTCGCTGGCGACATCGAACGGGCGCATCGCGGTGATATTGCCTGCGGGGACGATGTGGGCGCGCAATGTGCAATTGTCGGAACTCGACATCGGCACCTTCGCGACCAAGATGTTCGCGGGCAAGCTCAAGGAACCTGTGCAGATCAACTGCGGGCTGATCGCTTTCACCGTGCGCAACGGCGTGGCGGCGGCGGACCCGATCCTTATCGATACCAAGAAGAATGTCATGATCGGGCGGGGCGGATTTTCGTTCCGCAACGAGCGGCTGGACATTGCCTTCCGCGCGGACAGCAAGAAGATCAGCCTATTTTCCGGCCAGTCGCCGATCGGCATCAACGGCTATTTCGCCAAGCCCGGCATGGCGGTCGTCAGCCCCGAACTGATGGCGCGGGGCGGGGCGGCGTTGGGATTGGCCGTGGTCGGAACGCCATTGGCTGCCGTGCTGGCCTTCGCCGATGTCGGCGATGCCAAGGGCGCGGCCTGTGGCCCGATCCTGTCCGGCGCCAATGCGGTGGCGCAGCGCACCAAGCGCGGCAATCCCCGCGATGATGTCGGCCAGGGCACGACCGCGAAGGACGAAAAGGGCGAGGGCAGCAAGAGCGAGCAGAACAGCCAGAAGAAGAAGTTTCTGGGGATTTTCTGAGGGGGCTGTGAGGGGCGTTGTGCCCAGTCCCTCTTACTCCGTTCGTGCTGAGTAGGGGCTGAGCGAAGTCGAAGACCCGTATCGAAGCATCATGCACTGCGCCTGCTCCTTCGATACGCCATTTGCCCTTCGGTCGTCTGCGACTCCGACTTCGCTCAATGGCTACTCAGGACGAACGGGGTGAGTTTAAGCTCTAATGATCGTGACCATGGTCGTGCGGGGTGCTGGCCAGCGCTTCCAGCACATCCTCCAGCCGGGCGGGGTCGCCGAGCGCCAGGACATGGCCGTCGCTGTCCGCCGTCAGCGGTTCGCCATTCCAGTCGCACATCAGGCCACCTGCGCCTTCGACCACCGGCACCAAAGCGGCGAAGTCGTAGCTTTGCAGGCCCGATTCGATGACGATATCGAGGAAGCCCGACGCGAGCAGACCATAATTATAGCAGTCGCCGCCATAGACCGGCCCCTGACGCGGCGCACCGCCGGAGACGGCCGCGACTAGCGCCATATAATGGGGCACGTCGCCATCGGCGAAGAGATGCGGGCTGGTGGTGGCGATGCCCGCGCCTTCCAGTGCGCGGCAGGCGCGGGTGCGGATCGGCTGGCCGTTGAAGGTCGTGGGCTGGCCCGACATGCCCGCCCAGCGTTCGCGCGCGATCGGCTGGTCGATGAGGCCGACGGTCGGCCACCCCCCCTGCGTCAGTGCGATCAGCGTGCCGAAGATCGGCCGTCCGGCGATGAAGCTGCGGGTGCCGTCGATCGGGTCGAGAATCCAGACCCGCTCGGCATCCTCGCGCACCGACCCATATTCCTCGCCAATGATGCCGTCGCCTGGACGCTCTTTTTCCAAGATCGCGCGGATCGCGGCTTCGGCGGCGCGGTCGGCCTCGGTCACGGGCGACTTGTCGGCCTTCAATTCCATGTCGTAGCGGGCGCGGAAGAAGGGGCGGATGGCTTCGCCCGCCGCATCGGCGAGGCGATTGGCGAGGGTCAGGTCGTCGCGGGTGGTCATGGCATGATCGCCTAGCCGGTTGCGCCCGGTTGCGCCAGAGGGGCGGCCCCCTTGAGCGTCAGCGGCAGGCCTGCGGCAAGGAACTGGACTTCGCGCACGGTGGCGGCGACCCGCTGGTTGAGCAGGCCGGCGGCATCGCGGAAGCGGCGGGCGAGCGCATTGTCGGGAACGATGCCGAGGCCCACTTCATTGGCGACGAGGATGATCGGGCCGGGCGCGGCGGCGATGGCGGCGACCAGATCGTCGGTCGCGGCATCGATGTCCCGGTCGGCGAGCAGCAGGTTGGAGGTCCAGAGCGTGAGGCAATCAATGAGCAACACGCGGCCCGGCGCGGCGTTGGCGCGGATCGCGTCGGCCAGCGCCATCGGCGCTTCGACCGTATGCCACAGGGCATCGCGATCCTGCTGGTGGCGGGTGATGCGGTCGCGCATTTCGTCGTCAAAGGCCTGCGCCGTGGCGATGAAGCAGCGGTCGAGGCCGGTCGCTTCGGCGCGCGCCTGCGCATAGCGACTCTTGCCCGATCGCGCGCCGCCCAGCACCAGTAGGCTATGATCCATGGTCATGATCGTCTTCCCTTCATGCCAGCCATGCCCACAGGCCCGCGATCAGCCAGAGCAGCAGGCAGGCGCGGATAGTGATGCGCAATGCCCGGTGGATGTCCGCCGCATCGGCCTGTGCCCTGCCATCGCCAATCCAGGGCTTGGAGTGGTCGACGCCATCATAGGCGATCGGCCCGGCGAGGCGCAGGCCTAAGGCACCCGCCATCGCCGCTTCGGTCCAGCCCGCATTGGGGGAGGCATGGGCACGCGCGTCGCGCCGCAGGATGCGCCATCCGCCGCCGCCCGCGATGCAGATCAACGCGCCGCCGATCCGCGCGGGCAGCAGGTTGAGCAGATCGTCGCTGCGCGCCGCCGCCCAGCCGAACGCGCGCCAGCGCGGTTCGCGATGGCCGATCAGGCTATCGGCGGTGTTGATCGCCTTATAGGCCCAGACGCCGGGCAGGCCGAGCAGCAGCAGCCAGAAGAGCGGTGCGGCGATGCCGTCGCAGAAACTTTCGGCCAGACTTTCGATCGCGGCGCGGGCGACGCCGCTGGTGTCGAGCGCGTCGGTATCACGGCCGACGATGCGGGCGACTTGCTGGCGGGCGAGGGGCAGGTCTTTTGCGGCAAGGGCCTGCGCCACGGTGCGGACATGGTCGAACAGGCTGCGCTGGGCGAGCGCGGGAAAGGCGAGCAGGGCAAGGAGCGGCCAGCCATAGGGACCGCACAGGCGCAGAATGGCGGCCTGCACGATCCAGCCGCCGCCCGCCGCGACGATCAGGAGGAGTAGGACCGTGGCGATGCCGAGTGTGCGGCGGGTGGCGTCGGGTCCGTGCGGGCGGTTCCAGCGCGCCTCGCACCCGTCGATAAGGCCCGCAAAGAGGCCTACCGGGTGGCCGATCCGGGCATAGAGCCAGGCGGGCCAGCCGATCGCGGCGTCGAGCATCAACGCGACGAGCGCGACCGGCTCAGCCATGGCGCAACGCCGCTTCGAGCCGGTCGGAGGCCGCGGCATCGGCGGGCAGGCCGATGCGCAGCCAGCGGGGCTGTTCGAGGAAGGGGCGGGTCAGGATGGCGCGGCGGGCGAGATGATCGAACAGGGCGGGGGCATCGTCAGTTTCGATCAGGCGGAACAGGGGACAGGTGCCGATCGGGCGGTAGCCGCAGCGGATCAGCAGCGCGTCGAGTTTCGTCGCCTGTTGCCCAAGCCGCTGGCGCGTCGCGGCGATCCAGGGCTGGTCGCGATAGGCGGCGGTGCCGATGGCGATGGCCGGGGCGGCAACGGGCCAGGCTCCGAGCTTGCGGCGGACTGCGGCGAGGATCGTGGGTGGGGCGATCAGAAAGCCCAACCGCACGCCCGCTGCCCCAAAAAATTTGCCGAAGGAGCGGAAGACCAGCAGGCGGCGGTCGTCACCCACTTGATCGGCAAAGCTGATCGCCGGGTCGGTGTCAGCAAAGGCTTCGTCGAGGATCAGCCAGCCTTCGCCGCGCCGCCCGAGCAGGTCGTGCAGGGCGGGACGGTCGAAGCGATAGCCGTCGGGATTGTTGGGATTGGCGAGGATCAGCGTCTGGTCGTTGGCTTCGGCCAGATCGGCGCGGCTAACCGGGGTGCCGCCGTCGATCATCTCGCCATGGGTGCGATAGGCAGGCGCTATGTGGCAGGCGGGGCCGGGCAGCAGGTCGCCGATCAGGCGCAGGCCAATCTCGGTGCCTGGCAGGGCGCAAACCATCGCGGGATCGACCCCGAAATGCGCAGCGGCGGCGGCTTCGAGCGCGCGCAGGGCCGCGTCATCGGGCAGACGCGCCCAGTCGATCGCCAGCGGCGGGATGGGCCAGGCGTGCGGATTGATGCCGGTCGACAGGTCGATCCACGGCGCATCGCCCTCACCGAAATAGGCGCGCGCCGCGCCAAGCCCGCCGCCATGCCAGTGCCAGCGGTCTATCATAGCAGCACCGCCAGCATGAGGCCGCTTTCGACAAGTTCGATGCCCGCGCCATGGCCGTCGCCTGAAATACCGCCGATCCGGTGCCGCAGCCACAGGCCCCATCCGAGCATCAGCACCGGCGCGGCAAGCAAGCCGGGTGCCCACCAGCAGGCGAGCAGCCACGCAGCGGCCCAGAGCGCAAGATCGACCGGGCGGATCGCGCCGCGAAAGGCAGTGCCGAGGCCTTCGTGCAGCGGCGGGAGCAGGCGGGTCCACCAGAGCGGCGCGATCCGCGCGGCGAAGGGGATCAGGATCAGCGGGGCGAGATGCGCGCGATCGGCCAGCGCATGGAGCAGGACCAGCTTGGCGAGGAGTTGCAGCGCGATCGCGACGACGCCGAAGCTGCCAACATGGGGGTCGGCCAGCACGGCGCGCAGCCGATCCCTGTCCTTATGCGCCGCGCCTGCCGCATCCGCCATGTCGCCCAGGCCGTCGAGATGCAGCGCGCCAGTCAGCCCGACCCAGGCGATGAGGCCGAGCAGCGCGCCGACCCACGGGTCGATCCGCGCCCCCACCCCGCAGGCGGCGGCGATCAGCACGCCGAGGATCAGGCCGACGACCGGGAACCAGCGCATCGACCGGGCGAAATCCTGCGCCGAGGCGGTGACGCGCGGCATCGGCAGGCGGGTCAGGAACTGGAGCGCGAGAACCAGCCCCTTCATGGGTAGAGGCCGATGATCTGCGCGGCAGGCTGCGGGCCGGGCCACAGGCGCAGCGACAGCAAAGACGCATAGGGCAGATCGAACGCCCAGCTTTGCGCGGGCGTCAGGCCGCAATGATGGGCGATGGCCGCGCGCATCGCGCCGCCATGGGTGAGGATGAGGGTGGAGTCGGCGGTCAGCGCGGCGGTGGCGGCAGCGACGCGATCGACCAGCATCGACCAGCGCTCACCGCCCGGTGGCGGGCTGGCGTCGGGATCGGCATGGAAGCGGGCGAAGGGTTCGGCTGGGACATCGGCGGGGGCAAGGCCATCCCAGGCACCGAAATCCAGCTCGCGCCAGCGCGGGTCGAGCAGGACGGGCAGGCGATGGTCGCGGCCGATGGCGTCGGCGGCGGCGCTGGCGCGGGTCAGGTCGGAACTGATGATCGCGCCCATGCCAAGACTGTTGGCGCGGGCGCGGCAGGCGTCGATCCCCGCCTGCGTCGGTGCGCCATCAGTGCGGCCCATCAGCAGGCCGGGCGTGTCGGGCGCGCCATGGCGCAGCAAATGAAGCAGCCGGGGCGTCATGCCGCGCCCGACACGCCGGCCTGCGCGAAGGTCGCCATCTGCGCATGGGCGGCAAGCGCGGACCGCACGATATTCGCCGCCACCGCCGCGCCGCTGCCTTCGCCCAGCCGCATGCCAAGGCGCAGCAGCGGATCGAGGCCAAGCTGGCGGAGCAGCCGGTCATGGCCGGGTTCAGCTGAACAATGGCCCGCGATGCAATGGTCGGTGATGGCGGGATGGGCGGCGGCGAGTGGAGCGATGGCCGCGCCGCTGATGAAGCCATCGAGCATCACCGGGATGCGCAACTGCTGCGCCCGCAGCGCTGCGCCCGCCATCGCCGCAATCTCTCGCCCGCCCACGCGCCGCAGCGTTTCGAACGGGGTGAGCGGGGCGTCGGCGTGGAAGGCCAGCGCCCGGTCGATCACCGCGATCTTGCGGGCGATGCCGTCGGCATCGACGCCGGTGCCCGGCCCGACCCAATCAACTGCGCTGCCGCCCAGGCTGCGCGCGGCGAGCGCGGCGGCGGCGGTCGAATTGCCGATGCCCATTTCGCCGAGCAGCACGAGGTCGAGGCCCGGCTCCACCGCCGCCGCGCCGATCGCCAGCGCCGCGAGGCAATCCGCCTCGCTCATCGCCGCGCCTTGCGTGAAATCGTCCGTCGGGCGGTCGAGGTCGATCGGCACGACGCGCAGGTCGAGGCCCGCAGCGGCGGCCAGCGCGTTGATCGCCGCGCCGCCAGCATTGAAATTGGCGACCATCTGCGCGGTGACGGCGGCGGGAAAGGCGCTGACGCCATGGACGGTGATGCCATGATTGCCCGCGAAGATCAGCACCCGGCCATGGTCGAGCGCGGGAATCGCGCGCCCCTGCCACCCGGCAAAGAACAGCGCGAGTTGCTCCAGCCGGGCGAGCGATCCGGCGGGCTTGGTCAGTTGCGCCTGCCGCGCGGCGGCGGCGGCGATGGCGTCCATGTCAGGACCAGGCAGCGCGCGCAGCGCCGCGTCGAAGTCGGCGGGGCTGGACCAGAAGGGGGCGGCTGGGGGCATCTTATTCTCCATGGTCAGACGCTGCGGTCCAGCGATCGAGCGGGGCGACCAGCGGCGGCGTGGCGGTAAGGTCGATGCGGCTGGTAATGCCATAGACGGCGCGCAGCCGGTCTTGCGTCAGCACCGCGTCCGGCGCGCCATCGGCGACCAAAGTGCCGCGATCGAGCAGCAGCAGCCGGTCGCAATAGCGCGCCGCCATGGACAGGTCGTGCAGCACGGCGATGACCAGCCCGCCCACCTGCGCCTCGCGCGCGAGCATCTGCATGACGTCGATCTGATGACCGGGGTCGAGCGCGGCGAGGGGTTCGTCCACCGCAAGGCCCGGCGCGCCGACCGCCAGCGCGCGGGCGAGCATGACGCGGGCGCGCTCGCCGCCCGACAATTCGGTGGCGATGCGGCCGGCGAGATGGGCGACATCGGTGCGAGCCATCGCCGCGCCGATGGCGTCATGGTCCGCCGCGCCGATGCGCGACATCGGGCCAAGATGGGGCAGGCGGCCAAGCGCGACCAGCCGCTCGACGCTGAGCGGCCAGTGCAGCGTCTGGCCCTGCGGCAGATAGGCGATGGCGCGGGCACGCTCGCGCGGCGGTAGGGTGGCGATGGCGCGGCCGTCGATCGTCACGCGGCCGCGCGTCGTGTTAATGAGGCCGAGCATGGCCCGCACCAGCGTCGATTTGCCCGCGCCATTGGGGCCGATGATGCCGATCAGCGCGCCGGGGGCGAGCGTCGCGTCAATATCATGCAGCACGGCGCGGCGGCCAAGCCGGGCGCATAGCCCTTCGACCCGGATCGTCACCATGTCCGCCGCTCCCGCAACAGATGGAGCAGGAAGATGGGCACGCCGAGGAAGGCGGTGACGACGCCCAGCTTCAACTCGCTGGTGGTGGGGATCAGCCGGACGAGGATGTCGGCGGCGACCAGCAGGATCGCGCCGCCCAGCAGCGAGGGGAGCAGGATGGCGGACGGGCTGCGATCGGTCAGCGGGCGGACGAGATGGGGCACGATGAGGCCGATGAAGCCGATCGAGCCGGACACCGACACCGCCCCGCCCACGCCAATCGCAACGCCGAGCAGCAGGCGGGTGCGGGTGCGGCGCAGATCGACGCCGAGCGAGCGCGCGCCATCCTCCCCCAGCGTCAGCGCGTCGAGCGCGCGCCGGTCGATCAGCAGCAGCGCGCCGCCAATGATCACGCAGGGCAGGACGATCCAGACATGATCGAACGACCGGTTTTCAATCGATCCCATCAGCCAGGTCATGATCTCCATCGCGGCGAAGGGATTGGGCGAGAGGTTGAGCGCCAGGCTGATCCCCGCCCCGGCCAGCGTCGATACGGCGATGCCCGCGAGGATCAGCGTCAACGCGCTTTCCGCGCGCCCGGCCAGGGTGAAAAGCAGCAGCAGCGCGACCAGCCCGGTGGCGATCGAGAGCAGGGGCAGCATCGCGGGATGCCAGCCCGCCACGCCGAAATAGATTGCCGCAACCGCGCCCAAGGCGGCGGCATTGGACGCGCCCAGCACCGAGGGTTCGGCCAGCGGATTGCGCAAATAACCCTGCAGCACTGCCCCTGCCAGCCCCAGCATCGCCCCGACCAACAGGCCGATGAGCGTGCGCGGCAGGCGCAGGTCGAGCAATATGGTGGTCGCGACCGGATCGCCATGGCCCATGACCACGGCCAGCAGCCGGTCGAGCGAAAGCGTCACCGGGCCAAGCCGCAACGACGCGACCGCGACGATCACCACCCCGGCGATCAGCAGCGGCATCAGCGCGCGATGGCGCGGCGCGGGCGGTTCATGGGTCAGGCGCATGGGGTCCGATCGGGCTTGCTTGTGTCACGGCACCGGGGCGTTATGGAAGCGCGATGATGATATTGCGCTCGCTCGCCCTTGCTACCTGCCTGTTGTGCGTTGCCCTGCCCGGCGCGGCGGCGGAACGGGGTGGCGGTGTTCCCAAGCGTATCGTGTCGCTGAACCTCTGTTCCGATCAACTGGTGCTGGCGCTGGCCGACCGGGGGCAGATTGCCGGGCTGACCAGCAATGTGCGCGATCCCGACATGTCGGCGGCGGCTAAGGCGGCGCGCGGCCTGCCGATGCTGCGCGGCACGTCGGAGGAAGTGCTGGCGGCGCGGCCCGATCTGGTGATCGGCCTGCCTGCGCGCGGGCATCCGGCGCTCGCCCCGTTCAAGACCCTGCCCTTCCGCACGCTCGACCTGCAATCGGCGGAAAATTACCCCAGCATCCTGGCTTCGATCCGGCAAGTGGCGCAGGCGGTGGGGCATCCCGCACGCGGCGAGGCGCTGATCGCGCGGATGGAGGCGGATCTGGCGCAGCTGCCCCGGCCCCGGCGCGCGCCGGTCGCGGCTTATTATCAGCGGCGCGGCTATCTGACCGGATCGGGCACGTTGATCGACGACCTGCTGGCGCGCACGGGCGTCACCAATCTCGCGACCCGCTTGGGCAAGCCCGCTCTGTCGCAGATGAGTTTGGAAGAGATGGTGGCGTCGCGGCCCGACTATCTGATCATCGAAAGCGCGACGCAGACGGTGACCGATCAGGGCACCGAAATGCTGCACCATCCCGCGCTGCGCACCATCCCGCGCATCGCCATTCCGCAGGCATGGACGGTGTGCGGTGGCCCCGCCTATGTGCAGGCGGCTCAGGCGATCGCCCGCGCGGTCAAGCCGCGCTGATCGCACGGGCTTTCCCCAGCCCCCGCCCTCGCCCCAGCGCAGGCCGGGCGTGATGGACACGGCCTGCCGGGACGAGACGAAGGGCGGGGGCTGGATCAAGGTCAGAAGCTCAGGCGCACGCCGCCATAGGCCGACAGGCCCAGCGTCTGGGTGCCGTAGCTGACCTGATACCATTTATCGAACAGGTTGATGACGCGGCCATACAGCTCGACCCGGTCGGTGATGCCGTAGGAAGCGAGCAGGTCGACCACCGTATAGGCCTCAGTCGCGCCGCCAAAGCCCGACGAGTCGCCATCATGATAGCGGATCCGCGCGGTCATCGACGCGCGTTCGGCCGGGGTCAGGATGACCGATGTGGTGCCGGTATAGCGCGGGCGGCCGCTGTTGACATAGGTGCCGTCCATGTCGCTATCCAGCTCATGATCGGTATAGCCATAGGTCTGGCTGAGGCCGAGCCAGGGCAGCGGCTGGGCGGTGACGCCGACCTCTATCCCCTCTGCGCGGGTGCGGCCGAACTGGCCATAGCCGCCAAAGGGCGGACGGCTGCCGTCGAAATTAATCTCGTTCGTCTTGCGGGTGAAGAAATAGCTGACCTGCGCGGTCAGCCCTTCGGCCAGCGCCAGGTCGAAGCCGACATCGCCGCCCCGGCTGGTTTCGACCTGCAGGTTCGGATTGCCATAAGTGGGATCGAACAATTGATAGAGGCCCGGTGCCTTGGCCCCGGTGCCATAGCTGGCGCGCAGCTTGAGCGCGCCCAGCGCATAAGCCAGCGTGCCGCGATAGGTATCGAACGTGCCGAAGCGGCTATTGTCGTCGACCCGCGCCGCGCCGGTCAGGGTAAGCCCCGCGACCGGCCGCAGCGCGATTTCGGCATAGGCCGACCGCGTGTTGACGCGGGCGGGGAAGGCACCGGAGAAGCTGGTGATCTGGGTCGTCTTCTCCCGCTCATAATTGCCGCCCGCGGCGAGGCTAATGGGGCCGGTGCCGCCATAGGCGAGGGCCAGCGTCAGTTCGTCCTTGGTGCCACGGAACAGGTCGCCCTCGGCCCGGTTCCAGGTGCCGAAATAGCGGCGGCGCGCGGCATAGCGGCTGGCGGTCAGGTCGGCGGTGAACTGGCCATCCACGCTCTTGTAGCTGGCCTGGCCTGCGGCGGCATAGTCGCGCGTCCTGGCGGTATCGTCGCTGTCCGACGTCGTATTGTCGAGATCGCTGAAGGCATCGAACCAATAGCCGATCGCCTGCAGCGACAAGGTGTCGGTCGCCTGATAGCCGACCCGGCCGCTAAAGCCGTAGCGGCGATATTCGTCCTTTTCGGTGGCGGACCCTGCGGGGCTGGCGGTGCGGGGATCGGCGAGCGAGGGGCCGTCATGGCGATAGCCGGTGGCTGTCAGGCGGAAATCGAGCGCGCCGCTCTTGCCCAGCAAGGATGCGCCGCCGCTGCGCATGCCATAGGAACCGGCTTCGGCCTCGGCATTGACCTGCAGCCCTTCTTCGGTCGCGCGCTGGGTGATGATGTTGATGACGCCGCCGACCGCGTCGGAGCCATAAAGCGAGCTCTGGTTGCCGCGCAGGATTTCGACCCGGTCGATGTCGCGGCTGGTCAGGTGATCGGCCTGGAACTGGGTGCTGATCGCGCTGGGGTCGCCCAGTTCGATACCGTCGATCAGCCAGAGAATCTCATTATTGTTCGATCCCCGGATGCGGACGCTGGTCAGTTGGCCGGGCCGGTCGGCCGTCGTCTGCACGCCGGGCGCGTCCTGCAATATATCTTTCAGGAAGATGATCTGGTTGCGCTGAATATCGGCGCGGGTGATGATCGACACCGCGCTGCCGATTTCGCGCGCTTCGCTGGTTACGCGCGAGGCGGTGACGATGATGGGGGTGCTGTTGCCGCTCAGGTCCGAAATCTGTTCGGGGGCCTGGGCGAAAACGGGGCTGGCAGCGCTAAGCGCCAGCAGGGATATGCCGTATTTAACCATGATAATCTCCTCCCGCGCCGAGCGAATATCGGGCGGTGGAGCATGTCGATGATAGGCGCATGGCCCGCCGATCGACGGCCGACGCAGGGCGACGAACCGGCGCATATATAGCCCAGCGTCCCACGACGGTTGCGGCCCCGGCCGCCTTCCTGTCGTCGCTCAGACGGAGAGTTACCGTGCCGCGGCCATCCCCTGGACCAAGGCAAGAGCGACCAGAACGCCGGCAGGTCTCCTGGCTCACGGGTCATGGCGTCATGTACGACCTTCCCAGACGTTTGACGGTCCAGTGGCTGCTTCCCTCGAAGAGGAAGCTTTGTACATCACGCTCACCGCTTACAGTTGCAGGGACAGCTGCGGCTTTGGATGGGTTGACCCATCCGCACCGCCTTCCCTTTTAAGCCTCGATCAAGAGGCACCGGCGCGATCTTGCCCGTTGCGCTCAAGCGAGCGCTACGGACGGCAGCCCGATAGCGGGCGGCACGGCATCACGCAAGGCGGCAATTGCCGCCCCGGCGTTATGCTGTCAGTCGAACAGGCTGGACACCGAGCTTTCATCGGCAATGCGTTTGATCGCTTCGCCCAGCAGCGGGGCGATGGGCAGGTGGCGGACCTTCTTGGCGGTGTTGACCGCCTCGGTCCCCTGGATCGTGTCGGTGATGACCAGTTCCAGCAGGTCGGACGCATCGACGCGCGCGACCGCGCCGCCCGACAGCACGCCATGGCTGACATAGGCGACGACATCCTCGGCCCCTGCGGCCTTGAGCGCGGAGGCCGCGTTGCACAGCGTTCCCGCCGAATCGACAATATCGTCGATCAGGACGCAGAAACGCCCTGCGACATCGCCGATGATGTTCATCACTTCCGATTCGCCCGCGCGCTCGCGACGCTTGTCGACGATGGCGAGCGGGGCGTTGTCGAGCCGCTTGGCCAGCGCGCGCGCACGCACCACGCCGCCGACGTCGGGCGACACGACCATCAGGTTGCGATCACCAAAGCGCGCCTGAATGTCCGCCGACATGACCGGCGCACCGAACAGATTGTCGGTCGGAATGTCGAAAAAGCCCTGGATCTGGCCTGCATGCAGATCAACCGAAAGGACGCGGTCGGCGCCCGCCTTGGTGATCAGGTTCGCGACCAGCTTGGCGCTGATCGGGGTGCGGGGGCCGGGCTTCCGGTCCTGCCGGGCATAGCCGAAATAGGGGACGACGGCGGTGATTCGCTTGGCCGACGCGCGTTTCAGCGCATCGATCATGATCAGCAATTCCATCAGATTGTCGTTGGTGGGATAGCTGGTCGATTGCAGCACGAACACATCTTCGCCCCGGACATTTTCGTGGATTTCCACGAACACTTCCTCATCGGCGAAGCGGCGGACGCTGGCGTCGGTCAGGGGAATTTCGATATAGTCGGCGATGGCGGCCGCGAGCGGCTTGTTCGAATTGCCGGTCATGAGCTTCATGGCCAAAACCCCCTGAAATGAAAAGGCGTGACGAATTGATGACGCTGGGTGAAACGCCGCCCCTTTAGCGGCGCGGGGTCGCGGTGGAAAGGCGCTTTTGCGCCAGCCATCAAAATGCTCTACGGGGCCGCCATGACCGACAAACTCGTGATCGCCCTTGCCCAGATGACCCAGTCGGTGGGCGACCTTGCCGCCAATGCCGATGCGATGCTGGAATGGCGGGCGCGGGCGATGGATGCCGACCTGATCGTCTATCCCGAATTGCAACTGATCGGCTATCCGCCCGAAGATCTGGTATTGAAGCCAGCCCTGGTCGAGCGCGCCAATCAGGAACTGGACCGGCTGGCGCAGGCGACGGGGGATGGTGGTCCGGCGATGCTGGTCGGCACGGTGGTTGCGGCGCAGGGCGTATTGTTCAACGTCGTCGCCCTGCTGGAAGGCGGGGCCGTCACCGCCATCCGCCAGAAGCGCGAACTGCCCAATTACGGCACCTTCGACGAAAAGCGCCTATTCGCGCCCGGCCCGCTGCCCGCGCCCATCGACTTCAAGGGCGTGAAGATCGGCGTGCCGATCTGCGAGGATATCTGGTTCCCCTTCGTCACTGCGCATTTGAAGGCGCAGGGCGCGGACATATTGATCAGCCCCAATGGCAGCCCGTATGAGGTCGACAAGGATGACCGCCGCGTCAATGGCGTCGCGGGGACGCGGGTGCGTGAGACGAATCTGCCGCTCGTCTATCTCAATCGTGTGGGCGGGCAGGATGAACTGGTGTTCGACGGCGCATCTTTCGTGATGAACGCCGACCTGTCGATCGCGCACCAGATGCCCGACTGGGACGAGGCGCTGGTGCTGACGACATGGGAGAAGCAGGCGGGGCAGTGGGTCTGCCTGCCCGGCGATCGCCATGTTCTGGATGACCGGCCTGCCGACATTTACAATGCGATGGTGCTGGGTCTGCGCGATTATGTGAACCGCAACCGCTTTCCCGGCGTCGTGCTGGGCCTGTCGGGCGGGATCGACAGCGCGCTTTCCGCCGCCGTCGCGGCCGATGCGCTGGGGCCGGACCGCGTATGGTGCGTGATGATGCCCTCGCGCTTCACCAGTCAGGACAGCCTGGACGATGCGGTCGCCTGCGCGCGGCTGCTGGGCGTGCGTTATGACAGCATCCCCATCGAACCAGCGGTTGGCGCGTTCGACACGATGCTGGGCGATGTGTTCGCCGAGCGCCAGCGCGACCTGACCGAAGAAAATATCCAGTCGCGCATCAGGGGCGTGACGCTGATGGCGCTCAGCAACAAGTTCGGCCACATGCTGCTGACCACCGGCAACAAGAGCGAGATGTCGGTCGGCTATGCCACCATCTATGGCGACATGGCGGGCGGTTATTCGGTGCTCAAGGACGCCTATAAGACGACGGTGTTTGACCTCTGCCGTTGGCGCAACGACAATGTCCCGACGCTGGGCGAAGGCTTTGGTCCCGCTGGCCCGGTGATGCCCGAACGGGTGATCAGCAAGCCGCCCAGCGCCGAACTGCGCGCCGACCAGCGCGACGATGATAGTCTGCCGCCCTATGAAGTGCTGGACCCGATCCTCTACGGCCTGGTCGAGGAGGAATTATCGGTCGAGCAACTGGTCGCGCGCGGGTTCGAGCGCGAGACCGTCGCCCGGATCGAGCGGCTACTCTATGTCGCCGAATATAAGCGCCGCCAATCGCCCCCCGGCGTGAAGCTCGGCACCCGTAATTTCGGCCGCGACCGCCGCTATCCCATCACCAATGCGTTTAGAACATGACACCCCAAACTCCGTTCGGGCTGAGCTTGTCGAAGCCTCGTCCTTCTTCTGAAGAAGAGCAGCCCTTCGACAGGCTCAGGGCGAACGGGATCAGGACCAGATATCCATGACCGTCATCACCCGTTTCGCCCCCTCGCCCACCGGCCATCTCCATGTCGGCAATATCCGCGCCGCGCTGCATAACTGGTTGTTCGCGCAAAAGTCGGGCGGGCAATTCCTGCTGCGGCTGGACGATACCGACCTCGAACGCTCGCGTCCCGAATATGCCGACGCGATCCGCGCCGACCTGCAATGGCTCGGCCTGACCTGGGACGCAGAGGCCAAACAATCCGAACGCTTCGCGCTGTATGAAAGCCGGTTTGCGGCATTGCACGCGGCGGGCCATGTCTATCCCGCCTATGAAACCCAACAGGAACTGGAATTGCGGCGCAAGGTGCTGCTGGGACGCGGATTGCCGCCAGTCTATGATCGCGGCGCGCTGAGCCTCACCCCGGAGCAGATCGCCGCCTATGAAGCCGAAGGCCGCCAGCCGCATTGGCGCTTCAAGCTGGACCATGACCAGCCGATCGTCTGGACCGACCTCATTCGCGGCGAACAGCGGTTCGACCCAAAACTATTGTCCGATCCGGTAATCCGCCGCGCCGATGGCAGTTGGCTCTACATGCTGCCGTCGGTCATCGATGATATCGACATGGGCATCACCCACGTCCTGCGCGGCGAGGATCATGTGTCCAACACAGCGACCCAGATCCAGATGTTTACAGCACTCGGCGCGCCGCTCCCCGCCTTCGCGCATGAAGCGCTGCTGACCGGGGCGGAGGGCAAGCTGTCCAAGCGGCTGGGGTCGCTCGGCGTCGCCCATTTCCGCGAACTGGGGCTGGAACCCATGGCGATCGCCTCGCTGCTGGCGCGGCTCGGCAGCAGCCAGTCGGTCGAGCCGTTCGTCGACATGGCACCGCTGATCGACAGTTTCGACTTCGCCCATTTCGGCCGCGCGCCCGCGCGCTTCGATGAGGCGGAACTGGCGGGACTGAACCAGAAAATCGTGCATCTCCTGCCCTATGACGCAGTGGCTGCGCGGCTACCCGACGGCATGGACGCAACCGCTTGGGACGCGATCCGCCCCAATCTGGAGACGGTGGCGGGCGCAGCCGACTGGTGGCGGATCGTCACCGGCCCCATCGACACCCCTGCGCCAGAGGCAGAGGACTGCGACTTCCTGGCCAGTGCCCATCGCATCCTGACCGACGCCCCCTTCGATGCGGCCATCTGGCGCACGCTGACGGAGGCGCTCAAGGGTGAAACCGGCCGCAAGGGCAAAACCCTCTTCCTCCCCCTGCGCCGCGCGCTGACAGGCCTCGATCACGGCCCGGACATGAGCCTGCTGCTGCCGCTGATCGGCCGGGAGGAAGCACTGCGCCGACTACAAGCCTGAAGGCAGGAGAAGGCTGCCCGCGCCTCTACGCCCTGAGCTTCCCGATCGCCCAGGCCGCCGCTTCCGCGACCACCGGATCATCATCCCCGACCAGCGCCTCCAGCCCCCCCCGCAATCGCGCATCGCCGCTATTGCCCGCCGCAATCGCGGCGTTGCGGACCAGGCGGTTGCGGCCGATGCGTTTGATGGGGGAGCCGGAGAAGAGTTCGCGGAAGTCGGCATCGCCTAGCGCCAGCAGGTCGGCGAGTTCAGGCGCAGCGAGTTCGGCGCGACCGAGGAAGGCGCGGTTGGCGGCGGCGGCGTCGGCGAATTTGTTCCAGGGGCAGGCCGCCAGGCAATCGTCGCAGCCATAGATGCGATTGCCCATCCCGGCGCGCAGATCGTGCGGGATCGGGCCTTTATATTCGATCGTCAGATAGGAGATGCAGCGGCGCGCATCGACGACATAGGGCGAGGGGAAAGCGTCGGTGGGGCAGGCGGTCAGGCAGGCGGTGCAACTGCCGCAATGATCGCGTTCCGCGCTGTCTGGCGCCAGCGCAAGTTCGGTATAGATCGCGCCCAGGAACAGCCAACTGCCATGGTCGCGGCTGACGAGGTTGCTATGCTTGCCCTGCCAGCCAAGGCCTGCGCCCTGGGCCAACGGCTTTTCCATCACCGGTGCTGTATCCACGAACACCTTGAGCGCGCCGGGCTGTTGGTCGACCAGCCAGCGAGCCAGGGCTTTCAGCGCCTTCTTGACGACGTCGTGATAATCCTTGCCCTGCGCATAGACCGAGATGCGCGCGCGGTCGGGCACATCGGCGAGCGCCAGCGGATCGCGCCCCGGCGCATAGCTCATGCCCAGCATGATGACGCTGCGCACGTCGGGCCACAGCCCTTGCGGCGATCCGCGTTGTTCGGCGCGTTCCTCCATCCACAGCATGTCGCCATGATGGCCCGCGTCGAGCCATTGGCGCAGGCGTTCGGCGCTTTGCGGGGCGGCGTCGGCGGGCGCGATGCGGCAGATGGCGAAGCCCAGTTGCGCGGCCTGTACCTTTAGCCGTTCTTCCAAGGTTTCGGTTTGCACGGCCACGGGTCCAGACTATCACAAGGGCATGAACGGCGACACTCCGGGCCTTGCTCCCGCTCCAGCCTATGCCCTGGAAGGCCATGGCCTTGTCAAGACTTTCGGCAGCTTCCGCGCGGTCGACGGGGTCGACATCGCCGTGCCTGCGGGCACCATCTATGGCGTGCTTGGTCCCAATGGCGCGGGCAAGACGACGCTGCTGCGCACTTTGCTGGGCATCATCGATCCCGATGAAGGGCATCGTAGTTTGCTCGGCGCGGAGCAGCCGCTGCGGATGGCGCGGCAGGTCGGCTATCTGCCGGAGGAACGCGGGCTGTATCCGTCGATGAAGGCCTATGAGGCGATCGCCTTCATGGGGGCGCTGCGCGGACTGCCGCTGCGGCAGGGGCGGGTGCGGGCGCGCGAAATGCTCGAGGGCCATGGCATGGGCGCGGCGATCAACAAGCCGATCCGGCAATTGTCCAAGGGGATGGCGCAGACGGTGCAATTGTTCGGCACCATCATCCACGAGCCGCGGCTGATCGTGCTGGACGAGCCCTTTTCGGGGCTGGATGCGATCAACCAGGAGAAGTTGGAGCGGCTGATCCGCGAGCAGGCGCAGCGGGGCGTCACCGTGCTGTTTTCCACCCATGTCATCGCCCATGCCGAACGGCTGTGCGAGCGGGTCGCGATCGTGGCCGGCGGGCGCATCCGGTTCGAGGGCACGGTGGACGATGCGCGCGCGCAACTGCGGTCGCAGGTGCGGTTGCGCACGCGGGCGAGCGATGGGGCGTGGCGGGAGGCGTTGCCGGACGATGCAACGCAGGAAGAAGGGGCATGGCACTTCGCGCTGCCCGATGGCGGGATCGAGCCGTTGCTTCGCGCGCTGCTGGATGGCGATGCGGGCATTGAGAGCCTGTCGATCGAGCGGCCGGGGCTGCATGATGCGTTCGTGGCGATCGCGGGTGCGGCGGCGGCGCAGCAGATGCGCGATGATGCCGAGCGGGAGGCTTTAGTATGAAGAAGGTTGGGGCATGAGGGAGATGTGGCGCGCTGCCCTGGTGATCGCGCGGCGGGATTTCACCGCTGTCGTCCTGTCGCGAACCTTCATCCTGTTTCTGCTGGGACCGTTGCTGCCGATCCTGATCGGGATGGTCTTTGCCGGGTTTACTGACAAGATTTCGAGCACCGACCTGCGTCCCGTGGTCGGCATTGCCATGCCCGCGAACGAAGCGGTGCGGCTGGAGCGGGCGCATGGGCGGCTGACCGAGCGGATGGGGGATCAGGCGCTGGTGCGGATGCGGCGGGTGCCGACGACGCCCGCACCGCGTGTGCAACTGGCGCGGGCGGATTCGGCGGTAGTCGCGATCCTGTCGGGCACGGTCGCGCGGCCGGTGCTGACCGGCAAGGCGGAGGATCTGGACCGGCTGCAGGGTGACCTCAGCCTGATCGCCAGTGCAGCGCAAGCCGAAGATACGCTGCGTATGGTGCAGGTGCGGCGCGAGGAAGTCGCCACCAGCAACGGCGCGCAGGCGCAGGGGCGATTGCAGATTGGCCGGGTGGCGCAGATCGTAATGTTTTTCCTGACGATCCTGCTGGCGGGCATGATCCTGTCCAATCTGGTCGAGGAAAAGACCAACAAGATCATCGAGATATTGGCGGCGGCCGTGCCGATCGACGCGATTTTCCTCGGCAAGCTGATGGCGATGCTGGCGATGAGCTTTGTGGGGATCGCCTTTTGGGGCGGGACCGCCTTTGCGATCTTCCTGGCGTTGGGCGGCAATGGCGCGGCGGTGCCGGTGCCAGCGGTCGGCTGGCCGGTGTTCCTGGCTCTGGCGGTCATCTATTTCGCGATGGCCTATACGCTGCTCGGTTCGCTGTTCCTGGGGATCGGCGCGCAGGCGGCGACGGTGCGCGAGGTGCAGACGCTCAACATGCCCGTCACCATGGGGCAGATGATGATCTTCTTCTTCGCCAGCTATGCGATCGACCATATGGGCAAGGCACCGGAAATTGCCGCGGCGATCTTCCCGTTCAGCTCGCCCTTCACCATGATCGCGCGGGCGGCGCAGGATGATGCGCTGTGGCCGCATCTGCTGGCGATCGTCTGGCAGGCGCTGTTCGTGGGGCTGATCATCCGCGTCGGCGTGCTGCTGTTCCGCCGCCATGTCATGCAGTCGGGCGGGCGCTGGTGGAAACAGTTGTTCAGACCTTCGACAGGCTGAGCCAGATAGGATCGCGCGATGGACAGACGGCATATTCTGGGCGGGATCGCAAGCGGCGCGGTGGCCTTGGGTTTCTGGCGAGGGGGCGTCGGCGAGGCGGAGGCGGCCTACCCCTTCGCCCTGACCGATGCGCAATGGCGCAAGCGATTATCGCCGCTCGCCTATAATGTGCTGCGCAAACAGGCGACCGAGCGTCCCTTCACCAGTCCGCTCGACAAGGAAAAGCGCGCGGGCGTCTTTGCCTGTGCGGGCTGCGACCAGAAATTGTTCAGCTCGAAGACCAAGTTCGATAGCCGCACGGGCTGGCCAAGCTTCTATGCACCGCTCCCCAAGGCGGTCGGCACCAGCCGCGACTTCGACTTGGGCTATCCGCGCACCGAAGTTCATTGCGCGCGCTGTGGCGGGCATCTGGGTCATGTGTTCGATGATGGACCAAAGCCGACCGGCAAACGCTATTGCATGAACGGCGTGGCGATGCGCTTCATTCCGGCCTGATGCGGTAGAGGCGCAACGCGCCATTCGTGGGGATCGGTTCCAGCCAGGCGGGCGGCGAGTCGCTAGCGATCAGGGCGGCTAGGCCTGCGGGGTTCGTTTTGGCATAGAGCCGCAATTCGTTGAGGCCATCGCATGTGACGAGATAGGTCGCGCGTGTCCGGGCGATGATGGCGCGGGCCTGATCCGGCGGATCGACGAAGGCCTGAATGACCGTGGTGATTCCGACAGCGTTGCGATGATGGGCGGTGCCGATGACGCTGTGGCGGGTCTGCGCCAGAATGTCCGGCCCCAGGTCGAGCGGCGCGAAAAGGGTGACGGGTGCCATCGCGCGAAGGGGCATGAGGACGTTCGCGGCGCGGCAGTTGGTAGCCTGGGCATCGGCCGGTTCGGCTTTGCTGGCCAGCGCCGTCCACAGGGCGCACAGGCCCGCCGGGGTCAGCGCCGCCAGCGCGACGGATCCGCTGACCCGCAGCAAGGCGGTGCGCGCGGTCTGGATGCGCCGGAACAGGGTGATCAACAACCAGGCGATGCCGGGCAGGGCCAGGACATGCGCGACCGACAGAGCGCGCATGACCAGCATCGCCACGCTGGTCGCGCCTATTAGCAACAGGGCGAGCACCAACCAGCGCATGCGTGCCTCGCCCTGCGTCGTGCGCGCCGCCAGCAGCGATGCGGCAAGGCCAAGCAGCGGCGGCAAAAGGATGACGCCGCGCATCGACAGGCTCTGTTCCCAGATCGGTCGACCCTCCATCACCTGCAGATACCAGAGCTTATAGGCCAGCGGCCCAAGCGCAGCGAAGGGGTCACCCGACAGGCAAGAGCCGCCAGTCAGGGCCAAGGTCGCGAGCGCCGCGCCGCCGCCGATCGTGGCTATGGCGAAGCGGTTGGGCGCGGTGGCGGTACCGATCAGGCGGGCGGCCGCGAGCGTGGCGATTGCCAAGGCAACCAGCGGCCAGACATAGACGTAGGACAGCGCGTCGCAATGGCTGGCGAGCGTAGCATGCGGTCCGCGCAACAGCGCGAGTAAGAAGAGCGCGGCACTGCCCAGGGTGAGCGCGAAAGCGATGAAGCGTGGTGCCTGATCGCGGGCCATCCAGTGGCGCAGCGCGAAGGCCGCGCCGAACAGCGCGACATAGGGGAGGCTTTCACTCGAAATCTGGAGCCAGAGCGCCAGCGCCAAAGCAGCGACGATGCCGCCGCGCGCTGGCCTGTCTTCGGTCGCACCGCACAGGGCGATCGCGCCGAGCAGAATCTGCCAGCCATGATGGTCGATCCGCAAGGGGGTGAATTGCACCAATATGCTGGGTGTCGTCAGCAGCAGGGCGACGCTGAGCAGCGCTGCGGCACTCCCAGCAATTCGCCGTGCTGCCACAAACACCGCAGCCGTCAGTCCGCCGAGCAACAGCAATGGCACGATGGCGCAGGCCAGCAATTCCGCATGGGCGGCACCAAAAAGCGGCGTGAGTAACAGGATCAATACCGCGACCGGCAGATCGACGATCCGCGACCAGTGCATCGGCCCGCCCAGCGGCGGATTCACCCGATGCTGCGAGACATCCCAGAAAGCCTGCCCGCCGATCCAGTCGCGGATCTGCACCAGCCGCATCGCATCATCGGGATCGCGAAAGCCAAGCGTCGCCATATCAGCGCGAAACAGCCATAGCATCACCGCGCTGCACAGCAGCCAGCCAAGCAAGGCGAGCAGCGCCGCCCGGTTACGATCAGGCGCGGGCAAAGACGGCATAGGTTCGGATCGCATAGACGGTGAGGAAACTCACCGGGATGGAGACGAGCTTGGCGAGCGCCGGGGCTAGGCCAAGTGCGCTCAGACCACCGACGAGGAGCAGGGTCAGGCCCATGCCGAGCAGCGCGCTCGCGACGAAGCCCGCGCGCTGCGCATGGGTCGGCCCCGTGCCGGTGTCGAAGACGAAGCGGATGCTGATGATCCAATGGACCAGCAGCCCCCCGGCATAGCCGCCAAAGGCCGCAAGCAAAGGCAACGCGCCTAATTGGTCGAGCGCCAGGAACAGCGCCATGTCGCTCGCCAGCGCGCAGATACTCGCGAGCAGATAGCGGGCGAAGGTCGCGCGCACGACCAGCATGGCCAGCACGCGCAGCCGGTCGATCATCGGATCAGGCAGCCTTCAATCGCGATGGCACGGCGCGGGTGCTGGCGAGCGCGGCCTGCGTGTCGGCATCCTGGCCCTCATCGCCTGCCTCATGATATTCGGCGTCTTCATTGACCGACCAGACATCATGGACGCGCGCGCCCGCGACGATGTTGCGGACGGTGAGCATCGCCGTCATCATCGCATGATCCTGATTATTATAGCGGTGCATGCCGTTGCGGCCGACCATGTGCAGCGTGGGATAACGCGCTTCGAGTTCGCTGCGCATTGCCTGCACATTGGCGGCATAGGCGTCGTCATAGACGGGATAGGCCTTTTCCTGCCGCACCACGGCGCCGCCCACGACATCGTCGGGGTTGCACAGGCCCAGCAGCGCCATTTCCTTGGTCGCCAGTGCGATCAGATCGGCATCGGTCGAGGACCACAGCCCATCGCCTTCGAAACAGAAATATTCCAGGCCCACGCAGGCGAGCGTCGGGTCCGGCACCATTTCCGGTGACCAACTGCGGAAATTCTGGATGCGGCCGACCTGCACCTTGCTGTCGTGGATATAAATCCAGTTGTCGGGGAAGATATCCTCCCCTTTCACCATCAGCGCGACGGTCAGGAAGTCGCGATATTTGAGGTCCATCGCTTCGGGCAGCGTCGCAGGCAGCGGATGGATGCGGGCCGCCAGTTCGCGCATCGGCGCGGAGGAAATGACATGGGCGGCGTTGATGACGACATCGCCCTGCGGCCCTTCGGCCACCAGTCGCCAGCCATCCGCCCCCGGTTCCTGCTCCAGCCGCTTGAAGCTATGCGCCATCAGCACCCGATTGCCGCCCTCGACCACGCGGTCGCGTGCGGCTTCCCACATCATGCCGGGGCCAAGGCGCGGATAGCGGAAGGTTTCCAGCAGCGTCTTGGTCGCCATGCCGTCATTGGGCTTTTTGTTGAGGCCAAGCGAGCGCTTGAGGCCATCGACCACGGCGCCCCACAGCGACAGGCCTTTGATCCGCTGCGCCGCCCAGTCGGCCGACATTTCGTCGCATGGCATGCCCCACACTTTTTCAGTATAGGTCTTGAAGAAGATGGAGAAGAGCTTGTGGCCAAAGGCGTTGACGGTCCAGTCCTGAAAGGAGCGGACGTTGCGGTTGGGGAAGAGCCGCGCCTTGGCGAAACTCGCCATGCACAGGGTCGAGCGCCAGACGCCCAGATTCCACAGCGCTTCGAACGCGCGCAGTGGATAGCTGTAGAATTTGCCTTCATAATAGATGCGGCTCATCCGAGGGCGCTGGATGAAGTCGTCGGGCAAAATCTCGTTCCACAGGTCGACCACCTGCTGCGATTTGGAGAAGAAGCGATGGCCGCCAATGTCGAAGCGGAAGCCGTCCAGCTCGACCGTGCGGCTGATACCGCCGACATAGACGGGGTCTTTTTCGATCACCGTCACGCTATAGCCCTGTTTGGTCAGCAGATAGGCAGCGGTCAATCCGGCCGGGCCAGCGCCAATGATGGCGACGTCCACATTTTGGTCGGTACGCAGCATGGCAGGCTATTCCCCCGATGGTCTTTCGTCGCATCGGGAGTGAAGGAAATCTTCTAAGGACTGGTTAATGGCGCGTAAGCAAAGCGCGCTAATGGTCGGCCCAAGACAAAGGGCCGCCCCGCTGATGCGGAACGGCCCCCTGCAGTCCCCTTCGTGGGGGAGGGCGAAAGCAAAGATCAGCTCTGCCGCTGTGCCAGCGTGCTAAGGTCGCTGCGCGCACCGTCCATGGCCTGGCCAAAGCAGGTGCGATAATCTTCCGTTACCGGCAGGATCGAGCCATTGACGAAGCCGCACACCTGCTTGGCCGCACGAGTCACGCGCGAATCGGCACGGCGCATGCCGTTGGTGCTGGCAAGATTGAGATCGGCAACCGATACGGCGAGCGTGCGGGTTTCCGTGCCCGCATGGCCGTCGACGATTACATCCATGTCATTGCTGCCGGCGCTTGCCACTCCGGGCAGCGCAAGGGCGATCGTGGCGGCACATGCCACCAGCATCTTCTTGTTCATCCTATTCTCCTGTCGAACATTTTGTTTTTTTCAGCCCCACATCTGCGTGGAAATAGGGTCACCCTGTAAATAAGCCTCGCCGGTGCCTTTGAAAAGGGGCCAGTTGACAAAAAGTGGCGGAAAACCGTTATTTTGCGGGTGCGAAGGGAATGTCTTCGCACCCGTGTCATAGCTTTGTGAACAGGCTTGGCCTGTTCGTGCCGCACCGGCCTCTTTAACGATTAATGCCGGAAGTGGCGCATGCCGGTGAAGACCATGGCGAGGCCTGCTTCATCGGCGGTGGCGATGACCTCGTCGTCGCGGATCGAACCGCCCGGCTGGATGACGGCGGTCGCCCCCGCTTCGACAGCGGCCAGCAGGCCATCGGCGAAGGGGAAGAAGGCGTCGGAGGCTACCGCCGAGCCGATCGTGCGGGGCTCGCTCCAGCCTGCCTTTTCGGCCGCGTCCTTCGCCTTCCACGCGGCGATGCGCGCGGATTCGAGGCGGTTCATCTGGCCTGCGCCGACGCCTGCGGTGCTGCCGCCCTTGGCATAGACGATGGCGTTGGACTTCACATGCTTGGCGACCGTCCAGGCAAAGAGGCAGTCGGCCAGTTCCTGTTCCGTGGGTTCGCGCTTGGTCACGACCTTGAGCGCGTCGCGCGTCACCTGGCCATTGTCGCGGCTCTGCACCAACAGGCCGCCTGCTATGCTCTTGATTTGCAAGCCGGTCCGCGCCGGATCGGGCAAGTCGCCGGTCAGCAGCAGGCGCAGATTCTTCTTCTTGGCAAAGATCGCGCGCGCCGCATCATCGGCGTCGGGCGCGGCAACGACTTCGGTGAAGATGCCGCTGATCGCTTCGGCGGTGGGGCCATCGAGCGGGCGGTTGACCGCGATGATGCCGCCAAAGGCCGACACGCTGTCGCAGGCGAGCGCCGCCTCATAGGCTTCGATCAGGGTGGCACCGGTGGCGACGCCGCAGGGGTTGGCATGCTTGACGATGACCACGGTCGGCGGGCCATCGCGAAATTCGCTGACCAGCTCCAGCGCGGCATCGGCGTCGTTATAATTATTGTAGGACAGTTCCTTGCCCTGCACCTGCGTCGCCTGGGCAATGCCGTTTGCCGACGGGCTGGACGGCAGATAGAGGGCGGCGGACTGGTGCGGATTTTCGCCATAGCGCAACGTGGTGCCCAGCGTGCTGGCAACGGCGAGCGTTTCGGGGAAGGTGACGCCCTGATCGGCGAAGGCGAACCAACTGGCGATCATCGAGTCATAGGCAGCGGTTGCAGCATAGGCCTTGGCCGCGAGCATCCGGCGGAAATCATAGCTGGTCGCGCCGCCCTTTTCGTCCATCTCGGCGATCAGGCGGGCATAGTCGGCCGGATCCGTGACAATCGCGACGCTTTCATGATTCTTGGCCGCCGAACGCACCATCGAGGGGCCGCCAATGTCGATATTCTCGATAATCTCGTCGCGCTCCGCGCCTTTGGCCACGGTCGCAGCGAAGGGGTAGAGGTTGACGACGACCAGGTCGATCGCGCCGATGGCATGCTCGTCCATCGACGCGACATGCTCGGAGTTGTTGCGCACCGCGAGCAGGCCGCCATGGACCTTGGGGTGCAGCGTCTTGACGCGGCCGTCCATCATTTCGGGAAAGCCAGTCAGGTCGGAAATATCCATGACGGTCAGGCCGGCGTCGCGCAGCGTCTTGGCCGTGCCGCCGGTCGAGACCAGTTCGACGCCATGCTTGCCCAGCGCCTGTCCCAGTTCGATGAGCCCCGCTTTGTCCGAAACGGACAGGAGGGCGCGCTTGATGGGATAGTCGGTCATGGCGGGGCTTTCTAGGTTGCGGGTCGGACGGAAGCGTTCGCGCAAGGCCTTTAGGCGCGCGGCCCACAAAAATACAGGGTTTAGTCGGCGGTCAAGGCGCGCAGCCGATCGCCGATCATCGCCAGGTCTGCGACGAAGCGCGCCTGTTCCTCTGCCCGTCGGCTTTCGTCGGGCAGGCGCAGCAAATAGCTGGGGTGGACCGTCACCCAGCCTTCCGCGCCGCCTTCGAGCGGGATGGCGGCACCGCGCGTCGCGCTGATCGTCACCGCCTTGCCCAGCATCGCGCGCGCGGCGGTCGCGCCCAGCGCGACGATGATGCGCGGGCGCAGGATCCCGCGCTCCTGGTCCAGCCACCAGCGGCAGGCCTGGACCTCGCCCGCCACCGGGGTCTGGTGGATGCGCCGCTTGCCGCGCTGTTCATATTTGAAATGTTTGACCGCATTGGTGACATAGGCCTGGGTGCGATCGACGCCCGCCTGCGCCAGCGCCGCGTCGAACAATTGCCCGGCCGGGCCGACAAAGGGACGACCGGCCAGATCCTCCTGATCGCCCGGCTGTTCGCCGATGAACATCAGCGGCGCGGCGAGCGGGCCTTCGCCGAACACCGTCTGGGTCGCATGTTGATGCAGCGGGCAGCGGGTGCAGGTCATGGCCTCGGCGCGCAGGGCATCCCAGGCCGTCGCGCTGTTGGTCGCGCGTCTGGGCGGGGTCGGGGCGGTGGCGATCATCGCCGCCTCGCGCTGTTGCGCCCCGGCGATCAGGTCGGGAATGAGCGCGGCTTCGGGCAGATTGCGCCAATATTTCTTTGGCATTTCCGACAGCATTGCCCCGGTCTTGAGCCGGGCCGGGTTGAAGATAGCGGCATAATAGCCCTTCCACAGCGCCTCGACCGGGTCGCCCTGCGGCGCATCGGCACGGCTGGCGCCGGGGCCTTCGCGCAATGTCGTTCCGTCCCAATGGATGCTGATGTCGGGTGTCAGGATCGACCAGTGCATAGTGGCGAAGCGGCGCATGAAGAAGCCGGCATTGGCGCGCACGATATGATGGTCCGGCTCGAACCAGGCGACGAAGCGGGGGCCGTCGGCATCCTCCATCTCGCGGAAGCGGACGAAGGCGCGCATCTTGTGAATGTCGCGCCGCACCGACTTGGCGAGCGCCTGCACCCGCACCAGCATCGGGTCGGCGCTGTCCTCCATCATGCCCGGCCGCGCGCGCACGCGGCACAGCAGCGCGTAGAGAAAGGCAAAGCGGCTTGGGTCGCTGTGCAGGATTGCGCTCTCGGCCAGCGAGACGAAGCTGCGCGGGACGGAGAAAGCGCTGTTTTTGGTGTCGGGCGGAAGCGGGGCGTCGCCGAACAGGTCGCCTGGCGCATCCCCGACCTGCCAGACCACATCCGCCGGATCGACGCCCGCCATCGCCAGCCGCCGCGCCGCCGACCGCCAACCGTCCATATCATCGGGCGCGGTCAGGGCGACGCGGTGCATGGTGTCTCGCTTAATCCTCTGCCTGGGCGCGTTCCAGTTCGGCGGGCTTGCGCTTGGCGAACAACGCGCCGAGCTTCTTCTCTTCATCCGCGGTCAGATCCTTGGCGGCGGTCGGGAACATTTCTTCCTCTTCCTCCTCGATATGATGGAGGTAGCGCTTCTTCATCTCGGCGAACTTCTTGCGCCAGGCTTCGCCGTTGAATTTCAGTCCGTCCAGCTCTTCGAGATAATCGTCGATTTCCTTATGTTCGGACACGCTATGCTGCGCATCTTCGCGCAGGTCCGGGCGCGACAACATGGTGGCATAAAGGGTTTCTTCCTCGGCCGCAGCATGGGCGGTCACTTCGACGGCGAATTGTGCGAACAGTTTTTCGAGCTGGTCGTCGCTTTCCGCCTTGGCCATCTTCTCGAAAAGCTGGCGATGCGCGTCATGATCCTGCTTCAGGCGATCGAAAATAGTGATGTCGGCCATGCTGGTTCCTCCCTGGTTCGAAGGATCACAACGACGCGAACGGCAATTGGCTCCCGCCGATCCGCCTTCAGCCGAACAGGGCGCGGAAGATGATGGCGACCGGAATCCAGAGCGCCGCGCCGACCAGGCTGGCGGCCCAGAGTTGCATCACGTCGCGGCGGAAGCGGAGGGCCAGGCCGCTGCGCGACAGGCTGCTGTGGTCCAGCATCTGCCAGCGCCGTTCCAGTCCGCGCGCGGCGATGGCATAGCCACCAATCGCGACGATGACGCCCAGGTGCAGCACCAGCGATCCGCCCATTTTCGCGACGATGAAAATCTGCAACAGGCAAAAAACCACCAGCGCCGCCGCCAGATGGCTGCTGATCCGCTTCGCAAAGCCGCCGCTGCGGCCCATTGCCTGATTGTCGAACATCGTCGCCAAGACCCGACCCCCTGAATGACGGAAAGCCAAAGAATTCCACGATCGCGACTCGGAAGCAACCGGAAAAGTCGTGGTCAGGCAAAGAGTTCGAGCTGGCTGGCGGGCGGCGTCATGCGCGCGCGCAGATCGGCGCGGTCAATGAGCGCCACCGGGCGCCAATCCGCCGCCACCAGAAAGGGTCGCAGCTTCTTGATAGAGGTCGTCATCCGCGCAACATCGTCGAGCCGCAGGCGGCGATGGCGACGGCTGGCGAGGATGCGATCGACCGCCTTCACCCCCAGGCCCGGCACCCGCAGCAGCGCCTCACGCGGCGCGCGATTGACGTCGACCGGAAAGATGGCGCGATGGTTGAGCGCCCAGGCGAGCTTGGGATCAATGTCGAGCGGCAGGTGGCCGGTTTCCGCATCGGTCGCCGCCGCCACTTCGCTCGCGTCATAGCCATAGAAGCGCATCATCCAGTCGGACTGGTAGAGCCGATGTTCGCGCATCAGCGGCGGGCGCTTGAGCGGCAGCACGGCGCTGGGCGAGGGGATGGGCGAAAAGGCGCTATAATAGACGCGGCGCAGCCGGTGGCGGTCATAGAGGCTGCTCGCGCGCGTGATAATCGCCCGATCGTCGGCGGCATCCGCGCCCACGATCATCTGGGTGGACTGGCCCGCCGGCGCAAAGCGCGGGGCATGGCGATATTTGCGGCGTGCGTCGCCGCTATCCTCCATCTCGGTCCGCATCTGGCCCATCGCGCCTTCGATCCGGGTGCCATCCTTTTCCGGCGCAAGCCGCTTGAGGCCGCTTTCGGTCGGCAGTTCGACATTGATCGACAGCCGGTCGGCATGCAGCCCCGCCTGCCGCATCAGGCCGGGATCGGCATCGGGGATGGTCTTCAAATGGATATAGCCGCGAAAATCATGATCCTCGCGCAAGGAGCGCGCCACCTCGACCATCTGCTCCATCGTATAGTCGGACGAGCGGATGATGCCGGAGGACAGGAACAGCCCCTCGATATAATTGCGGCGGTAAAAGCTGAGCGTCAGGTCCACCACTTCCTTCGCGGTGAAACGCGCGCGGCGCACGTCGCTCGACTTGCGGTTGATGCAATAATGGCAGTCGAAGATGCAGCTGTTGGTCAGCAAGATCTTGAGCAGCGAGATGCAGCGTCCATCGGGCGCATAGGCATGGCAAATGCCCATCCCTTCGGTCGATCCGATGCCCTTGCCGCCGCGCGAATCCCGTTTCGATGTGCCGGACGACGCGCAAGAGGCGTCATATTTGGCGGCATCGGCCAGGATTTCGAGCTTCTGACGGGTGGACATCTGAACCATAGCGTTCGTGCTATGTTCTTTCTAGCAACAAGTCCAGCGTTTCAAAAGCTTATGCCCTTTATACTAGACCGAGCTTCGCCAGTTCGTGCAGCAAGGCAGGCGGCATGGCGTCGCGCGCATCGACCTCGCCATCGGCCAGGTCTGGCGGCGCGTCCTTGTCCTCCAGATAGCGCCAGCCCTGATGCGCGCGCTTGGGGGAAGCGTGGACAGGGATGAGGCGCGGTTCGAGCCGGACCCAATGGCGGCCTTGCCCCGTTTCCTCGAAGCCCAGGATCGGGCTGCGGCCGACGATCATATGGGCGTGGATCCAATAGAGCGATCCGCCCGCCATCTCCTCGACTCGCTTGGGCAGATAGCGGGTGGTGATCCGGGCTTCGCCGGGCTGGTTTTCGAGCCACGCGCGCAAGGTGGCGGGGCTTTCGCTGCGAAAGGCGATCTTGGTGATGTGCAGCGGCATGGGTCCGATCTGGGGTGGATGCCGCCTCGCTTCAACGCAGGAAAAGCGTGGCCAGGCCCAGAAACGCAAAAAAGCCCATCGTGTCGGTCATTGTCGTCACGAAAACCGAGGAGGAAACCGCCGGGTCGATATTATTGCGTTCCAGCGTGATCGGCACCAATACCCCGGCCAGTCCCGCCACCATATTGTTGATGAGCAGCGCCGCGCCGAACACCAGCGACAGGTCGAGCCGACCATAGAGCATATAGGAACCGACTGCGGTCAAGGTGCCGAGCGTTGCGCCATTGGTTGCCGCAATGCGGAACTCGCGCCCTATCATCCGCACAGTATTGGAACTGGTCAATTGGTTGGTGGCGAGCGCGCGCACGACCACGGCCAGCGTCTGCGTCCCCGCATTGCCACCCATGCCCGACACGATGCCCATCAGCGCGGCGAGCATGGCGAAGCGTTCGATCGTCCCTTCGAACAGGCCGACGACCGACGCGGCCAGCATCGCCGTGCCAAGGTTCACGACCAGCCAGATCAGGCGCGCACGCACCGTCATCAGGATCGGTTCGTTAATGTCGCCTTCGCCCGCACCCGACAGGCGCAATATGTCCTCGCCCGCTTCCTCGGCAATGATGTGGACCACGTCATCGACCGTGACCATGCCGACCAGCCGCCCGCTTGCATCGACGACGGCGGCGGAGATCAGCGCATATTTCTGGAAGCGCAGCGCCACTTCCTCCTGGTCCATATCCACCGGGATCAGCGTCTGTTCGCGCTTCATCAGGTCGGCCATCGCGACCGAACGGGGGCAGGTGAGAATCCAGCTCAACTGGCAATAGCCGACCGGCCGGTGCATCGCATCGACGACGTAGATTTCCCAGAAATCGGCCGTCAGGTCGCCATGGTCGCGCAGATAGTCGATCACCTGACCGACCGTCATATGTTCGGGCACGGCGACCAGGTCGCGCTGCATCAGGCGCCCGGCGGATTCCTCCGGGTAGGACAGCGCGCTTTCGATCGCGGCGCGATCTTCGGGGTCGAGCGCATCGAGGACGGCCTGCTGGTCGGCATCGTCCATATCCTCGATCATCGCGACGGCATCGTCGGTGTCGAGTTCGGCCGCGAATCCCGCCACCTGTTCCGGCGCCAGATCGCCGATCAGGTCGTCGCGGACATAATCGTTGAGTTCTGACAGCACTTCCGCGCCGACCAGATCGCCCAGCGCCGCCGCCACCGCGCCGCGCCGGTCGGCAGGCGAAAGTTCGAGCAGATCGGCAATGTCGGCGGGGTGAAGCGGCGACACGAGATCGCGCGCCCGCTCCGCGTCGCCATCTTCCACCGCGTCCAGCACGGCCGTCACATATTCGGGTCTCAGCCGGTCATCCTCGTCATGACGGGATTCGGCCTGATCGTTCGCGGTCGCGTCGATCAGCTCTTCATCGGGCCGGGCATCGGCCATGTTGCCGCGATCGCTCATGGCGCGCGCTACTGTCCGGTTCCTGTAACATGGGGGTGCTTTCGCCTATGCACACTGGAATTGCAATGGGGCGGCGGCAATGAACGCCTTATCCACAACAATCTTCCATCCCCTTTGATAGCCTCTATATGGGGGCCACTACCCCTTCCCCGGCAAGAGAGGATCATCATGGCCGAAGAAACACTTACCCTCGCCCTCGACAGTGGCGGCGACGTCGTCATCAAGCTGCGTCCTGACCTCGCCCCCGGCCATGTCGAGCGTATCACCACGCTCGCCAAGGACGGCTTCTATGATGGCGTCGTGTTCCACCGCGTCATCGCCGGCTTCATGGCACAGGGCGGCGATCCGACCGGCAACGGCATGGGCGGTTCCAAGCTGCCCGACATCAAGGCTGAGTTCAGCCGCCAGCCGCACGTCCGCGGCGTCTGCTCGATGGCGCGTTCGTCCAACCCGAACAGCGCCAACAGCCAGTTCTTCATCTGCTTCGACGATGCGACCTTCCTCGACGGCCAATATACCGTCTGGGGCGAAGTGACGTCGGGCATGGAATATGTCGACGCGCTGCCCAAGGGCGAGCCGCCGCGCACGCCGGGCAAGATCGTCAAGGCGACCGTCGCCTGATCTGACAATCACCGTCCGCTTCGGGAAGTCGAACCGCCTGAATTTTGGCGGTGTTCGACCTTCTCGAAGCGGAGGGGGGTTATTTCTTGGCCTTGCCTGCCATGCCGTCGGTCATGGAAATACCGGCCATTGCATTGGCAGCATCGGCTGCTTCAATCGGCGGGGTGTAGCCACCGATCCGTTCGATGTGCCAGCGCCGCTGCTCGGCGGTAGATCCGGGCACGTCATTGACCCGATGCAGCACCACCTGACGCAGCGCGTAGAAGGGCTTGCCGTTCGCAGCGATCCGCCCGTAAAGCTGAACCGGCACGGTCACATAGAGCGATCCTGCCGCACCCTCCGGCTCGGACGGCGCGCCGACATTGGCGTGTATCTCACTAAAGCCCCGGAAGCGCGCTGCGAAATGGGCGTCATCCTGCGTGCCGATCTGGCCGCGCGGATTCCACAGTGCCTGCGCATCTTCAAACCGCTTTTCCTCCAGCAGGCCATAATAGCCCTGCACGACCTGCGCCGCGCCCTGCGCGCTGTCGGGATCGATCGATCCTTCGGCAAGCGGGGCAGGATCGACCGGCAGTCCGCCCGGCGTACCGGGCGCTGGCGGATCAAGCGGTTCCAGCACAGCCATTGCCTCAGCGCGAAAGCTGTTTTCCACCTGGGCCACATTCGCGCCATTGGCGAGATTGTCGATCGCGCTTTCCTCCCGCCCGTCGCAGGCCGCGACGAGCAGGAGGGGCGGTATCAGCATAGCCTTGACCGACACCCGCATCAGTTCGGGCGCGTCCGCATGGCCGGGCCACGGCTATTGGAGCGCGACGGACGATCGGCACGCATGTTCGGCGCGGATCGCACGCCCATATTGCGTTCCGGGCGGGGCTGGCTCATCTGTCTGCCACCTTGACGGGGCGGTCGGGCCTGATCCGAAGGACGCACGGCGTTATTGCCCTGCCAGCGGCCGCGGCCTCGATCGCCTTCCACGCCCGGCTGGGGCCGTGGGCGAACATAGTTGCCGGGCCGACCATCATTGCCGCGCCCACGCCATTCGCCCCGTCCGGCATTCTCCCGGCCGCGCCAGCGATCATCCCTGCGTTCGACACGACGGCCCTCCCAATAGCGACGTTGTCCATCATTCCAGCGATGACGGCGTCCGCCACGATCGTAAACATAAATGCCAGAGCCGGGATAATAGAAATTATTGTACCAGCCACCAAAAGCACCGGGCTGGTAAAATCCGCCGGGACCATAATAGCCATCGCCGTAAAAGCCGCCACCGCCATAATAGCCAGTGCCGACGCTCACGCCGCCATAACCAAAGCCGTCATTATAACCGCAACCGCCCAGGGCAAGCGCGCCAATCAGGCCCATCGTGGCCAGCAACCGATGTCGGATTCCCGTCATCGCCTTTCTCCTCATCTTATCATGCTATGGGCTTAACGCTGGGCGGTTGAATTGGTTGTGAATGAAAATCGACGCCTGCATTCGCCGTTTATCCGAGGTTCAGATAAGTCGGCTTTCGTTCATCTGGCCGACAGAAACCGTGCTTTTTCCATCACATAATCGCGATTTGCGCGATTTTCCATTTCTGTTCAGGAAACCTTCGGGCGGGTCTGGTCATTTGGTGTCGTGTCTGGTGCAGCCGCTTGGAGCGCTCGCGCCGACCCGGCGGGTCCACACCGCTGCTTATCCTCAACAATAGAAAAAGGGTTACCCCCATGAAGACACTGCTTTTCACAGCGGCTGCCGCTGCGTCCTTCATTCCCGCCGTTGCGATGGCGCAGGACGATGGCAGTTCTACCCGTCGCCTCGAACCTTATGTCGGCGTGATGGGCGGCGTGCATAATTTCGACAGCGAAACCGGCAAGGAAGGCATCCCGCCTGTCGGCTATAAGGGCCGCATGGTCGAAGGCGTCGCTGGCGTGAACTATAATGTCGCAGGGCCGATCGTTCTCGGCGTCGAAGGTGGCGCGTCCAAGGGCGTGTCGGGCGACATCGACTGGGAATATAATGCAGCAGGCCGCGTCGGCGTGAAGGCCGGCAAGGACAGCATGATCTTCGGCAAGGTCGGCTATAAGTGGGTCAATTTCGACGCACTCGGTCCCGACAGCCCGGACTTTCATGGCACCACCTATGGCGCTGGCGTGGAACTTTCGCCCGCCGACATGGGTAGTTCGGCCATGAGCAGCAACATCCGTTTCCGGGTGCAGGCTGACACCATGGGTAATTTCCGCTCGATCCGCCCAATGGCTGGTGTCGTCGCGAAATTCTGATCTAATGGTTCGGGCGGGCCGTAACGGCTCGCCCCACCCGTCAATCCCTGCCGCGGCAGGGACTGGGGTTCGGGACGGCGCATTGGACTGCCGCCGTCCCGGATTCTCGTTTTCTAGCCGCTATTGCGCAATGCCGTCGCGATCGCGTTGATCGACAGTTCGATGCCCTCCTTGATGCGCGGATCATCCTCGCCCGCGCGGTGGCGCTTCAACAGTTCGACCTGCAGCAGGTTGAGCGGCTCGATATAGGGCAGGCGCAGCCGGATCGAGGTTTCCAGCGCCGCATTCTTCTCCAGCAGCCGCGATTGCCCCGTCGCCGCGAGCAGCCCGTCATGCGTCTGGTTCCACCCCTCGCGGATGCGCCCGAACAGCGTGTCGGCTATCCCCTGATCCTCGACCAGCGGCAGATATTGCGCCGCGATGCCGAGGTCCGACTTGGCCAGCACCATCTCCAGATTGGCGAGCGCGGATTTGAGGAAGGACCAATGCTGCGCCATGTCGGCGAGCAGCGCCTTGTCCTCGAACCCGGCGAGCGCTTGGCCCACGCCATACCAGCCCGGCAGCATCACCCGCGCCTGCGCCCAGCTGAACACCCAGGGGATGGCGCGCAGATCCTCGATCGCATTGCTCTTGGTGCGGCTCGCCGGGCGCGATCCGATCTTGAGGCCGGAAATTTCCTGGATCGGCGTCAATTGCCGGAAAAATTCCTTGAACCCCTCCGTGCCGTAAACCAGGTCGCGATAGGCCGCGAAAGCGTTCTTGGACAATTCATCCATCGCCGCGGTAAAGCGCGCGGCGTCGCGCTCTGAAATCCCCTCCGGCTCCAGGCTGGCGAGCAGCGTCGCACTGGTCATCGCCTCCAAATTGGTCATGGCGACATCGCGCGACCCGAATTTCGCGGCGATCATCTCGCCCTGTTCGGTAATGCGGATGCGCCCCTGCACCGTCCCGCGCGGCTGCGCCTGGATCGCGGCGAAGGCCGACCCGCCCCCGCGCCCGACCGCACCGCCGCGCCCGTGGAACAGCTGCATCGCCGCGCCCGCATCGGCAAAGACGGGAGCAAGCGCCTGGCTCGCCTTGTAGAGGCTCCAGGTCGAGGTGATGTAGCCGCCATCCTTGTTGCTGTCCGAATAGCCGATCATCACTTCCTGATGGCCGCGCGCCTGCACCACGCCTGCAATTTCGGGCAGGCCGAAATAGGCGGACATGATCGCGGGCGCGGCCTCCAGATCACCGATCGTCTCGAACAGCGGGATCGCCATGATCGCGGCCTGCGGCGGAGCGCCATCGACGCCCGCCTGCCACAGCCCGGCTTCTTTCAGCAGGATATTGACCTCCAGCATGTCGGACACGCTTTCGGCCTTGGAAATGATATAATGGGTGATGCATTGCGGGCCATAGACGCGATGCGCCTCCGCCGCCGCATGGACGATCGCCAGTTCCGACGCGGTTTCCTCGCCATAGGCCGAAAAGCGCGACCCCAGCGGCCGGTTGCTCGCCAGTTCCTTGCGCAGCAGCGCGATGCGCGCATATTCGTCAAGCGCCGCATAGTCCGGCTCGACCCCGGCGACCTTGAGCAGCTCAGCCACCACCCGCTCATGCACGTCGCTATTCTGCCGCATGTCGAGCGTGGCGAGGTGAAAGCCGAACGTCTCGACCGCGCGGATCAGGCGGCCCAATGCCCCGCCGCTCGACAGCGCGCCATTGCCCTCGCTCGCCAGCCCCTGGGCCACCGTCACCAGATCGCGGCGGAAATCCTGCGGCATGGCATAGGCCTCGCCCTTGAGCGCCGACGGCCGGGCGGGCTGCGTGCCGGTCAGCGCGGTGCAGGTCGCGGCCAGCCGGGCGTAGATGCCGGATATGGCGCGGCGATAGGGTTCGTCCCCCCGGCTGGGCGACGCATCGCCGCTGGCCTCGGCCAGGTCCAGCACCGCCTGCGGCACATGCGCCAATTCGGTCGACAGCGAGAGTTCGGCCCCCAGCGCGTGCAACGCATCCAGATAATAAGCGATCGCCGCCTGACAGCCACGCTGCAGCGCGTGGCGCAACTGCGGCGCCTGAACGAAGGGATTGCCGTCGCGGTCGCCGCCGATCCAGCTCCCCACCCGCAGGAAACTTTGCGGCCGCGCGCCCAGCACCCGCTCCCACCGCGCATACAACGCAGGCAACACCGGCAGGAAGGTATCGCGGAAATAGGCCAGCACATTGTCGATCTCGTCCGCAACGAACAATTTTTCGCGCCGCAGCGGGCGGGTCTGCCACAGCAGGGCGATCTGGCGGAAAATCGCCTCGTCCAGATTTTCGCCATCCTCCGTCTCTTCGCGACCCGCATCCTTGAGCAGCATCAGGTCGGCGATGCGGTTCTTGTGATCGATCATGCTCTTGCGCCGCACCTCGGTCGGGTGCGCGGTCAGCACCGGCACGATCAGGCTGTGCGTCAGAAGATCCAGCACCGCGTCGCGGCCAATGCCATGCGACTCCAGCCGTGCCAGCACCGATGCGACATCGGCGCCCGGCTCGCCGGCGATGCCCTGCCGGTCTTCGGCCAGATTGGCGAGCATCGAAAACAGCATGAACCCGCGCACGAAATTCAGCGTATCATCCAGCGTCAGCGCATCCAGCCCGGTATCGGTCAGGTCCGCCCCCTGCACCCCGCGCGCCCGATCGACCGACGCCGACCGGATATATTCGGTCTGCTTGTACAGGCTCTCCCCCCCATAAGCCCGGATCACGTCGCCCAGCAGGCGCCCCAGAAAGCGGATGTCGGGATTCTGCGTGATCGCAGGGGCGGAGGGGGAGGGGGAAAGAGTCGCCATGGGACGCAATGCTGCATTGCAACAGGGAATGGGTCAAGCGGTGGATGTAGGGGCGGGGGGGCGGTCGGCAAGGATAATGATGTCTCCTTGCCCTCTCCCGCCTTCGCGGGCATTATGTAGCAAACGCACCAACACAATGGCAGACATAATCGCGCGCGTGCCGTAATGTCATCGTATGAGCATCATAGCTATATCCGCACTTGTACGCCGCCGCCGCGAACTGACTTGTCGCATGAACATGCTGGCCGACGAACATGCCGGGCTTTCCGATGAATTATCGGCGTTAGACAGAGTGCTGGAGTCGTTCGCTCCCGACATGGATATTGAGGCCATCCCACCGCTTCGCATTGTTGGTCGTGTTACCTGGGCGGCGAAGGGAGAAATAACCCGCGCCGTGTTCGCCGTCCTTCGAAAAGCTAATGGGCCGATGACAACCGACGCCATAGCCCAGCGAGTTGCGGAGGATCGCGGGGAGGCGATGTCGCCGCGTATCCGTAAGTCGGTCTACAAGGCGCTGGATCAGGCCAGGCAGCGTGGGAATGTGGAGGCTGTTTTGGGCGGGTGGCGGAATGGGAGTGGTTAAGCCGCCAGATAGTTGACAAGGTGATCGCCGGGATTCACCAGGAACCCCGGCGATCCGGTTAGACGCCTAGGCCGCGTTGACAAAAGACTTCAGCCATAGCCGTGCAGCGGCGAGGTTGAGGAAGCTTTCGAACGACAGGACGGTTTTGTCATAGCGGGTGGCGATGCGGCGTTGTTGCTTCAACTTGCCGAACATTCGCT
>NZ_JAVDWV010000013.1:0-160466 GCF_031457465.1 Sphingobium xenophagum
GGACAAGGGATCAATCAAAGGCAAAATCAAACGAGCAGGGTGGAACGATGCATTCCTTCTCTCAATGCTTGGTCATATGCGATAGCCCTGCCCTTACAGGGGAGGATTTTAGGGACATGCCGCATGCCGATCCCGCATTTCCCATTTCCCCTAACCTGCCCTATCCTCCCGCCCATGCCCTCCCCAGACCTCATAGACCGCTGGCGTCATCATCTTGCGCTCGACCGTCGCCGGTCGATCCATACGGTGCGCGCCTATGTCGCGACGGCCGAGCGGCTGGTCGCTTTTCTCGAACAGCATCATGGCGAAGCGGTGACCGCAGCCAGCCTGGCGCGGATCGACCAGGCGGACCTGCGCGCCTTTCTGACGGTGCGGCGCATGGACGGGATCGGCAATCTATCGGCGGCGCGCGAACTGTCGGCGGTGCGCGGTTTTCTGCGCTTTACAGGCGGCGAGGATGCCCGCGTGCCACTGCTCAAGGGACCACCCGCCAAACGCGGCCTGCCCCGCCCCATCTCGCCCGACGAAGCCGTCGCGCTGGCGCAGGACATAGCCGAAACCGCGCGCCTGCCGTGGATCGGCGCGCGCGACTGGGCAGTGCTGCTGCTGCTGTACGGTGCGGGCCTGCGCATCGGCGAGGCGATGGGGTTGACCGGCGCGGCGCTTCCGCTCGCCGGCACGCTGCGCGTCACCGGCAAGCGCAACAAGACCCGGCAAGTCCCGCTGCTGCCACAGGTACGCCAGGCGATCGAAACCTATGTCGACCAATGCCCCTTCCCCATGACCCGCGACGAAGCGCTGTTCCGGGGCGCGCGCGGCGGGCCGCTGTCGCCCGCGCTGATCCGCCGCGCCGTACAGGGGGCGCGCGGTCGGCTGGGCTTGTCAGACCGCACCACGCCCCATGCGCTGCGCCACAGTTTCGCGACGCATCTGCTGGGGCGCGGCGCTGATCTGCGCAGCCTTCAGGAATTGCTCGGTCACGCCAGCCTGTCATCGACCCAGGTCTATACCCAGGTCGATGCAGCGCATTTGATGGACGTCTATCGCAACGCCCATCCGCGCGCCTAACCTTTGGGCTTCCAGGTCGCCAGCCGCCACAGATAGAGAACGACCGCGCCGACGACGCAGATGGTCGCTGCCGGGCCGATATATTTATCGATCTCGCTGAAATTCTTGCCCAATATGAAACCGGCATAGGCCAGGATGATGTTCCATATCAGCGCCCCGCCGGTGGTCCACAGCAGGAAGCGGATATGCCCCATCCGAAACAGCCCGGCGGGCAGCGACACCATGGTCCGCAGCGCAGGCATGAAGCGGAAGACGAAGACGACGATCTGGCCATATTTGCCGAACAAGCGGTCCAGCGCCTCCACATCGCGCCACTCCAGAGTCGCCCAGCGGCCATAGCGATCGACCAGCGGCTTCAACCGGGCAAAGCCCAGCACATGGCCGATCATGTACCAGAAATAATTGCCGACCGTGGTGCCCAGCGTGCCCGCCACCAGCAACCAGCCCATGTCCATCCGCCCCTGGCCGACACGGATGCCGCCAATGCCCATGATCAGTTCGGACGGGATCGGCGGAAAGACATTTTCCAGCACCATCAGCAGAAAAATACCCCAATAGCCGCCTGCATCAATCAGGCGCAGCACCCAGTCAGTCATATATATTGCTCACAGCCCAACATGCTGCTGACGTCCGCAACCGGGTACCAACCCATCCTCCGTTCGCCCTGAGCTTGTCGAAGCCTGTCCTGAGCGCCTGCCTTGGCAGGCAGTCGAAGGGTGCCGCACTTCTTGAAAAAAAGAAAAGGGCTTCGACATGCTCAGCCCGAACGGGCGAAAGATAACAACCAATCCTCAAATTGCCGCCCGCGCTGCCAGCCTTGCGTCGATCGCGTCCCAGATCAGCCCACCCGTGTCAGTCCCGTCGAACGCCTCGATCGAGACGATGCCGGTTGGCGAGGTCACGTTGATCTCGGTCAGCCATTCGCCGCCGATTACGTCGATACCCACGAACAACAGGCCGCGACGCTTGAGTTCCGGCCCCATCGCTGCGCAGATTTCGCGCTCCTTGTCGGTCAGCACGGTCTTGGCCGCAGAGCCGCCGACCGCCAGGTTGGAGCGGATTTCGCCAGCGCCGGGAATGCGGTTGACCGCGCCCGCGACTTCGCCGTCGATCAGCACGATACGCTTGTCGCCCTCCGCGACGCCGGGAATGAATGCCTGAACCATGAATGGCTCGACCCATGAGGCGTTGAAGAGTTCCACGAGCGAAGAGAGGTTGGCGCCATTTTTGCCGACATGGAACACCGCCACGCCGCCATTGCCATAGAGCGGCTTGACCACGATTTCGCCATGTTCGGCGAGGAAGGATCGCACTTCGGCCAGGTCGCGGGTGATCATCGTCGGCGGCATGAAGCGCGCATAATCCAGCACGAACAATTTTTCAGGCGCATTGCGGACGCTGGCGGGATCGTTGACCACCAGCGTCTCATCCTGCACCCGCTCCAGCAAATGGGTGGCGGTGATGTAGGACAGGTCGAAGGGCGGATCCTGCCGCATCAGCACGACATCGACATCACGGCCCAGGTCGATCATCTCTTCCGGACCATAGGCGAAATGATCGCCATCCACTTTCTGCACATGCACCGGCCGCGCCTTGGCCAGCACCCGGCCCTCGCGGAACGTCAGGTCATGGGCGAGATAATGATAGAGGCGGTGCCCCCGCGCCTGCCCCGCCAGCATGATATGAAAGGTCGAATCGCCCGCGATCTTGATGCCCTCCATCGGGTCCATCTGCACCGCGACGGTCAGGGGGTTGAGCTGCGTCATTGGGGTCATCCTCATATAATGACTCGTCATGCTAAACTTGTTTCAGCATCCATTCGTCCTACCGCCGCGTATATCCGCAGCCGCAGAGCTAATGGACCCTGAAACAAGTTCAGGGTGACGAAGGGGTGTATGGAAGGACAAATCACCCCCCATGCCAGACATTCGCCAGATGGCGTGGCGCGCGGCCGGGCGCAAGGAGGATGACGTCGATTCGCATATCGTCCCCCGCTTTGCCCAGCTCATGCCACAATATTTCCGCCGCCGCCGCGACCCGGCGCAACCGCCGTTCGTCGATTGCCATGTCCAGTTCCGCCGCCGTGGCGCGCGCCTTCACCTCGACAAAGGCCAGCATCGTGCCCTTGCGCGCGACCAGATCGACCTCCCCCGCCGCCGTCCGCATCCGCCGCCCGACGATTTGCCAGCCTTTGAGCCGAAGCCACCAGGCGGCGATCCTCTCCGCCTGCCGCTCGCGGCGCTCGGCGCTTTCGCGCTTCACCCCTTCAATTCCGTCGCCCGGTCATAGAGCGTGCGCCGGTCCAGCCCCAGTTTCTTCGCCACCTCGCCGGCCGCCTTCGACACGGACAACCGGGTCAGCGCCTCACGCAGCGCGGCGTCCGCATCTTCAGCGGTGGCGGGCGGCGCTTCGCCCGGCGGGCCGACGGTCACCACGATCTCGCCCCTGGGCGCGGCCTCGGCATAGCGGGCGGACAGTTCGCTCAGCGTGCCGCACGCCGTTTCCTCGAAGGTCTTGCTGATTTCCCGGCTGACCGCCGCCTCCCGGTCGCCCAGATGCGCCGCCATCGCCGACAGGCTTTCGGACAGGCGCGGCCCGCTTTCGTAGAAGACCAGAGTCGCCCGCAATCCCGCCACCTCATCCAGCGCGTCGCCCCGCGCCTTGGCCTTGCTCGGCAGGAAGCCCATGAACAGGAATCGATCGGTCGGCAGCCCCGACAGGGTCAGCGCCGCGATCGCCGCGCTTGGCCCTGGCAGCGTCGTGATGCGCCGCCCCGCCGCCCGCGCATCGCGCACCAGCTTGTAGCCCGGATCGGAAATCAGCGGCGTGCCCGCATCCGACAGCAAAGCGACCGATTCGCCCGCCATCCGCTCGACCAGTCGCTGGCGCACATTTTCGCCGCTATGGTCGTGATAGGGCAGCATCGGCCGATCAGAGCCTGCATGGCGGAGCAGCCGCGCGCTGACCCGCGTATCCTCGACCGCGACGACATCGGCCAGCCGCAACACCTCCGCTGCGCGCGGCGTGAGGTCACCAAGGTTGCCGATCGGCCCCGCGACGATATAAAGCCCAGGTTCAAGACCCGATGATTGAGTTTCCATAAGGACGCCAGATGACAGAGACGGATGCCTCCCGGCAAGCGGACTTGTTCGCTTCCCTCAAACGCGGCGCACGGCTGGCTTTCGCCGCGAGCGCCCTGATGCTCGCCGCCTGTCAGTCGATCGTGCCCAAGGGACCGGCCCCGACGACGCCCACCGGCCCGGCCCAGCCGTCAGGTCCGACCGTGACCGAAGGCCTGCCCACCGACACGCTGCGCCATCGCGTCGCGCTGCTGGTGCCGATGAGTGGCACCAATGCGGGCGTCGGCCAGTCGATCGCCAACGCCACCACGCTGGCGCTGATGGATACCAAGACCGACAAGGTCCGCATCACCACCTATGACACGGCGCTGGGCGCGGCGGCGGCCGCCAACAAGGCACTGGCCGATGGCAACCGCCTGATCCTTGGCCCCTTGCTGGCCGACGACGCCCGCGTGATCGGGCCGATCGCGGCGCGCGCCAATGTGCCGGTGATCAGCTTCTCCAACGACAGCGGCGTTGCGGGCAGCGGCGTCTATATCATGGGCTACAACCCCAATCAGTCGATCGAGCGCGTCGTCGGCTTCGCCCGGCAAAAGGGGCTGAGCCAGTTCGGCGCACTTATCCCGCGCGGCACCTATGGCGAGCGGGCGGGCAACGCCCTGCTGCGCGCGGTGGAGCAGGCGGGCGGTACGGTCGTGTCGATGCAGACCTTCGACCGCAGCCCCGCGTCGATGACGGCGGCGGTCAAGAAATTGCAGGCCTCCTCCAGCTATGACGCCCTGCTGATCGCCGACAGCGGCCGCGTCGCGCTACAGATCGCGCCGATCGTGCGCAAGAATGGCGGCGCGACCGCACGGCTGCTCGGCACCGAATTGTGGAATACCGAAGGCACGCTGTCGGCCAGCCCCGTGCTGCGCGGGGCCTGGTTCGCCAGTGTTTCGGACAGCCTCTATCGCCAACTCGCCACCAAATATCGTGCGCGCTACGGCAGCGCGCCCTTCCGCCTGTCCTCGCTCGGCTATGACGCCGTGCTGCTGACGGTGCGGATCGCGCAGGACTGGAAGCCCGGCAGCGCCTTCCCCGCTGCGCGCCTGCGCGACGCGGGCGGCTTTTCCGGCATCGACGGCGCCTTCCGCTTCTCGCGCTCCGGCGTCGCTGAACGCGCGCTGGAAGTGACTGAGATCGGCGCAGGCAACCTGACCGTCGTCGCCCCCGCGCCCCGCAGCTTCGGGGATTAAGGCGAAGCGCGCGCCACCCGGCCCGCCGCCTTGGCTGGCCGGGTGGCACCACTCAATGTCTCAACCCGCCGCCCCGCTTCCCGTCAGCCGCATGCGGGTGAAAATATTCCAGGTCGCGATGAAGAGCGCCGCGATCACCGGGCCAATGACGATGCCGTTGAAGCCGAACAATTCGATGCCGCCCAGCGTCGTGATCAGCACGACATAATCGGGAATGCGCGTGTCGCGGCCGACCAGGATTGGGCGGAGCACATTGTCGACCATACCGATGATCATAACGCCGCACGCCACCAAGATGATGGCCTTCCAGATCGCGCCGCTTGCAAACAGAAAGATGGCGACCGGCACCCACACGATCGCCGTGCCGATCGCGGGCAGCAGCGAGAAGGCACCCATCAGCACGCCCCACAACAGCGCACCCTGTATCCCCAAGGCCCAGAAGACGATGCCGCCAATCAACCCCTGAACGATGGCGACCACGAGGCTGCCCTTGATCGTCGCCCGGATGACGATGACGAATTGCTGGATCAGCGCCTGACGCTGGCTGGCCCGCAACGGCGCGGCCACAGCGATCCGCTGCGACAGTTTTTCGCCATCGCGCAGCAGGAAGTAGGACAGATAGAGCATGACACCCAGCGCCATGAAGAAGCTGAACGCACTCTGGCCGATCTGGAAGGCCTGCGCCGCGAGCATCCGGAAACTGCTGGTAATGCCCTTGGTCAGCATCGCCTGCGCCGCGTCGAAATTACTAAGGCCGATCCGCCCCAGATAAGGCCGCGTCCATTCCGGCAAGCTCGCCATGGCCTGGGAGAACAGGCGGGCGAAGTCGATCTCCCCGGATTGGATCTTGCCATAAAAATGCGCCGCTTCCTGCAACAACGCCGCTCCCAGCACAAAGGCCGGAACGATGACGATGACGAGGATCAGGAACAGGGTGATCAGCGCAGCGGCATTTTGATGCGTGGGTATAGCCGCCAATATGTTGCGATATACCGGCGCGAACAGAATGGCGGCGATCACGCCCCACAATATCGCCGCCAGAAAGGGTTGTATCACCAGGAAAAAGGCGACCGACACCAGCAGCACGACGCCAAGGAAGAAGCCGTCCTCAATCTTGGGCGAGAAGGGTGGCGGCGGTGATTGGGGGGCGTGGGAATCCATGCCCGCTCCTTCGCAAGATTTTGCGATCAAATCCATCGCCGAACGACCGGCCGACCCCTGCCCTCTGTCCTTTTGTCGTTTCCGTCGATAGAGAAGCCCATTCCTTGGGCAATTGGGACGTCGAGCAACCGTGGCACGCGAAATCACCGGATTTTCAAACCCGCTGGTGAAGCGTGTCCGATCCTTACGCGAAAAGAAGTTTCGCAAGGCCGAAGGCCTGTTCCTGGCCGAGGGCCTGCGCATCCTGACCGAAGCGCGTGAGGAAGGCGTGCTGCCCGAAATGCTGTTCCACGCCGGGTCCACCCATCCGCTGGCGGCCGAGCTGATCGCGGCGATGGAAGCGGCGGGTGGCGACGTCATCGAAACCAGCGCGGACATCCTGTCCAAGATCAGCGGCAAGGATAATGCGCAGGCCGTGGTCGGCGTCTATCGCGACCGGCTGACGCCATTGGCCGCGCTCGATCGTACCAAGGCCGACATCTGGATCGTCGCGCAATCGCTGCGCGACCCTGGCAACCTTGGCACCATCTTGCGCACCGGCGACGCGGTGGGTGCGGGCGGCCTGATCCTGATCGACGATTGCGTCGACCCCTTCTCGGTCGAATCGGTCCGCGCCTCGATGGGCGCGCTGTTCACCCAGTCGATCACCCAGGCGCGCTGGCCCGAATTCATGACCTGGCTCCGCGCCGGCCCCGGCGAACTGATCGGCACCAGCCTCAAGGCAACCCACGACTATCAGGAACCGCGCTACCAAAGCCCGTCCTTCCTGCTCGTCGGCAATGAAGCGCAGGGCCTGCCGGAGGTCTATGAAGCCGAATGCGACCTGCTGGTGAAGATGCCGATGCTGGGCAAGGCCGACAGCCTGAACGCGGCGGTGGCGACGGCGGTGATGGCTTACGAACTACTGAACCAGAAACGGCGACGATCATAGCGGCACGCAAGACCAAATCCTCCCCTGCAAGGGGAAGGGGACCGGCGCAGCCGGTGGAGGGGTGTCACCCCATCGAGAGCGTGACCCCCCTCCGTCTGGCCTGTGGCCAGCCACCTCCCCTACCAGGGGAGGATTTTGGCAAAGATAGCAGAGGGGGCATGATATGGCGGAACTGAGCGGCGTCGGGGAAATGTGGCGGCACAAGCGCGTGCTGACGGCCAGCCTCGTCGGCACGGCGGTCGAATTTTACGACTTCTACATCTACGCCACTGCCGCCAGCCTGATCTTCCCCTCGCTCTTCTTCCCCTCCTCCTCGCCCACGGCGCAGCTCATGGCCTCCTATGGCAGCCTCGCGCTCGCCTTCTTCGCCCGACCTCTCGGCGCGGCGGTGTTCGGCCATTATGGCGACCGCGTCGGGCGCAAGGTGACGCTGGTCACCTCGCTGATGCTGATGGGCGGCTGCACGCTGGCTATCGGTTTCCTGCCCACCCATGCGCAGATCGGCTGGTGGGCCCCACTGATCCTGTGCATATTGCGCTTTGGTCAGGGGCTGGGCCTGGGCGGCGAATGGGGCGGCGCGGCGTTGCTGGCGGTGGAAAATGCCCCGCCCGGCTGGCGCGCGCGCTTCGGCATGTTCCCGCAACTGGGCGCGCCAGTCGGCTTCATCGCCGCCAATGGCCTGTTCCTGATCCTGGGTACCATCCTGACCGAAGAGGAATTTTTCGCCTGGGGCTGGCGTCTGCCCTTCCTTGGCAGCGCCGTGCTGGTGTTCCTTGGCCTCTGGGTCCGCCTCAAACTGACCGAGACTCCGGAATTTGCCGCCGCCCAGGCCGAAGCGCCGCCCCCTGCCATGCCGCTCGCATCGCTGTTCAAACATCATCTGGGCGCGGCGATCGCGGGCACCTTCGCCGTCGTCGCCTGCTTCGCCATCTATTATATCGCGACCGCCTTCGCGCTCGGCTACGGCACCACCACGCTCAAGATCGACCGCAGCGATTTCCTCTCGATCCAGCTCGGCGCGATCCTGTTCATGGGCTTAAGCATCCTCATCGCAGGCTGGTGGGCAGACAAGACCAGCCCCACCCGCGTGCTTGCCTGGGGCTGTGTCGGCACGGTCTTCATGGGGCTGATCTTCGGCCCGATGATGGGCGCAGGCACGCTGCTGCCGATCTTCCTGATCCTCAGCCTCGCGCTGTTCCTGATGGGCTTCGTCTACGGGCCGCTGGGCGCCTATCTCCCCGCCCTCTTCCCGATTCAGCTCCGCTATACCGGGGCGTCCTTCGCCTTTAACCTTGGCGGGATATTGGGCGGCGCGCTCGCCCCGATCGTCGCCACCTGGCTGATCGCGGTCCAGGGCGTCGAATTTGTCGGCCTCTATATGTCGGCCGCCGCCGCGATCAGCCTGGCGGGCCTATGGTGGACCAGCCGCGAATAATTCACCGTCAAAGAAAAAGGGCGGCGCTCCCAATGGAACGCCGCCCTTTCCTGTTTCTACGCTATCCCGTGGGACAGCCGAGGGATCAGCCCTCGGTACGCACGTCGCGACGCTCGGCGATGCGAGCGCGCTTGCCGGTGCGGCCGCGCAGATAATAGAGCTTCGCACGACGCACCACGCCACGACGGACGACGGTGATCGAATCGATGTTGGGCGAATAGAGCGGGAACACGCGCTCCACGCCTTCGCCGAACGAAATCTTGCGCACGGTGAAGTTCGAACCCATGCCCTTGTTCGAACGCGCGATGCACACGCCTTCGTAATTCTGGACGCGGCTCCGTTCGCCTTCGACGACCTTCACGCCGACGCGCAGCGTGTCGCCGGCGCGGAATTCGGGGATTTCTTTGCCGAGGGCGGCGATGTTTTCCGCCTCGATCTGCTGGAGGATGTTCATGAAACGTCAGTCCTTCAAGTCGCGTTGCGCACCAGAGGGCGACTGGACCCGAACGCCGCTGTGACGTTCCCAAAGGTCCGGCCGCCTTAGCCGTGTATCATCGACCGCCCTTTGTTTCCGCCAGGCGGCGATCTTCGCATGATCCCCCGATCGCAACACCTGCGGGATCGTGCGCCCCTCCCATTCTACTGGTCGGGTATAGTGCGGATATTCGAGCAACCCCGTTTCAAAGGACTCCTCGACTCCGCTGGAAGCCGCGCCCATTACACCGGGAAGCAGCCGGACGCAAGCATCCAGCAGCAGCAGCGCGCCCATCTCGCCGCCCGACAGGATGATGTCGCCCATGCTGACCTGCTCGATCGGCCGGGCGTCGAAAATCCGCTCGTCAAACCCTTCGAACCGGCCGCACAATATGGTCGCGCCCGGCCCCTCCGCCAGTTGGCGCACCCGCGCCTGCGTGATCGGCACGCCGCGCGGCGTCATGGCAAGGACGGGCAGGTCGGGCCGCCGCTCCAGCGCATGATCGACCGCTTTTGCTAATATATCCGCGCGCAGCACCATGCCCGCGCCGCCACCCGCAGGCGTATCGTCCACGGTGCGATGCTTGTCGGTGGCAAAATCGCGGATGTGGATGGGATCGCAGGCCCATTTCCCCTCGGCCAGCGCCCGCCCGGCCAGCGACACGCCCAGCGGCCCCGGAAACATCTCCGGGTAGAGCGTCAATATCTGCGCGGTAAAGCTCATCGCCGCCGCGCCCGCATCTTGGCGGCGGACCAGCCCCCGCCCAGGCACAGCGCACCGCACAGCAGCAGCGTCAGGCCAATGGTCCGCAGCAGGTCAGCAAAGGGCCGCTCAGGATGGATGAGGCCAGGCAGCAGCACCAGCAGCGGCACCGGGCAGACCAGCGCCACCGCAGCCGCGATCTTGACGCCGCGCGACCAGCCAAGGCCGAACAAGCGCCAGCCAGCGGCCAGCATGGCGATCAGATAGAGGGCAGTGAATATCTGGGGCATGTCTCGCGCTTAGGCGATGCCAGCCGCAGCGTCCAGACGGCTGCTGTCAGGGTGCCCGAACCGTGAAGGACAGTTCCTGTATCTGCGCATCGGGCGTCGGGGCCAGCAAGATCGTACCTGCCACCCGCCCGCGCTCGCACGTCCAGGTGAACCGTCCCGCCAGCGCGCCAGTCGCGACGATCGGCGCATCGCTGGCACATGCCCCCACCTCCTGCTTCACCGCCGCGATCCTTTTGCCCCACTGCGCCGCATCATGATCCATCAGGAAATTCATCGCCAGCGGATCGCGCGCCGCCTGCACATCGCCCGCCGCATAGATACGCCCCGCCGCCGCATAGCCGTCCGCCAGCAGCGCCGACACCGGGATCGTCCGCGCGATCAACGCCCCCGCCTTGTGCAGCGCTACCGCCGCGTCCCAGGCCGGGCCGCTGCCACCATTATAGGTGCGGTTGGTAAAGACGAAGATGCCCACGCCATAGTCCGGCATCAGCATGACATGGCTGCCATAGCCGGGATAACCGCCACCATGCGCCAGCGTCAGCCCCAGGTCGCAATCCTGCGCCACTCGCATCGCAAAGCCATAGGCCGCCGCCTGTCGGCATGCGGTCGCCCCGCTCGCGCCGTTGCGCTGGGCGACCCCCATGAAATTGCTCCCCTGCGCCAGCATTCGCACCGAAGCGCGCGCCACCGGTCCCACCTCCGCATCGTCGCGAGCAGGCCAGGCCGACAGCAGGAAAGCGACCCAGCGCGCATAGTCGTTGGCGCTGGTCTGCAAGCCCCCCATCGCCCCGAATGCCCCGTCCGCCATGGTCGGCTCGACGCTCCAGCGCCCCTCTTCCCAGCGATAGCCGATGGCGCGCTGCTCGACCGGCCATTCGCTGACCTGATAGCCGCTCGACGTCATGCCGAGCGGGGCCAGCAAGCGGCCCTCGACATAGGTGCGATAGGGCCGACCAGACACATTGGCGACAATCCGCCCCAGCAGCGCATAGCCGAAATTGCTATACTCATAGCGCGTGCCGGGCGCGGTGCTGAACGGCACGCCGGTTTGCAACATCAGTGTAAAATCGGCTTCCGGCAAAGGCGTCTGCCGATCGCCCCAAGGATTATCGTCCACCAGACCGGCACTGTGCGTCAAAAGGTCGCGGACGCGGATGCGCGGACTGTCCTTGGTCGGATAGGTCCATCCCCGCATTTCCGGCACATGAGTTTCGGCCAGATCGTCCAGGCCGAGCTTGCCCTCTTCCCGCAATTTCAAAATCGCCAGCGCCGTGAACGCCTTGGTCATCGACGCGACACGGAACAGGCTGTCGGGCGTCACCGGCCGCTTATGCACCAGATCCTGCACGCCCAAGCCCTTCACATGGACCAGCTTGCCATCGGCCACGATCCCATAGACCAGCCCCGGCGCACGACTATCCATCTGAAAATCGGCAAACAACCGGTCGATCTCAGGGATTGCCGCAGCGATCTTCTGCGCATCGGCGGCGTGGGCAGCGCAAGGAATGACCGCGAGGAGCAATAGGAGAAAATATCGCATCAATGCGTCCAGTCCTCCACGCGCAAACCGGGGATATCCTTGAAATCGGCAAGGTTGCGCGACACCAGCGCCGCATCGAGGGACAAGGCATGGGCGGCAATGAGCCGATCAAAACTACCCCGCCTGAATGGCATGGCGGCATAGGCTTGCGCCGCAGCTTCATCGAAAGGCAGGATGCCCACTTCCGCGACAAAGGCAGCCAACGCGTCCGACGCCGGCGGCTTGCCGCGCATCGTACCATAGGCCAATTCGGCATAGGTGATGGAAGAGATGAAGAGACTGCCCGCAACCTGGTCGGCCACGCGTGCGATCAATGCGGGATAGACGCCGGTAAAGACATAGATGCAGCTATTGGTATCGAGCAGCCGCATCATGCCCCGGACGCATCACGGCCGAGCAGGTGCCAGTCACGCCGAGAATCATCGAAATCCTCGCGCGGCAAGGGTTCGAGCCATGGAGCCGTGCCCGCGAACTTGCTGACATCGATCTTGCGTTTGCTATGCGCGGGTTCGAAGCTATATTTACCCTGCTCTTCGCGCAGGGTCATTTCCGCGCCCTCTTTCAGACCAAGGGCCTTGGGCAAGCGCAATGCCAGGCTGTTGCCAGACTTGAAGACCTTGGCCTTATATTCCTCGCTCATGGCAATGCCCTTCGTATATACTCGCTGTATATACTACTCGACAAACAGCGCGTCAATCACCGCCCGCTCCGCCTCCAGCGTCACCGCATGCATCGGGGCCATGAACCGCTTGCCGGGCTTGCCGTCGACCGACGGCCGCTGCACTTCGACAATATCGCCCGCGCCGAAATTCTCGATCGCGATGATCTCGCCCAGCGCTTCCCCCTCGCTCGAAACGCAAGGCAGGCCGATAATGTCGGCATGGTAATATTCGCCCTCGGCCAAAGGCGGCAGGGCGGATCGCGGAACGGTCAGCGCCGTACCGCGCAGGGCTTCGGCCGCACCGCGATCGCCGATCTCGGCAAAGCGGGCGACCGCGCCATTGGGGCCGGGGCGCACCGACTTCAACGTCAATGTGCGCCCCGCCGCATCGAAGCTGCCATAGGCTTTGAGGCTTTCGGCCCCTTCGCCAAACAGCTTGAGACGGACTTCGCCCGCCACCCCATGCGCCCCGACGATCGCGGCGAGCGTGACGGGCTTGTCCGTCAAGACAATCAGCCCTCGGCCTGTTCGGTCGCGGCTTCCTCGGCGGGAGCCTCTTCAGCCGGCGCTTCGGCAGGCGCCTTGGCGGCTTCTTCCGCAGCGATGCGGGCTTCTTCGGCTTCAGCCAGCTTGGCCGCACGATCTTCGGCGCGATCCTTGGCCTTCTGGCCCGGCACGGCCTTGTTCGGGTTGTTGCGAACGATCCGCTCTTTCACGCCAGCAGCGTCGAGGAAACGGGCAACGCGATCGGTCGGCTGCGCACCAGCGGCAACCCAGTGCTTCGCACGCTCGACGTCCAGGATGATGCGCTTCTCGTCGCCCTTGGGCAGGACGGGGTTGTAGCTGCCGATACGCTCGATGAACTTGCCATCGCGCGGCGCGCGGCTGTCGGCCACGACGATGCGATAATAGGGGCGCTTCTTGGAACCACCGCGCGAGAGACGAATGGACGTTGCCATGGAACTTAACCTTTCTACACTAAATCAAATTACGGAAATTGCTTATTTCTTCATGAAATTCTGAAAGCCCGGCGGCAGCTTGGGCATATTGCCGCCAAGCCCACCAAGGCCCGACAGGTCAGGCGTACCCGCGCCATCGGGTCCGCCGAGGCCACCCATGCCGCCCCCGGTAAACATCTTGGCCAGCCCCTTGAGGCCACCCATTTTGCGGATCTTCTTCATCGCCGTTTCCATCTCCTGATGCATTTTCAGGAGGCGGTTGACGTCCTGCACGGTCCGCCCGGCACCCTTGGCGATGCGGATCTTGCGCTTGGCGTTGATCAGGGCGGGGCGCTCCCGCTCCTTGGGCGTCATAGACCCGATCATCGCGTCGAGATGGATCAGCGTCTTGTCGTTCGCGCCGCTATTGGCCATCGCCGCCTGCGCCTTTTTGAGGCCCGGCAACATGCCCGCCAGCGCGCCAAGACCACCCATGCGGCGCATCTGATTAAGCTGCGCGCGCAGGTCGTTCATGTCGAACTGACCCTTGGCCATCTTCTTGGCGAGCTTGTCCGCTTCGTCCGCGTCGATGCTCTCGGCCGCGCGCTCGACCAGCGAGACGACATCGCCCATGCCCAAAATGCGCTGCGCCACGCGCTGCGGATGGAACGGCTCGATCGCGTCGAGCTTTTCGCCCGTGCCCGCAAACTTGATCGGACGGCCGGTAACCGCCCGCATCGACAGCGCCGCACCACCGCGCGCATCGCCATCCATCCGCGTCAGCACGACGCCGGTCAGCGGCACCTGCGCGGTGAAATTCTGCGCGACATTGACGGCATCCTGGCCGGTCAGCGAATCGACCACCAACAGGATTTCGGCGGGGCTGCTCGCGTCAGCGACAGCCTTCATCTCGTCCATCAGCGCCTGGTCAACATGCAGACGCCCGGCGGTGTCGAGCATCACCACGTCGAAGCCCTGCAGCTTGGCCGCCTGCAGCGCGCGCCTGGCGATATCGACCGGCTGCTGCCCGGCGATGATCGGCAGGGTCGCCACATCGCATTGCGTGCCCAGCACGGCCAACTGCTCCTGCGCCGCCGGACGCTGCACGTCGAGCGACGCCATCAGCACCTTCTTGCGCTCGCGCTCCTTGAGGCGCTTGGCGATCTTCGCGGTCGTGGTCGTCTTGCCCGACCCCTGCAGGCCGACCATCATGATGACGGCGGGCGGCGCCACGTCGATCATCAGGTCCGACGTTTCGGACCCCAGCGTTTCAGTGAGCGTGTCGGAAACGATCTTGACGACCATCTGCCCCGGCGTAACCGACCGCAGCACATCGCTGCCGACCGCGCGTTCGGTGGCCTGATCGACGAACTGACGCACGACCGAGAGGGCGACATCGGCTTCCAGAAGCGCGATTCGCACCTCGCGCATCGCGGCGCGGACATCGTCCTCCGTGAGCGCACCACGCCCGCGCAGTTTATCGAATACCCCACCCAGACGATCGCTCAGCGAATCGAACATCATCACCTCAATTGGACCAAAAGGCCCGGAAAACAGCAGCTACCCTGCCAAAACGACAAAATCGCCGGTGGGCGAAACCTCGCCAACCAGCGTCCATACAAAACGCCTGTTGCATCCTGTTGTCAGGCTGCGCGCTCAATGGATGTGTCAGGGACCGAACGGCAAACCGCCCGATTGCTGGCGTGCGCTTAAAGGAAAGCGGCGTGAATGGCAAGCGCGGCGCGCGGACGCGCTGACCGCCCCATGATCGGTATCGCCGCGAAAGCGGGGATCCATCTCCCCAGCGCCGCACTTGGGAGGCTGCAAGAAGATGGCTTCCCGCCTTCGCGGGAAATGACGAGATGGGTGGTTCGCAAACACCCATCAAACACCGTCACCCCGGACTTGATCCGGGGTCCATGAGCCTCACCCTCGCAATGACGTCTAACCGTTGAGCTAATGGATGCCGGGTCAAGCCCGGCATGACGGCAGGGGGGGTGGGAAGGCGACTGACGGCTTAGCGCAGCAACAAGTCCTAAGCTGACATAGCATCCCCGTGCAGAACCTAGATTGCGGTGCAAAGCATTGTCGTTCATGTTCCATGAATGACCGGGGGTTCCACATTTCAAAATTTCCTCACGCAGACGATGGGTGAGTTTGGCACGGTCCCTAAGCGTGGGCTGATCTACGTCTCAATAGCAGGCGCGCTATCGGCTGTCACCGACCTAGTTCATTGGGGTACAGGCACTAAATTCTCTGATTTGGATTACGCCCTTCTCGGCGTCGTCATATTGGCTTGGCTCGCAGCGGCATATCTTACGACCATGACAATGGTTGAAAAGCGATCAACCGTGGTGGGCTTCGTCAAGTTTGCAGCCATTACCATTCTGACGTTCGTGCCGATATTATCTAGCTTGACTGTTCTAGTTTACACGTCTCGCTCAGGTCTGCACGACGGCTTGACCGTTTCGACCGTCATCACGTTGCTTCTTATCGGCTTGCTGTTTTTAGCGTTCCTGCCCGCTTGGCCGATAGCGCAGGCGATCGCGACACACTTCGTAAGTCCGATGCAGATCGTAAAGGCAACGAAAGGCTATCGCTGGTCACTGATATTGGTGTTCTTTGCGGCTAGTGGCGTGAACAAACTTATGCCTGATATGTCGTCCGCCACGAATGCCGGAGAAGCGATTGCTCTAGCCTTGTGTGGTGCCGTCGTGGCCGCTGCAACGCTGGTTCTGACTGCTAGTATCGCCGTCACCGCATGGAAGTTTGCGGTGCGACGGGACGCCACCCTTGACCGATGGTGAGCGTCGTCTGAGAGCTTCACAGCACGCGGTAAACGTCCACCATTGCTCCCCATCACACATCGCTGTCCTACCGGCACCTGAGCCGCTATGCTCCCAACCGCGCCCCTCATGCGCCCCGCACCCGACTTTGCGATAAAATCAAGGCCGCGTAATTTTATGTCGAAATCTGCGGAAAATGTGCGAAGCTAAGGGCGACACCATAAGGGGAGCCTGAACCGCCATGAGTTGGACACGCCGCAAGTCGATCGAAGCGATGACGCCGACGGGGGACCAGCATCGCCTGGCCCGCACCCTGTCCTGGCCGCATCTGCTGGCGCTGGGCGTCGGCGCGATCGTCGGCACCGGCATCCTGACCCTGATCGGCGTCGGCGCGGACCGTGCCGGGCCTGCCGTCCTACTCTCCTTCGCCATAGCGGGCGCGATCTGCGCCTGCGCCGCGCTCGCCTATGCCGAACTCTCGACCATGATGCCCGCCGCGGGCAGCGCCTATAGCTACTCCTATGTGGCGCTGGGCGAGGGCATTGCCTGGATCGTGGGATGGAGCCTCATCCTCGAATATAGCTTGGTCGTCTCGACCGTCGCGGTCGGCTGGTCGGGCTATGCCGCGCCACTGCTGACCGGGATCGGCTTTCCCGAACTGCTGACGCAAGGGCCGGAACTGGGGGGCCTCGTCAACCTGCCCGCCATCTTCATCATCGCGGTCGTCGCGGGCCTGCTGATGCTCGGCACCCATGAAAGCGCCCGCCTCAACAGCATCCTCGTCCTCATCAAGATCGCGACCTTGAGCCTGTTCGTCTGGGTCGCCCTGCCCGCGTTCGACGCACAGAATCTTGAGCCGTTCATGCCCTTCGGCTTCGCCAAGGATATGGGACCGGACGGGGTCGAGCGCGGCGTGATGGCGGCGGCCGCGATCATCTTCTTCGCCTTTTACGGCTTCGACGCCATTTCCACGGCAGCAGAGGAAGCCAAGAACCCGGATCGCGACCTCGCCATCGGCATCGTCGGGTCGCTGATCGTCTGCACCCTGATCTATGTCCTGGTCGCGGCCGCCGCGATAGGCGCGATGCCCTTCACCCGCTTTGCCGACAGCCCCGAACCACTTGCGCTGATCCTGCGCGAAATGGGTCGCGGAGAGGTCGCGCGGATCGTCGCCATCGCCGCCGTCATCGCCCTGCCGACCGTGCTGCTCGGCTTCCTCTATGGCCAGAGCCGCATCTTCCTGGTCATGGCGCGCGACGGTTTCCTGCCGCAAAGCCTCGCCAAAATCTCCAAGCGCGGCACCCCTGTGCGCATCACCATCGTGACGGCGGTGCTGGTCGCGATCATCGCGGGCCTGCTCCCCATCGACGAGATCGCCGCGCTCGCCAACGCCGGCACCCTGATCGCCTTCACCGCCGTCGGCGCCTGCCTCCTCGTCCTGCGCCGCCGCAGCCCCGACCTCCGCCGCCCCTTCCGCACCCCCGCCGCCTGGTTCGTCGGGTTAGGCGCGATTTGCGGCTGCGCCTATCTGTTCATCAGCCTGCCGAGGGACACGATATTGGCGTGCCTGGGGTGGAATGCGCTGGGGCTGGTCGTGTATTTTCTGTACGGGCAGAAACGGGCAACGGCCGCTCATTCGAGGTAAAAAACATGCCTTCCAACCTGAAATGCCTGGGCGCTTCACTTGTCCTGCTTATGTGGGGAAGTCAGGTTAGTGCTGAAAAACAAATGAAGATCATCCCCTTTTCAGAATTGGACCGTAGTAAGCCCATACCACGTTCCAGTCCCTCAACATGGTTTACCAGTGAAGACGCGCGAAGGTTGCCGCCATTAACGGGTGGCGCGACCACGTCCTTTACGCTCAGTGTCGATGAAACGGGCGCAGTGGTAAAATGCACGGTCGAGACAAGCTCAGGATCGCCTACCCACGATCAAGCCCTCTGTGGAACGCTCATGAAGCGCGTTCAATTTGTCCCGGCGCTGGATAAGCAAGGAAACAAGATTCCATCCGTCTGGCGCAACCGCATAAAGTGGTAGTGGCAACAGCGACCCGCACTGGTGATTTGATAGAAATCCCCCTACATGCTCCCCATCATGGGACGCTTCTCCAAAATGCATGGCCTGGGCAACGACTTCGTCGTGATCGACGCGCGTAGTGACGCGATCGAAATGACCCCGAATCTCGCCCGCGCCATTGCCGATCGTCATGCCGGGATCGGCTGCGACCAACTGATCCTGATCGGCAACGCCCCCGACGCGGACGTGTCGATGCAGATTTTCAACGCGGATGGCAGCGAGGTCGAAGCCTGCGGCAACGCCACCCGCTGCGTGCCCTTGTTCGTCGGCCGCGACGTGTCGATCCGCACCAAGGCGGGCCTGCTCGAAGCCAAGGCCGTCGATGGCGGCGTCAGCGTCGACATGGGCGCGCCGCGTTTCGCATGGGACGCGATTCCGCTCGCCTACCCCATGGACACGCTGATCATGAGCGCGAGCTGGGAAGACCTGCCCGCCCCCGCCGCCGTCAATGTCGGCAACCCGCATGTCATCTTCTTCATGGACGCTTGGGACGGTGTGAACTTCGAGCGGCTCGGCCCGCTCATAGAGACCGACCCGCTGTTCCCCGCCCGCATCAACGTCAATTTCGCGCAGGTCATGGCCGACGATCATATCCGCCTGATCGTGTGGGAACGCGGCGCTGGCCTCACCCGCGCCTGCGGCACCGGGGCCTGCGCCACCGCCGTCGCCGCCATCCGCCGCAAGCTGGTGCGCGGCCCCGTCACGGTCAGCCTGCCCGGCGGCGATCTGGTCATCGACTGGGCACCCGGCGGCACGATCAGCATGACCGGCCCCGCCACTCATGTCTTCGATGGCGAGGCTGACTGGGCGCGCTTCTGATGAGCGGCCCCGCCATCATCACCATGGGCTGCCGCCTCAATATTGCGGAGAGCGAGGCGATCCGTGACCTGACGCAGGGGCAGGACGACCTGATCGTCGTCAACAGCTGCGCTGTCACCGCCGAAGCCGTGCGCCAGACCCGCCAGGCCATCCGCCGCGCCCGGCGCGAGCGGCCGGAGGCGCGGATCATGGTGACGGGCTGCGCCGCCCAGACCGAGCCGGAGACGTTCGCGGCGATGGCCGAAGTCGATGCGGTGATCGGCAACCGGGAGAAGCTGGACGCGGAAACATACCAACGTCCGTTCGCTTCGAGCGACGTCGAGAAGCGCTTCTCGACGTCGCTCGAAGCGAACGGGGCTTTTGGAGCGATGCCCAAAGTCCGTGTCGCCGACATCATGGCCGTGCGCGACACCGCGCCGCATATGGCGTCCGCCTTTGCCGACCATGCCCGTGCGTTCCTGGAGGTGCAAAATGGCTGCGACCATCGCTGCACCTTCTGCATCATACCCTATGGCCGGGGCAACAGCCGCTCCGTGCCCGCAGGCGCGGTGGTGGATAAGGCGCGCGAACTGGTCGCGGCGGGCTATCGCGAGATCGTACTGACCGGCGTCGATGTCACCAGCTACGGCCCCGACCTGCCGGGCAGCCCGTCGCTTGGCTCCCTGGTCGAGCGCATCCTGACCGGCGTGCCCGACCTCCCCCGGCTGCGCCTCTCCTCGATCGACAGCGTGGAGATAGACGACCGCCTGTTCGACCTGATCGCCCACGAACCCCGAATGATGCCGCACCTTCATCTCTCGCTTCAGGCGGGCGACGACATGATCCTCAAGCGCATGAAGCGCCGCCACAGCCGCGCCGACGCTGTCCGCATCGTTGAACGGCTCAAAACCGCCCGCCCCGACATCAGCATCGGCGCGGACATCATCGCCGGTTTCCCGACCGAGGAGGATGCGATGTTCGAACGGAGCCTGGCGCTGGTTGCCGACTGCGACATCGTCCATGGCCATATCTTCCCCTACTCGCCCCGCACGGGCACGCCCGCCGCGCGGATGCCGCAGGTCGATCGCCCAACCATCAAGGCCCGCGCCGCCCGCCTGCGTGCTGCCTGTGAGAGCCAACGGAATGCTTGGCTACGCAGCCTGATCGGCACGACCCAGTCGGTGCTGGTCGAACGCAGCGGCCTGTCGGGCCATGCCGAAAATTTCGCGCCCGTGCGCTTTACGTGCGCCCAAACGCCCTCGACCATCGTCACCGCCCGCATCACGGGGCTTGAGAAGGACACGCTGATCGCGCAAGAGGCCGCATCATGACAGACACTGGCACCAGCTGGCGCGACCGCCTCTTTGGCGGTTTGAAGCGCACGTCCGACAAGCTCGGCGACAATCTCACCGGCCTGTTCGGCAAGGCAGCGCTGGACGCGCAGACGCTTGACGAGATCGAGGAAGCGCTGATCCTGTCCGACCTTGGCCCGGCCATGGCGGTGCGGGTGCGCGAGCGCCTGGCCGAAGGACGGTTCAACAAGGAACTGACCGAGGAATATCTGCGCGAAATCATCGCGGAGGAAATCGAGAAAGTGCTGGCCCCCGTCGCCCGCCCACTGGAGATCGAAGCCTTCCCCCGACCGCAGGTCATCCTCGTCATCGGCGTCAACGGATCGGGCAAGACGACTACCATCGCGAAACTCGCGCATAATTTCCTGGAACAGGATTATGGCGTGATGCTGGCGGCGGGCGATACGTTCCGCGCCGCCGCGATCGGCCAGCTCAAGGTCTGGGCCGAGCGGCTGGGCATTCCGATCGTCGCGGGCAAGGAAGGCGGCGACGCAGCGGGCATCGTGTTCGACGCAGTCAAGCAGGCGACCGCCACCGGCATCGACGTGCTGATTGTCGACACCGCAGGGCGTCTACAAAACAAGACCGAATTGATGGACGAACTGGCCAAGATTCGCCGCATCCTGGGCCGGTTGAACCCGGCGTCGCCGCATGACGTCGTGCTGGTGCTGGATGCCACCACGGGCCAGAATGCACTGAACCAGATCGAAGTGTTCAAGGAAACGGCGCAAGTCACCGGCCTGGTCATGACCAAGCTGGACGGCACGGCGCGCGGCGGCGTGCTGGTCGCGGCGGCAGAAAAATTCCGCTTGCCCATCCACGCCATCGGCGTTGGGGAAAAGATCGAGGATCTGCGCCCCTTCGATCCCGGCGACATGGCGCGCGCTATTGCAGGAACCGCTTATGCCCGCTGATACCAAACCCGCCCATAGCGGGACGCTGAGCCTGGCGCTCGATTTCGGGCCGCTGCTGGTCTTTTTCCTCGGCTATAAATTTCTGGGCATGATCGTCGGCACGGCGGCCTTCATGGTCGCCATCGTCATTGCGGTGATCGTGTCGAAATGGAAGCTGGGTCGGGTTTCGCCGATGCTCTGGCTATCGGCGGCGCTGGTGCTGTTTTTCGGCGGCCTGACCATCTATTTCCATGACCAGAGCTTCATCCAGTTGAAGCCAACCATCATCTACGCCTTTTTCGCGTTGATGCTGTTCGCGGGACTGGCACGGGGCAAGCCGCTGCTCAAATATCTGTTGCAGGCCGCCTATGATGGCCTCAGCCACACCGGCTGGATGAAGCTATCACGCAACTGGGCACTCTTCTTCGTCGCCATGGCGATCGCCAATGAGGCGATGCGTCGGTCGATGAGCTTCGACACTTGGCTTGCGGTCAAGGTTTGGGGCGTCACCATCGTCTCGGTGATCTTTGCCGCCGCCAATATCCCGATGTTGATGCGCCATGGCCTGAAACTGGGCGACGAGCCTGCCAGCGACGATCTGGGCGAGACGACCCCGCCCCAAGGTTGAACCGCCTGCTAAGCCCTTATTTCTGCGATCGTTTCGCAATAGGCATATAGGCCTTTTTTCCGCGCACGGGTGCGCATATGGAAGGGCGCGGCGGCGTTTCGCGTCCCGCCTGGACCCATAACAGATCGACCGCGCCAGTCATCGTGCGGCCGTCCCACCGAACCTTAGGAGTTCCGCCATGGCTTTTGTTCTGCCCGACCTGCCCTATGCCAAGGATGCATTTGGCGACATCCTGTCGGCCGAAACCTTCGACTATCACCACGGCAAGCATCACAACGCCTATGTCGTGAAGGCCAATGAGCTGATCGCCGCCGACGCCGCCCACCAGGGCAAGTCGCTGGTCGAACTGATCAAGTCGACCAAGGGCGGCCTGTTCAACCAGGTCGGCCAGATCTGGAACCACACATTCTACTGGCAGTCGCTGTCGCCGACCAAGACCGCGCCGACCGGCGACCTGCTCGCCAAGATCGAAGAGGCTTTCGGCTCGGTCGATGCGCTGATCGAGAAGATGAAGGCGGAGGCCGTGGGCCATTTCGCCAGCGGCTGGGCCGCGCTGATCCTCAAGGACGGCAAGCTGGAAGTCACCAGCTATCATGACGCCGACACGCCGGTCGCGCATGAAGGCCATGCCCCGCTGCTGATCGTCGATGTGTGGGAACATGCTTATTATATCGACTATCGCAACGCGCGCCCCGGCTATGCCGACCGCATCCTCAAGGACGCGATCAACTGGGACTTTGCGGCGCTGAACCTGGACGGCGAAGGCGCCAGCAGGGCCGACCAGCCGGGTTGATGCTCAAGGGGCGGCCTCGCACGGGGCCGCCCCATTTCTTTTCGGTTTCTTGCCTCATCCTCCACAATCTTTTGTTAAGGCGCGCCACGCATCATGGCCTTTCCGTAAGGAGAGGGTGACATATGATGGATATGGCAGGACTGCGGGAACAGCATAAGCAAATCAGCCTGACCGCCCGACAATTGGCGCAGGCCACCAGCGATACGACCGCCCCGCAAAGTGTTGCGGCATTGCGATGGTCACTTGCCCGGCAATTGATCGCGCATTTGGCATTGGAAGATCGCATCCTCTACCCCAAAATGCAGCGATCAGCCAACCCGCTTGCGCGTAAGACCGCCCTGCAACTGCAAGGCGAAACCGGCGCGCTGGCGGAGGGCTTCACCCGCTATATGGCGGCCTGGAGCGATGACCGGATCGCGCGCGAATGGCCCGCTTTCTGCGCGGAAACCCAGGCGATCCTGGCCACGCTGACGCAAAGGGTCGACCGCGAGAACCGCACACTCTATCCACTGGCCGACGAGCATCAAGGTGCCGGCCCGCCCGTTGCCCGCGCGGGCTGAGCAGCGATTACGCCGCTTCGAGTTGCGCCACGAACAGGTCTGTCGCGCGCTGCAAATCCTGCGCGGTGCGCGACAGACCGGACGCCGCGCTCGACACCCGCCCTGACAGGCTTTCGGTACTCCGTGCCATATCCGCCACTTGCTCCATTCGTCCGGCCATGATGGTGGCATCCTGCGCCGTATCGCGCGCAGTCGCACCAATGGCCGCCGTCGCATCCCGCTGATCAGCCACCGCGCGTTGGATCGCGTCGGCGGCATCGGCCAATTGCTCGACCGCACTGGCAACATTGGACAGCGCGTTTTGGGCGACACCAGCCCCTTGCTGCGCCGAGGATGCCAAGGATTGGATTTCCCCTGTCGCATTGGCGGCTTGTCCGGCCAATTGCTTCACCTCGCCCGCCACCACGGCAAAACCGCGTCCGACATCCCCGGCGCGCGCCGCCTCGATCGTGGCATTGAGCGCCAGCAAATTGGTGCGCGACGCGATCTGGGTGATCGAATGGGCAAAGCTGGTGATGGACGCGGTATGACTTTCCATGTCGCGCATCGCTTCATGTCCGGCGTTGGACACACGTTGCGCCTCCCCACCCAGCGTCGCCTGCTGATGCGCGGCCGAGGCGATGGCCGTGATGGATTCGGACAATTGATCAATCCGCTGCGCCAACATCGCCGCGCGCGCCGAGGATTGCTCGGCGGCATGGACGGTCTCGCCCGTGCCCGCGCTTGCGCGACGCGCGAGATCGTTCAGGGAGAGGGCTGACTCCTCCAACTCGCCGGTCGCTGCACTGACCGCATCGGCCACTTCGGCGATCGACTGGCGGAAGGCCGCAAGCAATGCGAGCGTTTCGGCCCGGCGATCCGCCATCATCCGTTCGCGTTCCCGCTCCCGTTCCACACGAAGCGCCGCTTCGCGCGCATCGGCCTCCCGCCGCGCTGCCATCGCCGCTTCCGCGGCAGCGCGTCCGGCCTGGGCCTGTTCGGCCAACTCCGCCGATCCCGCAACATGGCTGTCCAATGCCAGCAGCATTTCGCGCAAGCGAACGCTAAGATAGCAGAGGACCGATGCCTGCAAGATCACCGCCGCCCCATGGAGCGCGATCCGTTCGAGATTGCCCTGCCCCGGAAAGACCCAGGACGGTGCGAGATAGTTGAGCAGCAGATGATGGAGCGCGACCAAGGTCGCCCCCAACACGATCGGCCGCCAGTCATAGAGCAGCACCAGCCCCGCCAGCGCCACGAAGAAATACATATGGCCGTCCATTTGCCAGCCATGGCCAGACAGCAGCACGACACCGATGGCAGGCTGAACCGCCGCCAATGTGCCCATGACCATGCGTGCTTCCAGATCGCGACGCCCGCGCAGGACCATCACGGTCGGCAGCGCGTTGACCAAGGCCGACAGGAACATCGCCCTGATGCTGTCCTCCCCGCCCATCGCCATGGCCATCAGGCCCAGCACGACAGTCCACACCCAGCTGGCGAGCAAGAGGATACGCAGGCCCTGCAAGCGCAGGCGACCAAGACTGCTGATCGCGGTCATCAGCCCAGATCTCCGCAACCGCCAGCGTCAGCCGCAATGGCAAGGACACCGGACATGAGCAAAGGCCGCGCCAAGGCATCACGCCGTCCCTCCACCACCAGCGATCCCGCCCATGGCCCGGCGGCGATCAGGCGCGCGCCATGGGCAACCGCCACGCGCGCAAGCCCCGCGCGCCCATCCTGGGTCATCGGCATCAACAGCATGCGTCCGCTGGCAGGGGGCATGGCGTAGAGCGCCGCCAGGCTACTCATCACCAGGCAGCATTGAACAGATAGGGACGTGCCGGGACGCGCGCGCGCAAAATATGTCATTCCATCCGGATAGGATTGAATGGTAAGGATAATATTAAGGCTGTTTCGGCGCACCGATGCCCAAAGTGACAGCTAGTTCATCCAGATCAGCGCCCGGTTGCACCAGCAGCCATTCGCGACTCGCCGCGCCATTGACCACCGTCACCGCGCCCTTCGGACAAATGCCCAGGCAATCGACCTCGACGATGCCGGCCGCCGCTTTGCGCCCCTTGCCCAGCGTCAGATGCTTGCGCAGCGCCTTGGCCAGCCTCTCATCGCCATCTGGGCCAAAGCCGCCGTCCAGCTTCTTGGCGCATTTGCGGCACACCAGCACGGCGTTGCGCCAATTGGAGCGGACATGGGCCTTCATCGATCGGCCTTCAATCTACCGCGCCGCGGGGTTTCCATGTCCGCCGCTCCTCGGCCGCGCGCAGAACCTCATAGGCGGCCTGGATCGTCTGGAATTGGACCGCCGCTTTGGCATCGCCCGGCTTGACGTCGGGGTGAAACTCCTTGGCCAGCCGCCGCCAGCTTTTCTTCACCGCTTCGAAATCGGCGTCATCTTCCAGCTCCAGCGCCTGGAGCGCATGCAGTTCGTCGCGCGACCGGTTGCCATCGCCCGGCCCACCCCAGCCATGATAGGCGCTCGACTGAAAGCCGCCTGCATCGCGCCGCTCATCATGTTCGCGCTTCGCCCGCTCTTCGTCATCCAGCCCCTGAAAATAATCCCAGTTCCGGTTATATTCGCCCGCATGTTCGGGGCAGAAATACCAGCGTTCCGGGCTGTTAGGGGATTTGGGCGCAGGGCAGTTGCCCGGTTGGTCACAACCAAAGCGGTCGCAGCCGCGCACCGCCTGGGCTTCACGCGATGCGCCATAGCTGCGCCAGCGGGGAAAGCCCCAGTCATTGGATCGGCCGTTACGAGACATTAGTTACAGGTAAGGATTCCGTCAGAAAAACGCCACCCCGCTGCAGCGCAAAAGGGGTCGCCAAAAAAATGTGCCAGAGGGCCTATAAGCCGGGTTTTGTCCTCTCCTTGCGGAGATGTGCGACCATTCCTCTAGGGGACGGATTACTCCGCCCCTCCAGCAACCAACCCGGACGATCTCGGTCGAAACAGACCTAGCAGCCGAAACTGCGCGCCGTCCCTATTCGGTCTTGCTCCCGGTGGGGTTTACCGTGCCGTCTTGCGTTGCCGCAGACGCGGTGCGCTCTTACCGCACCCTTTCAATTTCGCATGGCCTAAGCCGTTGCGACCTGCTTTCTGTTGCACTGTCCCTTGGATCACTCCAGCCGGTCGTTAACCGGCACCGTCATTTCGTGGAGCCCGGACTTTCCTCGCCGTGGAAGTTACCCGCCACGCCGCGGCCGCCCAGCCCTCTGGCGGATTGGTCCCTAGCGCCGTTCGGGTCCGGCGTCACCTGCTTATTCATCGCCCCTGGGCTTTGGCAGCAACAGCGCGAGCAGGATGGCACGGCATTCCCCGTCGATCACCCCGTCGATCCGTTCCGGGCGGAAGCGGCGCTGGAACGCGACCACCGCCGCCTGCGGTTCGGCAATGTCATAGCCGAAGCGTTCGAGCGCCAGCATGAAGCCGCCATCGGTCCAATGCGGGTCCATCAGATTTTTCGTTGGCCGGGGAAGCGCCAGCCGCAGCCGCGCCAGTTGGCCCCAGGGAAACAGCTCGCCCGGATCCTGCTTGCGCGCGGGCGCAATGTCGCTGTGGCCGACAATATTGCCACGCGTGATCCGGTGCCGCTGGGTGATGTCATGGACCAATGGGATTAACGATCCCATCTGCGCTTCGGGAAAGGGTCGATAGCCCCATTCATGCCCCGGATTGATGATCTCTATGCCGATGCTGGCCGAGTTGATGTCGTCGATGCCGCGCCAGTGCGATCGTCCGGCATGCCAGGCGCGCTTGGCCTCATCGACCATGCGGATGATTTGGCCATCCTCGGTCACGACATAATGGGCCGACACCTTCGATTCCGGGTTGGCCAACCAGTTGATCGCGCTCGCCGCGTCGGGCATCCCCGTATAATGCAGCACCAACATGGTGATGGGCAGGCTGCGCTCGTCATAATTGGGCGACGGCGTCTCGATCATCGGCAGCTTGGTCATCATGCCCTTTCGGCCTGCACCGTCGATCCGGCAGCCTGACCATGACAATGGCGCAGCAGAGCGTTGCAATCAAGCATGGTTAGGGGTGGCACGAGCAGCAACGCCCGGAAATATCAGCCAGTCCGCCGCGTGCGTCCGATCGCGCCATCCGGCAATGCCACCTGCCGGGCATAGGCACCGCGAAATTCCGGGTGCGCGATGAAGTCGTCCCCCTGCCCGATCACCGTCTCACCCGCGCCCAACAGCAATATCGTCCTGGCATGGCTGTGCCGCCCCAATAGCCGCAGCACGGCCTGTCGCCGCTCCGGCGAGAAATAGAGCAGGACATTGCGGCACAGGAGCAGGTCATATTCGCCGGTCGGAGCCTTGGCGTCGAACAGATTGTCATGGCGGAAATCGATCATCCGGCGCAATTCTGCGCTGGCGCGCCAATCCTCGCCATGAGGCTCAAACCATTTGAGAAGATCGCCGATGGCAAGCCCACGCTGGACGTCCATTTGCGAGAAGACTCCCGCGCGGGCCTGGTCGATCGCAGTGGCCGAAATGTCGCTTGCAAGGATTTCGATACGCCAGCCGCTCCAACGCGCCGCATCGTTGCGCAGGCGGATCGCCAGCGAATAGGCCTCCTGCCCGGTCGAACAGCCCGCGCTCCAGATGCGCAACGTCCGATCAGCGCGCTGTGCATGGATCGTCGGCAGAATCTGGCGATGGATCATGTCATAAATCTGGAGATCGCGGAAAAAGCTGCTTTCATTGTTGAGTAGAGCGTCAACCACATCCTGTTCCAGACGGGGATCGCTCTTGCGCGTCAATCGGGCAGCCAGTTCGTCCATGTCCGCCAGCTTATACTGCCGCAGCACGGGCCGCAGCGCGGTTTCCATCCGCCAGGCCCTGCCTTCAGACAAGGCCTGGCCAGTGCGCGCTTCCAGCAATCCGGCAAGTATGCGCGCAGCCCCTTCAAACATCGGGACAGGGGGAGCCATTCTCATGCGTTTATCCTGCCGCGTCGCATGATGAAGTCCATCATATATTTGGGTTCCATCAAGGCGCAGGTGAGGCCTGCCCCCGCTACCGACCCAGGCATGCCCCATACCACGCTGCTGGCCTCGTCCTGCGCAACGATCCAGCCGCCAGCAGCCACGATGTCGCGTGCGCCGACCGTGCCGTCCCGACCCATGCCGGTCAGCACGACCCCGGCCGCCCCCGCACCATAAACCTCCGCCATGCTGGCGAACATCGGATCGACGCCGGGCAAATTGCCGGCTGGCGTGCGTTCGGGATTGAGTTGAATCATGACCCGGCCATAAAGTCCCCTGCGGACCTGAAGATTGGCATTGCCCGGCGCGACATAGAGGGTGTCCGGGGCGAGAATGTCGCCGGTTTCCGCAATCTTCACGCGCAGGCTGGTCATACGGGTGAGTTGCTGCGCGAAATAGATGGTGAAGCTGGCGGGCAGATGCTGAGTCAGCAGAAGCGGCACGCCGAGCGGCGCGGCCAGTCCTTCGAACAATTGTCCCAGGGCATGAATCCCCCCGGTCGATGCGCCGATGCCCAGGCAAGACAATGGCTGGAGCGCGGGTTGCAAGACTGGCGGCACGACTGGTGCCGCAGACAATATGGTCAGCACCCGCTGATCGAACAGGCGGTTGAGTCGCTCGATCAATGCCTGGGAAAATTGTTCGCCAAAGCTGCCGCTGCCCGGCTTGGATACGATATCGCTGGCACCAAGGGCCAGCGCCTCAATCGCCGCGGCACTGCCTTCCTCGCACTTGCCCGACAGGATCGCGACCTTCACTCCGGCACGTGCCGCAAGAATGGCGGGCAGCGCGGCAAGCCCGCTCTGTCCCGGCAGTTCAATGTCCAGCAGAACCAGATCGACCGGATGATCCGCCAGATAGCCCAACGCGAGTTCGGCGCTGTTGGTCTTGTGCACCACATTATAGGCCGGATCGAGATTCAGGATGCGCTCGATCACCGTGCGCACGACCACCGAATCATCGACGATGAGGGTCCGTACGGCCCCCTGTCCTGTCCTGTGGCTGGTCATGGTCGGCATGCTGACGGTCATTGGGAGACTTTCTGCACGAAGAAGAAACGGTAGGACTTACTCCCTGAACTGGAGTGCGGGCTGTCGCCCTATATCACTCCGACAATCGCCAATTTGCTTTCCAGCGTTTCCCGATCAAAAGGCTTCATGACATATTCGTCGGCCCCAGCCTCCACCGCAGCCTTGATATGACTGATGCCGTTTTCAGTGGTGCAAAAGATAACCTTGGGTCGGGCGGTCACCTTTGACGTCGTCAAAGCCTGCAAAAACTCCATGCCGCTCATCACTGGCATATTCCAGTCAAGCAGGACCACGTCCGGTGCGGAGGCTTCGCACTGAGTCAGGGCATCCTGTCCATCCACCGCTTCGGTGACGGTCAGGTCAAGCGATTCGAGGATATGCCGGGCTACCTTGCGGATAACCTTCGAATCATCGACGACCAGGCAGTTCTTCATGAAGCGTCCCTTTGGAATTTATGGCCCGAAAATCGATAGCTAGCGGGCAAATGCGAGTTTTTGGTAAACGGGATCGAAAACAAGATCAGGCCGCCTGCGCCTGACCACCAACATCAATGAAGCTGCCCAGCGACACGAGCAGCCAGGCGTTGCCATCCTGCTCCACGATGGCGCGGGCATAAGGTGCCCAGGCGCGGTCGAGCTGGCCCCGCAGCGGCAATTCGCCCTGCGGAACGCGGCAGATGTCGGATACGCCATCGACCATCAGGCCATAGCTGTGCCCGGCGATATTGGCGATAATGGCCAGCCCGCCTTCGCGGCTGGGCGAGGCAGCCCCCTTAATCAGCGCGGCCGTGTCGATGATCGTCAGCACCCGGCTGCGCAGCGCGGCAAGGCCCGCAACATGCGGGCCCATGCCCGGTACCGGCGAAATCTCGGTCAGCTTGACGACGGCTTCCACCTCGCTTGCTTCCACCGCGATCCGGGTGCCTGCCAAAGTGGCGAAAAGATATAGTTGGTTCATGGCTCTATCCCTGTCCCGCGGCGATTGCGGCCATCAGCGCGTCCTGATCATAGCGGTAGATGCTGGCATCGCGCGGTCCGGCGGCGCGGGGCGAGGCCCGCAATTGCACCACCCGGCATCCCGTCATCTCGGCCATGATCCCGGCCAGCTTCGATCCGTCGCCATCATGACAAAGCAGCACGTCGTGCGGGTCGATGGTTCCGTCCTCCGGCAGGCCCAGCACCACGTCATGCCCAGCCTGCCGCAATAGCGGTGCCAGTATCTCGCGGGTCCAGCCATCCTCGCTGTCGGCCAGCAGGCAACGGCCGCCCTGGCTTTCGAAACCCTCTTTTCCGGACAGCGAAGCGAACAGTGCAAACGGGTTTATCACCTCCAGATGCTCGCCCTCGATCACCGCGATACCGCTTAGCATTCCGTGCATGGCGACCATGTCTGGGACGAGCGGCATCTGGACGATGTCCAACACGGTAGCGACCGGATAGCAGGCCTCCTGCGTACCGTCGCGCAGGCGCAAAGCGGACACCTTATCCCGATCGAATTGCCACAAGCCATTAACAACAGGGACGAGTCGACCGTCGAGCCGGACAAAGGCACAGTTACCCGACCGACCGAACAGGCTGGCGTCGATATCCTCGACCCGGTCGATAAGGGCCAGTTTGAGCAGCCGTTTTTCGCCGGTCACTTCCTCGAACCGCAGCGCTGCGACCATTTCGACCCCGGCCTGGGCGTCTGCCTGTTCCTCGGTCTGTCGCGCCGCCTGATCGTCAAGAATGGTGGGCAGTTGGGCCGCGCTGGCAATGCCCGCCGCATCCAGCAGCAGCATCGGCTTGCCATTGTCCGGCAAGGTCATGCCCGCATAGACCCCGCTCGCCATGATGAGCGGCGAAGCGGGGCGGATCACCAGTTCCTCATGATTGTCGACCGCCGCCACACCCATTGCATAGGGCACGCCGCTGCCCGAACGCACCACCATGATCGCGCGCGGTGCGGCCTGCGCTGGTCGCTCCATGCCCAGCACATCCTCCAGCTCGATCATCGAGTGCCGCACGCCGCGGATTGTCGCGATCTGTGCGCCGCCGATGCAACTGATCTGGAGCATCGCATTATTGTCGTGCAATATCTCTACCACGGCCGCGCGCGGAATGGCGAAATGCAGGCCGCCTGCCCGCACCACCAGGCCCGGAATGATGGTCAACGTCAGCGGCACACGCAGGGTGATGCACAGGCCCTGGCCCGGATGATTGTCGAGCGCGATGACGCCGCCGATCCGCTCCACATTGGCGCGCACCACGTCCATGCCGACGCCGCGTCCCGAAATAGATGTGACCTGAGTGGCAGTGGAAAGGCCGGCCTGAAAGATGAGGTCGAGCCTTTCGGCTTCAGTCATCCGCGCAGCCGCTTCGGGCGTCAGGCGGCCTGCGCCAATCGCCTTTTCCACCAGCCGCGCCGTGTCGATGCCAGCGCCATCGTCGCTGATGGTGATGACGATCTGATTGCCCGACTGGCGGGCCTCCACCCGCAGCGCACCGGCTTCAGACTTGCCGACGGCGCGACGCCGTTCGGGGGTTTCGATGCCATGGTCGATACTGTTGCGCACGATATGGGTGAGCGGGTCGACGACCATCTCCACCATCTCGCGGTCCATTTCGACATCGCCGCCCTCCAGCGTGAGGTCGATGCGCTTGCCAAGATCGCGGCCAAGATCACGGACCATGCGCGGGATGGCCGCGAACAGCCGTTCGACCCGCTGCATCCGTGTCTTGGAAATCACGTCGCGCATGTCCGCCACGCAGGTCGACAGCCGTTCGAACACATTGTCGAGTTCAGGGTCGGCTGACCGTTCGCGCAGCTTGCGCGACAATTCGTTACGCGCCAGCACCATGTCCGACACGCCGTTCATCAACTGGTCGATCAGGCTGAGCGGCAGGCGGATGGTGCGCGGGCCGGCCTGCCCCGTTTGCCGCGCCACCGCGACCGGCGCTGACGGCACTTGCGCTGCGGCCTGTTCCGTCGGCGCGTTCAGCGCGGCGATCAGATAATCGTCATTTTCATTGGGGAGCGCCGCGCCCCTGGCAACCGCTTCGGTCAACTCTCCGATCCGGTCCATCAGGCCCAGCACCGCGCTCACGGTCGCGGCGTCGGCCCCGCGCTTACCGGCGCGAATGTCCGCCAGCACATCTTCCGCGGCGTGGCTCAATCGTTCAAAGCGGGGCAGGTTCAGGAAGCCACAACTGCCCTTAACGGTATGAAAGAAGCGAAAAATCGCATCCAGCCGATCGCGATCGGACGGGTCAGCCTCCCAGGCGACGACTTCCCCAGCCAACGCTTCAAGCGTTTCCTGAGTTTCCGATATAAATTCCTGTAATAATTCGTCCATTGCCATGGCCCCACCGATGCGCGCGGCTCCACCTTTGGCGGGACGTGGTTAAAGGGCCGTTAAAAGCCATGGCGCGGACAGCAAAAGGGCGCCGCGATAGACTCGCGACGCCCCTTCACTGCAATAGCGAAAGCCGATTACTGCTGGTTTTCGACGGCTTCTTCAGCCCGCTCGCCCGCTTCGCGGGTGGCGTCGGCCTTGTTTTCCAGCGCATCGGCGGCGTTTTCAGCGCGCATTTCGGCAGCGCCGGTCAGATTGTCAGCCATGGCTTCCATATTATCAGCCTGGTTGTCGAGCGCGTCCGCCTGATTTTCGTAAGCGTTCTCGACCTGATTTTCCTTGGCGGAATCGCACGCTGCGAGCGCGACAAGGCTGGCGAGGCCAAGGACTTTGACGAAGGTTTTCACGGCGTTGTTCTCCTGTTGCGCCCCCTGGGGCTACCTACTTCGCAAGGCTTCCAGGCCGCGAATGCAGCCTTCAGCCCTGACCGCGATCAACCGGCCGCACTCATGATGGTTCCCGTCGCAGTCTCGTTTCGTCGCATAAACGATCATTTTTTCAGAGAATCGCGGATTTCGCGGAGCAGCACAATGTCCTCCGGCGTCGGCGCGGGTGCTGCGGCCGGTGCCTCGGCTTCCTGCTTGGCCGTCAGCCGATTAACCAGCCGAACGAGCAGAAAGATGATGAAGGCCAGGATCAAGAAATTGACCAGCACGGTTAGAAAGGCCCCCCAGCCGAACATGGCGACACCCGCCGCCTTCAAATCGGCATAGCTTTCGGGATTGCCCTGAAACCCGGCGGGCAGCGCGCCAAGCCGGATGAAGTAGCCCGAAAAGTCAGCGCCACCGAAAATATACCCCACCACCGGCATGATCACGTCATCAGTCAGCGATTTGGTGATGGTCGCGAACGCGCCGCCGATGATGACGCCGACCGCCAGATCCATCACATTGCCGCGATTGATGAATGTCTTGAATTCCGAAAGCAGGCCCATGGTTTACACCCTTTTACCATCTGCGATATTATCTGCATGGCCCGTTGCGCCGATCAGTTCAACGCCCTATTTTCAGCAGCGAAACAACCGCCAAGGATGTCCCATGACGCGCCTGCGCCGCTTCTCGACCTTTCTGCTGCCGCTCTTCGGGGCGTTCGCCCTGTCCGCCTGCGGCCTCAACAGCGTTCCGACAGCCGAGGAGGAGGCGAAGGCCAAATGGGCCGACGTGCAGGCGCAATATCAGCGCCGCTCCAATCTGGTCGGCAATCTGGTCGCCACGGTAAAGGCCGCAGGCAAGCAGGAGCAGGACACGCTGGTCCGCGTGACCGAGGCGCGTGCCAAGGCGACGTCGGTGCAGGTCAATGCGGAGGATTTGTCCGACCCTGCCAAGGTCGCGCAGTTCCAGGCGGCGCAGGCGCAGTTGAGCCAGGGGCTTGGCCGCCTGCTGGCGTCGGTCGAGGCCTATCCCGATCTTAAGAGCAATGAGAATTTCCTGCAGCTCCAGTCGCAGTTGGAGGGCACCGAAAATCGCATCGCCGTCGCCATTCGCGATTATAATGGCGCGGTCCAGGCCTATAATACCCGCATCCGCACCTTCCCCGATGCGATCGGCGCGAAGATCATCCATGGGGCCAAGCCGATGACGCCGTTCCAGGCCACCACCCCCGGCGCGGAAGAAGCCCCACCCGTCGATTTCGGCAATTGAGCATAAACGCGGCATTTCACGCGCCCGCAGGGCGAGCGCAGCGCCTGTGGGGCATGGTCCTCATGGCGCTGTTCTTCTTGTTAGTCCTCGCCCCGGCGGCGTGGGCGCAGGATTTTCCGAAATTCGATGACAAGGGCGTGGTCGATGCCGCCAATCTGCTCGACCCGGCGCAGGAACAGGCGCTTAGCGAGAAACTGATCGCGCAGAAGCAGGCCAGCGGGCGATCGCTGGTTGTGGCGACCATTCCAGATCTGCAAGGCTATGATATTGCCGACTATGGCTATCGGCTCGGCCGGTCGTGGGGCATTGGCGACAAGGATAGCAATGGCGCGCTGCTGATTGTCGCGCCCAATGACCGTAAGGTGCGGATCGAGGTCGGCTATGGGCTGGAAGGGACGCTGACCGATGCGCTCTCTTCACAGATTATCCGCAATGCCATCACGCCGCGCTTCAAGGCGGGCGACATGCCCGGCGGCATCCTAGCGGGTGTGGACCAGATCACTGCCCTGCTCGCCCTGCCGCCCGAAGAGGCGCAGGCCCGCGCCGCCGCAGCGGAGGCGGAAGCGCGCAAGGCCAATAGCGGGGGCGGCGCGATCCTGGGCTTTTGGGCGGTCATGTTCTTCGTCTTCTTCATCCTCCTGCCGCTGCTGTCGCGCGCGGGCGGCGGCAAACGCTATCGCCGGGGTCGGGGCAGCATGCCGATCATATTGTGGGGACCGGGTGCCGGAAGTTCGGGCTGGGGATCAGGTGGCGGCTCCGGTTGGGGTGGTGGCGGCGGCTTTGGTGGTGGCGGTGGCGGCTTTTCGGGCGGCGGCAGCTTCGGCGGTGGCGGCGCATCGGGGGGCTGGTAATGGGCATGCAGCTTCATCTGACCCAGGCCGACCATGACCTTGTTTCCGCCGCCGTAGCAGAGGCCGAAGCGCAGACATCGGGGGAGATCGTCACCATCGTGGCGCGCCGGTCCGATGCCTATCATGACGTCGGGCTTAGCTGGGCGGCGGCGGCTGTTTTTCTCGCGCTTGCCCTCATGACCGCCTTCCCCCAGCATCTGCGCGCCTTTCTGTCGACGCTGTTTCTCGATTGGGAGCATGAGCTGGCGGACTGGAAGCTGATGACCGGGCTGCTCGGCCTGCTCATCCTCAAATTCCTGATCGTGCGCTATGTGCTGGCGATCATGCCGCTGCGCATGGCGTTGACGCCGCGTGCGACCAAGGCGCGGCGCGTGCGTCGTCGCGCCATCCTGCTGTTCCGTTCCGCCGTGGAGGCGCGCACCCATGGGCGCACCGGCGTCCTCCTCTATCTATCGCTCGACGAACATCGCGCCGAACTGGTGGCCGACCGCGCCATCAACGACAAGGTAACGCCCGAAATGTGGGGCGAGGCGATGGCAGCGCTGATCGAGGCCATCCGCGAGGGGCGACCGGGCGAAGGGCTTGCGGCCGAAGTGCGGCAGGTCGGCGCGATATTGGCGACACATTTTCCGCGCGCGCAGGGCGACACCAACGAATTGCCCGACAGGCTGATCGAATTATGACCGACCCGGATCGCGATGCGCCCGAAGAGGTGATGTGGCAGGGCCGCTTCATCACCGCCAAACAGCGCGGCAAATGGGAATATGTGGGGCGCGCGCGGGGCATCCAGGCGGCGGTCATCCTGGCGATGGATGACGGCCATGTGCTGCTGGTCGATCAATATCGCGTGCCGCTGGGCCGCCGCTGCATCGAACTGCCCGCTGGCCTGGTGGGTGACGAGGCGGCAGGCGAGGACGCCAGCATCGCCGCCGCGCGCGAGTTGGAGGAAGAGACGGGCTACCGCCCGGCCCGGCTCGAATCGCTGGGCCAGTTTTTCAGCTCTCCGGGCATGGTGTCGGAGAGTTTCACGCTGTTCCGCGCGCATGGGTTGGAGAAGACCGGCGATGGCGGCGGTGTCGAGGGCGAGGATATTATCGTCCATCGCATCCCCCTCGCCACCCTGCCTGACCAAATCGCAGCTTGGCGCGCGCAGGGCTATGCGATGGACGTGAAGCTGCTGCTGTTGCTCGGCGCGGGAATGATGGCTTAAGCCACCCGATACCAGTCCGCAACGCGCTCCAAGGCGAGGGTCAGCACCAGCTTGCCCGCGCGGCTCGGCCAGCCCAGCGCCTTTTCGGCGGCGACAAGGCCTTCGCCTGCACAGACCACGCGCCACAATATGTCGGCGAGGCCCGGCCCGGCGGCGGCGATCGCGCCGTTGAACCGTTCGCGCGCGGATAATTGCGCGCTGGTGGGGTCGGCTTGTCGTCCCGGTCCACGCCGTCCGCCCTCGCGCGGAGCCGCGTCCCAGCACATCGTCACCCGTGCGCCAAGGCCCGCTTTTTCCCAGTCGGCGCGCAGGCGTTCGCCCGCCAGATATTGACGTTCGCTCACATGGCCGCGCGCATGCAGCCAAGCGAGCGGCGATTCGCCGAGATTGACCATCACCCGCTGCGCCCGGCCATCGGGGCCTTCGATTGTCTGCTCGATATGCGTTGCAGCCATCACTCGCTCCTGCTGACAAGAATCGGATGCCCACCCCTTGCCATGGAGGATCATTTGTAGGAAAGAGAAAACCAAATAGGTTATTATAGAGGCATGGGATGATCACCCGTATCCGCGAAGTCCGCAAGGCGAAGGGGCTGACACTCGAACAGGTGGGCGCGCTGTGCGACCCGCCGACCACGGCGCAGACGATCGGGCGGCTGGAAACGGGCACGCGCACCGTATCGGTCAAATGGCTCAACCGCATTGCGCTGGCGCTGGGCGTCACCACGTCCGAACTGGTCGCGCTGCCGGGACAGGCCGAAGTGCCGGTCGCCGCTTTGCTCGGCCCCGATGGCGTGCGTGCGCCGACCCGGCCGCTTGCCTTCCCCTCGCCCGCGCCCAGCGACGGCATGGTCGGCGTCCATGTCAGCGCCAGCATCGGCGATTATCGCAGCGGCGACGCGATCTGGTGCCGCCGCATCGGGCCGGAAGACTTTGCCAGCGCGCTCAATCGCGACATCCTCTTCCCCCGCCCCGCCGGGCGCTTCCTGTTCGGTCGCCTGATCGGGCGGGAGGGCGATCGCCTGCAACTGCTGCCGCTGGGGTCGGGCGCGCGGCAATTGGTGCTGACCGACCCGCCATGGGCCGCAGTCGCCGTGCAACTCGTCCGGCGGCTCTAGCCAAAAGCGAATGCCCCTCTTAACCCGATGGCAAAGGCTGATCCGCGAAAGACAAGACCATGACGCTCAACGTCCTCATGCTATCGACCCTTTTCCCCGATATCAGCCGCCCCAATTTCGGCGTGTTCGTGGAACGGCAGGCGCGCGAACTGGCCAGCCGTGCGGAGGCCACTGTCACCGTCGTTGCGCCGGTCGGCCTGCCGCCCTGGCCATTGTCGCTCAGCGCCCGCTATGCGCCGCTGCGCGCGCTGCCGCGCAAGGAGCGCTGGCGCGAACTGACCGTCTATCGCCCGACTTTCCCGATCATCCCCAAATTTGGCGGGCGCACCAATGTCATCACCATGGCGCGGGCGATCCTGCCGCTGGTGCGTCGGCTCCACGCGCAGACGCCGTTCGACGTGATTGATGCCAGTTTCTTCTTCCCCGATGGGCCGGTGGCGCAGCGGCTGTCGAAGGCGCTTGGTATCCCCTATTCGGTCAAGGCGCGCGGTGCGGACATCCACCATTGGGGCACGCAGCGCGGTACCCGCAAGATGGTGGCGCGAGCGGGCGACGAGGCGGCAGGGCTTCTTGCCGTGTCCGACGCGATGCGCCGGTCGATGGCGCGCATGGGCATGGATGCCGACAAGATCCGCGTCCATTATACCGGGGTCGATCTCGACACGTTCGAACTGTCCGATCGCGCAGCGGCAAAGGAAGCGCTCGATTTCAGCGGGCCGGTGGTGCTGTGCGTCGGCGCGCTGATCCCGCGCAAGGGGCAGGAACTGCTGGTCCGCGCGCTGCCCGCATTGCCCGACGTCACCTTGCTGCTGGCGGGTCAGGGTCAATATCGGCGGACGCTGGAAAATCTGGCGCAGGAGCTTGGGGTGGAGCGCCGCGTCGGTTTCTTGGGGTCGGTGCCGCATCACAAATTGCCGCGCATCTTTGCTGCGGCCGATGTGATGGCGCTGCCATCGGCATCCGAAGGCCTCGCCAATGCCTGGGTCGAATCGCTCGCCTGCGGCACGCCGATTGTCATCAGTGATGTGGGCGGCGCGCGCGAATTGCTCGATCGGCCCGAAGCCGGGCAGATCGTCGAGCGCGATCCGCAAGCGATCGCGGCGGCCATCCAGGCCATCCTTGATAATCCACCGGCACCCGAAAAGGTGCGCGAATCGGCGCAGCGCTTCACTTGGGCGGCCAATGGCGACGCGCTGCTGGCGCATCTTCAGGGGATCGCCGCCTCGGCCTGACCCGCGATCGGCAGGAGGCGCGCGCGGCCGTCGGACGTCGGGAAATGCCCGCCGTCGAACGGCACCTCGCCCCAGCGCCACGGCGTCAATTCGGCATAGGCGGGGTTGGAAATGGGCGCATGGCGGCGCAGGTTGAGAAGGCGCGTGCCATCATTGCGATAGGCGGTCAGCCGTCCATGTTCGCGATAAATGTCGGCGGGCTGTTCATAATGGAAGGCGTCGCCCCAGCCCATCGCCTGCGCCACCCGCGTCAGCATCCACCAGTCGGGCCGCGCCTCGCGAGGCAGATCAAACAAGCGCCTTTGTCGGCTGACAAGGCGGTCCAGCCCTGTCACCGTGCCATCCTTTTCGATCCAGTTTGCCGATGGGAGACATAGGGTCCAGCCGTCGTCGGCCTCCTCGATGCGGTCGGTTGATCGGATCGACAGCGGCACGGCCGCTCGCGCGGCGCGCAGCCAGTCCGCCGCGCCGTCATCCGCACCGATGCTCCACAGCGCCCGCACCTGTCCGTCGCGCATGGCGTCGAGCAGCGCGTCGTCCTCCAGTCCGGGCTGCTCCACCAACTGCCGCGCCCCCCAGAAGCGGGCGACATTGGCCCGCATCGGATCAGAGAAATCGCCATGCGCCGCGAGGCCGTCGGCGTAACAACCCACTTCGCGCGCGCCCATGCCGTTCGCGCCGGAGGGCAGCGCGAAGGGTGCCGCGCCCGGCCGCCCGATCCGCCTCGTCAGCAGATGCAGGTCGATCGCCGCTGCTGCGACATCCGCGCCCGCCGTCTCCCCGAACAGGGTCACCAGGCGGTCGGCTGGCCCGATCGCATCGTAGAAATCCCGAACCTGCCCCGGTTCGATCCCGCAGGCCCGTGCGACCGACCATAGATCATGACCGGGTGCCAACTGCTCCTGAAACCCGTCGGGCACGGTCACATGCGCGGCCACGAAAGCCGCGTCGATCAGCCCGCCATCAAGGCTATGCAGCAACAACCCCGCGAGCAAGCGGGCGACGCTCCCTGCGCGAACCGGCAATGGCATGTCGGCTTCGATCCCCCTGCCCAGCACCACGAGCCGCGTGCCGCGTGTGGTGCGCGCCTCCTGCACCCGCTCCAGCAAGAGCGGATGCGCCAGCAACGCCAGCGGATCGGCGATCAGGATAATATCGGCGCGGTCGATATCCTCCAGCGTGGCGGGCATCACATCTTCGCCATAGGCGGCGCGCTGCACGGCGCCGATCGCACCGCGCCAAGGCGCATGGATATGGGCCGAGCCCAGAAAGCCCTTCATCAGCTTGTTGGCGACATAATAATCCTCGGTCAGCAAGCCGCCGCCGACATGCAGCGCCACGCTGCCCGGTCCATGACGCGCCTGCACGGCGGCCAGACGCCGTGCAATCTGGGCGATAGCCTTGTCCCAGGCCACCTGCTTGCCATCGACCATCGGGTGCAGCAGCCGCCCGTCCAGGTCCGTCATGGCCGTCAGCGCATCCGCACCTTCGCACAACTGTCCGGCATTAGCGGGATGCGCCTTGTCACCCTCAATCCGCAGGTCGCGATCGGTGCCGGTCATAGCCCGCACGCCGCACCCCATGCCACACTGGCCGCACAGGCTTCTGATGATCGCCATCTTAGCGCGGATTCCGGTTGCGAACGCTCATAGCTCGCGTCCTAGCGTATCGCGCTATCCGACAAAAGCAGCCACGGCGATGTCAGGCGATGGCACCCACGCTCGCCGGATGATCAACGGCCTCGCCGGTCCAGCTATCGCCTTCCTGCCGATAGGCGACATGGCTGGCCCGCTGGAAGCCCGCGCCGTCCCAGACGATTACCTGCAATTCCACTTCATTGTTCCGATGGACGTGTAGCCAGTTGAAGCTTTGTGGTTCGTCGTTGCGCAGGCGTGTCGATGTCGCAGTGCCAGCTTGAATCACCAGCGCGCCGCCCGCCTGTTCGACCATCTTGGCAGCCGATTCGGCATAAGTCCGGTGAAAATGGCCGGCGAGGGCGAGATGTACGCCAGCTTCGCACGCGGCCTGGATCGCATCCTCATGCTGGCCGACCGCTTCGCTCAATTCGCCGCCCCGGCCGATCGGCATGGCGAAGAGGGGATGGTGGGTGACGAGAATGCGGGTCTTGTCCGGTGCCACCGATGCGAAGCGTTTGCGCAGCATCTCCATCTGGCCATGGTTGATCCGTCCATCCTTGATGGTGAGCGACCGGGCCGTGTTGATACCCAGAATTGCCACTTCAGCATTTTCATAGAAGGGGCACAGATCGCTGCTGATATAGCGTTTGTAGCGATCGAGCGGGGCCATGAAGCGCCGCACTAGGTCGTAAAGTGGCACATCATGATTGCCCGGCACGACGAGCAATTTGAGGCCTGCGCTGCGCAAGCGGTTGAGCCAGGCGGACGCAGCGCGGAATTGATCGACGCGGGCGCGCTGCGTGAAATCGCCGCTGATGACGACCAGATCCGGTCGGCGCTCCTCCAGCCAGGCGGTGGCGGCGTCGACGATCCTGGGATCGTTCGCGCCAAAGTGAATGTCGGAGAGATGTGCGATGCGGGCCATTAAAGGGTAACGAAGTGCAAGCAGATGGTTTCCATTGGACCCAAATCCCCTCTTGCCGTGTTGTTGTGCCATGGAAACGAAAGCGCCCCCCAGCCCTGTTCTTCGCCCCCTCCCCCGCGAGGCAGCGCTGATCGTCAACGCCCATAGTCGCAAGGGCCAGGATCTGTATGCGCAAGCCAAGCAGAAGCTGGAAGAGGCGGGCGTCCGGCTGGTTGCCGCGCATGCGGTCGAAGATCCAAGCCAGATGGACACGACGGTCCGCCAAGCGATCGCCGATGGCGCGCCCATGGTGATCGTGGGTGGTGGCGACGGGTCCATGTCGGGCACGGTCGATGAACTGGTGGGCAAGGATTGCGTCTTTGCCGTCCTCCCGCTTGGCACTGCCAACAGCTTTGCCCGCACATTGGGCCTGCCGCTCGACCTGGACGGCGCGGTGCAGGTGATCGCCCATGGCCGACGACGACGGGTGGATCTGGGTATGATCGACCGGGATTATTTCGTCAACGCCGCCTCGCTCGGCCTGTCACCGATCATCGGGCGCACCGTGCCGCACAAGCTTAAACGCTATCTGGGGCGCATCGGCTATCTCGTCTGGGCGATCAAATGCTCCGTAGGCTTTCGCGCCTTCCGCCTGGTCATCGACGACGGGCAAAAGGAGCATCGGCTCTGGTCCACTGAAGTCCGCATCCTCAACGGTCCGTTTCATGGCGGGGTTGAATTGTCCGACCATGCCGATGTCGATACGGGCGAGATTGTCATTCAAGCGGTCGTCGGGCGCAGCCATGTCCGGCTTGCCTGGGATTGGTATGCCAAATTCTTCAAGCTGCGCGACCGCGATTCGCACACGCAGGAATTTACTGGCAAGTCGTTCACGATTTCGACCCGTCCGACCCAGCGCATTTCGATTGATGGCGAAGTGCTGGCCAAGACTCCCGTCACCGCCAAGGTCGCGGCGGGCGCGATCGAGGTGGCGGTACCGGTCGAGGGTTGATCAGAGCGGCTTTTCGTAGATCTGGTAGACCTTGTTGACCGTGCTGTTGATTGCCTCGGCAATCGCATTCATCCCCTGATTATCGTCCAGCACCCAGCCGATTTCGCCCCGCGTCGATCCATAATGGGCAACCGCGTCAAGCCGGATATGCTCGATCATCATGAAGGCGAGCTGGCTGGCGATGCGCGAGGATTGCAGCCGTTGCACCACGCCCATCAGCGGCACGCGCATGGTGCGGACCTTGGGCTTGCGTAACCACCACAGAAGTTTTGCCCAGCCGAAGGGGAAAAGCGACCCGTCGAGCGGCCCCAGCGCCTCGTTGAGGTCGGGCAGCGTCATCATGAAGGCAACCGGCTCATCGTCCAGTTCGGCGATCATGATGAGATCCTCGAACACGATAGGCTTGAGCTTCTTGCCGGTATGCACGACCTCTGCATCGGTGATCGGCACGAAGCCCCAATTCTTGCCCCATGCGTCGTTCAGGATCGACAGGATGATCGCGGCTTCCTTGTCGAACTTCGCCTTTTCCACTTTGCGGATGCGGATGCGCGGGTTTTTCTGCCCCGATGCGACGATCCGCTGGATGAGCGGCGGGAAACTGCTCGTGATGTCCAAATCATAGGTTTTGAGCTGTTTGGCCGGAGCGTAGCCCGCGCCCTCGATCATCGCTTGATAGGCCGGGCTGTTATGGCCCATCATCACCGTGGGGGGATGGTCATGGCCCTGGATCAAAAGCCCCGGCTCTTCCCAGATCGAGAGCGAAATCGGCCCTAGCACGCGCGTCATGCCCCTGGCGCGCAGCCAGTCTTCCGCCATCGCGATCAGCGCCGCGCCGACATCGGCATCGCTGGCTTCGAACAGGCCGAAATTGCCGGTGCCCGGCCCCATGCCCTGCTCGGCGGGCTGGGCCAGCGCGAGGCGATCAAAATGGGCCGAAATGCGGCCGACCACTTGGCTTCCACGGCGCGCGAGGAAATATTGCGCCTCGGCATGGTCGAAAAAGGGATTGTCGCCCGGCGTCAGCAGCGCCTTCACCTCGGCCTTAAGCGGGGGCACCCAGTTCGGGTCGTTCGCATAGATCGACCAGGGCAGGTCGATAAAAGCCTTGAGGTCGGCCTTGCCGGAAACAGGAGTGATGACCAGATCGGATTGCGTCACGGTTGCCGCCTTGATGAAAGGAATGGGACGCAGTTCGCCGCTTGTTTGCGCAATGTCAATCACGGGCGCGGGATGGCGGCGTATCGGGACGCGGATGTCATGGTGCTGCCACGATATCAGCGCATTTGGAGTGTAGGACGGTCTTATGACAGTGCATGATCCCATATTGGCCGCCGCCCAGCGGGCGCGAGCGACCATTCCCGACGACACCGCCATGCTGCGGGCCGCAGCGGAACTGACGCGCGACTATAGCGTCGCCAATCCGCGCATCTACTGGCCCGATATGCTCGGTTCGGCGCTGATCGGCTGGGCCGCGATGGCGGGCGCGATCGTGGTGGACAATCTCGCGATCGCCATCGTTTGCGGGGTTGTGGCGATGCTGGCGCTTTATCGCGCTGCAAGCTTCATTCATGAACTCACCCATATCCGCAAGGGCGCGCTGCCGGGCTTTCGCTTCGGCTGGAACCTGATCGTCGGCATTCCGCTGATGATCCCGTCCTTTCTCTATGAGGGCGTGCATACCCAGCATCATGCCCGCACCCGCTATGGCACGGCGGAAGACCCCGAATATCTGCCGCTGGCGCTGATGAAGCCCTGGTCATTGCCGCTGTTCATTCTGGTCGCGGCGTTGGCCCCTGTCGGCCTCATCCTGCGCTTCGGGCTGCTGACCCCGCTCAGCCTCCTCCTGCCGCCATTGCGCCGCAAGGTGGTGGCGGAATTATCGGCGCTGTCGATCAACCCCGCCTATCGCCGCCGCGCGCCGGAAGGTGACTTTGCGCGCATGTGGGCGTGGCAGGAAGCAGGTGCCTGCCTGTTCGCGCTGGCGTTGGTGGGGAGCGTGTTCGTTTTCGGCTGGAAACCGCTGCTCGTCTATATGGCGATCCATTCGGCGATGACGGTCATCAACCAGTTGCGCACGCTGGTCGCGCATCTGTGGGAGAATGAGGGCGATCCAATGACGGTGACTGCCCAATATCTCGATTCGGTCAATGTGCCGCCGCCCGGTGTGCTGCCCGAACTATGGGCGCCGGTGGGCCTGCGCTATCATGCGCTCCACCATCTGCTGCCCAGCGTCCCCTATCATGCGCTGGGTCAGGCCCATGCCCGGCTGATCGCGATGCTGGACGCAGGCTCGCCCTATCATCGCGGCAATTATCCGGGGATGATCCCGCTGGTGGGCAAGATCGCGCGTAGCACGATGGGCGCGCGCTGAGGCTATTCTTCGGTCCTGAACAACATGGTTTCGCCAACCAGCAGGAACAGAAAGAAGGGTGCCCAGGCGGCCAGGAAGGGCGGATAGGCACCCAGGCTGCCCATCGCGAGCGAGAAATTGTCAGCGACGAAATAGGCAAAGCCGAGCGCCATGCCCATCACCGCGCGCACGAACAATTGCCCCGACCGGGCGAGGCCGAAGGCTGCCACGGACCCCAGGATCGGCATCAGCAGCGCCGACAGCGGCCCGGACATTTTGTGCCACAGGCTCGCCTCCAGCTCCGCCGTCGGCCGCCCGGCATCGTGCAGGTCGGAAATCGCTGCCTTCAGTTCCGCGAAGGTCAGCGCGTCGGGATCGACCTTGGCCAAAGTGAACTGGTCGGGGCGAATATCCCGGCCGAAGCGGATTGTGCCAACATCGGTTATCGTGCCGCGCGCCACGTCGAACTGGCGTGCGCGCTCCAGCAGCCAACTGCTGGTTTCCACATCATAACGGCCGCGTGGTGCCTCCACGATCGTCGTCAGGCGATTGTTGATCCGGTTGTAAATGCGCACCTGTCGCAACTGGACTTCGGTGCCGCGCCCCGCCACGATCGCGGCGTTGACGAGATTGTTGCCGTCGCGGACCCAGGGGTTGCTCTTGACCCCGCTGTCACGCGGGATCGGGCCATAATCCACCGCTTCCCAGGCACTGAGCGCTGCTGTCGATCGCGCCACGACCCGTTCGTTGAACACATAGCTGATCAGCGAGACGCCCAGCGCTGCCGCGATCAGCGGTGCGAGTATCTGATGCGCGGACAGCCCCGCCGCCTTCATCGAGATGATTTCGCTATTCTGGTTGAGCGTCGCCAGCATGACCAGCGTGCCCAGCAACACCGAGAAGGGCAGGAAGCGCGCAATGATCTGCGGCGCGCGCAGGCCGACATAGTGCCATAGTTGCGCATCGCCATTGCCGGGATAGGCCAGCACGTCGCTGGAATTGCCCAGCAGGTCGAGTGTTTGAAGCACGACCACCAGCAGCGCCAGCACGGCAAACGTCCGGGTCAGGAACAGGCGCGCCATATAAAGGGTGATGGGCGTCGACGGGAAGAAATTAAACTGCATGGCCTCAGGCCGCTCCTTCCTCGGTCACGACCGGCCGACGTTTGCGGCCCAGCCGCAACAGCCGTGCGACCTGCTTCCCCAATTTGGCAAAGGCAAATTCCAGCGCCCCGATCGGTTGGCCGCCAGGACGATGGGCGATGACATGATACATCCACAGGATAAGTCCGGCCACCAGCACGAACGGACCCCACAAGGCGATGATCGGATCAATTTTGCCCAATGCACCGATGCCTTCGCCATATTGGTTGATCTTGTGATAGGTCACGATGAACACAATCGAGAGAAAGACGCCGAGTGCCGATGTCGATCGCTTGGGCGGGATGGCGAAGGCCAGCGCGGCAAGCGGCAGCAGCAACATCATCGCCACTTCGACCATGCGGAAATGGAAATTGGCGCGCACTTCGTCGCGTAATTTGGCGGGGGTCTCGCTGCTGTGGCCGATCACCACCAGTTCGGGGATCGTCTTTTCCCGATCCACGTCGCGGCCACGGAAATTTTCGATTTGCGGCAGGTCGATCGGCAGATCATGGCTGGAAAAGGACAGGATACGCGGCGTTTTATATTTGGGCGAATCATTGACCAGCACACCATCGCGCAACCGGAAAATGATCGTGTCGGGATCATCCGTAGCAAGGAACATGCCCTGCGCCGCCGTAACCGCAACCGATTGCCCATCGCGGCTGCTGGCGCGCACAAAAATGCCCTGAAGATTGCGGCCTTCGTCCAGGCTGCGTTCGATTCGCATCGTCATCCGCCGCCCAAGATTCGTGAACTCGCCCACCTTGATCGACGCGCCGAGCGCACCGGAGCGCAATTCGAAGCGCAACGCCTCATAGGCGTGGCGCGACAGGGGCTGGACCCAGCCGACGATGCCGAAATTGAGCAGCGCCAGCGCAATCGCATACATATAGGGGACGCGCAGCAAGCGACCATAAGACAGGCCAACGCCGCGCATGACGTCCAGTTCGGACGACATGGCCAGTTTGCGAAAGGCGAGCAAGATGCCGAGCATCAAGCCGATCGGTATGCCGAGCGAGAGGTATTCGGGCAGCATATTGGCGAGCATCCGCCACACGACGCTGACCGGCCCGCCCTCCGCCGCGACGAAGTCGAACAGGCTCAGCATCTTGTCGAGGACAAGCAGCATCGCGGCGATCACCAGCGTACCCAGCATGGGCACCGCGATCAGGCGGGCGAGATAACGGTCGGTGGCGGTCAGCATTCTCTAAGTCGTCGTCCCATCACCATGTTTTGGCCGCAAACCCCGGCCATATCAAATGGCATAGCGTTGCGGGGCGAACAGGGGCTCGCCATCCGGCCCATGCCGGTGGCTATAGCTTCCAGGAGTCTGATGGTCATGATAAAAGTTGCAATGGGTCTGATGTCGGGAGCAGCGCTGGTCGCTGCGGTGCCCGCATTCGCCCATGGCCAGGAAATTGCCAATGATCTGGACCGTTGTGCGGCAAGCGCCAGCGGGCCTGCTGTGCTGGTCGATGTGCGCGGTTTTGCCGCCGCCACAGGCAAGGTGCGGCTTCAATCCTATCCGGCGACCAAGGCGGCGTGGCTGACCAAGGGCGAATGGCTGCATCGCATTGATACGGCGGTCCGCCCGGCCAATGGCGCGATGCGATTCTGTATGCCGGTGCCGCAGCCGGGCAAATATGGCATCGCCGTACGGCATGACCGCAATGGCAATGGCAAGACCGACATTTCCAGCGATGGCGGTGGCTTTTCCAACAATCCGGCGATCAGCCTCTTCAACCTGGGCAAGCCGAGCGTCGACAAAGCCGCTTTTTACGCTGGTCCCGGCGTGACGAAAATCACGATCACCCTCAAATATATGTGACCCCAAAGCCATGGTTTGCGTCGCCCTCCTGTCCAATCCCAAGTCCACGGGCAACCGGCAGTCGCTTCCGCGCGTGCGCAGCTATTGCGCGAGCAACCCCGACATCTTCCATTATGAAGTGGAGCATGTCGAACAGATCGGCCGGGCGTTCCAGACCATCGCCCGCGTCGATCCGGTCGTCATCGTCATCAATGGCGGCGACGGGACAGTGCAGGCGTCGCTGACCGAACTCTATCAGGGTGAGCATTTCAAGGGCCGGGTGCCGCCGATCGCGGTGCTGCCCAATGGCAAGACCAACCTGATCGCGCTGGACCTGGGCATCCATGGCGACCCGATCAAGGCGCTGGAGCGGATCGTCGCGATCGCTAAGGCGGGTGTGGACGATCATGTCGTCGCACGCGAGCTTATCGCCCTGTCGGACGGACAGGTCGGCAGCCGGCCGGTCCTGGGCATGTTCCTGGGCGGCGCGGGGCTGGCCGACTATATGCTTTATTGCCGCAACCAGATTTATCCGCTGGGCCTTTCCAATGGCCTGAGCCATTTCATCACCGCGATGGCGGTACTGGTGTCGCTGTTGTTCGGTATCAGCGCGCGCTTTCTGCCGCCGTCGAGCAAGCCGGTCAGCATTTCGCTGATCCGCGACGGGCAACTGGTTGGGCGCTATGCGGTGCTGATCGTGACCACGCTCGAACGGCTGCTATTGGGCGTACAGCCGGGTGACAGTCGGCGCGGCAATATGAAGCTGATGGCGGTGGATCAAAATCTTCCAGCACTGCTGCGCCTGATGTGGGCCAGCCTCTTCAAGCGCGTGGGCAAGCGCCAGATGCAGGGCATCCATCTGGAACAGGGTGACACGATCCGCATCGAGGGCAATCATAGCAGCGTCATTCTGGACGGCGAATTGTTCGAAGCGTCGGAGGGCAAGCCGATCGTGCTGCGGTCTACGCAGCCGGTGCCGTTCCTGCGACTGGCGGCTTGAACCGATTGCAAGACAGCCATGAATCAAACCGAAATTCGATGTTTCAAATAGACTATGACCGCCACGCCAATTGCCTGAACATGCGGGTAGAGGGGTTCTGGACGGCCGAGACGGTGGTGGCGCTCGCCAAGGAGGTCGGTGTGAAAGCCCAGGAGGCGCGCGCCATCCGCGACGATTTCAACGTGCTGGTCGATTCGCTGGCGTTCCCGGTACAGGCCAATGATGTCGCTGATTTGCTCAGCAACATCATGCGGGGCGGGATCAGCCTGACGTCCGGGCGCGCCGCCGTGGTCGTTGGCAGCCAGTTGAACAAGGCGCAAGCCGAACGCACATTGGTGCATCCCAGACTGCGCGTATTTCTGACGATCGAAGACGCGCGGGACTGGTTGGCGCGATAGGCCTCAGCCCCGCCTCAGCCGCGTAATTCCACCCAGGTTGGCGCATGGTCGCTGGCCTTTTCCCGCCCGCGAAAGTCCCGATCGACCTGCGCGTCGACAAGGCGGTCGGCGGCGGCGGGGCTGAGCAGCAGATGGTCGATGCGAAAGCCGGCGTCGCGTGGCCAACTGTTCATCTGATAATCCCAATAGGTCCAAACGCCGCCAGCGGGATGGCGGCTGCGCAGCGCGTCGGTCCAGCCATCGGCCAGCATCCGGCGATAGGCGGCGCGGCTTTCGGGCTGCATCAGCGCATCATTGGCCATCGCCTTGACGGAATAGGTGTCATCGTCGCGGGGGATGACATTATAGTCGCCTGCCAGGATCGCAGGCACTTCCTCCGCCCATATCTCGGCGGCGCGGTTGCGAAGGCGCTGCATCCAGCGGAGTTTGTAGTCGAATTTGGGGCCGGGCTGCGGATTGCCGTTGGGCAGGTAAATGCTGGCGACGCGCACGCCCTTCACATCGGCCTCCAGATAGCGGCTATGCTCGTCCTCCGGCTCACCGTCGAGGCCGCGCCGGACTTCGACCGGGGTCTCGCCGCGCGCGAGGATGGCGACGCCGTTGAAACCCTTTTGCCCATGCCAGATCACGCCATAACCGGCCTCTTCGATGTCCTTCACCGGGAAGGTTTCGTCGGAGGTCTTGATCTCTTGCAGGCAGGCGATGTCGGGCCGCGTTTCGTCCAGCCATTCCAGCAGGCGCGGCAGGCGTGCCTTGATGCCGTTGATGTTGAAGGTGGCGATACGCATGGACGATTCTCCTCGCCCCCGTCCCTAGGGGTTGGAACAGCGCTTGGCTATCAGACCGAGAAGCTGGTGCCGCAACCGCAGCCTGCGGTCGCATTGGGGTTGGTCACCTTGAAGGCCGCACCGCCAAGGTCCGATACGAAATCGACTGCAGATCCGCGTACCAGGTCGAGGCTGACGTCATCGACCACCAGGGTCACGCCGTCGCGCTCGACCGATACATCTTCGGCATCGATCTGATCGGCGAGGCCGAAGCGATATTGGAAGCCCGAACAGCCGCCCCCCTCCACGGCCAGCCGCAGGATCGCGGGCTTGCCCTGTTTGGCAGCGATCGCGGCGACACGCGCGGCGGCAGACGGGGTGATATCAATGTCGGTCATGTACCCTAGATAGGCGCACGCAAAAGGCCCGGCAACCCATGGGGTGCCGGGCCTTTTGCGAAAGTCGGAAAAGGGCGATCAATCGGCTGCTTTTTCCTGCGCCTTGGTCGGGCCGCCCATGGCGACCGGCGGCTTGGTGTTCACCGCGACCAGATAGTCGGGACCGGCGACGAAGGGGATGGGATTGATCGCCGCGCCATCGACGCGGACTTCATAATGAAGGTGGCTGCCGGTGGAACGGCCGGTCGAGCCCATCAGGCCGATGACCTGGCCGCGCTTCACATAGCTGTTGGCCGGTACGATCAGCTTCGACATGTGGCCGTAGCGCGTTTCCATGCCACCGCCATGCGAGATCTGAACGAGGTTGCCGTAGCCGCTGGCCCAGCCGGAGCGGCTGACGATGCCGTCGGCGGTTGCATAAATGGGGGTGCCGACGGGACCGGGAATGTCTATGCCCTTGTGCATGCGGGCCTGGCCGTTGAACGGATCGGAACGGGTGCCGTAGTTCGACGTCAACGAGAGCTTTTCAACCGGGCGGCCCGACGGGATGTAAGCGGTCGCCTTGGGCGTGCCATCCATCCGCTGCAGGCTGGAAAAGATGTTGGAGAAGGCAGCATCGACCGGGGCTGACTGGGTAGCCGCCGCTTCGGTCACTTCGCCATAGGGATCGTCATCTTCGGTCGCCTGGGCGGGCATCGCCGCACAGAGCGTTCCGACCATTGCGATGCTTCCAAAAATTTTCGCGGCTTTCGCTGCACTCTGGAACAAATTGGATGCACCAGCATTGATCGATTGAAGAAACAGCATGCCGACCCCGACTTATGTCACCGCAGGCTTGATTGCCTGTCGGCGCTTCCCGTGTTTTTCTTGGCGACCTAGATCGCCCCCGCCAGACATAGACTGCAAATTGGCGGTCAGGTTGCAAGCGCGGCGTAGAATTCGTGGGTCAAACCGGCCTGTCGACGCGCCGAGTCGTTGAACGGCGGTTTAACGCTGCCCCGAAAATGGCGTTTCACCAGCATTTGGTAATGAATCGGTGGATTTAGGTTCCTTCGGTTCGCCTCCGTGACAAACCAGTTCGTCCCGGCTTGGACATGGCGAATCTCGTCGACGAGAATCCGGCGCAGGATTTTGACGGTGGGTTCATCACCCGATTGGTCGAACCGCTCGACCGTCGCGGGCGTGATGTCGAGCGCGCGCGCTTCCAGTACCATCGGCACGATGGCGAGGCGGGCGAGCGCATCCTCCGCCGTTTCGATGGCCGCCTGCCACAGGCCGTCATGCGCAGGCAGTGCGCCATAATGGCTGCCCATCTGGCGCAGCCGCCGGTCGAGCAAAGCGAAATGCATCGCTTCGTCCGCGCCGACGCGCATCCATTCGTCCGTGAAGGCAGCGGGAAACTGGGCGCCGAAGCGACCGATCAAGTCGAAGGCGAGGTCGATCGCGACAAATTCGATATGGGCGAGCGCGTGGATCATGGCGATCCGCGCCCGGTCCGACCCGATCTTGCCGCGTCGGGGCATCTGCGCTGGTGGCAGCAATTCAGGCGTCGCCGGGCGCGCGGGTCGATCGGGCATGGCCACATCGAAATGATGGGCCAGATGTCCGAGCCGCCACGCCCGCGCGGTTGCACGGGCGGCCATGAGCTTGGCGATGGGATCGGCGGTCAGCAGGACGTGGGCGCAGGCTGCGCCTACGCTGGTAACGCCAGCAGGCAGGCTCAAAGCGCCTGCGCCGCCTCAAGCACCTCCTGCGCGTGCCCCTTGACCTTTACCTTGAGCCAGACACGCTGCAGGCGGCCGTCCGCATCGAACAGGAAGGTGTCGCGTTCGATGCCCATATAGGAGCGGCCATACATGGATTTTTCGACCCAGGTGCCGAACGCCTCGCACAGCGTGCCTTCCTCGTCCGAGGCCAGGATCACCGACAGGCCATATTTGTCGGCGAATTTGCGCAGCTTGGCGGGTTTGTCCTTCGACACGCCCACGACCGGCACGCCCGCTGCCGCAAATTCGTCGGCCAGCGCGGTAAAATCCTTCGCTTCGTTGGTGCAGCCCGGCGTGTCCGCCTTGGGATAGAAATAGACGACGAGCGGCTTGCCTGCATAGCGGGCCAGCGTGAATTCCACGCCGTCTGCGTCCTTGATCGTCCCTGTTGGGATGGCGTCGCCCTGTTGCAGCATCATATATCCTCCAAATAGGGCGCGGCGAGCGCGGCCCAGGCCTGACCGACGCTTTGCCGCGCCTGCGCATAGCTTTCAAGCAGACTGTCCCAATGGTCAGCGCCGCAGGCGCGCGCGACGAGCGGGCGGGTCGCTTCGGCCGGTTCGGTCGATCCGGGCGCGACGAGGCGCGAGACGACGAGATAGCGGGTGATAAGATCGTGCGCGGCGAAAAGATCGGCGGGCAGATGCCCGGCAGCGACAAGGTCCGCCAGCGCTTTGCCGAGATCCGGGTCGAACGCCATGTTATGGCGGAATTGCGAGACGTGGATCAGAAATTCGAGATCGACCAGGCCGCCGGGCACCAGCTTGACGTCGAGATCGCTGGCAGGCGGCTTGTGGGTCGCGATGTCCCGCCGCATCTGTACTGCCTGCCGCGCCAACTCGTCAAAGTCGCGGGGGCGGTGCAATGTTTCGGTGAGGATGGCCTCCAGTGCGGCGCGAGCTTCGGGCGATCCGAACACAGGCCGGGCGCGGGTGAGCGCCAGATGCTCCCAGGTCCAGGCGGCTTCGCGTTCATATTTGGCGAAACTGTCGAAACTGACCGCCAGCAGCCCCTGCGCGCCCGATGGCCGCAGCCTTGTATCGACCTCATAAAGCGGGCCGGAGGCGGTATGGACCGACAGCGCGTTGGTGACGCGCTGGGCCAGACGGTTGAAATAGAGCGTCGCGCCGAGTGGCCGGGGCCCGTCTGACTCGGTCTGAAAATCGCCGGTGAAGAGATAGATGAGATCGAGGTCGGAGGCGTGGGTCAGCAGGCCGCCGCCCATCCGGCCCAGCGCCAATATGACCAGTTCGCCGCCCGGCACCCGGCCATGGGCAGCTTCGAACTCGGTGATGGTCGCATTGGCCAACGTCTCGATCGCGGCCTCGGCCACGCGACCATAGCCGCGCGCGGCTTCGAGCGGATCGCCGCCACGGATGATCTGTACCCCCAGCGCGAAGCGGCGATCGCCCACCCGCTGGCGCACGCGGTCGAGCAGCGCCTGATAATCCTCGCCCGGCTCCAGCGCGCCAAGCTGGGCGGTCAGCCCTTCAACCGAGGGCGGCGGGTCGAAGGCGGTGGCGTCGATCAGCCCGTCGATCAGTTCGACGCGGCGGGCCAGTGCGTCGGCCAGCGTGGGGGCATGGCTTAGTATCTCGGCAAGCAGTTCGACCAACGCGGGCCGGGCGGCGAGCAGTTTGAAGAAATTGATCGCGCTCGGCAGCCGGGCGATCATGTCGTCGAGCCGGTTGAGCGCGCGGGCGGTGTCGGGGGCCTTGGCGATCGCGCGCATCAGGCCGGGCAGCAGCGCCTCCAGCGCCTCGCGCGAAGGACCGCTGCGCAGCGCGCGGATCGTGCCGCCGCGCCAGCGCGCAATGCGAGCGAGCGGCGTGTCCGCATCGACAAAGCCCATGGCGAGCAACTGGCCCTTCAGCCGATCCTCGTCATGGGAGAGCGACGTGTCGTCGGTCTGTGGGGTCAGCCGGTCGTAATTGCGGCCGACCCATTCGACATGCGGTGTCAATAGGGCGAGCAGCGCGGGGCCATCGGCAAGGCCGTGCAGCCGCGCGACATTGTCGAGCGCGGCCTCGGTCCTGGGCAGTTGGTGGGTCTGGAGATCCTCGACCATCTGCAGCCGATGTTCGATGGTGCGCAGGAGGACATAAGCGGCATCGAGCCGAGCCGCGACGTCGTGTTCGATCACGCCTGCGCCCGCCAGCGCGCGCAACGCCTCGCGCGTGTTGCCTGACCGCAGCGCGGGATTGCGCCCGCCATGGATCAACTGATGCACCTGCGCGAAAAATTCGACTTCGCGGATGCCGCCACGACCCCGCTTCAGATCATAGCCGAGGCCGAACGCCTGTCCTTGCGCATAATGGTCGCGGATGCGGCGGCTGATGTCGACGATGGCGTCGATCGCCCCGAAATCGAGACTGCGCCGCCAGACGAAAGGGCGGATCTGACGCAGGAAATAATCGCCCAGAGCCTTGTCGCCTGCCGCGGCACGCGCACGGATGAAAGCGGCCTGTTCCCAGCCAACCGCCATCGACTCATAATAGCCGATCGCCGCCTCCACCGGCAGCGCGATCGGCGTCGCTTCGGGCGACGGGCGCAGCCGCAGATCGACGCGAAAGACATAGCCGTCGCCATCTGGCGCGCTCAGTAATTCGGTCATCCGCCGCGCAATCCGCACGGCGGCGTCGGCGACATCCTCGCGATCGCGATGCGGTAGGGTCGCCGGATCATAGAGCAGGATCGGGTCGATATCCGAAGAATAGTTGAGTTCGCGGCTGCCATGCTTGCCGAGCGCCAGCACGACGAAACCGCGATGGGGCATGTCGGGATAGCGTTCCTGCATGGCGGCCGCGAGCGCCTCTTCCAAAGCCGCGTCGGCAAAGTCGGACAAGGTGCGGGTGACCCGGTCCAGATCCCACGCTCCCGACAAGTCTGCCGCCGCGACGGTCAGGGCGATGGCGTTGCGCCGCCGCCGCAGCGATCGGGCTACCCCATCCTGTGGGCTACCTGCCGCATGGGCCATCGCCAGCGCTGCGTCGAAATCGCCTGTGGCCAGACAGTCCGCCAAAGCAGGCAAACGATCCAGCACACGCGCCAGAAAGGGCGAATGCGCTCGTATCCGCGCCTGCGTTTCCGACCAGTCCGTCACTCACTCTCTCCCATCTTTGCGCGGGCTATCGCGCGACCATGCGACGAATGCCAGAAACTTTTCGGCACCCCGGCCGTTCTGAGCTTTATGGAAATGCAGCGCAAATATGCTTGCCGATCGGCAACGGGAGGGGACGGCGACAAGGGCCGGATCGTCACCGTATCGCTGCCTGCCCCTTATGAAGGCATTGGCAATGCGCTGCGCAAGACCTACAGCCCCCCGCGCGGCGGCTTGCCCGACGACATGATGGCGTTGTTGAACAAGCTCGACCAGCATTGAGTTGAGCGGCCAGAAAGGGCTTTGTTAACCCTTAATCCCTAAGGCCTTGCAGCATCGTCGCCAGTGTCACGGGACATGCTGCCATGCTCTATCGCAATTTCGCCATTGCCACGCTGCTGGGCGCGCCCCTCCTCGTCATGATGGTGGAGGCGGTGGTGCCAAAGGCACCTGCTTCGCCGGAAAGCGTGGCCATGGAGACAGCGGATTTCGTGCCACAGCCCGTCGCGCCGCCTGTCATCGCGCCGCAGGCTCCGCCCGTTGCGCCGCCCGCAAATTTTGGACAGCCTATGCCTGGTGCGGGCCAGCCAACCCTCGTTCCCGGCTCAGGCCTGCCTGACGCACCCGCAATGACCGGCACGCCGGCCTTCTCGCCTCTGTCGGCCCCGCCCGGCTCACCCAACGCCGAATAGGCCTCACAGCGCACCGCTGAACGTGTCGCATTGCGCCGGATCGCCGGTCGAAAGGCCTTTGCGCAGCCAAGCCTGACGTTGCGCGCCGCTGCCATGCGTGAAGGATTCGGGCACTGGCCGACGGCCGGCCGCTTTTTGCAGCGTATCGTCGCCGATCGCCTCGGCCGCGCGCATGCCTTCTTCCAGATCGCCCGCTTCCATCAGATTCGTATCGCGAGCCGCCCAGACGCCGGCATAGCAGTCGGCCTGCAATTCCATCTTGACCTGGAGCGCATTGCCCTCCGCCTCGCTGGCCCGGCGTTGTGCCGCGCGGACCTTGTCGGCGGTGCCGGTGATGGTCTGGATATGATGGCCCACTTCATGCGCGATGATATAGCCGATCGGGAAGTCGCCCGGCGCGTTAAAGCGGCTTTCCATCTCGTTGAAGAAGTCGGTGTCGATATAGATACGCTGATCGGCCGGGCAGTAGAATGGCCCCATGGCCGACTGCGCCGCGCCGCAGCCCGACTGGCCGTTCTGCGTATAGAAAACCAGCGTCGGCGGCGGATATTGCTGCCCCTCTGCCTTGAAGATGTCCGCCCAGCGGCGCTCGGTCGAGCCCAGCACCTTGAGCGAGGTGCGCTGAATGTCGGTGAGTTCGGTTGTCGCCGGGCGCTCCGTCTGCACCGGCTGGCCACCACCACCGCCGCCGATCAGGCTGAGCGGGTTCATACCCATCACCACCATGATGACCAGCACCACGGCGATGCCACCACAGCCAAAGCGACTACCGATCAACGGCAACAGCATGCCCAGGCCGCCGCCAAGGCCGCCACCCCCGCCCCGGCCGCCCTGCACTTCGAAATTGCCGCTTTCCTGTTCGTCGTCGAGCCGCATCACGCCCTCCCTGTCATCATCGCGGCCTACGCGATTCCCTGACGGCTGGAAACCATCGCGAGCGCCATGGGGTTGCAAAGCGGCGAATAATTTACCTGCCACTATGCGTTGGATTGCGAGGCTCAAACCCTATATTGCACTGCGACATGGCTGATAGTGATCCCCCCATCCACCCCAAGCCGCTGCGCCGTGCGCGTACGCCGCTGCCCCTTCCCCGCGAAGTCGCACTGTTGCTGCAGGGCGGCGGTGCGCTCGGTTCCTACCAGTCCGGCGCTTATGAGCGACTCGACGAACTGGGTGTCGATGTCACCTGGGTTGCGGGCATTTCCATCGGCGCGATCAACGCCGCGATCATCGCAGGCAATGAGCCGCACCGCCGGATCAGCCGTTTGAAGAAGTTTTGGTACACCGTGTCGGGCGGCATGCCCAACATCATCCTGCCGGAAATCGACAAGATCCGAGAAGCCATGCATTTGCTGGCGGCCGGGACGGTTGCGAGCTTTGGCGTCCCCGGCATGTTCCGCCCGCGCCTGTGGCCAGCGACGCTGATGCCCGAAGGCACCGCGGGTGCGATCAGCTTCTATGACAGCGCGCCGCTCAAGGAGACGCTCGATGCCTGCGTCAACTGGGATTTGCTCAATGACGGCCCGGTTAGGCTGTCGGTCGGCGCGGTCGATGTCGAGACCGGTAATTTCGCCTATTGGGATACGCGCGGCCCCGGCGGCAATACGCGAATCGACGCGCGGCACATCATGGCATCGGGCGCTTTGCCGCCCGGCCTGCCGCCGGTCGAGATTGACGGGCGCTGGTATTGGGACGGGGGCATTGTGTCGAACACGCCGCTCGCCCATGTGCTCGACCACCAGACCGAGGACATGCTGGTGTTTCAGGTCGATCTCTTCCCCGCCGAAGGGCCGATGCCGCGCCAGATGACCGATGTCTATTCGCGCGCCAAGGACATTCAGTTTTCCAGCCGAACCCGCCAGGTTACCGATCAACATCTGCGGCTGCGGCGCGAGCATGGCGCGATCAAGGCACTGCTCGACAAACTACCCCCTGAACTGCGGGATAAGCCGGAAGCGCAAAAGCTGCGCGAGATTCTCGATGTCGGATCGGTCAACATCGTCCACCTTATCTATCGCACGCGCGATTGGGAAAGTGGGGCGAAGGACTTTGAATTTTCGCGCTCGACCATGTTGGACCACTGGGCGCAGGGCCGCGATGCGGTGGAAGAAGTGATGCACAAGGGCGACCTGATCGCGCGCAACATCCTGAACGGCAAGAGTTCGACCTTCGATCTCGACGCCCCCGACCATCTCAAGGAGAAAAAGGCATGAGCAAGTCCCTGACAGGCAAGACCGCCCTCATCACGGGTTCCACGTCGGGCATCGGCCTTGCCTATGCCAAGGCACTGGCGGGTGAAGGGGCGAATGTCGTCATCAACGGCTTTGGCGATGCCGATGCGATCGAGAAGGAACGGCTGGAACTGGAATCGCTGAGCGGTGCCAAGGCGCTTTATAGCGGCCATGACCTGACCAAGGCCGACGAGATCGAGGCGATGATGGCGCAGGCGGCCGACGCCTTTGGCGGCGTCGACATCCTGATCAACAATGCCGGTACGCAGCATGTGTCGCCGGTCGAGGATTTTCCGGTCGACAAGTGGAACCTCATCATCGCGCTCAACCTGACCAGCGCCTTCCACACGACCCGGCTGGCCGTGCCCTATATGAAGTCGAAGAAATGGGGGCGTATCATCCAGACGGCGAGCGCGCACAGCAAGGCGGCGTCACCGTTCAAGAGCGCTTATGTCACTGCCAAGCATGGCCTTGCGGGCTTCACCAAGACGGTCGCATTGGAAGTCGCGACGTTCGGGATCACCGCCAACTGCATTTCGCCGGGCTATGTCTGGACGCCGCTCGTGGAAAACCAGATCCCCGACACGATGAAGGCGCGGAACATGACGCGCGAGCAGGTCATGAACGACGTGCTGCTGGCGGGACAGCCGACCAAGGAGTTCGTGACGGTCGAACAGGTCGCGGCGATGGCGCTGTTCCTGTGCAGTGATGCCGCCGCAAACATCACCGGCGCGAATATGAGCATCGACGGGGGTTGGACGGCGCAATAAAGCGCCGTCGCCGGTTCGTTCAGGCGGCCGCTGGCTCCAGCAGGCGCAGCACCGATTGCAGGCCATCTTCGCTGGCGGTCGCCAGCGGGAGTGGCCGGTCGGACAGGCCGTCATGTTCGCTGTTGAGGAACAGGATCGCAGCGGAAGCGCCCAGTGCCTCGATAGCAAGGCGCGTCACGCGACCTTGCCGTTCCGCCGCATCGGGTGCAAGGCGCACGGCGTTGCGGGGCGTGAAGCGTCGGCCGGGCGCGGTGCGCGCGGGCGTTGGCGTGGTGGCGGCGTCAGGTGTTTGCGTCGTCATCAATCAGCTCTTCAACGTCACGATGCCGACCGGCCCCGCCTTGGTGGACGGGTTGGACGCATTGGCCTTGGGCGGCTTTTCCGCCTTGGGCTTGCGCACTTCCTTGTTCGATTTCTTCTGGCTCTTGGCCATCATCCATTCCTTCGATTAGGGGAAAAGGTCAGCCGGCCGCGCGGGCGGCGGCTTCGTCTTCGGCCTGAAATTCTGCGACGATCGCTTCATCTTCGCTCGCGACCGTGCGGGTTGCGCGGCGGCGCTCGGCATTGGCGGCGAGGGTGGCTTCCTTGCCCCATGCATCGGCAGCGGCAAGCGCGATCCGGCGGGTGTTGGGCAGGGTTTCCGATTGCGAACGGGCGATGTGGAGCGACTGCTGGGTGAGGCAGAATGCCGATGTCTGGGCCATGGATCAGGCTCCTGATGCGAGGAATGGTGCGTTCGTGACGGCAGGGCCAAAATCAGGGCCAAAAAAGGAGAAGTGCCGCAGGCAGGACGATCATCGGGCCGCGTCGTGCGGCGGATCGTTCCTTTCACATGTGAAATAGTCCCTTATGCGCAAGTTTACAAGGGCAGCCTTGGAAACAGCCCCTTTTTAACCGGCGCAAAATAGGCTTATGCTCCCCCGATCCAAGGGAGACATATCAGCATGCGCCACGCGCTTACGGCCATCATGGCCGCCGTCAGCTTTTCGTCCATCGCCACGGCCCAAACGGCGGATGCCCCGGTCGCCGCAGCACCGCCTGCGCAAAGCGCGATCGGCGCGGAAATCGCCAAGGATATGGACGGGCTGATGGCGCTGTATCGCGACCTGCATGCCAATCCGGAACTGTCGGAAAAGGAAGTCAACACCGCCGCCAAGCTCGCCAAGCGGTTGAAGGCGATGAAATATGACGTGACCGAGAAGGTTGGCGGCACGGGGGTTGTCGCGGTGATGAAGAATGGGTCCGGCCCGGTGCTGTTGATCCGCGCCGATATGGACGGCCTGCCGGTGGTCGAGCAGACGGGGCTGGAGTTTGCGTCCAAGGTCCGCACCAAGACGCCGGAAGGCGTGGAAACGGGCGTGATGCACGCTTGCGGCCATGACACGCATATGACCGCCTTCATCCAGACCGCCAAGCTGATGGCGGCGCGCAAGAGTGATTGGAAGGGTACGCTGGTCATGATCCTCCAGCCCGCCGAGGAAGTCGGACGCGGGGCGCGGCTGATGCTGGAGGACGGGCTTTATACGCGCTTCCCCCGGCCGACCCATGCGATTGCCTTTCATGATGCCGCCAATCTGGAAGCGGGCAAGATCGGCTATACGCCGGGCTATGCGCTGGCCAATGTTGATAGCGTGGACATAGTGGTGCGCGGCGTGGGTGGCCATGGTGCCTATCCGCAGACGACCAGAGATCCGATCGTGTTGGGATCGCGGATCGTGGGATCGCTCCAGACTTTGGTGAGCCGTGAGCAGGAGCCGCAAGATCCCGCGGTGGTGACGGTCGGCAGTTTCCAGGCCGGGGCCAAGCATAATATCATCCCCGACGAGGCCAAGCTGCTGCTGACCATCCGCAGCTATTCGGATGAGACGCGCGAGAAGCTGATCAAGGGGATCGAACGGATCGCGCGCGGCGAGGCGATCGCGGCGGGCATCCCCGACAATCGGATGCCGGTGGTGAGCGTGAAGGACGAGTTCACCCCGTCGACTTTCAACCCGCCCGAATTTGCCGAACAGATGGCGGGTGTGCTGAAAGCGCATTTCGCCGACGATCGGGTGGTCAAGACCCCGGCGGTGATGGGTGGCGAGGATTTCGGCCGCTTCTATCGCGCGGACAAGAGCATCAACAGCTTCATCTTCTGGGTGGGTGGCGTCCCCGCCGACAAGATGGCCGCGGCCGCTGCGGGACAGGCGACGCTGCCGTCGCTGCACAGCCCCTTCTGGGCACCACAGGCCGACAAGGTGATCGCGTCGGCGAGCGAGGCGATGACGGTGCTGGCACTGAATATATTGAAGGAGAAATAGGGGAATGGCGGCTTAGAAGCGCATCCTGCTTCTAGGCCATCGCGGTCCTCAGTCCCAGATGCGCAACGAAAGGGTCGAAATCACGGTCGCTGGAAAGCAGCGCATGGCCGTCGCGGATGCATCGGGTGGCGATCAGCGTATCGATCGTCTTGCGGACAGTGATGCCCAATGCGCGGAGGTGGCGGAAGTGCCGAGCGGCATCGATCGCTACCTCCGCCCCGCCGATGACGATCACATCCATGGTCAAGAGCAGCCGCCGGACTCGGTCGAACTCCCGGTCGGCACTAATGCCCTGTAATATCTCGGCGAGGATGAGATCGCCGACCAGCAAGGGTTCCCGTCCCAACAGACTATCGAGACGGTCGGCCTGGGGCGTCGCGATACCGCGAAAATAGTCGATCCAGACGCTGCTATCGACGAGGATCATTCGTCACAGCGCTGGACGTCAAGATCACCGTCCCAGTCGATCGCGCCGCGCAACGACCGCAATTCCGCTTGTTCGCTCAGGCGCAGTAGGGTGCGTAGCCCCTGTTCCACGGCCTCTTTCTTGGTCTTGATGCCGGTCGCGTGCATGGCCCGCGCCATGAGTTCGTCGTCAATTACGATATTGGTGCGCATGATGTGTATCCGATTAAAGAATCATACACATATCATGTCGGTAGAGCGGGAACAAGCAAGGCCCTTCGACAGGCTCAGGGCGAACGGATCAGCGGACATATCATGTCGGCCGGTGACCCTTGCGCCATTTGGTCCAGAGGTGGCGGGCGAGCATCAGGGGGGGCATGCGGAGCCAGTGGGAGCGCAGGAAGAAGGCGAAGACAAGTAGCTTGCGGGTTTCACGACCCCAGCCGTCGCGGGCGAGCAGGCGGGCGCGGACGAGGCGGTCCCGCAGGGTCAGCCGCGCACCTTCGCCATAGAGGGCCAGCGCCAGCCGCCGTGCCTGCCGCACATGGGGGCGCAGACCGTGGTGGGCCGCACGCTGGTCCAGCAGGCTCGAATCGCATTCGACGATCAGGCCATATATGTCCCACAGGTTGCGTAGCCCACCTTGGAGATCACCGTCGGCCAGCATATGCGCGGCCGCGTGGCAGACGCGGTCTTCGGCCGACAGCATATATAACCCGTTAGCTATTGGTTCGGCGTCGGCGATCAGCGCGGCGGCATCAGGCGTGGGGCGGGCAGTGAGCGGCAGGATGGTGTGATGGACGTCGATCATCCTGTCGCGGGTGCGGTGGATCATCGGGGGGAGTTCGTGCATCCATTGGCGATAATAGGCGTCGTCATAGGCGTCTTCCTTCACCCATTCCCAGCCTGCCGCGATCAGCGCCTGCTCGACCGCTGCCAACCGGTCGCGCGGCACGAGGATGTCGAGATCGCCGATGAAGCGCCCCTCCCCTGCGCGCAATCCGGCTGCCGCATAAGCGGTGCCCTTGAGCAGGATGACCCGCACGTCGAGCGGGCGCAGCGCCTGGACGGCGCGGTCGGCTTCCCACAAGGCCTGGCGCGCTTCACGGGCGGCGTCGGTGCGGGCGTCGGCGAGGATCGGTTGCACGGCTGGTGGGACGGGAACGTCGGCGAGGCGGAAGGCGAGCGTGCCGATCAACCGTTCGGCGCGGGCTGCGGCGATCAGGCCGTTCCAGCCTGTCGCATCGAGTGTCGTGACGGACGCGGGGTTGCGCAACGCGCGGACCAACAGCGCGGCGCTCATGCGAGCTCCTCCCACAGCGTTTCGACCATGGCGATGGCATCCTCGCCGGTCGGGAAGTCGATGGCGCGGGCGGGCACGTCGCGCACGAAGCGGGTCAGAGCGGTGAAGGCGGGTTCGCCGAGCGCGACATAGTTAGTCGAGGCCTGCGTCAGACGCATGAAGATTTCGCCCTGCCCGACCGGACGGATATCGGCGGCATGGCCGAAGCGGGGAAAGAGTAGCAGGGCGGGCATCGCCCCCTCCCCCATGCGCGCGACCGCATCTGCGCGGGGGACCATGTGGCGGATGTCGCCCTTGGCGGTGGCGGCGAGCATTGGACCCATGCGGGCCTCGCCCACCGCATCGGCGACCACGTCGATCGCGCGATTTTTCAGGCTGACGAGGCGGGGGAATGGCAGGATCGCGCCGCTGTCGAAGTCGAGCATCGCAAATTCATCGCCCATGAAGCGCCAGCCACGTTCGCCCAGCAGCGCCGCCAAGGTGGATTTGCCCGACCCGGACTCGCCGGTCATCACCAGCACGCGGCCGTCCTTTTCGACGCTCGATGCGTGGAGCAGCAAATGCCGTCGCCAGCCGAGCGCCATCTGGAGATTCATGCCCATCTCCGCCGCGAGCAGACCGTGCGAGAGACTCATCGGCGCGGCATCGGCCAGGCCATGGTCGCCGGTGATGAAGATGGAGGGGCGCACCCAGCGGCGCAGCGTGCTGGTCGGCTGGAGGCGGACAGTGAAGTCGGCGATCTCGCCGGTCATATCGGGATAGGCGGCATAGAGGCGTTGCAACTGCGCAAGCGGTTGGGGCCAGGCCGCGCCGATGCGGAAGGTGGCGGGGCCGATGCGCAGGGTCAGCGCATGGTTCATGCCGGACGCACCAGGCCTAGCGCGGCCAGCGCAGCGAGATGGGCGGCGATTTCGGCGAGGGCTTCGCCCGGTGGACCGAGGTCGAATTCCTGCGCCAGCCGGTCATGCAGTAAGTGCGCGGTGACGGGGGCGCCATCGGCCATGCGGTCAAGCAGTTCAGGGACCGGGCTAATGACCATGTGGGTCTGACCCGACCGGCGATGATAGAGCAGGGTCAGGTCTTCGAGTGCGCAACGGAGCAGCGCGTCGGCCGTATCGCGTCGATAGGATAGGCTGTTGTCCATAGTTCGGCACCCTGCTGCTTTCGCTTCCCACTAGCGCGGAAGCGTAGCCAAGTGCCTAACGTATCAGCGCAGGGCTGGCGATGGCCGGGCGCGGGTTTCGGGGTGATCGGCGAGGGCCGTGAAGGCGCGCCAATAGCCGTCGAGCGCGCGATCGACATGATGATCGCGCACGGCGGCGGCCAGCGTCGCGGGGTCGGCGGGCTGGCGCAGCGCGCGTTCGATGGCGCGGGCGAAGGCAGCGGGATCGCCGGTGGGCACCGGGGGATGCTGGGCAGCGGCGGCGAGGACCGGGTGGATATTGGGCGTGCTGTCGGTCGCGACTACGCCCGCGCCGCAGGCCAGGGCTTCGATCAGGGTGGCGCAGAGGCCCTCCCAGCGGGAGGGTTGGAGCAGCAGATCGGCTTGGCCCATCAACGTGGCGAGTTGATGCGGGTCACCGACGAAGCCGATAAAATGTACGCGGTCGACGATGCCGAGCGCAACGCATTGCTTCTGGAGGGCGGCGCGCAGCGGACCCTGGCCAGCGATCGTCAACTGCCAGTCGAGATGGGGCAGCAGCGCCAAGGCGTCGAGCGCCGTTGCCTGATCCTTCTGCACGGTCAGGCGGCCTACCATCAGCAGGCGCACGGGCGCGGCGGGATCGCAGGGCAAGCGGGCGGCGCGGGCCTGATCCATCATGGGGGTAACGGTCGGACGGGGGAGCAGGCGCACGGGGCCGCTGTCCGCCAGCAGGGCGCGATCATGCTGGCCCATCACGATGGTCAGGGCGCTGAGCCGCGCGATGGTGCGAAAGCGGAGGAGCCGGGCCTGGGCAGCAAGGCCGTGGCTGCCGGGGCGCTGGATCGGATTGGAAATGCGCGCGACCGCCTGCGTCGCGGTGCCCAGCGCAGCGAGCGCGACGAGCATATTGCTCTGGTTACCCGCCGAATAGAGGATGTCGGGGCGATGCCGCCGGACCAGCCGGGCGAGCGCAGGCCATTGCGCGATCATCGCCAGCCGCCGGTTGCCACCGGGCGCGGGAAGGCGGCGGACGGTCAGCGCCGGGTCGATCAGATGCGCCGTCGGCCCGTCGGTGCGCGCCATCCACAATTCGACGCGCACGCCGCGACGCAGAAGATGATTGGCCAGCAGGATCGCGACCCGATCAAGCCCGCCATCGCCCGGCTCGTAGAGATAAACTGCGACCGACAGGGCATGCGCCGGGGATTGGCGGAAGTGGAACATGGGGCTGCCCTTGCGTTGGATCGAACCTTCGCAGGTTCGACGTCCTCAACGCGGCAAAGCCGTATTCGTCCTGATCGTTGCAGCTAGGGTAGTCGCGGAAAAGTGGCGCTTCAGCTCAGCGTGGCATCTGCAGCGAGGCGTAGCAGGTGAAGCCGCTCTGCCCCGATTGGAGGCGGCGGATATAATTGAGATAGGCCTGATTTTGCTGATAGCCGGTGCCGGGCAGCGGGCGGCCTCGCAAGGCTTGCTTCACCTGTTCGCCGGTGAAGCTGCGACCCGTACCGGGAAAGGCTCCAGGGGTGCCCGCAGGCACGACCTGACCGTTGGGTGCGATGAAATTGCCCGCCCGGCTATTGTCGGGCACCGGGATGGTGCAGTTGAGGACCGAAGCGGCGGTGTTGGCGAGCGCGGGGCGGATCGAGACGATGGCGGACGCCGCCATGGCCCCACCCATCAACAATTGGCGACGCGAGGCGACGGCCGGCTCGGAGGCGGTTTCGTCCATCTGGGGACCGTCCTGATCGGGCATCTGCTCGCTCATATCGTCCTGTTCCGCATCTCGCGCTTGCCAAAGCGTAATGATTGCACGCTATTGGACCAAGGTCTTTGCAGTCTTTGCGCGACAAATCCAGTGCGGTAACCATGAATCGACTCAGCATTTCCCAGATTACCGCGTCGCTTGCCGTGCTTATGCTGGGCACGGGCGGCGCCTTGTTGCTTGGCGCTTCGCCCGTTGGCATTGCCCTGCCGATTCTGGCGGGGCTTGTCGTCTTGCTGATCGCGGCGCACGGTCACGACCCGGAGCCGGACCAGCCTGCCCCCCCGATCGAACAGCCAGACCTGATCGACCATCCCGATTTTCCGACATTGCTGGAAGGGATTTCCGATCCGCTGATGCTGGTGGAAAAGGGCAAGATCGTGCGCGCCAATCGCGCAGCGCAGCGTTTGCTGGGCGCGCATATCGAAGGCGACGATGCGCGGATCGCCATCCGTCATCCCGCTGCGGCCGAACGGCTGGCAAGCACTGCGCCGCTGGCCGATCCCTTCATGATCGAACTGGTGGGCCTGGGCAGTCGCGAGCAGCGCTGGCAGATGCGCGTGGCGCCGGTGGGCGCGGTGACGTCGATGCGGCGCCTCGTGCATCTGGTCGATCATAGCGGCACCCATGCGGCGGAACGGATGCGGGTCGATTTCGTCGCCAATGCGAGCCACGAGCTGCGCACGCCGTTGGCCGGGATATTGGGTTTCATCGAGACGCTGGCCGACCCGGAACTGGGCAAGGACCATGAAACGCGGCAACGCTTCCTTAAGATCATGGACGGCGAAGCGCGGCGGATGCAGCGGCTGATCGACGATCTCATCTCGCTCTCGCGCATTGAGGCAGAAAAATATCGCGCGCCCGACGGTGCGGTCGACCTGTCGGAACTGGTCGCCGAAGTGGTCGGCATATTCCGGTCCAGCCATGGCGCACGCGGCCGCGATGTGGAGATGGAGATCGCCCATTCGCTGCCCCCGGTGCTGGGCGATCGCGCGCAATTGTCGCAACTGGTGCATAATCTGATCGGCAATTCGGTGAAATATGGTCGGCCCGACACGCCGATTCGCGTTACGCTGACCGAGGGACCGAGCGGCATGACGCGGCTAGCCGTGGCGGACGAGGGCGAAGGCATAGGCCCCGATCATCTGCCACGCCTGACCGAGCGTTTCTATCGCGTCGATTCGGGGCGCAGCCGAGCGATGGGCGGCACGGGGCTTGGCTTGGCCATCGTCAAACATATTGTCGAGCGGCATCGTGGGCGACTGGACATAGCCAGCACGCTGGGGAAAGGTACAACCATCACCATATTGCTGCCGCCAGCGACCGATGAGGGGGTAGCAAAGACCGATGAACGGCGGCGGCCATCGGCGCTTTCGGGCACCATGTCATGAAAATGAAACCTGACTGTCACAAAGGCGCGATGGTCCGCAGCTAGACGCACTGCCCTAGGGGGCGGCGACATGCGAATCGCGGCCTTAGTCTATGGAGGTTTTCCGTGAAGAGATTCGCCTTGCTCGCTGCCACGGCGCTGAGCGTCCTTGGCCTTGCCGCTTGCGGTGATCAGGGTGGCGCCAGCGCGACCCGCGACCAGATCCGCGCGGTCGGCTCCTCCACCGTCTATCCTTTCGCCACGGCCGCATCCGAACTGTTCGTTCAGACCAATCCGGGCATGAAGTCGCCGATCATCGAATCGACCGGCACCGGCGGCGGCATGAAGCTGTTCTGCAGCGGCGTCGGCGCGCAATATCCCGACATCGCCAACGCATCGCGCCGGATGAAGAAGGCCGAGTTCGACCTGTGCCAAGGCAATGGCGTCACCGATATCATCGAGGTTCAGATCGGCGTCGATGGGCTGGCCTTTGCTGAATCAAAGAACGGCCCCGGTTACAAGCTGACCCCCAAGATCGTCTATGAGGCGCTGGCCGCCAATCCTTATGGCACGGGGCCGAACAAGACGCAGACCTGGAAGGATGTCGACCCCAGCCTGCCCGCCATCACCATTTCGGTGTTCGGCCCACCGTCCACCAGCGGCACGCGCGATTCGCTCGCAGAATTGATCCTGGAAAAGGGATGCCAGAGCGATCCGGCGATGAAGGCGCTCAAGGAAAAAAGCGAGGACGAATTTAAGGCGACCTGCACCCGCGTTCGCGAGGACGGCAAATATGTCGATTCGGGCGAGAATGACAATCTGATCGTGCAGAAGCTGGGTGCCAACCCCAATGCGGTCGGCGTGTTCGGCTTCAGCTTCCTGGAAGAAAATCGCGCGACGCTCAAGGATATCCCGATCGACGGGATCGAGGCATCCTATGAAACCGTATCGTCCGGCCAATATCCCGGTGCGCGCCCCATATATATCTATGTGAAGAAGGCGCATATGGCCGCCATTCCGGGGCTGCAGGGCTTTCTCAATGCCTTTGCCGCCAATTGGGCACCGGGCGGCGCGCTGACCAAGCGTGGCATGGTCGCTGCCCCTGAGGATGTCCGCACCGCGAGCGCGCAAGCCGTCAAGGCTTTGACCGTGCTCGACGGTTCGCAGTTGCATTGAGCCTTATTCCATGACCGGACCCGCAATCTTCCTGCTGCTCGCAGGCCTGGGCGCGATCGCCTGGGTCAGCGCCCGCGCCCGCGCCTTGCGTTTGCAAGCCGTGGCGCGGACCAGTGGACGCCGTGACGCCGTCCACAGCCTGCCTGGCTATCATGGCTGGTATGTGGCGCTGTGGACATTGCTACCTGCTGCCCTGTTCCTGATCGTGTGGGCGAATGTGTCGCCGGGCCTCGTGACGCAGGCAGTGCTGGACGACCCGGCCGCACAGGCCTTGCCGCTCGACAGCTTCTCCCGCTCCGCCATCCTGGGCGAAGCGCGCGCGATTGCGACGGGCAAGCAGGCGGGTGCCTTCAATCCCGCCTCGCAAGCGCTGGTCGAGCCTTATACGCGGGCACTCGGCAAGTTCGGGCTGGCAGGGGCGATATTGGCGCTGGTGCTGGCCTTTGCCGGGGGTGCCTATGCCTTTACCCGCGTCCGTCCCGACTTCCGGGCGCGCACACGGGTCGAACGGCTGGTGATGGCCTTGCTGCTGGCAGCGTCGCTGCTGGCCATCGTCACCACGGTCGGCATCGTCGCCTCGCTGCTGTGGGAAAGTTTCCGCTTCTTCTCGATGGTCAATCCGATCGACTTCCTGTTCGGGACCAATTGGAGCCCGCAATCGGCCGCCATGGGCTATGGCAATAAGGATGCCTTTGGCGCGATCCCGCTTTTCTGGGGCACGATCTTCATCGGCGCGATCATCGCCATGATCGTCGCCATTCCGCTCGGCCTGATGAGCGCGGTGTACCTGACCCAATATGCCAGCCCCACGGTGCGCCGCTGGATGAAGCCGACGCTGGAGATGCTCGCGGGCGTGCCAACGGTCGTCTATGGCTATTTCGCGGCGCTCACCATCGCGCCAGCGCTGCGCGACTTTGCGGTGATGATCGGGATTTCCGGCGCATCGTCGGAAAGCGCACTGGCCGCCGGCCTCGTCATGGGCGTGATGATCATTCCCTTTGTGTCTTCCATGGCCGATGACAGCATTGCCGCGGTGCCGCAGTCAATGCGCGACGGCAGCCTGGCGATGGGCGCGACCACCAGCGAGACGATCAAGCGCGTCCTCATCCCCGCCGCCCTGCCCGGCGTCGTCGGCGGCGTATTGCTCGCCGTCAGCCGCGCGATCGGCGAGACGATGATCGTGGTGATGGCCGCAGGGCTTGCCGCCAACCTGACGCTCAACCCCTTTGCCAGCGTGACCACGGTGACGACCCAGATCGTCCAGTTGCTGACCGGCGACCAGGAGTTTGACAGCGCCAAGACGCTGGCTGCCTTTGCGCTGGGGCTGGTGCTGTTCATCATCACCCTGTTGCTCAACATCGTGGCCCTGCGGGTCGTGAAGAAATATCGCGAGGCTTACGAATGACCGTCGAACGTCTGCCCACCGACTGGAAGTCGGAGGCGATGCGCAAGCGGATTGCGGGGCGCTATGCCAAGGAGCGTCGCTTCCGGCTGATTGGCTTAGGGGCCGTGGTGCTGTCCGCCGCTTTCCTTGCCTTCCTGCTCTTCACCATGATGGGCAATGGCCTGCGCGGCTTTACCCGGACGGAGATTGCCCTCACGGTCGATTTCCCGGCCTCGCCGCTGTTGCTTGATCCGGCCGCGATTACGGACGAATCGCTCAATCAGGCGAACCTGCCGATGGTGACCAATACGGTTGCCCAGCGCGTGCTGGGGCCCGACGCCGACAGCTTGCTGGCCCCGACCGCCTGGATCAGCATTCGCGATGCGATCAAGGCCGATCCGTCGATCCTGAGCCGCACCGAGACGATTGCCCTGCCTGCTTCGACCAGTATTGATCTGGCGGCCAAGAGCGAGGGACCGCCCGAAGCGGAAGCCGCCGTGGCGCGGCTGAAGAAGGCGGGCGTACTCACGACCGGTTTCAACTGGAATTTCCTGTCCGCCAGTGACGGCACCGATCCGGCGCAAGTCGGTATCTGGGGGGCGTTCAAGGGCACATTGCTGACGATGCTGGTGACGCTATTGCTCAGCTTCCCGGTCGGCGTCGCAACCGCCCTCTATCTGGAGGAATATGCGCCCAAGGCGTGGTGGACCGACATTATCGAAGTGTCGATCAACAACCTTGCTGCCGTGCCTTCGATCATCTTCGGTCTGCTTGGCCTGTCGATCTTCCTCAACCTGTTGCACCTGCCGCGATCGGCGGCGCTGGTCGGCGGCATGACGCTGGCGCTGATGACGATGCCGGTCATCGTCATCGCCGGGCGCAACGCGATCAAGTCGGTGCCGCCCAGCATCCGCGACGCGGCGCTCGGCATCGGGGCCAGTCCTGTACAGGTGGTGTTCCAGCATGTGCTGCCACTCGCCCTGCCCGGCATCCTGACCGGCACGATCATCGGCATGGCGCGTGCGCTCGGCGAGACGGCACCGCTGCTGATGATCGGCATGCGCGCCTTCATCGCGACGCCGCCCGGCGGGATCAGCGATCCGGCAACCGTGCTGCCGGTCCAGATATTCCTGTGGTCGGATGAAGTGTCCAAAGGCTTTGTCGAAAAGACTTCGGCCGCCATCATCGTGCTGCTGGCCTTCCTCCTCGCGATGAACGGCCTCGCCATTTATCTGCGCAACAAGTTTGAAACACGGTGGTAATGACGCCCATGACCCAAGACCAAAGCAATCTGACGATCGCCAATCCAAAGATGTCCGCCCGTGACGTCAAGGTTTTCTATGGCGAGAAGCAGGCGATCAAGGGCGTGTCGATTGATGTCGACATGGACCATGTCACCGCCTTCATCGGCCCTTCGGGCTGTGGCAAATCGACCTTCCTGCGCACGTTGAACCGCATGAACGACACTGTCGCCTCGGCACGGGTCGAAGGCGAGATCACGCTGGACGGCGAGGATATCTATGCCTCGTCCATGGACGTGGTGCAGTTGCGCGCGCGGGTGGGGATGGTGTTCCAGAAGCCCAACCCCTTCCCCAAGTCGATCTACGAGAATATCGCCTATGGGCCGCGCATCCATGGCCTGGCCGCATCGAAGGCGGACATGGACGTGGTGGTCGAAAAATCACTGCGCCGTGCGGGCCTTTGGGAAGAGGTGAAGGACCGTCTGCACGACAGCGGCACGGCTTTGTCGGGCGGGCAACAGCAGCGGCTGTGCATCGGTCGCGCCATCGCGGTCGAACCCGAAGTCATCCTGATGGATGAGCCCTGTTCGGCGCTCGATCCGATCGCCACCGCCAAGATCGAGGAACTGATCCACGAACTGCGTGGCCGCTATGCGATCGTCATCGTCACCCATAATATGCAGCAAGCCGCGCGCGTGTCGCAGCGGACCGCCTTCTTCCATCTGGGCGAACTGGTCGAATATGGGGTGACGTCGGACATCTTCACCAATCCGCGCCAAGAGCGGACCAAGGACTATATCACCGGGCGTTACGGCTGATTTGCGGCGCTGACCGGGCGGAGAGAGACAAGACATGGCTGAACATACGATCAAGGCATTCGATGATGAAATCGACAGGCTGCGCGGCCTGATCGCCGAAATGGGCGGTCGCGCCGAGGCGGCGATCGAAAACGCCATGCTGGCGCTGCAACGGCAGGATCTGGCGCTGGCGGCCGAGGTGGTCGAGGGCGACAAGCGGATCGACGCGATCGAGGCGGAGGTCGAGAAGCTGGTGATCGAGGTGATCGCATTGCGTGCGCCGATGGCCAACGATCTGCGCGACGTGATCGCCGCGCTCAAGATCGTCAGCGTGATCGAGCGGATCGGCGACTATGCCAAGAATATCGCCAAGCGGGTGCCGCTGATCGCGACGAACAAGCGGTTGCTCGAACCCATGTCGCTCCTTCCCTCCATGGGGCAGGTCGCAGCCGAAATGGTGCATGATGTGCTGAACGCCTATGCCGCGCGCGATCCTGACCTTGCGCAGGCGGTGGTGGACCGCGATGCGGTGGTCGATGATTTCTACAACAGCGTGTTCCGTACCCTGGTGACCTTCATGGTCGAAAACCCCAAGACGATCAGCGAATGCGCGCAATTGCTGTTCGTCGCCAAACATATCGAGCGGATCGGCGATCATGCCACCAATGTCGCTGAAATGGTCTATTATGCCGCGACCGGCCAGACCATGCCGGAACGCGAGCGCGGCGGCACTGACGCCCAGGCGGAGATCTGACCATGGGCCGGGCCAAGATGCTGCTGGTTGAGGATGACGCGGCGCTGGCCGAATTGCTCATCTGGCATTTCAAACGCGAGGATTTCGACGTCGCCCATACGGTCGATGGCGAAGAAGCGCTGTTGATGGCGCAGGAGAATGTGCCCGACATCGTGCTGCTCGACTGGATGGTCGAAAGCCTGTCGGGGATCGAGGTCTGCCGTCGGCTGCGGCGGATGACCGGCACCGCCAATGTGCCGATCATCATGCTGACCGCGCGCGGCGAAGAAGAGGATCGGGTGCGTGGCCTGGAAACCGGCGCGGACGATTATGTCACCAAGCCCTTTTCGCCCCGCGAACTGGTGGCGCGTGTCGGCGCGGTGCTGCGCCGCGTGCGTCCAGCACTGGCAGGCGAGACGCTGACCTTTGCCGATGTCGAGATGGACACGGTGGGACATAAGGTGCGGCGCGGCGGGCAAGTGATCCCGCTTGGGCCGACCGAATTCCGGCTGCTCAAGCATTTTCTGGAGCATCCGGGCTGGGTTTTTTCGCGCGAGCGGCTGCTCGACAGCGTGTGGGGGCAGGATAGCGATATCGAACTGCGCACGGTCGATGTGCATATCCGCCGCCTGCGGAAGGCGATCAATGCCGATGGCGTCTATACCGACATTATCCGCACGGTGCGGTCGGCTGGCTATGCGCTGGATACCGACGGCGTAACCTGACCTATCATAACACCCCGGCCAATCAGGGCCGGGGCGTTATACTCTATCGGATCAGGCTGCGCGGCGGGCCTTGGTCAGCTTCTTGAGCAGCATGTCGCGCTTCATGCGCGAGAGATGGTCGATGAAGAGCACACCCTCCAGATGGTCCATCTCATGCTGGAGGCAGGTGGCGAGCAGCCCTTCGAGTTGCTCTTCATGGATGCGGCCATCGCGGTCCATCCAACTCGCGCGGATCGTCGCGGGACGCTCCACCTCGGCATATTGATCCGGGACTGACAGGCAGCCTTCATTATAGACCGACATATCCTGCGATTCGCGCAGGATTTCCGGGTTGATGAAGACCATGGGCCGTTTGACCGGGGGCGCATCCTCCGCGTCGGATTCCGGCTCCTGCAAATCCATCACCAGCACCCGCTTGGGCACGCCGACCTGGATCGCGGCCAAGCCGATGCCGGGCGCATCGTACATCGTTTCGAACATATCGTCGATCAGCCGTTGCAGATCGTCGTCAATCGCCTCGACCGGGGTCGAAATGGTGCGCAACCGTGGATCGGGTGCCTCAAGAATAGGAAGTATCGCCATCGTGACAAAATAGCGAAACGGTGCGGAATTTCAAGCCACGCGCCGAGTCGGTCGCGCTTATTCGCCCAGCCATTCGTCGATTGCGGGCTTGAGCGCCGTCGAGATCAACTCGACCAGCAGCGCATCGTCAGGGGACGCAAGATAGGCGATCAGCCCATAGCCATTCTCAGGCTTCGCGTTCGCCGCGCGTACGGTCCAGCCCAGATCGACCAACCGGGCGGTTTCGGCGGGCAGGTCGTCGACCCAGACACCGATATGGCGGGCCGTGGTGGCGGTCGCGGGATCGTAGAATGGTCCCTGCCCCTGCACCAGTTCGATGTGGATGGGACCACCCAGCGAATAGGTGGCGCGCACGCGAATGTCGCGCAGGCCATCTTCCGGTGTCCAGAAAGGCAGCGGATCGAAATCCCGCACGGGTGCGAAGGTCAGGCCGAGCGCCGCGCCATAGTCCGCGACGGCGCGGTCGATATCGGCAACGGCAATACCCTTGTGATGGGTGCGGGTCAGGTCGATCATCGGGGCATCCCTCCTGTGGTTGTCACGCCGGTCTAGCGCAAGCTGACCGCAGATGCAGCTAGCGGCTTTGGCAGGGGAACCGGACGGAAATACAGACCCTCACCCAACCCTCTCCCGTGAAAGACGGGAGAGGGCTAAGGGCGGAACACCTAATATCCTTCAATTACCCTCGGCGTCGACGGTGAACACCATGGGTTTGCCGCGCGAGGTGGGTTCCCAGCCGGCTTCCAACGCGGCGCGGATGCCGCGGGCGATGATGGCGTCGTTGATCTGCAGGCGGCCGCGTTGCAGGCCTTTCAGCAAGCGCTTTGGCGGCGGGAATTCGAGGAGCGCGCCGCGCTGCGTATCTTTCTGCTGCAAAGCGATGGCCATGCCTTTCCACCCGTCAATGTCGCTCCATTGGGGTTCGCGGCGAAGTTCCCATTCATAGGATTCGCCATCGACGTCGATACTACCGGCAAGGTTGTGCATATTTTGCATGGCCTGCGCATAGCAGGACTGGCGCGATAGGCCAGCTTTTGCGGTGAGACTTGCGCGGTTGTCCCTACCCCACCGGCCTTCTGGCGCGGAGTGCCTGGGCGAGTGTGCCTTCGTCGAGATAGTCGAGTTCGCCGCCGACGGGCACGCCATGGGCCAGTTGCGTCAGCCGTATGGGGAAGCGTTCAAGCCGTTCGGCCAGATAATGGGCGGTGGTCTGGCCTTCTAGCGTGGCGTTCATGGCGAGGACGACTTCATCCACCCCGCCCTGTTCCAGCCGGGTGACCAGCGCGTCGATGGTCAGGTCTTCGGGCCTTATGCCTTCAAGCGCGGACAGTCGCCCGCCCAGCACATGGAAGCGGCCGGGGAAAAGCCGCGATTTGTCGAGCGCCCACAGGTCCGCGACATCCTCCACCACGCAAAGCGCGCGAGGATCGCGGCGCGTATCCTTGCAGATGCCGCAGGGATCGACCGTATCGACATTTCCGCAGACATGGCAGGTCACGAGCCGCTCGTTCACCGCCTCCAGCGCGCGCAGCAAAGGGGCCATCGCCGCCTCGCGCTTCTTGATGAGGTGCAGCACCGCGCGCCGCGCCGAACGCGGGCCAAGGCCGGGCAGGCGGGAGAGTGCCTGGGTCAACGCTTCGATTTCGGGAGAGGCCATGCTGTGAGATAAGGGGTTGCAACCCGTCCCGACAAGAGCTTTGAGAAGCTTCTTTGGAAATGCGCGAATTGCGCATTTCGGATGCGGCACCGGCCCGCTCCCCCACCCGGCCACCCAATGGCATTATCCTGTGGGCGGCCGGGTGGGGGAGCGGGCCGGTGCGGAAACCCGGATAAAGTCATGCGTATCATCTACATGGGCACTCCCGATTTCGCCGTTCCTGCGCTCGACGCGCTGGTCACGGCCGGGCACCAAGTCGTTGCGGTCTACAGCCAGCCGCCCCGGCCCGCCGGGCGCGGCAAGGCTTTGCGACCCTCTCCGGTCCACCAGCGCGCCGAGGCGCTGGGGATAGAGGTGCGGACGCCGGTGTCGCTGAAGGAGCCGGAGGTGCAGGCAGCCTTTGCCGCGCTCGACGCCGATGTGGCGGTGGTGGCGGCCTATGGCCTGATCCTGCCGCGCGCGATTCTCGATGCGCCACGCCAAGGCTGCATGAACATCCATGCGTCGCTGTTGCCGCGCTGGCGTGGGGCAGCGCCGATTCAGCGGGCGGTGCTGGCGGGCGACAATGTCACCGGCGTCACCATCATGGACATGGAAGCGGGCCTCGACACCGGCCCCATGCGCGCCAAATATGTGACGTCGGTGGAGGGCAAGACGGCGGGGGCGCTTACCGAGGAACTGGCGCAAGCGGGTGCGGCGCTGATGGTCGAGGTGCTGGACGATATTAGCCTGCATCCGGCCATGGCGCAGCCGGAAGAGGGCGTGACCTATGCCGCCAAGATCGACAAGGCCGAGGCACGGATCGACTTTGCGCGCCCGGCGATTCAGGTCGAGCGCCAGATCCGCGCCTTCAATCCCGTCCCCGGTGCCTTTTTCGAATATGGCGGCGAGCGGTTCCGCATATTGGCGGCGCATGTCGAGCATGAGGATGGCGCAGCGGGCGCAATGCTGGACGATGCGTTGCTGATCGGCTGCGGCCATGGCGCGATCCGCCCGACGCTGATCCAGCGTGCGGGCAAGGCGGCGATGACGCCGGACGATCTGCTGCGCGGGTTCGACATGCCGGCGGGGAGCCGGGTGGATGGATGAGCCGGAGACGGGCCTGACCCGCTTTGCGTTCACGGTCGAATTTGACGGGCGGCCGTTCATGGGGTGGCAACGGCAGAACCATGGGCCCAGCGTGCAACAGGCGATCGAGGATGCCATCCATACGGTGACGGGCGAGCGGGTGGCGGTGCATGCCGCCGGGCGGACCGATGCGGGCGTGCATGGGCTGGCGATGCGGGCGCATGCCGACATAGCCAAGTCGATCACCCCATTCCGGCTGATGGGCGGGATCAATGCGCGGTTGCGGCCGCATCCGGTGGCGATCCTGGCGTGCGAGGTCGTGCCGGACGACTGGCATGCGCGATTTTCCTGCCTTGGCCGTTCCTATGTCTATCGCATCGTCAATCGCCGTGCGCCGCTGACGGTCGAACGGGGGCTGGCCTGGCAGGTGGCGAAGCCTTTGGATGCCGATGCGATGCAGGCGGCGGCGCAGTTACTCGTTGGGCTGCATGATTTCACCACTTTCCGATCAGCCCATTGCCAATCGGCCAGTCCGGTCAAGACGCTCGACCGCCTGCATGTGGCACGGGAGGGCGAGCGCGTCACGGTTCACGCAGACGCACGCTCCTTCCTGCATCATCAGGTACGATCGATGGTCGGATGCCTGACGTTGGTGGGCTCAGGACGGTGGTCGGCCGACGATCTGCGCGCGGCATTGGAGGTGAAGGATCGCGCCGCCTTGGGGCTCAATGCTCCACCCGATGGACTATATTTCGTGGCGGCGCATTATCCGGGTTAGAGCCGGGTGCGGAACGGGGTGAAGTTGGTTCCGGCGTCATACACGTCCAGCCCTTCGCGTCGCTTCAGGGCATTGACGACCATATAGGTGACAGGCGTCAGCAGCGCTTCCCAGCCGACTTTCATTGCCCAGTTGGTGACCATGACGGTCAGCACCTGCGTTTGGGTCCAGTTGCCGTAGAAAGCGAGCGGATAGAAGAGCAGGCTGTCCACGCCCTGCCCCACGATCGTCGATCCGATCGTCCGCATCCACAGATGCTTGCCCTGGGTCAGCAGCTTCATGCGGGCGAGGACGAAGCTGTTGGCCAGTTCGCCCGCCCAGAAAGCGATGAGCGAGGCAAAGACGATGCGCCAGGTGCTGCCGAACACGGCTTCGTAGGACGCCTGCCCCGTCCAGCCTTCGGCAGGCGGCAGCGCAACCACCACCCAGCTCATCACCGCCATGAACAGCATGGCGGCAAAGCCCGCCCAGACGCAGCGGCGCGCGCGCGCATAGCCATAAACTTCGGTCAGCACGTCGCCGATCACATAGCCAAGCGGAAAGAAGAGGATGCCAGCGCCGAAAGTGAAGCCACCCAGGCTCGACAATTTGGCCGCGCCGATCAGGTTGGACAGGAGCAGGATCGCGACGAAAGCCGCCATCACGAAATCATAATAGCGTAGCGGCCGCACACCCAGCGCGCCTGCATCGACCCTGTGAACCGCCCCGTCGTTCATGACACTCTGCATATCGCACAGTCGGGTGATTGCAAGCTGTCCCCGGCGTCGCTATCGAGCCTGCCCAAGGCCCCGTAGCTCAACTGGATAGAGCACCCGCCTTCTAAGCGGGATGTTGCGTGTTCGAGTCACGCCGGGGTCACCATCCACCCATGACCATGAGCAGCGCCATACCGACAATGGTGAGCAGCAGCGAGAACCAGAGGAAGCCGAAATCGGGTTTGTCGGGATCGTGGCTCATGGATTTTTCCTTCGGCGGGACGACGGTTGCCGTCCCGCCTGTTCAGATCACAGGATGGACTGGCCGGTCTTGGCCCAGTCGGCGGCGAAGCCTTCGAGGCCCTTGTCGGTCAGCACATGTTTGGACAGCATGCGGATGACGGCGGGCGGCGCGGTCATAACGTCGGCACCGATGCGCGCGCTTTCGAGCACATGGATGGGGTGGCGGACGCTGGCGACCAGGATTTCGGTGTCGAAGCCATAATTGTCATAGATCAGGCGGATATCCTGGATCAGCGCCATGCCGTCGAAGCCATTATCGTCATGGCGGCCGACGAAGGGCGAAATGAAGGACGCGCCGGCCTTGGCCGCGAGCAGCGCCTGATTGGCGGAGAAGCAGAGCGTGACGTTGACGAGCGTGCCTTCGTCGGTCAGCGCCTTGCAGGTCTTGAGACCGTCGATGGTCAACGGCACCTTGATGCAGACATTGTCCGCGATCTTGCGGAGGACTTCTGCTTCCTTCATCATTGTTTCATGGTCGAGCGCGACGACCTCGGCCGAGACAGGGCCGTCAACCAGGCCGCAAATTTCCTCGACCACTTCGAGGAAGGCGCGGCCCGACTTGTGGATCAGCGACGGGTTGGTGGTCACGCCGTCGAGCAGGCCAGTGGCGGCCAGGTCGCGAATGTCGGCGGTGTCGGCGGTGTCGACAAAGAATTTCATGGATTTGGGCTCCGGGGATGAATGAGTCGGTCCCCTTTAACCGCTGGCCGCCGGTTTCGCCATCGTCGGCGACGCAGGGCGGGAATTGCAACAGAGCAGCAACATCCCTAAGGCGCGGGCACCTTGCCAAAGGATATGCCATAATGCTGTGCCGACTGAGTATTGCCGTGTCGGTGCTGGCCATGCCGTTGCCCGTGCATGCGGCGACGCAGGAAAGCCAGGCGTGGCTGACCGAGATGGTGACGATCAAGGTGAGCGAGGCCAATCTGGTGACGGTCGATTCGAGCCAGCGCGCGCGATCGGACAGCCGAAGCGGCGGCGAGCAATTTCTCGCGCGCGTCGCCATCGACCACCGCATCGCCCCGGCCGTGCAACTGGGCGGGGGCTTTGCCTATCTCAAGAGCGAGGCGGACGAAGAGTTGCGGCTGTTCCAGCAAGTGACGCTGACCAAAGGTATCTGGCTGGCCCGCACCCGCATGGAGCAGCGCTTTTTCGATACGGTCGATGCGCCCGTGTGGCGGCTGCGCCAGCGGCTGCAGGCGAGCGTCCCGGTCGACACAGCAAAGCAATGGACGGTGGTGGTCGCGACCGAAATCTTCTTTCATCTCAATCGCGGGCGGCCCAGCGACAAGACGGGTCTGGCGACAATGCGCCACCAGATCGGCCTGCGTCATCCGATCGGCAAAGGCGTCGATGCGCAGCTTCTCTATATGCGCCAGCAGAATTTTCGCGATGGGCGGCCAGATGTCGTGTCGCACATCCCCTGGCTGACGCTGAGTTGGCGGATCTGACGCGCGGCATTTGCGTGGCGGGCGCGACGGGCTAAGGACGGTCCCATGTCCCGTGCCCGTGTCCTCCTGCTCAATGCCGCCCTGGGGCCGCTCGACTATCGCGTGCCGCACGGGATGAGCGTCAAGCCCGGCAGCATCGTCGTCGCGCCGCTGGGGCCGCGCCAGTTGGTGGGCGTGGTGTGGGAGGAAGACAGCTTCCCCGATGTGGAGAGCGTGGGCGACAACCGGCTGCGCAATTTGCTCGAACTGGTCGAGGCGCCGCCCCTGCCCGCAGCCCTGCGCCGCCTGATCGAATGGACGGCGGACTATTATCTGAGCCCCCCCGCCGCCGTACTGCGGATGGCGCTGGCGTCGATGGCGGCGCTGGAGGGGACGCGCACGGTCATCGAATATAAGGCGACCGGGGCGGTGCCCGAACGGATGACCGAGCAGCGCGCGCAGGCGCTAGAGCGGATCGGCGAGAGACAGGGTCTGGTGCGCGAACTAGCGATGATCGGCGGGGTCAGCGATGCGGTAATCCGTGGCCTCATCAAGCAGGATGTGTTCGAGCCGGTCGAGGTGAGCGTCGATACGCCCTTCCCCCTGCCCGACCCCGATCATGCGCCGCCTGCCTTGTCGGACGCGCAAAGGACGGCTGCGACCACCATGGCCGACGCGGTGCGGGCGCACGAGTTCGCGCCCTTCCTGCTCGACGGCGTCACCGGATCGGGTAAGACCGAGGTGTATTTCGAGGCGATTGCGGCGGCGATGCGGGCGGGGCGGCAAGTGCTGGTGCTGCTGCCTGAAATCGCGTTGACCGAGCCGTTTCTGGAACGATTCGAAAAGCGGTTCGGCACGGTGCCGGTCAACTGGCATAGCGGGCTGCGCCAGACCGAGCGCCGGCGGGCGTGGCGCGCCATTGCGGCGGGCGAAGCGCAAGTGGTGGTGGGGGCGCGGTCCGCGCTGTTCCTGCCTTATCCGAACCTTGGCCTCATCGTCGTCGATGAAGCGCATGAGGCCAGCTTCAAGCAAGAGGATGGCGTCCATTATCATGCGCGCGACGTCGCGGTGATGCGGGGCCTCATTGAGAAATTCCCGGTCATCCTGGCGTCCGCCACTCCGGCGATCGAAACCCGGCATCAGGTGGAACTGGGCCGTTATGCCGAGATCAAATTGCCGTCGCGCTATGGCGGGGCGGAGATGCCGCATATCGAAGGCGTCAACCTGCTCACCGATCCGCCGGAGCGCGGCCGCTGGATCGCGCCGCCTTTGGTCAAGGCGATCGACGAGGTGATGGAAAAGGGCGAGCAAAGCCTGCTCTTCCTCAACCGGCGCGGCTATGCGCCGCTGACGCTATGCCGCCATTGCGGCTATCGCTTCCAATGCCCCAATTGCACCGCCTGGATGGTCGAGCATCGGCTGTCGCATCGGCTGGCCTGCCATCATTGCGGCCATGTCGTGCCCGCGCCGCGCTTCTGCCCGGACTGCAAGGAGGAGGACAGTCTGGTCGCCTGCGGGCCGGGGGTCGAGCGGATCGCCGACGAGGTGAAGGCGCTATGGCCGCTGGCGCGGATTGCGATCGCCACGTCCGACACGCTGTTTTCGCCCGCAAAAGCAGCCGATTTCGTCAAATCGGTGGAGGCAGGCGACATCGACATCATCGTCGGCACGCAACTCGTCACCAAGGGCTATCATTTTCCCAACCTGACACTGGTGGGCGTGATCGACGCTGATCTGGGGCTGGAGGGCGGCGATCTGCGCGCGGCCGAGCGGACCTTCCAGCAGATCGTCCAGGTCGCGGGACGCGCGGGACGCGGGGCGAAGCCGGGACGGGTGTTCATCCAGACGCGGATGCCAAGCAGCGAAGTCATCCAAGCGCTGATCGATGGCGATAGCGAGCGGTTCTATGCGGTGGAAACCGAACATCGGCGACGCGCCAACGCCCCGCCCTTTGGCCGTTTCGCCGCGATCATCATTTCAAGCGAGGATGCCGACGAAGCCGCCCAGGTCGCCCGGCTGATCGGCAAGTCCGCGCCGGTGATCGACGGGATGCGCGTCTATGGCCCGGCCCCGGCCCCGCTGTCGGTGTTGCGCGGGCGGCATCGGCACCGGCTGCTGATCCACGCCACGCGGCAGGTGGATATTCAGTCCGCGATCCGCGAATGGCTGAGCCAGATCGTGTGGAAATCAGGAACGCGGGTGGCGGTGGACGTCGACCCCTACAGCTTCATGTGATGGAAACGCCCTGCCGCAACCTCTGTGCGCTCGATGCGGCGCGCGCGACCTGCACGGGCTGCGGCCGGACGATCAACGAGATCGTCCATTGGCGCAGCCTGACCAATGCGCAGCGCGCCGCCGTCATGACGTGGGTGCAGGACTTTGCGCCTTCGCCGCACCCTTCGGCATTTTCGCCGCCTGCGCGTCGAACTGAGCCTTAAGCCGGATCGCATGATCGCGCATGCCCGATCCATGGGGGGAATAGGCGATGGGGTCGAGCAAAGTGGACGCGGCGGCATAATCGCCCCGGAACGCCATCGCCTGCGCGAAATTGAAGCGATAGCTGGGGTTCTGCGGCAGCAGGCTGAACGCCTTGTAAAGACCGTCATAACCAAGATCGGGCATTTTTCCGCCCCGCATCGCATGGTAGCGGTAGAAGAGCGCCAGCGGCACGGGATCTTCGGTATCGGCGCGATTGGCGCGGACGATTGATGTCAGCGCGGCCCTCCAATCCTCTGCCTCGTCACTGTCATTCGCGCGTTCCAGCAGCACTTCTGCGCGGACAGCATAGGCGCGCGAGGATTGCGGGTCGATGGCTATGGCGCGGTCAGCCGCAGCGAGCGCTGCGCCCTTGTCCTCGCTCTTCCATTCCGCTTCGGCCAACAAGGCCAGCGCATAGGCACTGTCAGGATATTGCGCCGCGACGCTGCGGATGGCCGCAGTGATAGCAGGCAAGTTTTCAGTCTTGGGCCGGTGGGTGAGGCGCAACTCTTCCTCGATCAACGCCGCCTGGGCCGGGTCTACCGGACTGAGCGTGATCGCACCTGTCGTCAATTCCTTGGGCGTCAGCACACTGATGAAATGCCTCTGCCGCATATAGGCCTTCAGATCCTTTTCCAGACCCTCCAGCCCCCCTTCGAAATAGTCGGCTACGTCCATGTCCGGCGCGCCCTTTGCGATATCGGTCAGGTAGCGGTTGATTTCCGCCTTGCGGTCGGATTGATGCTGAAAATAATAATGGGTCAGCAGCCAGGCGGTGCCATAATAGCGATCGCCATCGCGCAGGTTGAGGCCTTGGGGATCGCGCGCCAAGAGCTGCTTGAGAGGATAGGGTTGACCCAGCACCAGACCCGGCACCCGCGCCATGGGGATATGGCCGAACTCGATCGACCCGTCCTTGGGAAATTTCACGACGGAGAAAAATTCCGCAAAGCCTTCGACGAACCAGGCGGGGTAGGCTGCCGGGAAATGATGCAGCATGAAATGATGGGTATATTCGTGGAACAATATTTCTTCGGCCCCAACGCCAAATCGCCCATTCTTCGTTTCGCGCGAGAGGAAGGCATAGGCATTGCGGTTGGAGGTCGTGTAATAGCCCCTGAAATTGGGGCTATCCGCCAATTCCTGCACCTTGCGATCGCTGGACAATAGATAGACCTTGACCGGACTGCCGCGTTGCGGGTCAGTGACGCCATAGAGCCGCCGCAGGAGGAAATCGAACTTCTCCAGCCGCTCGGCAAAGTCTTGCAGCGTCTTGTCCTTGCCTTCGCTATAGACGGTGAAATGGTCAGTCTTGGCCTGCCACCACGTCGCGTGCGCAACGCCGGGCAGTGCGAGCATAAGCGCCGCCAGCACTTTCATCCAGAATCGCATCATACCCCCAATATCCAGCCCCTCCATCAAAATGGCCGAGCGATATGACGATGGAAAGACCCCATAACCCGCTATCCATCCTTTTCGCGGTCCAGCAGTGCCCGCTTGCGCTCCAGCCCCCAGGCATAGCCGCCCAGCGTTCCGTCGCTGCGCAGGACGCGGTGGCAGGGGATGAGGATCGCCAACACATTGTCGCCACAGGCGCTACCAGCAGCGCGGACGGCTTGTGGGCGACCAATAGCGGCCGCGACCTCACTATAGCTGCGCGTTTCGCCCGACGGGATGGCGCGCAGCGCGGCCCAGACGGCTTGCTGGAAGGCGGTGCCGCAGACGTCCATGGGTAGGTCAGGCGTTTCGCCCGGATGATCGACCAGCGTGGCGACAGCCTGCGCCAATCGGTCGAGCGCCGCGTCGGCCGGTTGAAGATCAGCGTTGGGGAAACACGCGCGCAACTCTGCCTCGCCTTCACCAAAACTGATGCGGCACAGACCTCGCGCGGTCGCGGCCACCAAGAGCAGCCCCAGGCTGCTGTCGATCGTGCGCCAGCGGATCAGCGCGCCGCGGCCGCCATCCTTCCATGCGCTGGGCGTCATGCCCAGATGGCGGTCGGCGTCGGCATAGGCGCGGCTCGGCGCATTATAGCCCGCTGCATAGATGGCGCTCGTCACGCTGCCGGGCGAACCAAGCGCCGCCTTCAATCGGTCGGCGCGCAGGGCGCGGGCATAGGCGGCGGGGGTCAGGCCCGTCTCGCGCTTGAACAGGCGGTGGAAATGATGCGGGGCATAGCCGACATGGGCGGCGATCGCCTCCAGCCGCGGCGCGTCCTCTGCCGCCTCGATCAGCGCGCGTGCCGCCGCAACGGCGATTCGGTCGCGGCCAACCTCGTCCGGGCGGCAGCGCAGACAAGCGCGGAATCCCGCCGCGCGCGCGGCGGCGGGGTCGGGCAGGAAGCGCATATTCTCGCGCCTGGGGTGGCGAGCAGCGCAACTCGGCTTGCAGTAAATGCCGGTGGTGGCGACGCAGCCGACGAAGCGGCCGTCCATGGTGCGGTCGCGCGCTAGGAAAGCGGCCCAGCAGGTCGCGTCGTCAGGCATCGGCTCGGCAAGGGCGGTCATCAGGTTCATGTCTATGGAATAGACGCTGGCGCTTGGCCATGCTTCCCGCGTCTTGCTTTCAAAACATTGCGGCATTTCCCGATTGCGCCGCGCCCCCCATCCAATATGTATGCGCGCTCCATGATCGCCCTCCTCCGCCGCTTCGCCCTGCTGATCGCGCTTTTTGCGCCAGCAACGTCCCATGCCGACCAGCAGGATATCGCTGCGGCGGCGCGCGGGGTGGTGCGCGTGGTGCTGGTCGCGACCGATGGCAGCGAGGCTTATTTCGTCGGCCATGGCAGCGGCCTTGCGGTCGCGCCGGACAAAATATTGACCAACGCCCATGTCGTCGAACTGGCGCGCGAGGAAAAAAAACTCGTGATCGGCGTGATCCCCTCAGAGGGCAAAAAAACCTATGGCGGGCGCATCATCGCCTTTTCGCCGGGCAATGACCTGGCCCTCATCCAGTTGGAGGAAGGCAGCCTGCCGGTCAGCACTTTCTACGCAGGGGCGATATCGGACGGGCAGCATGTCACCGCGATCGGCTATCCCGGCACGGTGGACCGTGCGCAGGGGCTGGGCCTCAAGCAGTTGGTCGAGCCGCTGGCGACGGTGAAGACCAGCGGCAATGTATCGGCAGGGCGCGCGAGCCAGAGCTTCGAGACGGTGCTGCATACGGCACCGCTGGCGGCGGGCAATAGCGGCGGGCCGTTGGTGGACGATTGCGGCCGAGTGCTTGGGGTCAATAGTTTCGGCTCGATTTCGGACGGCAGCGACGCGGAATTCGGTTTTGCCGTGTCGTGGCGCGAAATTGCGTCCTTCCTCCGGCAGGCAGGCGTTGCGTCGCTGCGCACCGTCGTTCCCTGCCGGTCGATGGCGGAAGCGGACGCCGCCGAAGCAGCCATCACCCAGCGCGAATCGCAAGTGAGCGAGCAGAAGAACCGCGCCAGCGCCGATGCGCGCGAACAGGCGACGGCGCGCGCGCGCGAAGCGGCCGAACGCGATGTCATCACCGCGCGCGAAAACGCCATGGCAGGGGCAGCGGTGCTGCTGGCGCTGGCGGTATTGGGTCTGGGCGCAGGCGGGCTATTCTACAGCCAGGGCAAGGAAAAGCCCGCCATATGGGGCATTGGCGGCGGCGGCGCGATGCTGTTGGGGGCGTTGGCCTTGTTCGTGTTCAAACCCAGTTTCGACACGATCGAAGACCGTATGGCGATGCCCCAGGACCAGAGGGTCAGCAGCAACGACGCCTATGCCTGGGCCGGGGACAATATCTGCCGCATCGACCTCCAGCGCAGCCGGCTGACCGTTTCGCAGCCCAATGACATTGGTTTCCACTGGGCCGAAGGCGGCTGCGTCGATGGCGATACGCAATATGTCGCGAGCGGTACCAAATGGCAGCGCGCCAGCATCCCTGCACAAAGCAATTTCGTCACCATAAGCGTCTTTGATCCGGCAAGCGGCACTTTGCGCGTGCAGCGCTGGCTGCCCGACATGGACAGCATGGCCAAGGCGCGCGCACTGCTGGGAGACAAGCCTTTTCCCGGCTGTGGCGCAGACCCGGACGCACTGGCGCGCATCGCTACGCTGCAATCGGAGCTAAGTGCGCTGCTGCCCGCCGCGCCCAATGAGCGGATCGTCTATCATTGCCAAAAGGGACGGCTTGCTCCCGCCGAAGCGGCCGAATAGCCGATTCGCGCGGGCAATAAAAACTCAGGCAAATGCCGCGCCTTTCCGACTAACGATGGAATCGCGCACCATGACTTGCATAGTCATAATCGCGCTGCTAACCGGCCCGACAACAAAGGGGGACGGGCGTAACTGCTCCCCTCTCTTTTTGCATGACCGGCACATCACCTGCCAGTAAGTCAATGGAGGACGGCAAGCGCGTGGAGACTAATGGCGGCATACAGGCCAGCCTCAGCGGCCGCTACGCGGTGGCCCTGTTCGATCTGGCTCGCGACGCGAACGCGCTCGACACGGTGGCGCAAAGCCTGTCCGGGTTGAAGGCGGCTATCGCCCAATCCCCTGATTTCAAGGGCCTTATCAACAGCCCGGTGCTGAGCCGGGACGCATCGGGCAAGACGATCGCCGCCGTGGCATCCGCCATGGGCATTGATCCGCTGACGACGAAATTTCTGGGCGTGCTCGCGCAGAACCGTCGCCTCGGCCAACTGCCCGCGGTCATCCGCACCTATGAAACGCTGCTGTCGAATCACAAAGGCGAGGTTCGCGCCGAAGTGACGAGCGCGCATCCGCTCGACGCGCAGCAGATCGCTTCGCTGGCACAAAATCTGCGCGCCCGCGTCGGCCGCACCGTCGCCGTCGATGCCAAGACTGACCCCGCGATCCTGGGCGGGCTGGTCGTCAAGATCGGCAGCCAGATGATCGACAGCTCCATTCGTACCCGTTTGAATAGTCTCGCTATGGCGATGAAAGGCTGAACATGGATATCAACGCCGCAGAAATTTCGAAGGTCATCAAGGACCAGATCGCCAATTTCGGCACCGAAGCGCAGGTCAGCGAAGTCGGTTCCGTGCTGACCGTGGGTGACGGCATCGCCCGCGTCCATGGCCTCGACAACGTCCAGGCGGGCGAAATGGTCGAATTCGCCAACGGGATTCAGGGCATGGCGCTGAACCTGGAAGCCGACAATGTCGGTGTCGTGATCTTCGGGTCCGACAGCGAGATCAAGGAAGGCGACACCGTCAAGCGCACCGGCACCATCGTCGACGTGCCCGTCGGCAAAGGCCTGCTCGGTCGCGTCGTGGACGGCCTGGGCAATCCCATCGACGGCAAGGGTCCGATCGTGTCCGACCAGCGTATGCGCGTCGAGCGCAAGGCGCCCGGCATCATCCCGCGCACCTCGGTCCATGAGCCTGTCCAGACTGGCCTCAAGGCCATCGACACGCTCGTTCCCGTTGGTCGTGGCCAGCGCGAACTGATCATCGGCGATCGCCAGACCGGCAAGACCGCCGTCGCGATCGACACTTTCATCAACCAGAAGACCGCCAATGCGGGCGATGATGAGAGCAAGAAGCTCTACTGCATCTATGTCGCGATCGGCCAGAAGCGCTCGACCGTGGCGCAGATCGTCAAGCAGCTCGAAGAAAATGGCGCGATGGAATATTCGATCGTCGTCGCTGCGACCGCTTCCGAGCCAGCCCCGCTCCAGTATCTCGCGCCCTATACCGGCGTGACGATGGGCGAATATTTCCGCGACAACGGCATGCACGCCGTCATCGTCTATGACGATCTGTCCAAGCAGGCCGTCGCATATCGCCAGATGTCGCTGCTGCTGCGTCGTCCTCCGGGCCGTGAAGCCTATCCGGGCGACGTTTTCTATCTGCACAGCCGCCTGCTGGAGCGCGCGGCCAAGATGAACAGCGACAATGGTTCGGGTTCGCTGACCGCACTGCCGATCATCGAAACCCAGGCAGGCGACGTGTCGGCCTATATTCCGACCAACGTGATTTCGATCACCGACGGCCAGATCTTCCTCGAAACCAACCTCTTCTACCAGGGCATCCGTCCGGCCATTAACGTCGGCCTATCGGTGTCGCGCGTCGGTTCCGCCGCGCAGACCAAGGCGATGAAGAAGGTGTCCGGCTCGATCAAGCTGGAGCTGGCGCAATATCGCGAAATGGCGGCCTTTGCCCAGTTCGGTTCCGACCTTGACGCTTCGACCCAGAAGCTGCTCAACCGTGGCGCGCGCCTGACCGAGTTGCTCAAGCAGGCGCAGTTCTCGCCCCTGCCGTTCGAAGAGCAGACCGCGTCGATCTTCGCGGGCACCAACGGCTATCTCGACGGCATCCCGGTCGGCGACGTGAACCGCTACGAAGAGATGATGCTGGGCTATCTGCGCCATGAACATGCCGACGTGCTGGGCATGATCCGCGATACTAAGGATCTGGGCGACGAAGCCAAGAGCAAGCTCAAGGCCGCGCTCGACAGCTTCGGCAAGACCTTCGCATAGCTAAAAGCCCTCTCCCTTGAGGGAGAGGGTTGGGTGAGGGTGTGCAACGCCGATGGGGCGGACCACCCTCTCCTAGTTCAACTAGGCGGCAAGCCGCCAAGTTTCACTTGCCTCCCACTCAAGGGGGAGGGAAACACGGGATTGAGATGGCTAGCCTCAAAGAACTGAAGATCCGGATCGGGTCGGTCAAATCGACCCAGAAGATCACCAAGGCGAAGCAGATGGTCGCCGCCGCGAAGCTGCGCAAGGCGCAGGCCGCAGCGGAGGCCGCGCGTCCCTATAGCAGCCGTCTGGAAGCCGTGGTCGCCAGCTTGGCCTCGAAAATTGCGGGTGGTTCGGGCGAAGGCGCGTCGCCGCTGCTGGCGGGCACTGGCAAGGATGAGGTGCATCTGCTGGTCGTCGCCAACTCCGACCGTGGCCTCGCCGGCGCGTTCAACGCGAACATCGTCAAGGCCGCGCGCGCGAAGGCGGATGCGTTGATCGAACAGGGCAAGACGGTGAAATTCTACCTGATCGGCCGCAAGGGTCGTCCGGTCATCAACCGCCTCTACCCCGGCGCGATCATGGGTCAATTCGACACGACCGGCGCCAAACAGCCCGGTTATGAGCAGGCGCAGGCGATTGCGACTGAACTGACCACCATGTATCTGGACGGCAAGTTCGACATGGCGCATCTTTTCTATTCGCGCTTCAAGTCGGCCCTCGCCCAGATCCCGACCGAGCAGCAGATCATCCCCGTCAAAATCCCGGCCGATGCCGACCGCAACGCCATCGGCGCGACGGTCGAATATGAACCGAGCGAGGAAGCGATCCTCGACGATCTGCTGCCGCGTAACGTGGCGATCCAGTTGTTCAAGGCATTGCTGGAAAACAACGCATCCGAACAGGGCGCGTCGATGACCGCGATGGACAATGCCACGCGCAACGCCGGCGACCTGATCAACAAACTGACGATCCAGTATAACCGCAGCCGTCAGGCCGCGATCACCACCGAACTCGTTGAAATCATTTCGGGCGCTGAGGCCCTCTAAGTACACGCACGCAAGGAAGCAGTCATGGCAACCACCAACAATGTAGGCCGCATTTCGCAGGTCATCGGCGCCGTCGTCGACGTGACCTTCCCCGATGCGCTCCCGTTCATCCTCTCGGCGCTGGAAACCAGCAATAACGGCCAGCGACTGGTACTCGAAGTCGCCCAGCATCTGGGCGAGAACACCGTCCGCACGATCGCGATGGACTCGACCGAAGGCCTGACCCGTGGCCAGGAAGTCACCGACACTGGCGCGCAGATCACTGTCCCGGTCGGTCCGGCCACGCTTGGCCGCATCCTCAACGTCGTCGGCGAACCGATTGACGAGCGCGGCCCGGTCGCGACTGACATGCGCTCGCCGATCCATGCCAAGGCACCTGAGTTCGTCGACCAGTCGACCGAAAGCTCGATCCTGGTCACCGGCATCAAGGTTATCGACCTGCTCGCGCCCTACGCCAAGGGCGGCAAGATCGGCCTGTTCGGCGGCGCAGGCGTTGGCAAGACGGTTCTCATTCAGGAATTGATCAACAACATCGCCAAGGGCCATGGCGGCACTTCGGTCTTCGCCGGTGTGGGTGAGCGGACCCGTGAGGGCAATGACCTCTATCACGAGTTCCTCGACGCAGGCGTCATCGCCAAGGATGCCGATGGCAATGCCATCTCCGAAGGCTCCAAGGTTGCGCTGGTCTATGGCCAGATGAACGAGCCTCCAGGCGCGCGTGCCCGCGTCGCCCTGTCGGGCCTGACGATCGCTGAATATTTCCGTGACGTCGAAAACCAGGACGTGCTGTTCTTCGTCGACAACATCTTCCGCTTCACCCAGGCGGGCGCGGAAGTGTCCGCTCTGCTGGGCCGTATTCCTTCGGCCGTGGGCTATCAGCCGACCCTGTCGACCGACATGGGCCAGTTGCAGGAGCGCATCACCTCCACCAACAAGGGGTCGATCACCTCGGTCCAGGCCGTGTATGTTCCCGCGGACGATCTTACCGATCCGGCACCGGCGACCTCGTTCGCGCATCTTGATGCGACGACCGTTCTCAACCGCGCCATCTCTGAACTGGGCATCTACCCGGCGGTCGATCCGCTCGACTCCACCAGCCGCGTGCTGGAGCCGCGCACCGTGGGCCAGGAACATTATGACACCGCCCGCGCGGTCCAGTCGATCCTGCAGAAGTACAAGTCGCTGCAGGACATCATCGCCATTCTGGGCATGGACGAGCTGTCCGAAGAAGATAAGCTGACCGTCGCCCGCGCGCGCAAGATCCAGAAGTTCCTGTCGCAGCCCTTCCATGTCGCCGAAGTCTTCACCGGCATCAGCGGCAAGTTCGTGCAGATCGAAGATACGGTGAAGTCGTTCAAGGCCGTGGTCGAAGGCGAATATGACCATCTGCCCGAAAACGCCTTCTACATGGTTGGCGGCATCGACGAAGCGGTCGAAAAGGCCAAGAAGCTCGCTGCCGAAGCGGCTTAAGCAGAACCTATCTAGCCCTCTCCCGCCTTCGCGGGAGAGGGTTGGGTGAGGGTCTTTCTCTCTTTCTGACAATGAGCGGAAAGATAGAAAGACCCTCACCGACTTTGACTAGGCAGCAAGCTGCCAAGTCTTCGTAGCCTCTCCCGCGAAGGCGGGAGAGGGCAAGAGGATCGAAAACATGGCACTGCATTTTGAACTCGTGACCCCGGAAAAGCTCGTTCGTGCAGCGGATGTGTGGCAGGTTGTGGTGCCGGGCACCGATGGCGACTTCGGCGTGCTGGAGGGCCATGCCCCTTTCATGTCGACCGTGCGCGATGGCAGCATCCAGATTTATGCGTCGGCCGGGGCCACGCCGGAGATTATTCCGGTGCAGGGCGGCTTTGCCGAGGTCAATGAAAAGGGTCTGACGGTGCTGGCCGAAAAGGCGGGCTGAGTCTTCAGAAATAAGGCGGTAGGCGTTGACCCTGCCGCATGAAGAGGGGTGCCGTTGGTGCCCCTTTTTGTTGGTGTCGCCTTATCCGCCGCACGGCAGCCTTCCCGCCATTAGCCATTTGTCAAAGTTTCCAATCTATTCACCTTATCCGACACTATCAGACCGGCGACGGTCGCGACTTGCTGGCGGAGACTTATGAGCGCCTTTGGACGGAAAAATGGACCTGCCGCGATCAAGCCCGGCTTTGGCGTCGCCCGACCGATGCACGGCGGCAGCCCCAAGGAGGAGCCGCGCGGCGGCGAACAATTCCCGCCGCTCGACATAGCGTCGCTGCCCGGCGAGAGTTTCGACCCGCTGTCCGCGCCAACCAGCCAGATGCAGCGCAACGCCGATGCGATGATGCGCCTGTCCGATCGCGCCAATGCCGAGCATCTGCCCGACGCGGGGCCGCAGGGGTTCGAGGCCAGCGTCCACAAGATCAAAGAGCAGGTGCTGCCCCGCCTGCTGGAACGAGTCGATCCCGAAGCCGCGGCTACGCTGACCAAGGATGAGTTGGCGGAGGAATTCCGCCCGATCATTTTGGAGGTGCTGGCCGAACTCAAGCTCACCCTCAACCGACGCGAGCAATTCGCGCTGGAAAAGGTTCTGGTCGATGAATTGCTGGGCCTTGGCCCGCTCGAAGAATTGCTGAACGACCCGGACATCACCGACATCATGGTGAACGGCCCGGACCAGACCTATATCGAAAAAAAGGGCAAGCTGGTCATCGCCCCGATCAAGTTCCGCGACGAGGAGCATCTGTTCCAGATCGCGCAGCGGATCGTCAACAAGGTCGGCCGCCGCGTTGATCAGACCACGCCGCTGGCCGACGCCCGCCTGCCCGATGGCAGCCGCGTCAACGTGATCGTGCCCCCGCTGAGCCTCAAAGGCACGGCGATCTCGATCCGTAAATTTTCCGCCAAACCGATCACGCTCGACATGCTGGCCAATTGGGGCGCGATGAGTCCCAAAATGGCGACTGCGCTCAAGATTGCCGGTGCCTGCCGGTTCAACATCGTCATTTCGGGTGGCACGGGTTCGGGCAAGACGACGATGCTTAATGCCCTGTCGAAAATGATTGATCCGGGCGAGCGCGTGCTGACGATCGAAGATGCGGCGGAATTGCGCCTGCAACAGCCGCACTGGCTGCCGCTTGAAACCCGCCCGGCCAATCTGGAAGGCAATGGCGCCATCACCATCGGCGATCTCGTCAAGAACGCCCTGCGTATGCGGCCGGATCGGATCATCCTGGGCGAAATTCGTGGCGCGGAATGTTTCGATCTGCTGGCCGCGATGAACACCGGCCATGACGGCTCCATGTGTACGCTCCACGCCAACAGCCCGCGCGAGTGCCTGGGTCGTATGGAAAATATGATCCTGATGGGGGACATCAAAATCCCCAAGGAAGCGATTTCCAAGCAGATCGCCGATTCGGTCGACCTGATCATCCAGGTGAAGCGCCTGCGCGACGGATCGCGCCGTATCACCAACGTCACCGAAGTCATCGGCATGGAGGGCGACGTCATCGTCACCCAGGAATTGTTCAAGTTCGAATATCATGACGAGGATGACAGCGGGAAGATCGTCGGCGAATATCGCTCGATGGGCCTGCGTCCCTATACGCTCGACAAGGCGCGGATGTTTGGCTTCGATCAGCCGTTTCTGGAAGCCTGCCTGTAACGAATGATGTTCGAAGGGGCTTTCCCTTCCATTCCTCTTGCGCTTGGCACGGGCGGACGGCACATCAGCCTCTCCCTATAAGAGAGGATCCCCGATGAACCGTCTCGCCCGTACCGCACTTGTTGCAACCGCCCTTTGCCTTCCCCTCCTGCCGCTGGCCGCCCAGCACGCCGATCATGCCGCGCATCAGGCCGCCGACCCGATCGCGGCCGCTATCGCCGCGCCTAGCCGCACCCCGGCCAATGTCGCGCGCGACCAATATCGCCATCCGGCCGATACGCTGGCTTTCTTCGGCGTCACCCCGACCCAGACGGTGGTGGAATATAGCCCCAGTGGTGGCTGGTATTCCGAAATCCTCGCGCCCCTGCTGCGCGATCATGGGCGCTTCTACGCGCTCCAGCCGAGCGGCCGCTATCTGGATGGCTACAAGACGTTCCTGGCCGCCAAGCCGACCGTCTATGACAAGGTGACGCTGGTCGCCCATCCCGATGAAGCCGCCACGATCCCGGCGGGGAGCGTGGACACGGTGCTGACCTTCCGCAACGTCCATAATATGGTCATGGCAGGCAGCGAAGCGGCAACCTTCAAGGCCTTTTTCGCGATGCTCAAGCCCGGCGGCACGCTGGGCGTGGTCGATCACCGCCTGCCCGAAGATCGCGACAGCGCGCTGGAAAAGAGCAGCGGCTATCTCAAAGTCTCGACCATCAAGCGGATTGCGCAAGAAGCAGGCTTTGAATTTGTCGAGGCGTCGGAAGTGAACGCCAACCCCAAGGACACAGCCGACTGGGCGAAGGGCGTCTGGACCCTGCCGCCCGGCCTCAGCCAGAAAGAGGTCGATCGCGACAAATATCTCACCATTGGCGAAAGCGATCGGATGACGCTCAAATTCCGCAAGCCTGCGGCATAAGCCTTTCCTGACCAAGCCCGGTTGCGTCAACGCGCGACCGGGCTAAGGCGGGGGCGTGACCCTCGCCGCCCGCCCCCATCGCCCGCTCCTGGCAATCGGCCTGCGCCTGACCGCCGTAATCTGCTTGTCGGCGATGTTCGTGACGGTGCGGATCGTCGATCAGCGCGGCGTCCATATCGTCGAGTCGCTCTTTTACCGCCAGGCGCTTGCCCTACCCTTCGTCATTGCCTGGCTGTCCCTGTCCGGTGGGCTAGGCGCGGTACGGACGCAGCGGATTGGCGTGCATGCCAGCCGGATGCTGCTGGGCATGACCGGCATGTTGCTCAATTTCCTGTCCTACATCCTACTGCTGCCCGCCGAAGCCGCGACGATCGGCTTCACCATGCCGATTTTCGGCACGATCCTGTCGGCGCTGATCCTGCGCGAAGCTACGGGCGTGCATCGCTGGAGCGCTGTCCTCATCGGTTTCGTTGGCGTGCTGGTGATGATCCGCCCGGAAGCGGGGCATTTTCCGATGCAGGGCGTCGCCGTGGCAATCGTTGCCGCGATTGTAACCGCCAGCGTCAGCCTGGTGCTGCGGGCGCTGGGCCGGACGGAAAATGCAGGCGTTGTCGTATTCTGGTTCACGACGCTGTCGATGATCCCGCTGGGCATCGCCATGCCCTTCTTTGCGCAGGCCCATGATCCGCTGACATGGGGGCTGCTGCTGCTGATCGGCTGTGTCGGCGGGATCGCGCAACTTTGCCTCACCGCATCGCTGCGCTGGGGGCCGGTGTCGGTGGTGCTGCCGATGGACTATAGCGCGATCATCTGGACCACGTTGCTGGGCGTCGCGATCGGCGAGGATTGGCCGATGATCACGACCTGGATCGGCGCAAGCCTGATCATCGCCAGCGGGCTTTACATTGCCTGGCGCGAACATCGTCGCGCCAGGCAATCGGTCGTCAGTTCAGCAGTTCCGCATCCAGACTGATATCAGCCTTCAACAGCTTAGAGATCGGGCAATTCGCCTTGGCTTTGCCCGCCAGCTCCTGGAACGTCGCATCGTCGGTGCCGGGGATGGTCGCCTTGAGCGTCAGATGGCTGGCCGTCACGGCAAATCCGTCATCCTGCTTTTCCAGCGTCACGACGGCATTGGTTTCCATCTTGTCCGCCGTCAGCCCGGCCTCGCCCAGGATCAGCGACAGCGCCATGGTGAAGCAGGAGGCGTGGGCGGCCGCGATCAGTTCTTCGGGATTGCTGCCCGGCACGCCTTCAAAGCGGGTGGCAAAGCCATAGGGGTAGGCGTCGAGCGCGCCGCTCTGGGTGGAGATCGTGCCCTTGCCGTCCTTGAGGCCGCCGCTCCAGGCCGCCGAACCGTTGCGATTGATCTTCATCTCGTCACTCCTCTTGTGTCAGCGATGGAACCCCAGCCTGCCCGCATGGTTGCATCTATATAGCGACATTATGTGAGGAGAGTGACGATGGCCGAACTGGCTATGCACAATCGCGGCGACCTGATCGCATCGGACCGGGTCGAGGGCACCACGGTCTTTAACAAACAAGGTGAGAAACTCGGCAAGATTTCCAATTTCATGGTCGACAAGAAGAGCGGACAGGTGCGCTATGCGGTCCTGTCGTTCGGCGGCTTTCTGGGCATGGGAGAAGATCATTATCCCCTGCCCTGGTCGATGCTCGACTATGATGTCGCGCAGGGCGGCTATGTCGTGGAACTGGACAAGGCCGTTCTGGACGATGCCCCCCGCTATGCCGATGAGCAGCGGCCCGAATATGATGATGGCTATGGCCGCAACGTCTACCAATATTATGGGCTGATTTATCCCTGGTAGGTCCGGGCACTCGATGTCCTTCGGGAGGCGCGTGACCAATCGGTCATGCGCCTCTTTTCATATCTGGCATCGCCCATCGCCTTTTCCGGCTGCCTCTCCTCAACCACAATCCATCGCTTGGCAATTGTCTACTTTATAAATAGAGTTATGGAAGGTGGCGAAACGAGAGGAGTGTATCATGGATCGATTCGGAGTTTCGCACAGCACGCGCCAGCCGGTGGTGCTGACGGTTCCCGGCCTCAACAATAGCGGGCCGGACCATTGGCAAAGCGTGTGGGAAGAGACGCGCGGCGATTGCCAGCGGGTGGATCTGGGCCGCTGGACCAGTCCCAATCGCAATGCCTGGGTCACGCGCCTCGACGCGGCCATTCGTCAGGTCGATGGCCCGGTGGTGCTGGCCGCCCATAGTCTGGGCTGCATCACGGTCGGCTGGTGGGGCGCCTTGCAGAGCCAGGCCTATGGTTGGCCAGTCGTCGGTGCGCTGCTGGTCGCGCCACCTGATTGCGAACGGGTGGAAACGCCCGATACGATCGGCGGCTTTGGCCCGACGCCCCATTCGTCGCTGCCCTTCCCCTCCATTCTGGTGGCCAGCCGCGACGATCCCTACATCTTCTTCGAACGCGCCCACAGCATCGGCAAATATTGGGGCAGCGAGTTCGTCGATGCGGGCCATTGCGGGCATATCAACGCGGACTCAGGCCTGGGCGATTGGCAGTTCGGGCAGGCTTTGCTCGACCGGTTGATCGACAATGCGCGCTATCGTCCCCTGCCAACCCGTCGGACGCTGCCAGCCGCCCACAATATTCGATCGGCTACCGACAGCGTCACCCATGCCCATCGCTAAGCGGGAAGACGAGAAGCTCAGATTGTCCGTCTGCTATTTTTCATGCTTTGTCTACTTATAGAGTTGAGATAAGAAGGGGCAGGAGTTACAGATGACCGACCAACGACCGATCGACTTTCACCAGGCCCGCGCCGACACGCCGCGCATCGACATCGCCGCCAGCATCGAAAAGGTGCGCGATGTTTTGCAGGAACTACGCTTCGGCTCGATCACGCTGACCGTGCATGACGCCCGCGTCGTGCAGATCGACGTGACGGAAAAGACCCGCCTTACCGCCTGACCACAGGATCGGCGAACCACAACGGGCTGGAGCAATCCAGCCATGACACGAGCTCGTGAAGCCCGACCTATCGGCCATGACCGGACCACCGGAATCGCCGCGATCACACATCCACCGGACATCCGGACATAAAGGGGATATATATGATTGCGCGTTTCCTGTTGCTCGCCAGTGTGGCGAGCGCTTCTATCATCGTGCCTGCCGCCCATGCGCAGGCGCAAGCCCCGGACGGGGCGCCGGACCAGGCTGATGCAACTGCCGAGGCGCAGCGGGTGCGCGGCGATGTGATCGTCGTCACTGCGCGGCGTCGCCAGGAAACGGCGCAGGAAGTGCCACTCGCCATCTCGGTGATCCGGGGCGACAGCATCGAATCCACCGGCAATTTCAACATCGTCAAATTGCAGCAGCTTGCGCCGACGTTGCAGGTCTACACCACCAATCCGCGCAACACATCGGTCAACATCCGTGGCCTCGGCGTGCCGTTCGGACTGACCAGCGACGGGTTCGAACAGGGCGTGGGCATCTATGTCGACGATGTCTATAATTCGCGCGTCGCCGCTGCGACGTTCGATTTTCTGGACGTGGCCCAGGTCGAAGTCCTGCGCGGGCCGCAGGGTACGCTCTACGGCAAGAATACCACCGCCGGCGCGATCAACATCACCACCAACCAGCCGACCTTCGATTTCGAGGGGCGCGCCGAACTGACCGTGGGCAATCTCAATTATAAGCAGGCCAAGGCCGCCATATCCGGCCCGCTGACCGACACGATCGCCGCGCGGATCGCGATCGCATCGACCAGTCGGCGCGGCACATTGTTCAACACCACCAGCGACCGGTGGATCAACGAGCAGGACAATCTGGGCCTTCGCGGCCAGTTGCTGTTCAAGCCCAGTGAAGATCTCAGCATCACCCTGTCGGGCGATTACAGCAAGCAGGACCCGGAAGGGTTCGGCACCGCCTTCGTGCGGGTCGGCCGCACCCAGCGCGCGCTCAATCGGCAATATGACGCCCTGGTTGCCGCGATCAACGCCGCCAATCCCGGCCGCAACTATGCGCCCAGCCGCAATGTCTATGATCGCCGCACCGATCTCGACTCAAGTTTGAACGCTGGCAACAAGATTGGTGGCGCATCGCTGAAGGTGAACTGGGACCTGGGCGCAGGCAAGTTCACCTCCGTGACCGCCTGGCGGTTCTGGGACTGGAAGCCGGAAAATGATCGCGACTTTACCGGCCTGTCGATCGTGTCCCGATCGCAAAACCCCTCGCAACAGGACCAATATAGCCAGGAATTCCGCTACAGCCAGGAAGGCGACCGGATCGATTTCGTCGTCGGCCTGTTCGGCTTCAAACAGCGGATCGACACCCAGGGCACGGAACAGCAGGGTGCCGATGCCAGCCGATGGAGCCTGACCGGCGCGCTTGCGAACGATCCCAGCGTGCTGCAAGGCCTGACCGCCAGCAATACCCAATATCTCAAGAGCGACAGCGCCGCGCTGTTCGGCCAGTTGAGCTGGAAGGTGACTGATGCGCTGACCATCCAGTCGGGCGCGCGCATCAATTATGACAAGAAGTCGGGCTTCTACGAGCGCGTGGTGACCAACGGCCAGGGCCAGCTTATCAGTTGCTCCCCGACCCCGGCAGCCGGATCGGTACTGGCCGCGCAATGCGGCGTCTACCAACCGCAGGTCAGCGCGCCATCGGACAGTGCCTGGAACTTCACCTACGACTTCAACCTGAACTACAAATTCGCGCGCGACGTCCTCGCCTATGCGACCTATGCCAAGAGCTTCAAGACGCTGGGCATCAACCAGAATGGCTTGCCGCTCAACGCCGACAATAGTGTCAACTACGATGCCGGGACGGTGAAGCCGGAATCGGTCAACCATTATGAAATCGGCCTCAAGACCCAGTTGTGGGATCGCCGGGCGACTTTCAACCTCTCCGCCTTCCGCACCGACATCAAGAATTTCCAGGCGACGGTGAATGGCGGCCAATTCGGCACGGTGCGCGGCTATCTGGCCAATGCGGGCAAGGTCCGGTCGCAGGGCATCGAAGCCGACTTCAAGATCACGCCAAGCGATCGCTTCAGCGCTTATGCAAACGGCGCCTATACCGATGCGAAGTATAAGAGATTCACCAACGCACCCTGCCCGCCCGAATTGTCGGGCGGCACGCTTCAGCCCGCCAGTGCAACGCCCGATTATTCGCAAGCCGGTGTCCCCGGTGCGCTCAGCCCCCGCCAGTGCGATATTTCGGGGCAGGAACTGCCCGGCGTATCCAAATGGGCTTTCTCCTACGGCGCGGAGGTCAATGCACCGATCACGCTGCTGGCGAAGGAGGGCCAGGTCTATCTCGGCGTCGATGGCAATTATCGGTCGCGCTGGAATTCCAACGCCTCGCCTTCAATCTATACCGAAGTGAAGGGCTATGCGCTCACCAACGTCCGCGCCGGTTTCCGGGGTGAGGGCTTCGATGTGTTCGGCTGGGTCCGCAATGCCTTCGACGTCAACTATATCGAAACATTGCAGGTCGCGCCCGGCAATACCGGCCTGATCGCGGGCCAGCCGGGCGATCCGCAAACCTGGGGCGGCACGATCAAATTCTCCTTCTGACAGGCTCCCACCCTGCGGGTGCGATTCCCTGGATCGCACCCGTTTCTTTGCGCATTTGCGGCCCGGCGCAGGGTGGGGTAGAGCGCACCCATGTCCACGACCTTCACGATCGACACGGCGACCAGCCGCGCCACGCCCACCCCGGCCCCCATGAAGCGGCTGACCGTGCCCGCCATCCAGCGGCGCAAGTTCGAGGGCAAGACCACCGAGCCGCTGGTGATGCTGACCGCTTACACCGCGCGCCAGGCACAATTGCTTGATCCGCATTGCGACATGCTGCTGGTCGGCGATTCGCTGGGCCAGGTCATCTATGGCCTGCCATCCACGCTCGCCGTCACGCTCGACATGATGTGCGCCCATGGCGCAGCCGTCGTGCGCGGCAGCTATCATAGCGTCGTGATCATCGACATGCCCTTTGGCAGCTATGAAGCCTCGCCGCAGCAGGCATTTGCCAGCGCCAGCCGCATCATGGCGGAAACCGGCGCGGCGGCGGTCAAGCTGGAGGGCGGGCAGGCCATGGCGGAGACGATCAGCTTCCTTGGCCAGCGCGGCATTCCGGTCATGGCGCATGTCGGCTTGACGCCGCAGGCGGTCAATGCGCTGGGCGGCTATGGCGCGCGGGGCAAGAGCCAGCAGGAACATGCCAAGATCATGGCCGACGCGCGCGCCGTCGCCGACGCCGGAGCCTTCGCCATGGTGCTGGAGGGGGTGATGGAGGAACTGGCCGTCGCCGTCACCGATAGCGTCGATGTGCCGGTGATCGGCATCGGCGCGTCCGCCCATTGCGACGGGCAGGTGCTGGTGACGGAGGATATGCTGGGCATGTTCGAGCGCGTCCCCCGTTTCGTGAAGCGATTCGACACTATCGCGCAAAGCATCGACAGTGCCGCCCAGCGTTACGCCGCCGATGTGCGCAGTCGCGCCTTTCCTACCGAAGAACAGGTCTATCGCCCGAAAAAGTGATTTGCCTGTGGCATAAGCGCCGCTATTGATCGCGCCTTCTGCCCTCACATATTTCTGATCCATGTCCCGGAGAATGCAGTGGCCCTGACGCCGCAAAATAGTGAAGCCTTCATGCGTGAAGTTGATGAAGCCGTCCGGCAGGACCAGCTGACATCCTTCTGGCAGCGCTATGGCCGCGTGCTTCTTGTCGTGCTGGTGCTGGGCCTCGCGGCTTTTGGCGGCTGGCTCTATTGGCAGCAGCATCAGCAGAGCCAGTCGCAGGCCGTGTCCGAAGAGATGGACGCGGTGTTGGCGACGACCGCTGGCGGCGGTGAACCGGATGCCAAGCAGCTTGACGCACTCACCAAGGCTGATCAGCCCGGCTACCGCGCGTCGGCGCAGTTGCTCAAAGCTGGCTTGGCCGCACGTAAGGGCGACAATAAGAGCGCGATCGCGCTCTACGCAGCCATGGCCGCCGACACCGGTCTGGACCAGCCCTATCGCGATTTGGCGCTGATCCGCCAGACCGCGCTCGAATTTGAAACGCTCAAGCCGCAGCAGGTGGTCGATCGCCTCAAGCCGCTCGCCGTCGAGGGCGCGCCCTGGTTCGGCAGCGCGGGCGAACTGGTCGCCATCGCCTATGCCAAGATGGGCAAGACGGACCTCGCCGGGCCGATGTTCGCCGCGCTTGCCAAGGACAGTAATGTGCCGCAGTCGATCCGTTCACGCGCGCGTCAGATGGCAGGCGTCATGGGGATCGACGCGGTAGAGATACCGGCCGAGCCGACGGAAGGGTAACGAGCAAATGGGACAGCATAAGATGAAGAGATTTGCGCCCATGGGCCGCGCCCTGACGCTGACCGCCATGATCGTGATGGTCGCTGGGTGCGGCATCATCGGCGGCAAGAAGGGTGGCCCCAAGACGCCGGTGGTCGGCAATCGCGTGTCCATCCTGACCAGCGAACAGGGCGTCGAGGTCGAACCGAGCCTGGCCGACGTTCAGGTCACCCTGCCCGCTCCCGCCGTCAATGACAGTTGGTCGCAGCCGGGCGGCGATCCGTCCAAGGCGATGGGCCATGTCGCGCTGGGCGGTTCGCCCACGCAGGTGTGGACAGCATCCATTGCTGGCAGTTCCCCGCAGGCCCGGCTTGCAGCCGCGCCCGTCGTGTCGGACGGCAAGCTGTTCGTGACCGATGCGGGTGCGCATGTCATTGCGTTCGATGCCACCAGTGGGTCGAAATTGTGGCAGACTGACCTGCCCGCGGAAGGCAAGGGCAATGGCCGTTCGTTGTTCGGCGGCGGCGTCAGCGTCATCGGCGACCGTGTATTTGCCAGCACCGGCCTTGGCGACGTCTTCGCGCTCAATGCGGCGGATGGCGCGGTCATCTGGAAGAAGCATCTGGCCGGGCCGCTGCGTGGCGCGCCGACGCTGGAAAATGGCCATGTCTATGTGATGGGTCAGGACAATCAGGTTTTCGCGCTGAACCAGAGCGATGGCGAAACCCAGTGGACCGACAGCGGCACCTTGCAGGTTACGGGGATCTTCGGCGTTGCCGCCCCCGCGGCCGCGCAGGGCACGGTGATCGCTGGCTATAGTTCGGGCGAAATCAACGCCTATCGCTACGAAAATGGTCGTACGCTTTGGAGCGACGCCCTGTCGCGCACCAGCATTTCAACGGCCGTGGCGACGCTAACCGACATCGACGCTGATCCGGTTATCGACCGTGGCCGTGTTTTCGCGATCGGCCAAGGTGGCCGCATGGCCTCCTATGAACTCACCAGCGGTCAACGCCTGTGGGAAATCAATATTGCGGGCATCTCGACTCCCTGGGTCGTGGGCGAATGGGTATTTGCCGTAACCAGCGATGCGCGCCTGCTCTGCGTCGCCCGCGCGACCGGCAAAATCCGCTGGGTCAGCCAGTTGCGCCGTTGGCAGAAGGAAAAGAAGAAGGACAAGGCGATCCGCTGGACGGGGCCGGTCCTGGCGGGCGGTCGTCTGATCGTCGTCTCGACGCGCGGCCAAATGGCCTATGTCGATCCAACGACCGGCGTCGTGCAATCCGAAGTGGACATGAAACGCTCCATGTCGCTTTCGCCGGTTATCGCCAACAATATGCTCTATGTGCTGGCGGATGACGGGAAACTGACGGCGTTCCGCTAAACCGAATATTCGTGCTAAGCATGCTCCTGCGAAGGCAGGAGCCCAGTTCCTCCACTTTTGGACTGGGCTTCTGGCTTCGCAGGAGAATTGCGTTTTTTAGATAAGAAGGAAACGGGCCTCCATGCTGCCCATCGTAGCCATTGTCGGGCGGCCCAATGTGGGCAAGTCCACCCTGTTCAACCGCCTGATCGGCAAGAAGCTCGCGCTGGTCGATGACCAGCCCGGCGTCACCCGCGACCGGCGCGAGGGCGAAGCGCATCTGCTCGGCCTCGACTTCACCATCGTCGATACCGCCGGTTATGAGGATGAGGACGCCAACAGCCTGCCCGGCCGGATGCGGATGCAGACCGAAGCGGCCGTCGAAAATTGCGACGTCGCCTTGTTCATGATCGACGCGCGCGCGGGCATCACCCCGCTGGACGAGGAAATCGCCCGCTGGCTGCGCGCCAATGATGCGCCGGTCATTCTGGTCGCCAACAAGGCGGAGGGCAAAGCCGCCGACGATGGCGTGATGGAATCCTTCAGCCTGGGACTGGGCGAGCCTGTCCCCTTTTCGGCCGAACATGGCCAGGGCATGGCCGACCTGTTCCAGGCGCTGCTGCCCCATGTCGAGCGCGAAGGCGATGAACCGTTCGAGCGGGAATTTTACGAGGATGACGAGAGCGCGCCGCTCAAGCTCGCCATCGTTGGCCGCCCCAATGCGGGCAAGTCCACGCTGATCAACCGCCTGCTCGGCGAAAACCGCCTGCTGACCGGGCCGGAAGCGGGCATTACCCGCGACAGTATCGCCGTCGACTGGATGTGGACCAGCCGCGAGAGCGTGGAGCGCCCCGTCCGCCTGATCGACACGGCGGGCATGCGCAAGCACGCCAAGGTGCAGGACAAGCTGGAAAAGCTGGCCGTGACCGACGGCTTGAACGCTGTGAACTTTGCCGAAGTCGTGGTGCTGCTGCTCGATTCGACGCGCGGGCTGGAGGCGCAGGATCTGCGCATCGCCGACAAGGTGCTGGAGGAAGGGCGCGCGCTCGTCGTTGCGCTCAACAAATGGGACACGGTCGAACATGGTTCGGCTTTGTATCAGGGCATCAAGAAAGCGCTGGACGACGGGCTGGCGCAGGTACGCGGCGTGCCGATCATGACCGTGTCGGCGGCCACCGGCAAGGGTCTGGACGACCTGATCCATGTCGCGTTCGAAACCCGCACCGCCTGGTCGCAGCGCGTGTCCACGGGCGTCCTCAACCGTTGGTTCGAAACCGCGCTGGAGGCCAATCCGCCGCCAGCGCCGGGCGGCAAGCGGATCAAGCTGCGCTACATCACCCAGAACAAGACTCGCCCGCCGACCTTCGTGCTGTTCGGCACGCGCCTTGATGATTTGCCCGAAAGCTATCGCCGCTATCTGGTGAACGGCATAAGGCGGGAACTGGGCTTTGGCGCCGTGCCCGTCCGCCTGACGCTGCGGAGCGCCAAGAATCCCTATGCCAGCAAATGAGCCGGTGTCGGTCAATGCGCGCGGCATGAAATGCCCCTGGCCCGTGCTGCGCGCGGCACGAGCCATGCGCGGGGCGGATGCAGTGTTGGTGGAGGCTGACGATCCTATCGCGCCTGCCGAATTGGCCGCGCTGGCCAAGGCCCAGGGCTGGAGCTTCGAAGCACTTGACGAGGATCGGTTTTCACTACGTCGCACGGGCTGATGCCCACCCGATTTTAACCGCCTGTTTACATGCCTGCTCTATTTCCACAGGGTAGCCTAAGGAGCGGTGCGCGTGCCCCATCAAGAGACCGATCTGGTCAACTGGACCGAATTTACCCGGACCCGGAATGAACTGGGTGCGGCTTTTCCGCGGATATTGGGCTATTTTCGCGAAGATGGCGTCAAGTCGATTCAGGCAATCGAAGAGGCGTTCCGCGCCCGCAAAGCCGTCGCCTTGGTGACCCCCGCGCATACGCTCAAGGGGGAATCGGCGCAGTTCGGTGCCTATCGCTTGAGCGCCATGGCCGAAGAGATTGAGATGGTCGCCCGCCGCTGCGTCGAGACCCGTGAACAGCCGGACGAACTGATCGAGACCGTCGTCGCGCTGCGCCCTTGCTTTACCGAAACGCTCGCGTTGCTGGATCGCGATGCCAATCCGCTCGTGGCGCGCCGTCCCGTGACCTTCGGCCGCCGTACCGAAACACCCGCGCAAGGTTTTGGCCGCGCCATCTGATATTGCGTATTGAAATAAAACCCATCATGCCCCCATATGGGGAGCATGACACGCTTCTCCCTGCTGGATCTCGTCCCCGTCCGCGAAGGCGACAGCATCGCCACCGCGCTCGCCAATACGGCTGACCTCGCCGCTCATGCCGAAAGGCTGGGCTATCACCGCTTCTGGGTCGCCGAACATCATGGCATGGCAGGCATTGCATCGGCCGCGACGTCGGTCGTGCTGGCGCATATCGGCCAGGCGACATCGACGATCCGCATCGGCGCGGGCGGCATCATGCTGCCCAATCATGCCCCCCTGCTCATCGCCGAACAGTTCGGCACGCTCGATGCGCTGTTTCCCGGTCGGATTGATCTCGGCCTTGGGCGCGCACCGGGTTCCGACCAGCGGGTGGCGCAAGCGATCCGCCGAACCTTGGCTGGTGGCGCGGATAATTTCCTGCGCGACGTGATGGAGATACAGGCCTATTTCGCCGCCGATGATCGACTGGGTATTCAGGCGACGCCAGGCGCAGGCGCGAATGTGCCGCTCTGGATTCTGGGGTCCAGCCTCTATGGCGCGCAACTCGCTGCGGCGCTCGGCCTCCCTTATGCCTTCGCCTCCCATTTCGCGCCGGCCGCGCTGGACGAGGCCATCGAAATTTACCGGCGTGACTTCCGCCCCTCGGCCCAGTTGAAGGAGCCTTATGTGATGGCGGGTTACAATGTCTTCGCCGCCGACAGCATGGCCGACGCCCAATTGCTTGCCAGTTCGATGCAGCAGGCGTTCGTGCGGCTGCGCACCGGCCAGCCGGGCAAGCTCCAGCCTCCGGTGCCGGATTATTACGACACGCTGCCGCCCCAGGCGCAGGCGATGCTGGCCGATGTTCTGAGCGCGTCCAGCATCGGTACGCAAGCCGATGTCGAGCATGATCTGGCCGCCTTCCTGCGCCGCACGCGGGCCGACGAGTTGATCCTGACCGGGCAGATTTTCGATCCCGCCGCCCGCAAGCACAGCTTCGCCATCGCCATGGCAGCGGCGCAGGCGATTACCACCCCCGAACCCGTTCTATAGGCGACCGCCGCTCAGCAGGGCCGCAGCACGGGGCGCGACCCTGCTGAGCAACCTCCCCAGGATGATCACGACGCCCAGCACCAGCAAGGGCTGCAGAATCAGATAGATGGGATATAGTGGCGATCCCATGCGGCCGGTCAGCTTGCCCAAAAGCGGGCCGCCGAGCCAGATCAGGACCAGATGCGCGCAAAAGAGCAGAAAGACATAAGGCTCGATCCGCAGGAGCAACAAGCGCGCCCTGCCCCCCGCCAATATCCAGGCAATCCGCCAGAAGGCGATCACGGCCGCAAGGCGCGCGGCCAAATCCAATCCCCGCAATGCCAGGACAGCATCGCTGTCAGCCAGCATAATGGCGCGATAGAGTTGCGCGCCCATCAACAACGTAAAGGGCAGCAGCGCCAAGACCAGGGGCCAGCGAAGTATCCGCTCTTCCCAAGCACCCCGACGCGCCAATATGCCCAGGGTGAAGAAGAAGAGGATGGACGCCCGCATCAGCACCGGTGGGCCTAGCCCTGTGACATGGCAGGCTGCCGCGACCAGCGCTATGCACGCCAGCGCCCAGCCCGGCATGCGCACCAGCAACGGCGCGGCGACCATACATAAAAACAGATCGCGCAGGAAAGGCATCTGAACATTGATGTGCGGATTGCGGGTCACGACCAGCATTTCGTCGATGACCCACCAGATCGTCTTGGGAACTGGAGCGGACAGGCCGAGCGTCAGCGCAGCCCCCGACACCAGCAGGATCGCGATGCCATTCCACAGGATCATCGGCAGCAGGATCGTCCGCGCCTTGCGCCGGACATGCCCGCTCCAGTTGCGCACACCGCTCGACCCCGCCACCAGCCAACCCGATATCAGGCCCAGTAACGGCACCGCGCTGCGCCCGAACAGTTCCATCAACAGCCAGCGCAGGTTTTCCTGCGCCGTTCCGCGCAATGCGTCGAGCGCCGCCCCGTTCAACCCCGTCCAGGCATGGACATAGACCACGCCCAAAATGCAGATGACTCGCGCTATGGCGATGGCGTCGGAGCGCTGCGCTTCATGGTCCGCAATCGTTTCGGGCACGAAAATATCCTGTAGTGGCCAGGGCTCAATGCCCGACATCTCGTCCTGTTCCCAAACATCAGGCCCATCCATTTTGGATGGATGACTAGCCCTTGTTAAGACGCCATGGCGCATTCTGTCGGATCAGGCCATGTTGAAAGGGATGAATAAGCCAATATTTACCTTCGCCGCCTAGACATCATGTGTTTGCCGGAAGTCTTTCCGGGCCAAGGGATGACAAAGGCCATGACCCATATGCCGGGTGCGCATCAATTCACGCCGACCGCGGCACCTGCTTCCCTTGCCAACGCGCAGTCGATGGGCATGGTGTTCCAGATCGCCGGTTCCAGTTCGAAAATTCTCCTTGATCCGCAACGGCTTGCCATATTGGGCCAGGATGCCGATCCCTGCACGGCGATGGCGGGCCAGGTCGGCAGCCAGGTCAAGATGCGCGTCGGCTCGGTCTGGCTGGTCGCCAGCGTCCGCGCGATGGTGCTGGACCAAGCCAGTCAGAGTATCGTCGCGGACATCGACTTTCTGGGCGAGGGCGATGAAGAGAAGCTGACCGGGCGCATCTTTCACTTCCGGCGCGGCGTCACGCGCTATCCCACCCCCGGCACCGAGATTTTCCCGGTGTCGAGCAAGGATATGCAGCAGATTTACGCCGCCGATGACCGGCCGCATGTCCAGATCGGCACCGTCTATCCCACCACCGACACGCGCGCTGCGCTCTATGTCGATCAGATGCTGGGCAAGCATTTCGCGCTGCTCGGCTCCACCGGCACCGGCAAATCGACCAGCGCCGCGCTGATCCTCCATCGCATCTGCGACCTGTCGCCCATGGGGCATATCGTGATGATCGACCCCCATGGCGAATATGGCGCGGCCTTCGCAGCCAATGGCGCGGTGTTCGACATCAGCAATCTGGCGCTGCCCTACTGGCTGATGAATTTCGAGGAACATTGCGAGGTGTTCGTCACCTCATCCGGCTCGGAACGGACGGTCGATTGCGACATTCTCGCCAAATGCCTGCTCGCGGCCCGCATGAAGAACCGGCTGGCCGAACAAATTGGTCGGCTGACCGTCGATTCGCCAGTCCCCTATATGCTCTCCGATCTCACCACCATTCTCCAGAATGAGATGGGCAAGCTCGACAAGGGCACAGGGGCGCTGCCCTATATGCGGATCAAGACCAAGATCGACGAGATCAAGGCCGACCCACGCTACAGCTTCATGTTTTCAGGGATGCTGGTCGCCGACACGATGCAGGACTTTCTCGCGAAGATTTTTCGCCTGCCCTCGGACGGCAAGCCGATTTCAATCATCGACGTCTCCGCCATCCCGTCGGACATCACTTCGACCGTCGTATCCGTGCTGTCGCGCCTGGTGTTCGACTATGCCATCTGGGCGCGCGACGAACCGCAACGGCCGATCCTGCTCGTGTGCGAAGAAGCGCATCGCTATATTCCCAATTCGACCAGCGGCAACGGTCAGGCGGTGCGCAAGATATTGGAGCGGATCGCCAAGGAAGGCCGCAAATATGGCGTCAGCCTCGGCCTCATCACCCAGCGCCCGTCAGACCTGGCCGAAGGCGTGTTGTCGCAATGCGGCACCATCATCGCCATGCGCCTGAACAACGACCGCGATCAGGCTTTCGTCAAGGCCGCCATGCCCGAAGGCGCGCGTGGCTTCCTGGATTCGATCCCCGCGCTGCGCAACCGCGAGGCGATCATCTGCGGCGAAGGTGTCGCCGTGCCGATCCGCGTCGCGCTCGACAATCTGGAAGAACATCGCCGCCCCGCGTCCGGCGACCCCAGTTTTACCGCCCTTTGGCGGCAGTCAGGCGACGAAGAGGCCATCCTAGACCGCACCATCACCCGCTGGCGCAACCAAGGGCGGTAATTATCCGGTCGGCGCGATGCGCCCGGCGGGTTCGGCGTCGCTGTTTACCGTTTCCCGGCATTCCTCTTCATGCACCGGCACCAGCAGCTTGGCCTTGCGCCAGCCGCCATGGGCATAGACCAGATAGGCCAGCAACAGCGAGACGAACGACCCGGCCGGAAAGCTGAACCATAACGCATCGGCACCGATCCGGGGATAAGCGAGATAATAGAAGCCAATCCGCACCGCGAACAGGGTGAAGATCAGGATGATCAGCGGCTTTATCACCACGCCATTGGCGCGCATCACCCCGAACAGGATCATCGTGCAGCCAAAGGCGATGAAGCTCCAGCTCACCCGCAACTGCATATGCCACGCTTCGGCGATCACGGCGTCATTGTCGCCCAGAAACAGCCCCAGCAACGCTTCGTGGAAGGTCAGCATCACCGCGACCATCGTGCCGGTGATCAGCAACTGATAGCCGATGCCATAGCCGGTGATGCGGCTGATCCGGTCCCAGCGCCCCGCGCCGATATTCTGCGCCGCCATCGCGCTCACCGCCGCGCCCATCGCCATGGCGGGCATCTGGAGATAGGTCCATAGCTGCTGCGACGCGCCATAGGCCGCCGTCACCAGCAGCCCTTCGCGGTTGACGAGGCCGATCATCACCAGCCCCGATGCCGACATGACGATCATCTGGAGGCCCATCGGCAACCCCTTGCCCAGCAGCACGCGCATCTGTTCGGCCGCAGGGCGCAGATAGGCTAGCTCCACCCCGCGCAGCCGCAGCGGCAGATCCTTGGCATAGGTATAGACGATGATCCCGATCAGGCTGACGAAACCCGCCATGGCCGTTGCCGTCGCCGATCCCGCAATCCCCATGGCCGGGAATGGCCCCAGCCCCAGGATCAGCACGGGGTTGAGGATCAAGTCCACCGTAACGCTGACGATCATGAAGATGAGCGGCGTGCGCGCATCGCCCACGCCGCGCAGACCCATCATGATCATGACGGATAAGAGGGTCGCGGGCATGGCGATGAAGATCACGCGCAGATAGACCAGCGCCATGGCATAGGCTTCGACCGGGGTTGCGAGCAGCCGTAGCAGCGCGGGCGCCCCCACCCAACCCAGGGTCGATACGACAAGCGCCAGCCCCATGCAGAAACCGACTGCCGACCCAAAGGCGCGGCGCGCGGCGTCCATGTCGCGCCGTCCCATGGCTTGGCCGATCATCACCGTGGATGCCATGCCGAAGCCGAAGACGACCGAGAACATCAGGAACATGATGATATTGGCGTTGGCGGTCGCCGCCAGCGCCTGAGGCCCCAGGAAGCGTCCGACCCAGATGGCGTTGATCGAGCCATTGAGCGACTGAAGGATGTTCGACGCCAATGTGGGCATGGCGAACAGCATCAACGTGGACGCGATCGGCCCTTGCGTCAGGTCTTTTGCGCCCGTGTTGCCTGCCGCCATGCTCATCCCTCAACTCCCACTCGCATGACGCACATATCCTTTGCAGACCCGCCCCTAAATTCCTCCCCTGTAAGGGGAGGGGGACCGCCGAAGGCGGTGGAGGGGTGTCACCCTATCGAGAGGGTGACACCCCTCCGTCAGGCTTCGCCTGCCACCTCCCCTGCCAGGGGAGGATCAGCTTGTCTCAACACGCCATCAAATATGATCGCCTCTGTCTCAACGCTTACAGACACCTACTCACCCCAGCCGGTCGAGCGCCGCCTGCAATCTTTCCGCCTCGGCTGTCTTCTCGCCATGATCCTCGCGCGCCTTGGCGACGGCTTCGGGCTTGGCCTTCTCGACGAAACTGGGGTTGGACAGCCGCCCGCCCAGCGCATCGCGCTCCTTTTGCGCCGCGGCCAGTGCCTTGGCGAGCCGCGCCTTTTCCGCCGCGATGTCGATCACGCCTTCCAGCGGCAGGATGAAGGTCGCCTCATCCACCACGATCTGCGCCGCGCCGCCGGTCGGCGCTTCGCCAAAGGTCAGGCTCTCGATCCGCCCCAGCCGCGCCAGCGCCGCACCCTGCCGATCGAGACGGCGATGCGTCTCCTCCGACCCGTCGCTCACCACCATCGGCAGCTTTGCCCCCGGCGGCACGTTGAGTTCGGTCCGCGCGGTACGGATGGCGCTCACCAAGCGGATCAACCAGTCGATCTCCGCCTGTGCTTCGCTGTCCACCGCGGCCAGAGCCTGCGGCCATTGCGCAACGATCAACTCGTTCGCGCGCGCGCCGGTCAGGTGCCATAACTCTTCGGTGATAAAAGGCATGAAGGGGTGCAGCATCACCAAAATCTGGTCGAACGCCCAGCCCGCGACGGCCCGCGACTCGTCATCCATCGCGCCTTTGGTCAGTTCGATATACCAGTCGCAAAACTGGTCCCAGACGAAATGATAGATGGCGTTGGCCGCCGCATCGAAGCGCAGGTCGGCGAGCGCGCTGTCGATCGCCTGCACGGTCGCGACCGTTTCGGCGATGATCCAGCGATTGACCGGCAGGTGCGCGGCGGGTGCCTCATGACTGGTCGAGGCCTTCACGCCGTTCGACTGGAGGAAGCGCGCGGCGTTCCACAGCTTGGTCGCGAAGTTGCGATAGCCCTCGACCCGCTTCTCATCCATCTTCACGTCGCGGCCCTGGCTCTCCATCGCCGCCATGAAGAAACGCAGGGCATCGGCCCCGAACTTGTCGATCAGGCCGAGCGGATCGACGACATTGCCCTTGGACTTGGACATTTTCTGCCCGTCGGCGGCGCGGACGAGGCCGTGGAGATAGAGTTTGCGCCATGGCACGTCACCCATGAACTCCATCCCCTGCATCGCCATCCGCGCGTCCCAGAAGAACAGGATGTCGAAGCCGGAAATGAGGAGATCGTTGGGATAGTGGCGGGATACTAGCGAGTTGCTCCCCTCCCCTTCAGGGGAGGGGTCGGGGGTGGGGGCGTGCCCCAAATCCTGTGCCTGGTCGATGGCCCCCACCCCAACCCCTCCCCTGAAGGGGAGGGGCTTTTCCATTGCGCCCTCCGGCCAGCCCAGCGTCCCGAACGGCCACAGCGCCGAGGAGAACCAGGTGTCCAAGACGTCCTCATCGCGCCAAAGACGTATACGCGGAGGATGATCCTCGCCTAATTCAACCCAGTCCATCAAACCCACTGCGGCAGCGTCGTTAACGATCTCGACCTCAACCTCAGTGCCGAATATTTCTGCGTAATGAGCTTGAGCTAAATCGCTCGCAAATGCACCATTTTCCGCAACAAATGGCTTCCACACTTCCGGCCCTCGGCCAGTAATTGGCACACTTCCAGAGGCGCTAACGTCTTTTCCGTACCAAACCGGAATCCGATGCCCCCACCACAATTGCCGGCTCACACACCAGGGCTGGATATTCTCCATCCAGTTGAAGAAAGTCTTTTCCCAGCTCTTTGGGACGATCTCGATCCGTCCGTCCCGGACAGCCTGCATTGGCGCGACAGCCAATTGGGCAGCATCGACATACCATTGGTCCGTCAGCCATGGTTCGATCACGACGCCCGACCGATCGCCGAACGGCGTCTGGATGACGCGCGGCTCGAAATCGGCGGCGACTTCTTCGCCTTCTTTGTTCTTGGTGACGTGCGGAACCAAAAAGCCCAGCACTTTCATTTCTTCAACGACAGCTTTTCGAGCGTCAAAGCGATCAAGTCCAATGAATCGGCGGGGGATTGCACCGGCGACATCATCAGAAGTGCCTCCCTGATCTGCCACCATTACAACTTTCAAAGCATACTGCTTGGGCTGAACAACCCGCGCATCCGCATCGAACATGTTGAGCATCTGGCCCGCCGCGATCCCCGCCCGCTTGCCGACCTCGAAATCGTTGAAATCATGCCCCGGCGTGATCTTGACCGCGCCGGACCCCAGTTCGGGATCGGCATAGTCGTCGCCGACGATCCGCAAGCGCCGCCCGGTGATCGGCTGCAAAATCTCCTTGCCGATCACGCTTTGATAGCGCGGATCGTCGGGATGGACCGCGACTGCCATGTCGGCCAGCATCGTTTCGGGCCGGGTCGTCGCGACGACGATATGGTCCGCCCCGTCGGCCAAACGCACGCCATCGGCCAGCGGATATTTGAACCGCCAGAAGCCGCCCTGCGTTTCCTTCGTCTCGACCTCCAGGTCGGAAATGGCCGACCGGAAATGCGGGTCCCAATTGACCAGCCGCTTGTCGCGATAGAGCAGCGGGGCAGGATTACCGTCCGCATCCTTACGATGGTAAAGCTCAACGAACACCTTGACCACGGCCTTGCTGAAATGCGGGTCCATGGTGAATTGTTCGCGGCTCCAGTCCATCGAACAGCCCAGCCGCCGCAACTGACCCGTGATGGTGCCGCCGCTCTCGGCCTTCCAGTCCCACACCTTGGCGACAAATTCGTCGCGCGTGTAATCGGTGCGCTTTTCGCCCCGCGCGTTCATCTGCCGCTCGACCACCATCTGCGTCGCGATGCCCGCATGGTCGGTGCCGACCACCCACAAAGCATCCTTGCCGCGCAGCCGTTCGTAGCGGATCATGATGTCCTGCAACGTATTGTCGAGCGCATGGCCGATATGCAGGCTGCCGGTGACGTTCGGCGGCGGATTGACGATGGTATAAGGCTGCGCGTCCGGCCGTTCGGGGCGGAACAGGCCCTTTTCTTCCCAATGGGCATACCAGCGGGTTTCGATTGCGGCGGGGTCGAATGTTTTGGGCAGTTCGGTCATGGCACGGGCCTTAATGCGCCTTGCCGCCCCATTCCAGCCGAAAGATCAGTCCAACCAGCGCCATATGCCCGCAGACCAGCCCGCCAGCGGCATATGCGCCCATGTCGCGGCCAGCCAGACGACCAGCCCACCCGCCAGCGCATGCAGGCCGAACTGCCCGAACCGCGCGCGACCGGCGAGGATCGCGGCAAAGGGCCAGTAGCTCGTCCGCGATTCCCAATGCTGCCAGGCGGCGGGGGTCAGTTGCTCCTTCTTGCGGTCCTGCAAGGCGGCACCAACCAGCGACAGGAGGATGATCGCGCCGGACAGGATGATGTTCGCGGTGACGGGATAGACCACTATATGCGCCAGTCCCCACAGGGCGAACGCCCACATCATGGGATGGCGGGTGATAGCGAACACGCCCTTCGCTTCTGCCGGAACCATGGTCGGCCCGTCCGGGTGCGGCATTGCCGGGTTGCCGACCAGCGACCCCAGCAGCAGGATCGACGCGACGAGCATGATGACGGTCGCAACCGCCCATAGCGCATCGCCGACCGGCCAGAGCATCGGGGTCACTGGCGCAGCGCGATAGGCGATGATCGTCCAGATCAGTGTCACGGCCGCAACCAGGGAATAGAGGCCCAGAAAGCCCTTTTCCCCCATCCGCGCCACCAAAGGCGCGCGCAGCGGATGCGACAACAGAAAATGCGTGCCGACAAAAGCCGTCGCTGCGATCAGGACCATCATGCCGCCATCCCCCAGTCAATCAGAACCGGGTCGTATATAGCATAAAATGGTAATTACGTCAGCGGTTTGCGTAAGCCAGGTTTCACCGCGCCGTAATGCGCGCAATCTCCTTGGCCACCATCTCTTCGACCAGGATCGGCAGCCTCGCGTCCAGCCATTCCTTGAGCATCGGCTTGAGCAAAGAGCGCACCAGCCCTTCGAGCGTATTGTCCCCGCCATCCTGCGGCGCGATCAACATAGAGGACAAAGCGGAAAGCGAATGCCGCGCGGCCACCTCGCTCTCGACCGACAGGATCGTTTCGGCAGCCGGCGCGGCAGCAGCAGGCTTGGCGGTGGCGGACTTGGGCGACGCGGCTTTGGGAGCAGGCATGGCGTCCTCCATGCTGACCTCTTGGGTCAGTTCCAAAATTTCATCATTGCCCAGATCGGCAGGCGCTGGCGCGGCGGCCGCCTTTGCCGCATCGGCCCGAACCCGGCGGGGCGCGGACTGTGCCGCTTCCTCGCCTTCCTCGGCGATGATCCGCTTGATGGACGAGAGTATCTCTTCCATCGACGGTTCCTTGCTCATATCGCCCACCGACGCCCCCTGATTCCGGCTGGTTGACAGCAAGTTAGGGCTGTCGTGCCATTTCAGGACTCACATTGGCGTTTTGCGGCACGCTGTCAACGGTGCGTGTGGCCACGGGCACGGGCTGCGGGCCATAGTCCCAGTCAAACCATTTGCCCCGCACCGCTTCATAATGGACGATCGGATCGTAAAGGGTGCCGCTTGCCAGACCCAGATCATCGGCTTCGGCATGTCCCATGGCGGCAAGCAGGCTGAACCCGGCGACATAGGCATTGCGCCGTGCCGACACGAGCTGCACACGCGCATTGAGCGCTTCCTGCTCGGCGTCGAGTATGTCGAGAATGGTGCGGCTGCCGACCGAATTTTCGGCGCGCACCCCCTCCAGCGACAGGCTCGACGCATCGACCGCCGTCTGGTTGGACTGGATCGTCTGCAACGATGCCTGCCAACTGGCATAGGCTGCGCGGGTCTGGGCGATGACACTGCGCTCAATCTCGATCGCTTGCTCAATTGCCTGCGATTCCTGCGCTTGCCGCTGACGCACTTGCGCGGCGGGCCGCCCCCCCTGGTAAATGGGCAGGTTCAGCGTCGCACCGACGGCCGCCTGCTTATTCTCGCGAATATCGGGGTCCAGATAGTCGGTATAGCTGCCCTGGCTAAAGCCGCTCAGCGTCGGCGACGTCGCCGCCTTGGCGACCTTCACATCATAACGCGCCGCCTCCCGCGCTTTTTGCGCGGCCAGAATATCGGGATTGTCGGCCAGCGCAATCTCGACCGCCACTTGTGGCGACGCGGGCAAGTCCGGCAAGGCCGGCGGTGCCTCCAGCGCGTCGGGTGCCTCCCCCACCAACGCGATATAATTTTCGCGACTGGTAATCAGATTGGCTTCGGCGATCTGCAAGTCCGACTGCGCCAGCGCCAGCCGCGATTGCGACTGGGCGACATCGGTACGGGTCACATCGCCCACTTCAAACCGATCGTTGGTCGCCTGCAAATTGACTTCCAGCACCTGCACATTGGCGCGGTTCAACGACACGATCGCACTGTCGCGGATCACATCCATATAAGCGCCCACCACCTGCGAAAAAATGCTGGCTTCGGTGCCACGCAGATTGGCCTGCCCCGCCTCCACGCGAATCTTCGCCGCCTTCACGCCATTGCGCACCGCGCCGCCCTGATAGATGGGGACATCAATGCTGGCGCTCGCACTCGCCGAACGCTGTGGTGCCAGAAAGCTGTTGGACGGCCGCACCACCAGTTCCTGAAACTGCAATTGCGACTGGACGGTGGGGCGTCCTGCCGCCTTCTGCAGCGGCACATTCTCATCCGTCGCCCGCTGCCCGGCGCGCGCGCCGGTCAGCGTCGGATTGGACGCATAGGCCTTGGCCAACGCGCCCTGCAAGGTTTCGGCCATGGCCGGTCCCGACAGAGCGGAGGACAATAACAGCAAGGCTGTAGCGGTTGCCCGCCCAAAAATATGTCGCTTTGCTGTCATGATCCCCGTCTCAAAAAACGAACTGTTCCGGTGCGGCAAAGCCCGGCAGCACCACCATTTCGAGGTCGGCAATGCTGGAAAGGCCCAGCACCCCGCCCACGACGCGACCACTGCACAGGCGCGTCACGCCGCGCTCGACCAGGCCGGTCACCACCCGTCCGCCATCGACAAGCTGCTGAACGAGCGTCGCGGGCACTTCCTCTACCGCGCCGTCGATGAACAGAAGGTCATAGGGTGCGCCGTCGACCGCCCCGGCACTCAGCGGCCCGCGCGTGACCGCAGCGCCAATGCTCTCAGGCCCGCCTTCTTCCTCGACCGCAACCACCTGCGCGCCCATTTCGGCCAGCAGCGCGGCGCAATAGCCCGTCGCCGCGCCGATCAGCAGCACCTTGTCCCCCGGCGCAACCTGCGCTTCGGTCAGCAAGCGTCCGGTCGCCAGTGGCGGGTTGATCGCGCGACCGCCATCCAGCGGAATGGCCCGGTCGATATAGGTCATGGCGCGGCGATGCGCGGGCACATACTCCTCACGCGGCACCTTCGCCATCGCCGCGATCACGCGCGGGTCATTGACGTCGCTGGTCCGCAACTGGCTTTCGACCATGGCGGCCCGCATCAAAGAATGTTTCTGCTCGGTCACGATAGTTTCTCGCTTGGTCCAGGGGGCTTGGCACAACTGTATTGTTAATGCAATACAGTAAGGGGATCAACGGACCTCTAAATCAGCAGCCGCCCCACGCCAAGCGGCTTTGCGCGGCGGCATGCGAGATTCTTGCCATGGGTCGCCGCGCTACCGCTTGACTTTGCGACCAAAGCCGCACATCTGCGGCCACCCACTTGACTGAGGCCCGATGGCGGAGTGGTTACGCAGAGGACTGCAAATCCTTGCACGCCGGTTCGATTCCGGCTCGGGCCTCCAAAATCCTGTCTGGCGACGTCTGCCAACAGTTGAAAAATCCCTGATTTCCGGTAGTTTATGGGCATTCTCTGATTGTCAGTGGATGCCCTTGTTTGCCTGCAATTGCGGATGATTGGGGCCTAATTTGGGGGCCTCAAAAGGCCCCAGCAGAATCGAGGCCCCCAATGGTGCTAACCGATACCGCTATCCGCAATGCGAAGCCCGCAGATAAGCCTTACAAGGTTACTGACTCCCAAGGTTTGTATCTGCTCGTCAATCCAAGAGGCAGCAAGCTGTGGCGAATCAAATACCGGATCGACGGCGTAGAACGGAAACTGTCGCTCGGGGCGTATCCCGAGATTACCTTGGCCGAGGCGCGCGCTGCCAGGGATGCCGCCCGTAGGCAGCTGGCTCATGCGATCGATCCCAACGTAGCCAAACGACAAGCCCGTATTGAGGCGAGCATTCGGGCCAGCAACAGCTTCGCTAGCGTGGCCGAGGAATTGATAGAGAAGAAAGCGCGTGAGGGGTTGGCTGAGCCAACGCTGGAGAAGATGCGCTGGTTTGTGAAACTGATGGGGGCAGACTTCGGAAAGCGGCCTGTCACCGATATCACGCCTCAGGAACTTCTTCATGAACTGCAGAAGCATGAACGACGTGGCCGCTTGGAAACCGCCAATCTGCTGCGCGCCTTTGCCAGCCGCGTTTTCCGCTTTGCAGTCGCAACGGCGCGTGCCGAACGTGATCCGGCGCAACTCCTGATCGGCGCATTGACCACACCGCGAGTCAAGCACTTCGCCGCCATCATCGATCCAAACGAGTTCGGCGCTCTCCTGCGCGCTATCGAGGATTATCAGGGCGATCCCGCCGTCATGTACGCCCTTAAACTCACACCTCATGTCTTCCAGCGCCCGGGCGAACTGCGGCAAATGGAATGGGCTGAGGTTAATTTCGACAAAGCTGTCTGGACGATCCCGGTAACAAAGATGAAAATGCGCCAGCCCCATTCGGTGCCTCTTTCTCGGCAGGCTCTCGCGATACTGCAAGCCATGCGATCCTTATCCGGCTCCGGGCGCTATGTGTTCCCTTCGATCCGCACCCGAGCAAGACCGATCAGTGAAAACACCATCAACGCGGCATTGCGGCGCATGGGCTATTCCAAAGAGCAAATGACGGCCCACGGCTTCCGCACGTCCGCATCATCGCTGTTGAACGAATCCGGCAAATGGAACCCGGATGCCATCGAGCGTGCACTGGCACATATGGTGGCCGGGTCCGTACGTCGCATATATAACCAGTCCGCCTATTGGGCCGAACGTGTTGAAATGGCGCAGTGGTGGAGCGACTATATGGATGAACTGCGAAGCGGCGGAAACAGATGACGGGCCCGCCCTGCCCTACTCTACCGCGGGCAATTTTTCAGCAAGAGCCGTGTAGCGCTGGCGTATCAAGCCATATCTCGGGATTGTGCCAGCCGCTTGATGGACTCAGTGGTCAGCAAGGTTCGCCTACCGATTTTGATCGCATCAAGTTTGCCAGATTTGAGTAAGGCATAAACCGATGACCGACCGATGCCGAGCGCCTTAGCGGTGTCGTTAATAGAGATTGCTAGCACTTCCATGTGCATCTCCTTGCTTATCGATTACCAAGGTAAGCGTGCGTTCCGGCTCACACGCTGAACCATTGATGCTGGCCATCAGCTAAATTTACGCCTGCGGCCGGATGTCAGAATGCTGAGATTGTCACGATCTTCTAAAGCCTTCGCGGTGTTTGACACAGGCCGATAGGGATAACCGGCTCAGTCGACATGTTGTATTTTGTCGCTGCCTGTCGTCATTTACGCCGTGCGGCGAGCCCTGCCCGCGCCTTGGCAAAGCCGCGGTCACTCGCGAGGAAGGCAGAAAGCATATGCGGGACCAAATCGGCGATCGCCTGATCATCGCCATAGGTCTCATGATAGATGGTGGCATAATCCGCCAACGCCAAATGAAGGTCTGGCGGGACGCTGATAGCTAGTTTGACCGGCGTTCTGTCGGGCAGACGACCAAGTTTAATATCCGTCATATCGTGCTCCTATTCTGTCCACGGTGCCAAAATGAGATCGCGATGCACTATGAGTCGGACCGGGGCACCGGGCCGAATGGTGATGGTCGGTTGGATCTGAAGATTGCGGGATGTGATCTGGTCTCCGGCGCGGGACACATTCTGCTGCGTGGATTGACGGATCGCTTGGACAAGATCGCTTTCACCGGAGAAGGTGACGTTCGCCCCGACGCCGAGCAATGTCGATATCGCGACGCCCTTGAGCAGCGCCCAGGTGTGGAAATCGACCTTGTCGGCAAACCCGGCATATCCCGATGGATCGGTTGCTGGCACGTTGTCGAGCTTGATCGAGCTGCCGTCCGGCAAGATGATGCGCTGCCATACGACCAGCGCGCGCTGCTGGCCGAAGGCAACGACGCTGTCGTAACTGCCGATCAGCCGTGCGCCCTGCGGAATGAGAAGGACGTTGCCTGTTGCGCTGTCGAAGACGCGTTCAGTGACTTGAGCGGTGACGAGGCCGGGGAGGTCGGACCTGAGTCCCGTAATGAGGCTCGCCGCGATAACGCTGCCAGCGGACAGCATGTCCGACGACGCCGGTGGGCTCAACCGATGCTTGTTGACATCGCCGCCAGTGTCGCGGGCTGCAACAAAGTCAGCCTTGCGCTGCTGGGCGTTGGGATCGCGATCAGGATCGATGGCGATGCGCGACGCATCGCTCGCTACGGCCGGGGGAGATAACGGCGTTGCGGCGGCACCGCGGGTCGGATCGGTGCGGTTGCCGGATTGCACCAGCAATTCCGACTCGCGCGCCGCCTTCAGCTCCGCCGCGCGACGATCGCGCTCGGTCGCGGCGGCCTGGTCCGCACGACCGGCTGAGGCGCTCGCCGATTCCACGCCCATCGCACGCTGATGATTGAGGATGGGTCGGCCGAGATCGCCCGGCAAGGGCGGTCCGAGTTTGGGCACGTCGCCATAGCTGCCCGGCAAGCGGCTCAGCGTATCGGTCGGCGCTTTCGCCGCGACGGTCTGGTCGTCGGCTTGTCCAGCGAGGTGCAATGCCGACGGCCGCAGCGCGACCCACGCTGCCGCGATCAGGGTGACGGAACCAAGCGCCGCGATTGCCACGACGGCGCCCCGCTTGAAGCGGATCGCCCGCGCCGGCTGCGCGCGAAGCGCCAGTGTTTCCGGGTCCACCTTGCCCGGTGTGGTGGGGGTCCCGGGCGCCGATGAGGCTTCCGCCTTGACGGTCATGATCCCCTCCGCGTGGGCGCGCCGTCCGCCACCCGGCTGATCCGGACAATCTGCTGGTGCTTCGTGCCGAGGCGAAGCTCGGCGACGTCGAAGATGCGATCGACGACATAGAAGCGGCCCTTCACGCGATAGTTGACGAGCTGGGCCTCGCCTTTCCCGTCCACCAGGAAGATCGGCGGCGCCTCGCCTACGGCCAGCGTAGCGGGAAATTCGATGAAGGTCTGCCGCCCGTTGTCAAAAGCACGAAATGGCCGCCAAGCCGGTCGATCGCCGGAGACAGCATAATTGAAGTGAAACTGCTCGACCTCGATCCCGGCCGCCACAGGAGCTGCCGCCTCGGTCGCCGCGGCGGCGCGCTTCAAAGCGATCAATGCATCCTGGGGATAGGTCCAGGAAAGTGCGGCCATCGCCGTCGTCATCCCGCTGGTCAGCGCGATATGATAGCTGCGCCGGTCGGTGGTGATGACCAGGTTGGTGGACAGACCGGCACTGAATGGCTTCACCAGTATATGGGTCCGCTTCTCCGTGCCCGACCCGCTGGTGGTATCGCCGATCACCCAGCGCACAGTGTCTCCGCTTGCCACGGCCACCAATGTTTCGCCTGGTTGCAGCGCGATGTCGGTCACCCGCTCCGGTGCGGTAATGACTCGATAGATGGCGCCGTCGGTGAAAGGATAGACCTGGACGGCGTTGATGAACCCCTGCGCGGTCGGCTCGATCGTCGCCGCGCGATTGGCGATGGCGACCGGCGCGACTTCGCGCGACGCGTTGCGGATCGGCGGACTCGCCCCTGTGCTGCCGGCGAGAAGGATGAAGCAAGGCGCCAGCAGCGTGGTTGTGAGAGTTCGGGTCATGGCTGGGTCTCCGTATTGACGGTAGGTTGAGCGGCAAGGTTCGGGTCGAGCGGCGAGCCGAGCGGCACATTGCTGGGCGGTTGCGCGGTGCGCGCGGGAGCAGTCGACGCCGCGGGCTCTAGTTCGCGGCTCCAGTCGATCGCGTCGATGTAGATGCCGAGCGGGTTCTTGCGGAGCGAGTCGGCCGATACCGGCGGCTTAGTCAGGATCGTCAGGATGCCGGTCCAGTGCGAGGAACCCGCCTTACTCCCACGCTCATAGACCGTCTCGGTCCATTTCACTTGAAACGACCGTTCGGATGCGCGGACGACGCTGGTTACCTGGACTGACACAGTGCGCTCGCCGATTCTGGCGAAGGGGTCTGCGGCGCGGGCATAGTCGCCAAGGAACTGACTCCCCCGCGTCGTGGTGAAGTCATAGGCCGAGAGCCAATCGCGGCGCATCAGCACTGGATCGAGCGAGACCCCACGGACATTCTCGATGAACTTTGCCAGATGCCAGGCGATCTGGGGATCGGTGGGGCGATAGCCCGCTTCGGCCTCGGTCACCGCCCGGGCCTCGCCCAGTCGATCGACCTCGACGACATAGGGCGTGACCATGCTCTGCAGCGATTGCCAGATGAGCGCACCCGACATGACAGTCGACAACGACAGCGTGCCGAACGCCATAAGGCGCCAGTTGCGGGCCTGGACACGGGCCGACCCGATGCGGTCGTCCCAGATCTGGCCGGCGCGTTGATAGGGGGTCTCCGGCTCAGGCGTCTGCGCGTAGCGCTGGACGGTGCGCTTAAAGAACATGAGGTATGAAGATCATGGCTCAATCTTCCCTTTCCTTGATGTCTGGAGTGGCGGATGCGCCGCCGCGATCGCCTTCCTTCAATGTCTGCACGGCGACTTGGCGGTGGTGACGGGCGTTCTGCTGGCGACGCAGCGACTGTGCCCAGGATGGAGCGCCGTCGGTGGTGGCGTCCGAAGTCCGTCCGCTCGATCCCGCTCCGCCGTTGAGGGCGGACCAGGCGGCGTCACGGCCGCGTTCGGCGGCCTGGCCCAATCCGAGCGCCGCCGATGCTTTCTGACGCGCAGCGTTGCCGGCGGCCTGCGCCATGCCGCCGATGCCGGCACCGACGCTCGAAGATCCGGCCGCGGTCTGGCCGAGCTGATAGGAGGCCGAAGCCGCCGAACCCATCGTCGTGCCGGCCCGGATCGCGCCGAGCGCGGCCCCGCCGACCGCGCGGGCGGCGCCCATCGCGGCGCCGCCGCCCAGCGCAACGATACCGGCTGCGCCGACCGTCGTGCCGACCGCTGCACCCGCGCCAAGCTGCGGGGCACCGGCGACAAGGCCCGAGGCGATGCTGGGACCGAAGATACCGAGGCCGAACAGCGTGAGCGACGCCAGCACGAGGCTCATGGCTTGGCCGATGTCGGGTTCCTGGCCCTGCAGGGCAGCGGTGAACTCATTGAAGAAATTCGACCCGATGCCGACGATGACGGCGAGCACCATCACCTTGATGCCTGAACTGACCACGTTGCCCAGCACACGCTCCGCGAGGAAGCTGGTCCGGTTCCAGAGCGCGAAGGGCACCAGCACGAAGCCGGCGAGCGTGGTCAGCTTGAACTCGACGATGCACACGAACATCTGCACGGCGAGGACGAAGAAGGCGATGATCACGATCACCCAGGCGAACAGCAGCACAATGATGGTCAGGAAATTGTCGAAGAAGCTGGTGAAACCCATCAGATTCGACACCTGTTCGAGGAGCGGCCAGGCTGCCGAGAAACCGGTGCCAGCAAGGCGGCCGGGTTTCAGCAGATCATCCGCTGAAAGCGTGCCGCCTCCGGCAGTCAGACCGGCTGCCGCAAAGGAGCGGAAAATGATATCGGCAAGCGTCGAGAAGCGGTTCAGGATGAAGGCGAACGCGCCGACATAGATTATCTTGCGCAGGAAACGCCCGATCACGTCCTGTTCGCCGCCCATTGCCCAGAACAAGCCGGCGAGCGTGATGTCGATGCCGATCAGGGTCGTCGTCAGGAAGGCTACGTCGCCGCCCAGCAGCCCAAACCCGCTGTCGATGTAGCGGATGAAGGTCTGTAGGAACCGGTCGATGACGTTCAGGTCGTTCATATGGAAATCCTGGACATGAAGCCGCGGGGTCCGATCTGGGGAGCGGGACCGAACCCCGCGGCGGCAGCGGCGAAGAGGCGAATTCGCCGCTGCCTGCGCACTGGCTGGCCTATTGGGGGGTGTAGGCCGAGCCGGAACCGAGGAACTTGGTGGTTGCGGCGCGTGCGTCGATCTCGGCCTGCGCGCGGCGCGCCTGCTCGATCGTCTGCGCCCGATATTGCGCCGCCATCAGGTTCTGGATCTGGAACTGTTGCTTGGCGGTCAGTGCGAGCAGTTGGTTGGTCGCCTGTTGCGCTTGCAAAGCGCCCTCGGCGCCCTGGCTCCGCGATACGATGCCACCCAGGGTCTGCGCGTCAGCCTGGACATTCTCGACGACCTGCGCCTGCACCCCCATTGTCTGTTTGTAGGCCGTCATCTCGGTATCGAGCCGGGTCCGAGCGGCAACAACCTGGCCGTTCATGGTCAGCGCCTGGTTGAAGCTCTGGGGAAAGAGCTGGCGGAATTGCTGGTCGAGACCGTCGACGCGGAACTGGATGCCCTGCGCTTGGCCCATCAACAGGTCGATCTGCTGGAGCGTGCTTGTGATCGCCTGGATCTCGGGAAAGTTGATCGTGGCGAGATTCCTGGCCTGATTGATCAGGCTCTGCGCCTGGTTCTGAAGCGAGCGGATCTGGTTGTTGACCTGCTGAAGGGTTCGGGCGGCGGTAAGCAGATTCTGGCTGTAATTGCTGGGATCGAACACGACGATCGCGCGTGCGGGCGCGCTAGGCAGCATTGTGCCGACGAACCCGGCGCTTGCGGCGGCGATACCGAGCAAGCTGGCTGTCATGTATTTGCGGACGGGAAATGCTGGCATGGTTTCACTCCTTCGGGGCGGGGTTGGGATTGGGGTTGGTGAATTCGGCGAGGAGCGGCGTGGCCCAGTCGAGACCGGCGTCGAACAGGAAGCGGGCGGCGAAATCGCCCGGCCCGTGTTCGGCAAGGAGGGTATCGATCCGCGCCTGCGTCGCGGGATCGGAGGCTCCGCAGAGCGCGAGCGCGATCGGGCCGAGGCCGAGTTCGAACAGGCGGTTGCCCCGTGCGGATTGCAGATAATAATGCCGCTTGGGGGTGGCGCGGCTGACCAGTTCGATCTGCCGCTCGTTGAGGCCGAACCGCTCATAGGCAGCGCGCGACTGCGGTTCGATCGCCCTGTCGTTGGGCAGCAATATGCGTTGCGGGCAGCTTTCGATGATGGCCGACGCGATGCTGCTGTCGGCGATGTCGGCAAGGCTCTGCGTCGCGAACAGGACCGCCACATTCTTCTTGCGGAGCGTCTTCAGCCATTCACGGATACGGGCCGCGAAGAGCGGATGGTCGAGGAAGATCCAGGCTTCGTCGAGCACCAGCAGCGTCGGGCGGCCGTCGAAACGCTCCTCGAGCCGGTGGAAGAGATAGGTCAGCACCGGGGCGACCACGCCGACCTGTCCCATCAGCGCCTCGGTCTCGAAGCACTGGACGTCGGCGAGCGCGAGATCTTGCTCGGCCGCGTCGAGGAGCCGGCCATAGGGGCCGTCGAGCGTATAGGCGGTGAGCGCGGTGCGTAGTGCATTGGACTGGAGCAGCATGGCGAGCCCCGTCAGGGTGCGCTCTTCCGGGGGTGCCGATGCGAGACTGCCCAAGGCCGACCAGACGGCGTCCTTCACCTCTGGAGTGACCATGACCTTCTCGTGTGCCAGCAGCGCGGCGATCCATTCCGACGCCCAGCTGCGTTCGCTGGCATCGTCGATGCGGCGCAGTGGCTGGAACGCAAGGGTTTCGCCGGTGTCCGTGCCAAGACCGAGGGCATGATGCGCGCCGCCCATCGCAAGCACCGCCGCGCGTGCTGAAAAGCCCTTGTCGAAGATATAGAGCTGGGAGCCGGGATAGCGCCGGAACTGCAATGCGATGAGTGCTAGCAGTACCGACTTGCCCGCTCCAGTAGGGCCGACGACGAGGATGTGGCCGACATCGCCGACATGGGTCGAAAGGCGAAACGGGGTCGATCCGCCAGTCTGCGCGTAGAGCAGCGGCGATCCCCCGAGGTGCCGGTTCTCCGTCGGGCCTGCCCAGACAGACGACAGCGGCATGAGATGGGCGAGGTTGAGGGTATGGACCAGCGGCTGGCGCACATTGGCGTAGACCTGGCCGGGCAGCGACGACAGCCACGCCTCGACCGCGTTGACGCCTTCGCGCTTGGCTGTGAAGCCGAGGCCGTTGACGATTCGCTCGACCGCGCCAACTTTGTCGTCGGCACGGTTACGATCGGCGTCCGACACCGTGATCGTTGTCGTCAGATAACCGAAGGCGACGTGATCGCCGCCGAGCGCCTGCAGCGCGAGGTCGGCGTCGACCACCTTGTTGTCGGCGTCGCTGTCGAGGAGCTGGACCGGTTGGTTGTACATCACCTCGCGAAGCAGCGCGGTGATCGACTTGCGCTTGTTGAACCATTGCCGGCGAATCTTGGTCAGCGCCTTGGTCGCATCGGTCTTGTCGAGCGCGATAAAGCGGGTCACCCAGCGGTAACCGAAATCCTGGTGGTTGAGCGCGTCGAGGATGCCGGGCCGGCTGAGGTTCGGAAATCCCAGCACTGTCAGAGTGCGCAGATGCCGGTCGCCGAGCCTCGGCTCCAGCCCGCCGACCAGCGGCGTGTCGGCGAGCAGCGCGTCGAGATAGATCGGCGTCTCCGGCACGGCGACCGGATGACGGCGGCTGGAAACGGTGCCGTGGAGATAGGTCAGCGTCTCGGCGTCGCTTACGGGGCGCACCTCGGGCATGAAACCCGACAGGAGATCGAGCACGCGGTCGGACTCGGCGATGAAGCCGGCAAGGCTGGCGTGCCAGTCCCTGCCTTTCGCGTCGTCAGGCCGCTCGACCAGTGTCCGCCTCGCCGCATCGCTGCTGTCGGCAGGCGGCAGCCAGACCAGTGTGCCGTGATAGACACTCTCGAAATGCTGGCCCTCGGCCTCGAACCCGGCACGCCGTTCCTGTTCGACCAGCCACGACGCTGCGTCGGGGAATGCGTCGTTCGGATAACCGAGTGCCTCGCGCCGTTCGGCCTCGAAGAACAATGCCCAGCCCGAGCCGAGCCGCTTGAGCACGTTGTTGGCGCGCGCGCAGGCGGACACGAGTTCCGCTTCGGTCGCGCTTTCGAGATCGGAACCGCGAAAGGCGAAGGACCGCATGAAGCTGCTGTCCTTGTTGAGGATGACGCCGGGTGCGACCAGCGCGGCCCAGGGTAGATGATCGGCAAGCCGGTCGGCACGCGACCGGTATTCCGCGACGTTCAGCATGCCAGATATCCCTTTTGGCGCAGATGGCGGAGCAGCACCGGCACGAAGTCCGGGTCGCGGCGGGCCGCGAACACAGCGATGCTGTGGCCGATCGCCCAGATCGCCATCCCGACTAGCCATTGCTGCAAACCCAGGCCGACCGCGGCCGCGATCGTGCCGTTGACGATCGCGATGCCGCGGGGCGCGCCACCCAGCAGGATGGCTTGCCCTAGGCTGGCGTGGATGGGTGCCTCAAATCCCTCGATGTGGCTCACGCGACGAGCGCCCCGCCGCCGAAGCTGAAGAAGGACAGGAAGAAGCTCGACGCCGCGAACGCAATCGACAGGCCGAAGACGATCTGTATGAGCTTGCGGAAGCCGCCGGAGGTCTCGCCGAATGCGAGAGCAAGCCCCGTGGAAATGATGATCAGTACCGCAACGATCTTGGCGACTGGTCCCTGGACCGACTCCAGCACCTGCTGGAGTGGTTCTTCCCACGGCATACCCGCGCCGCTGGCATAGACGCGGCTGGTCATGGTGATCGACAGGCCGAGCACCAGCCCGGTGAGGAAGAAGCGGTCGCGGTTGGAAATACGAACGATGGTCATGTCAGTCTCCTTCATTGTTGGGGAGGTGGGTTGGGGTGAGATCGACGACGGCGTAGCCGCCGTCTGGATCGAGTCCGGCGACGCGGGCGATCGTCTCGATGCGCCGCGCAGTGCCGCGGCCCACAATGAAGACGATCATGTCGATGGCGTCTGCGACCAAGCGGCGCGGCACGGTGACCACGGCTTCCTGGATGAGCTGCTCGATCCGGTAGAGGGCGGAGGCCGCACTGTTGGCGTGGACGGTTGCGATCCCGCCGGGATGGCCGGTGTTCCAGGCCTTCAGCATGTCCAATGCTTCCCCGCCGCGCACCTCGCCGACAATGATGCGATCGGGTCGAAGGCGCAGCGTCGAGCGCACGAGATCGCCCATGGTGACGGCGATGTTCTTATCGGATGAGTTTGGCCGGGTCCTGAGCGCCACGGTGTCACGCGCCGGCGATTGCAGCTCGCGCGTATCCTCGATCAGGATCACCCGTTCGTCGAGATCCGCCATCTCGGCCAGCAACGCGTTGGCGAGCGTGGTCTTACCCGAACTGGTCCCACCCGCGACGAGGATGTTGCGGCGATCGACGACGGCAATCGATAGCAGGCGCGCGGCCTCCGCCGACATGATGCCGTCGGTCACATAGTCCATGAGCGTATAGATACGCGCCGCCGGCTTGCGGATCGAAAAGCACGGGGCGGTCGAAACGGGCGGCAGGATTCCCTCGAACCGCTGCCCGGCACCAGAACCAAGCGGTGGCAGTTCCGCCGACACGATGGGCTTGTCGCCATGGACTTCGGATCGGACATGGGATGCAACCAACCGGATGATCCGCTCGACTTGGGGTGCATCAAGCTTCACGTCCGTGTCGACACGGCCTTCGCCGAGAATGTCGACCCGCAGCGCGCCGTCGGGATTGACCATGATCTCGATGACGCGCGGGTCGCTGAGCGCGGCGGCAATTGCCGGCCCCATCGCGGTGCGCAGCATGGCACGGCGACGTTCCGTCGAAACGTTGTCGGCGGGAGGCGGCATCATGATGCGGCTCCGTCGGCCTCGGGGGGGATAAGCGTCCGCTTGCCACCGGCCAGATGGCGACCGACCTGCGAGACGAACGCCTCGAACCGGTCGCGACCGATCGCACGAGCTGCGGCATCGGCTTCGGGCAAGGGCGCCGTCACCATCAGCTGGTAGCGGACGAACAGCGCCAGGCTTTCCAGCAACACGTCGATGTCGCGTCGCGCGCCGGCGAGTTCGCGTGTCAGACGGTCGAGGCGAACCTTCAGGAGGTCGTCTATTTCTTTGGTTCCCCGGCGCGCCAGCCAGTCCTTCAGTGCGTCATTGACGAGGTGGCTCTTGTTGCCGCGCGGACCGGCGGCGAGTGCCTCCAGCGCGTCACTGAGTTCGCGGTCTATATAGAGGTTCTGGCGGATCTTCATCGCAGCCTCAGAAATCCGGAATGAGGTCGCGCTTTGCGCCCTCGTTGATGGCATGGCCCCGGACGATGGCGTTCTGCCCTTGCGCCTGGTCCATGGCGCGCTTGTCGGCGGCAACATCATCGTCGTCGGGCACGATCTGGGGATCGCGCGTTTCGGCGGGGTCGGTTGTTTTGGAGACCTGCTCGGGAAGGCCTGGATGGCGCTGCTGCTGCATGCCGCCATCGTCGTCGCCGCCCGCGGCGTCCTCCGCCTGGTGAAGTCGGTCGTCGGTGCCGCGTACCTGGTTGGACCAGTCATCGCCGCGCGACTTCGGGCGGTCGGCATATTGGCCCGACGCCAGCATAGGTGCGGGTGCCATGCGCGCGAAGAAGTTGCGATCGAGGAAATAGCGTAGCTTGCGCGCCCGGATCGGCGCGAGGCCGGAGACGAGAACAATCTCGTCATCGGGCGAAAGCTGCATCACCTCGCCCGGCGTCAGGAGTTGGCGGGCGGTCTCCTGGCGGCTGACCATGACGTGCGCCAGCCAGGGCGCGAGCCGGTGGCCGGCATAGTTGCGCATCGCGCGCTGCTCGGTCGCGGTGCCCAGCGCGTCGGAAATGCGCTTGGCGGTCCGCTCATCATTGGTCGCGAAGGCAACGCGGACATGACAGTTGTCGAGGATGGCGTTGTGGTCGCCATAGGCCTTCTCGATCTGGTTCAGAGACTGCGCGATAAGGAAGGCGCGAATGCCGTAGCCGGCCATGAAGGCCAAGCTGGTCTCGAAGAAATCGAGACGCCCCAGCGCTGGAAACTCGTCGAGCATCATCAGGAGTTGGTGCCGGCGCGAGGATGTACCGGGCTGGTCCAGTCGCTCGGTCAGGCGGCGGCCGATCTGGTTGAGCACGAGCCGGATCAGCGGCTTGGTACGGCTGATGTCCGACGGCGGAATGACGAGATAGAGTGACAGGGGCCGTTCAGCCTCGATCAGGTCGGCGATCCGCCAGTCGCACCGCGAGGTTACCTCAGCCACGGTTGGATCGCGATAGAGACCGAGGAAGGACATGGCGGTCGACAGCACGCCTGAACGCTCGTTCTCACTCTTGTTGAGCAGTTCTCGGGCGGCGGAGGCGACAACTGGATGCACTCTGGGGTTGTTGTCATCGCCGAGATGATTGGTGGTCATCATCCGGCGGAGCGTGGCGACGAAGCTGCGCTGTGGGTCGGACAGGAAGGTCGCGACGCGGGCCAGTGTCTTTTCCTCCTCGGCATAGAGCACATGCAGGATCGCGCCAACCAGCAGCGAATGACTGGTCTTTTCCCAGTGATTGCGGCGTTCGAGCGCGCCTTCGGGATCGACCAGGATGTCGGCGATGTTCTGGACGTCGCGCACCTCGTCGATGCCGCGCCGGACCTCCAGCAGCGGATTGTAATGCGCCGACGCAGCGTTGGTCGGGTTGAAGAGCAGGCAATGCGAGAAGCGCGCGCGCCATCCGGCGGTCAGCGTCCAGTTCTCACCCTTGATATCGTGGACGACGGTCGAGCCGGTCCACGACAGCAAGGTGGGCACGACAAGGCCCACGCCCTTCCCGCTCCGCGTCGGCGCGAACGCCATGATATGCTCAGGGCCGTCATGGCGCAGATAGCGACCGCCAAGCGAGCCGAGCATGACGCCTGCGTCGCGATGCAACCCAGCGCGCTCGATCTCGCGGGGGCTTGCCCATCGCGCCGAACCATAAGTGGTGACGTTGCTTGACTGGCGCGCGCGCCACAGCGAACCGAAGATCGCCGCCGCGCAGCCGATGAAGCCGCTGGCACCAGCCAGAATGCCCGCCTTGTCAAAGACGATCGGGGCATAGGCGTCATAGTGGTACCACCAGCCGAACAGCGCCCAGGGACGGTAGATCGGCATGCTGCCGAGCCGGAACCACGGCAAGCCAAGTTCGGGCTGGTAGGCCAGCATCGCTGCCGCCCATTGCGTTGCGGCCCAGACACCCGCGATCACGATCGCGAAGACGACAAGGATTTGGCCGATGAGCAATTTGGTGGGTGTCACGTCGAGGCTCCCGCCCGCCGGACAGGACCGGCTCGGGCGGATTCAGACTCGGTGACGGACGCCAAAAACGGAACGGCGCTGATGGGCGCAGATGGGCTCGCCCCGGCCTGTTCCGGTCAAATGCCGGAACCGGAAGCTATCGGCGGTTAGAGGCCGGCTTCTGTCCGGAGCGTTTCGACGCGTTCGCGCGAAACGCTCTCGACGATTTCGCGGAGGGCACGGGCAGACTGTAACAAGGCGTCAAGGTCTTCATTGCCGATCTCGTAGCTCGGCGAATAACGGGCCTCGACATAGGCACGCTTCAGCAGTTCGAAGCAGCGGCGATCAATCCGTGTCGCCCGCGGCCACGCCTGAATCAGCCGTGGCTCGCTGTCCTCGGCGAGTGACCGCAGGAATTTGATGTTGTGTGAGCGAGGGAAATACAGGGTTCGGACAAGCAAGAAGCAGATATAGGCCCGCTCCGTTGCCTGATGCAGCGAGAACACGGCCTCCTTGCGCCATCCGAGATCATCAGCACCTTTCAGCGCCTGCTCTTGTGCCGTCGTCAACGCCCTATCGGTGCTCGGTAGCCATTCAGCGAGGTACTTGCCCGCCATCTCACACGCATCAGCGGGCGTCAGCGGTCGCGGCGTGGCAAGTGCACTCCCGGGCAATTCGTAGAGAACGATCCCGTCGCGGGCGATATCGACCCAGAAATATTCACCCCTGCTCAGCGCTTGGTTCACCTCCTGAAGCGTGTGAACGATGATGTTCACCGGCCGGGCGATCGCGGTATCGCGTAGGATCTTGTCCTCGGCGACGTACCAATAGTCTGCAATATCGGTAAGATCGGGATGACTGACGATGATCAACAGGTCGTAATCGGACTGGTAGCCATTCTCGGGTTCATCGACCCAATCGTCCCGCGCGTAGCTGCCGAACAGGATGACCTTGAGGATGCGGCCATTCTTCTTCCAGGGCTGGTTTGCGCGCGCCGTCGCCTCGGCAAACTCGACCATCAGCAATTGCTTCACCCGATCCAGTTCGCCTTGCTGGATTGAGGGCAGATGATCGACATCAGAGCGCACAGCCGAGATTCTCGTTAAAAACCGAACTCATAGCAACCATCAATTTGTGGAAATCAAAGATATATCGTCGCAGTGTGCAAAGAAGTTTGCCGTATGGTACCTGGAGCTCCGTAGGCCAATAAATAGGTGGGGACGCAACCCGGCAATGAGCAGTTCACACAAGCTATATTGACTGCCAATGGGACTTTCGCGACGGTCGGCTCTGGAGCAATGATAATGGCATAGCCGCCATTCTAGCACGGCTATGCTGGGGCAGTTGCCACGCCCGTAAGTGGCCGTTGGGAAATAGCCCCCTGAAAACTGTATTACGTTTATGTCGTACAAAGGGCTGGCATTGAACCGGTAGTAGGCCGGGCGCTTTCAGGCGGCTGATCGTGGAAAACGAACATTTGTCCAAGTGACAAGCCGCACAAAATCCTATCTCGTTTGCACTTCTCACACATTCGTCGGCTGCGTTAGAACAGCGCGCTGTTCTTCATCAGTCAGACGCGATGAGGCAACAAACGCCCGCATCGCCACGCTCAATCAAACGCGAGGGCTGCTGAACCTGTTCGGTCTCCTGCTCGGCTGGTGGAGAGTGCGAGGCAAGCGCACCGAGTGCACAGTTGCCCCATGCGCTCAGCATCCTAATCCGGAACCATTGTTCGCGGCGCTCCTGGCATGCATCGATGGCGATCAAGGTGCAATTGCGCTAGTCGAGTCGTATACTCGAGCACCGTGTGCATCAGATCCAGTATACGCAGGTCTAATGGCCGTCCTTGGCGTTAGGCCAATTACCGCGCAGACCTAAACAGATTCCCCGCCGCTCAGCCAGAAGACGCTTAATGGGCCTTTCGGTTGCCTTCTGACGGCAAGGGAACGGCTGCATATTGAGGGATGAATGGTTGCGCAATCATTAGCAGTCCGAAACATCGAGAACTTAGAATAGGATTATTCATCCAGCGATCGAAAGTGGTCATGCCGAATGGAAAACCGGTTTTCCAAATACTTTAGAATTGGTTTGACAGGCTGGCAGGCATTGCCATATGAATCGTGGTAGCGTTACCACCGAGCTTGCCGCAACAGCGGGAGCAACTTAGGGAGAGATAGATCGTGAAGGTGCATAAACCCGCTATTCGCATGGCCTTGCTTGCCGCATCGGCTCTTGGCTCGATCGCCTTTGGGCAGATGGCCGCTGGCCAAACCGCAGCGGTTCAGGATGCCACAGGTCAAGACGCACCTGCCGCCCCGCAGATCGCACCCAACGATCCCGCCGCGACGACCAACGACATTGTCGTCACCGGCTATCGCGCATCGCTGCAAAGCTCGACAAATGCCAAGCGAGAATCGACCGGCTTTACCGATTCCATCTTCGCGCAGGACATCGGCAAGTTTCCCGACACTAACATCGCTGAATCCTTCAACCGCATCCCCGGCATCACCATCAGCCGCGACGTCAATGGTGAGGGTGTTAACGTTGCCATCCGCGGCCTTGGCTCCAACTTCACCAACGTGACGCTGAACGGCGCGCCGATCGCTGTGTCCTCATCTGGCGCGACCGACGCGCAGGGAACAGACCGCTCGGTCGATCTGAGCTTTTTCCCCACTGATCTCTTCACGAAGCTGACGGTGAACAAAAGCTACACCGCCAACCTACTGGAGGGCGGCGCTGCGGGTAATATCGACATGCGCTCGGCCCGTCCGTTCGATCGCCCCGGCACGCGTTTCACCTATAATATTCAGGGCACCAAACAGAGCGGCGTGGACAAGGTCGGCGCGCGTGGCTCCGCCATCTTCAGCACCACCAACGACACGATGGGCATTCTCGTGGGCGTGTCAGGTCAACGGCTGTTCACCGACAACCGCGGCTTCGAGACGATCGGCTACACCAACCCGGCGCTGACAGCGGCGCAGTGCGGTGCGGCTACAGGCTGTAACGCGACAGGTGGCGGCAACTGGACCATCCCGGCCACTGTCCCGGCAGGCGCCGGGGGGGGCCTGATCGCGGGCCAGACGATCGATCGGGCCTGGCTGCTCGCTAACAATCCGGGCGCATCCATCCAGCAGATCGACAATGGCATCATTCCCCGCCTCGGTCGCTTCTCCGCGCAATATGGCCGTCGTGACCGCATCAACGCCATCGCCAGCGCCGAATGGCGTCCCAATGACGAGATGCATTTTTACGTCGATGGCCTCTACGGCTTCAAGAAGAACAATCTGACGCGCGAAAATATCGCCTGGATCGTCCGCAATGGTCAGATCATTCCTACTAACACCACCTATGACAAGGAAGATTGTTCGGCCGGTTGTCAGGTGACCAGCGGCACTTACGCCAATTCGCAATTCTTCCTCGAATATCGCCCCTTGACCGAAACCACGCAGCTCTACAGCATCAATCCGGGCCTGGATTGGGAAATGAGCGACCGCCTGAAACTGTCGGTTCAGGCTAACTATACCCGCAGCACCTTCCACCGCGAAATCCCCACCGCCGGGCCAGTCACCGCCATGGGGACCGGCGTGACCGTCGATTATACCGCCAATTCCAACGGCGCACCGTCGATCACATCCAGCGTCGATCTCAACGATCCCAATAATTTCGTCTGGAACGGCGGCCGCGTCAACATTTCGGACGAGCGCCGCGTCAACGAAACGAAGGGCGTGCGCGGTGCGCTGACCTGGGGTGATGAGCGGCTCAATATCCAGCTCGGCGGCAATTATGACGATGTCAGCCGTCGCATCCGCGGCTTCGACAACAGCCAAGCGTGGCAGAATGCCGTGTGTGGCGGCAATCCCAATGTGTTCGTGCCTGGTCCCAATAGCCAGCCGATCTGCGTGGGTGCAGCGTCCGTCGTGCCCGGATCAACCGGCTATCCCAATTATCCAGGTTATGGCACCGGCTACACGGCCGGACAGACCGGTCCCGTTACCTATGGCGGTTCGCTGGTTCCGGTCGGCCAATTGCCCAGCTTCCTGATGCCCGGCCGCGCCGGCTTCGTGACGGTCGACTGGGACAAGTTCAAGAAAGCGTCCAACTATGACGCCTTTCATGACAATGCGCCCGAATCGGGCGGCTCAAACACGGGTGCCAGCGGCGGTCTTATCCGGGAGAAATCTTTTGCCACCTATCTGACCGCTAGCGGCAAGCAGCAGATCGGCGATAACGACCTGCGCTTCAATGTCGGCGTGCGCTACGTTAAGACCGACCAGACGATCGAAGGCCGCGTATCTCTAAGCGATCCGCGCAACACGCCTACCGCCACTACGCAACTCCCCGACGGCGCGCGCTATCCCAGCATCGTTACCATCGTGCGCACCAATAACAGCTATGAAAAATGGCTGCCTGCTGCGACGGTCGCCTATGATCTGGGCGATCTGGCCGTAATCCGCGCCGCTTATTCGAAGACGATGACGCGCCCTGATCCGGCGGCGCAGTTGCCTGGCGTTGGCTTTGGCGATCCCTCGGCCGCCACCGCCACGATCGGCAACCCCGCGTTGAAGCCCTATTTCTCCAACAATCTGGATCTGGGCGTCGAACTTTACACTGGAAAGGAAGGCCTGGTATCGTTCAGCGCTTTCCGCAAGTCGCTAACTGGTTTCACCAACAACCAGATCACTACCCAGCCTTTCTCCTTCCTCGCCCAATATGGCATCAATTATGACTCGCTGAACCCGACCCAGCAGCAGGCCATCAACCTGCGCGGCGGCCCGGCGGCTGCGACCATCCAGGTCCAGTCTCAGGTCAACGTTCCCAACAAGCTGACCGTCAACGGACTGGAATTCCAGTGGGTTCAGCCGCTCGACTTCCTGACCGATCGCTTCGGTGTGCGCGGTTTTGGCTTTAACGCCAATGCCACGCTGGTCGATCAGCGCAGCGATGGTCCTGCCACCGCCTTCGGGGTCGCACCGTTCACCTATAACGTCATTGGCTATTATGAAAATGGCGGCGTCAACCTGCGCGTTTCCACCACCTTCCGTGAAGGATCGCAGAGCAGCGGTGCCAACCAGAACGGCATTCCCGCCGCCGCCCTCTACTCCGACGACTATCAGCAGTGGGACCTCTCCTCCAGCCTCGACCTCGAAAAGGTGTTCGGATGGAAGGGCGCACCGCAACTAACCTTGGACATCCAGAACTTCACTAACTCCACCCTGCGCAGCTACTTCCAGTTCGAAGGCGCTACCTTCACCCAATACAAGCCAGGCGTCCAATATCTCGTCGGTGTGCGCGGCACCTTCTGAACAAGGACGAAAGGAGAGGGCGGCGTAGCGATGCGTCGCCCTCGCTTATACTGACGGCTGTAGGGATAGGGCACTCGTCCAGTGGTCTGGCCGTTTTAGGGAAATGGGAACATTCTGATGCTGTCACGTCGCGATATGCTGTCCGGATCTATCGCTGCGGCGCTCGCTGCAAGTCCTCTGCGTGCGGCGGTCAGCTTCGATGAAAAAGGTAAAGGGTTCGAACTGGTTGGTCCGGGCGGGGCTATCCCGCTGTTCGTGGAGCCGGGCGACTTCGCAGGCGTGCTCCGCGCGGCCCGGGATCTTGCAGCGGATGTGGAGCGGGTAACGGGAACGGACGCCCCCTTGTCGCCCATGCCGGACCAGCCGCGCATGGTGCTGATCGGCACGCTGGGCAAAAGTCCAACGATCGACCGGCTCGCAGCAACCGGCAAGATAGATGTCGCACCAATTAGGGGCAAGTGGGAAAGCTACAGCCTGCAGACGGTTCGCGATCCGTTGCCGGGCGTCAAGGAAGCGCTGGTCATCGTGGGCAGCGACAAGCGCGGCACCATTTACGGCATTTACGATCTGTCGCAGAATATCGGCGTTTCCCCCTGGTATTGGTGGGCGGATGTACCGGTCGTGAAGCGCGACCGGGTCCGCATTTCCTACGGACGTTATTTTCAGGGCGAGCCGGCGGTCCGCTATCGCGGCATCTTCCTCAATAATGAGGCGCCCTGTCTGTCGGCCTGGACCGCGGAAAAATTCGGTGGGATGAACGCGGACTTTTACACCAAGGTGTTCGAACTGCTGCTGCGGCTACGCGCCAATTATCTCTGGCCCGCCATGTGGAACAACGCCTTTAACGAGGACGATCCCAAAAACGGTCCGCTTGCCGATGAATATGGCATCGTCATGGGCACGTCCCATCATGAGCCGATGAACCGGGCGCATAAGGAATGGACGTCGCGTCGGCCCGGTAATGGCGACTGGAACTATGTCACCAATCGTCCGGCGGTTCAGCAGTTTTTCCGCGAAGGCGCGCGGCGCAGTAAGGACCGCGAACTGCTGGTGACGGTGGGCATGCGGGGCGACGGCGACGTCGCGATGGAAGGGACCGGCGGCATCAAGTCCGATGTCGCACTGCTCGAAACGATCATCGCCGATCAGCGCCGCATATTGCAGGAGGAAACCGGCAAGCGGATCGAGGATATCCCGCAGGTGTGGGTGCTGTTTACCGAGGTCCAGAAATATTATGATGCGGGATTGAAGGTGCCCGATGACGTGACGCTGATGTTCGCCGACGACAATGTCGGCTATATCCGCCGCCTGCCCACGCCGCAGGAGCGCGCGACCCGCACGGGCGGCTTTGGCGTCTATCATCATATGGACATGAATGGCGGCCCCTACAGCTATAAATGGGTCAACACCAATCCCTTTCCGAAAATCTGGGAACAGATGAATCTGGCGCTGGAATATGGCGCCAACCGCATCTGGATCAGCAATATCGGCGACCTGAAGCCGCTTGAACTGCCGATCGAATTTTTCCTGGCGATGGCTTGGAATCCCAAGGCGGTGACCAAGGAGCGGATCGCGGAATGGACCCAGCTATGGGCGGCGCGCGAATTTGGTTCGACTCACGCGGCTGAAATCGCCAGTCTGGTGTCGCGCTATGCTAAATATAATGCCTGGCGCAAACCCGAGCAATTGCGCCCTGAAACTTACAGCCTCCAGAATTTCCAGGAGGCCGAGCGGATGGTGACCTTGTGGCAGGGGTTACGCAAACGGGCGGAAGCCGTGAACGCGGCGCTGCCGGCAATCTATCGGGCCGCTTATTATCAATTGGTGCTTCATCCCATCCGGGGCTGCTGCAATCTGACCGAATTGCTCGTGGCCGCCGCACGCAATAGCTGGTTTGCCGAGCAGGGCCGGGCCAGCACCAACCAGGAGGCCGCCGAGGTAAAGCGATTGTTCGGGCAGGCACATCAGATACGGGACAGCTATAACCGTGATCTGTCAGGGGGGAAATGGAACCACCTGATGGACCAAACCTATATCGGATATTTCGACTGGTATCAGCCCACGCAGGACATCCCGCCGCCCGTCTCCGAACTGGATTTGAATGACGTTGCGTCGTTCGGCGTCGCCGTCGCGGGTCGGACGCAGGCATGGCCGGGCTTCTACCTGCCGCCCAGCCTGCCGACATTCGACAGCCTGCGCGGCGAGCGGAACTGGATCGAGGTGTTTCCCCGCGGCAAGCGGCCGATCGCAGCCAAAGTGTCGGCCAGCGAACCTTGGATTATGCTGAAGGACGAAGCCGCCTTTTCGACCAGCGCTGCCGATCGGCGCTATTGGGTGGACATCGACTGGACCAAAGCGCCGGACGGCAAGTCCGAAGGATCGATCACGATCAGTCAAGGCGATGACGCAACCAGCGTGTCGGTCACGGTCAACGCGATAAAGGCTACCGCCGAACAAATGCGATCGGCAAAGGGATGCTGGGGCAGCCTGTCCGGGCCGTTCTCCATCCCGGCCGATGCCTTCGACCGCAAGGTGCCTGCCGGGAATGTCCGGTGGGAAGCCATCCCCGACTATGGCCGGGTAGAAGCCGCCATGTCGATTTTCCCGGTCGACGCGCCCTCCATTGCCGATCCCGCCAAAGCGCCGCGCCTCGACTATCCGATCTTCGTCGGCGAAACGGGCGAATGGACCTTCGATCTGGTTACCGCCCCTACGCTCAACGTCAATCCTGCGCATCAATTGTCGCTGGCGCTGTGGATCGATGACGGGGAACCACAGATCGTGTCCGTCTTCACGCCAGAACGGCGCGAGACCGAGGAGTTTCTCGGCGCTGCACATGATCATGATTCCCGGACGGATATGCGCATCATGCGGTTCAAGGCCGCAATTGCTCAAGCTGGACGACACAGGCTCAGCATCGCCATGGTCGATCCTACTATCGTGATCGAATCCATCATAGCCTACCGCGACAAACTGCCGGATAGCTATTTCGGGCCGCCCAGCATCCGGATCGGCGAACCTACGCGTTCGTGAAAAACCATCATAAAGGTTGATACACATGCAATTTCGATCGCTGCTTCAGCACATGAAAAGCCGCTTGGGTGCAATTGCGTTCGAAGCGCAATGGCTGCGTCAACTTGGCCTTCGCCCCAACGCGCATCGATTATTCAGGTCGCCGGCGAATCAATGTTACCGACGTTGAACGATGGCGATCGCTGGTGGCCACCGTCCATGGGCATTGCATCTTTGCCCTTAACGGAAGTTTCGCGCTCTTGGGCGAAACCGCGCCGATGGAAATGGCGATCGCGCGGGTCAGGGAGTCGCTGGCCGCTTCGGGCGCATCGATGCCATTGACGGATACCGGGTAGTGTCGACCATGAAATGGCTAGAAATTCTGGAGCGCGATCTACAATTCTCCGCTGGTCGGCACCAGATCGTGCCCAGTGGCGGTGCTAAATTGGCCCGAATGGGTTGTGATGCCTGAACTCGCACTCTTGCGCGACTGAACCGACCTGAACTCGGCAGTCTGATATCCATGTCGCCGTAAAGCGAGCGAGGGATAGAAAAACACCTAGAAAATAGCGGACGGTCTGCACCTTGGCAGCGAAAACTGAATGTTGAGCGTCCGTGAAGGGTCGATCCTGTCTGGTGCCGATCAATTACGAAATGCTTGGCCCCTTCCGACCACGCCCGATCGACCAGTTGATCCCATCAACCCGCACCAAACCGGACACCGGTTTTCCGACCTGCCGCTCCAGCGCCGGACGCCACGGCACCAACGTGAAATCACGGGCACGTTCAATCAGCGCAAAACGCCCGCTGACGAGATCAACCGGACGGCGATAGACGCCGTCAATCTGGGCGCCCTCGGTAGCCTCCCGGAACGGCATATTCACCTCATCGGAAAGCTGTCCAGCAACCCGGAGCAGCTCGCGCCGCTGGAGCGCCGCGATCATGCCGTTCGGAAATGTCGTGCTGCCGCCCGTCTCCTCGGCAAAACCCTGCGCCACCAGCCACTGCCGCCGACGTGCCTGGGCATCGCGCAACTCGTGGCCGAAACCGGCATCTCGGACGGGCACGGGAGCGCCCGACACCAACTCGCGGTCGATCCAGGTCGCAGCGTCTGCATCGACCAGCCGGTCGAGCGGCTGCGCCGACAGCATGGTGATCTTGACAGGACGGTCCCGCAGCCGCTGCGTCTCATGCATGGCTACACGATCGAGATGGTCCGGCGCGATGATCCAACGACCGGACGGCTCGCGCTCGACGATACCCGATATCCGTCGCATCGCCTCCAGCCGCCGGACATGGGTTTCGGCAAAGGCCTGGGTTGCGGTCGGATTGTGGCGAAGATGGGTATCCACATCGTATCGTCCACCATTGGAGGCGGCGACTGCGGCAATGGTCCGATCCACCTCCCGCACTGTCGGGCTGACCGGATCGATTCGCACGATCGCGCCGCGCGGCAAGCTGGCGTCGGTTTCCGTGCCCCCTTCGGCGAAGCTCAGCACAGGCCTGCCGATCGCCACATAGTGGCTGCGCCCGTCCACGCCATCGACGATCAGATAATGGCGATCGGCATGCTCGTCGGCGAGCCCACGCGCCAGCACGCGGCCGACCAGCGGGCGGGAATCGGATGCGGCTGGATCGTAGATCGCCTGGTCGGCCGGTGCTCGGGCAATCGCGGCGCGCGAAAATTCGCGCTGCATGGTGCGGATGATGTCGTTGCGTTCTCCCAATGCGCGCAACGTCTCTGCAAGGTCGGGCGGGAGCCGGAAACGTCCGGCACCGAGCGGCTCGGCCAGGCCCAGGCGCGACAGCTTCGCCAGCCGGCCGGCGCGCAGCGTCTGGTCGAAGGCGTCGTGACCGTTGGTCGCCACCACCCGCGCAGCGTCTGCTCCCTTGAGCAAGGCCCGGTCGATCGAGGTCAGGCGCTCCTGCTCGACTTCGGCGCGCAGCGCCTGCGCGATCTCACGGTCCGTGCGCGGGCCAAGATCAAGATCGACCAGTTCGGCCGCGCGCTCGCGGATTCCGGTCGTCATATAGTCGCGGGCGATGACGAGATCAGCGCCGGACATGTCCTTCCCACGCACTACGATATGGGTGTGCGGGTGGCCGGTGTTGAAATGATCGACCGCGACCCAATCGAGCCTAGTCCCGAGATCCTCTTCCATCCGGTCCATGAGCCGGCGGGTGAGCAGTTTCAGATCGTCATACTGATCGCCATCTTCGGGCGAGACGATGAAGCGAAACTGGTGGCGATCACCCTTCCCGCGCTCGCCGAACGCCTTGCCGTCGACGGTATCGGCATCGCGCCCGTAGAGCGTCCCGCGTTCGCCCTCGCGCGTCGTACCGTCGCGCTGGAGATAGCGCAGGTGCGCAGCGGCGGCCGATACGCCCCTGCCGGCGAGCTTGACGATGCTCGCCTTGACGATGACGCGACGGCGGTTCGACGCCGCATGACCGCCGCGACTGGCGAGCAGCCGTCCGACCCCCGCGCCGCGCCCGATCCGGGTGCCCGAGAACGACCCTCGTGCGAGGCCGGTGGCAGCCGCGCCACTGCGCGCGCGATTGGCGGCGGCGAGGACGCGGCCGAGATAGCGCCGGGCGCGCTTGCCGCCCTGCTGGCGCTGGCGCCCGAGGGTGGGCACAAAGCTGTCGTCGTCGTCCATTTTCCTGATTCCGAAAGGTGTGGAACGGCGAGCATGATCCGCAGCCGACGATATGAAAACCGGTGCCGCCGAACATGGCGGAATGCCGTCCCTTTAGCGCGGACCGGCACCGGCGCCCAGAAGGCAGTGCCGGTCACGCGTCCAAAAAACGATGTGCAGACAAGGGCTTATGGCTCGCCAGTGCCATAGCTTTATCTTGCCTTACGCCGCCCTTCCGCTTGAACCGCTCCTGTCGCCCATTTTCGCCATCCTTCGAACCGCCCATGTCGCCCGAGCCGAGGCAAAAAAGAGCCGGGACACGATGCCTGTCCGGCACCCTGTCCCGGCGTTTCCGATGCCCTGATCAATGCGTCGCCGCAAAGGCTTCGCGGGCCTGCCGTTCGCTCCTGAAGCTGCGCCGCCCCATCAATCCCTGCGCGTCGCCATCGCCATCGACGATGCTCACCGCGACGAACCAGCGACCATCCAACCGCCCGATAATCGCTACCCGACCGAGTTCGGAATCGTCCTCCTCTTGCGCTTGGTACGCGCCGAGCCACCGTTCCGACACCCTTGCGTCCCACAGGAAGTCGCTCTCCTCGGCCTCCAGGAACCGCTGTGCCAGCGCCTCGCCCGCGCCCCGGCCGAACTCGATTTCGAGCCCTGCCACGAGCGTCGCCACCACGCGGTCCGACACTATACCGATGGGTTGAAACATGGTCATGATCGCCTCCTTCGCTTGAAATCCTCCTCATTGAGGACACCTTACGAAGACGGGTGGCGGAGCGGCTGTCAGGGCCGCGGAGGCGCAGCCGGAGCGCCGCGCAGCGGCGGCGGAGGAACCGATTTTGTTGCGCTGACAACAAACAGACTCGGCTGCGCAGCAGCCTCCGGCTCGCGGCAAAATTGGAGGGGCCGCCGGCCTTGCACAGCCGCTTCGCTGCCCGTCATGCTAGACCTTGCCGAGACGAGCCCCCTCCTACGTCCGAGATCGCGCGATGCCCTCGCAGCCCACACCCTCGACGCTGCCGCATCTGCAGGCTCAACGGGGTACGCGGACCGCGAACAGCGTATCGGACGGCTCGTCTGGCGCGCGTGATGGTGATGGAGTGATGGGTTCGTGGCTGGCCCGAAGCACGACGAACAATGCTGGTGGCGGTTGCTGCGAGAGGGATTGCGATGGACCCGAAGGCGTGCCCGACACTTGTGCGAGATAGGCGCGCGTCTCGGCCGGCAAGGCACGACCTGATGCAAGATGCGCGGCATAACGGCCCGGACCGGCATTGTAAGCGGCGAACAGGCCGGGATAGCCAAAGCGGTCATACATCGCGCGTAGATAGGCAGTGCCTGCGAGAATATTGTCGCGTGGATCATGGGGATTGCGCCCCAGGCCGTGCGCCGCGCGCATCGCCGTCCACGTCGGCGGCATCAGTTGCATGAGGCCCATAGCGCCAGCGCGGGATGTAATTGGTCGCCCGCCAAGCATGGTCTGGCCACCGCTTTCGGCGCGCATGACCCGCTCGATCCACGCTACCGGCACGCCGAACCGCGCGGACGCCTCGGCGATCTCCACCCGCCAGCGATCGAGTGGATCGGCAGCGGCAGGGGTCGCGACGAACAGCGCGACGGCGAGCGTGAGCGTTCTCAGCGCAGCCACAGCGGGGTCGCCTTGCCAATGACATCCTGCGCCAGCGTTGGCCCGAAATAGCGCCCGTCGAACGAGTGCGGGATCTCGGTCATGAGCAGGAAGACCATTCCCGGTCCCAGCCGGATGCACCCCTGCCACGCGGGCAAATCGCGGCCCTCCACATCGACGGCGCGGCGGATGGCTAACGGCCTTCCGTTCAACGTCACCACGCGATCGACCGCGCAGATTCTATCTCCGGCCATGCCGACGACGCGCTTCACCAGCGGCACGTTGGATGGCAGATAGTGGCGGCGTGCAGCCAATTGCCGCGCTTGGGTAGGCGGCCAGGCAATCACCATGTCGCCGCGCTGGAGCGCCGCACCGGGCGACACCGCATAGAGTCCGATGGGCGCGCTGGCGCTGGCGTTCCACACTAGCCGGGGCACCGGCGGCAGCGCAATCGTGAGGCCGAGACAGGCGATGCCAGCGGCGATCAGCGCGGCGCGGCGGCGTAGCCGCAGGCGGCGGACATGGGCGGCGCGCCGTACCTCCAGCCAGGCGAAGAGTGGCAGCGGGCGATCATTACCTCGACGCTCAACCACGGTCGCCTCCCCGCGCGCGGGCTGCCGACCAGGCCTCGATATCGTCGATATGATAGCGCCAGGTGCGCCCATGCAGGCGGCATATCGGCCCCTTGCCTGTCTGGCGCAGGCGCTTAAGCGTCGAGTAGGCAAGGCCAAGATGAAAGGCCGCCTGCTTGGCGGTGAGGAAGGGGCAGGTTTCGCGCGCGGCCTGCGCACGTGTCGCGGTATCGTCCATGATGGCGGTCCATCTGCGCCGATGCACCCTGCGTCGGCTGAGAGGTGCGGATTGGATCGATCCGGTCCTCTCCGGCAGGGTCGCAAATCGACCCATGCGATTGCGACCTCCCTGTTTCGGGGTGGGGTTTCGGGCTGGCGGCGATGCCCCGCGCCCATTTCGGGCGCGGGGGAGGCTCGCTCAGTCGGCCGGGTTCCAGATGATCGCAAAGGCGTCGTCATCGTCCTGGCCCGCGGCGCGGCCGAGATTGGCGTAGAGCCGACGCGGGCCGAATTCGGGGGCGGCGAGTGACAGCGACACATAGTCCTTGCCGCTCATTTCGCCGCGCCGGACCCATCCCGCTCCGACCTCGACGCCTGCTGCCGACACGCGATAGTCGGGCTGGGTGTCGCCGGACTTGCGGGTGTTGGGGATGATCTCGATGTCGGTGCGGATCGAGAGCGTCTTGAGCTGGCCCTTGAAGCCGTTTCCGTCGCGGGTGACATAACCGATGGCTGGCATTGTTCGTCTCCTTAAAGTCGCCCCGAACCGTTTCCGGGCGATGGGCGGACCTGAGGGACGGTCACAGCAGGCCCGCGAACCGGCAGGCCGGAGCGGCAGCGGAGGACCGGAGCCGAAGACTTATTTGAGAGCGTAGCGACCGCGAGGAGCCCGCAGGCTCAGGGTCCCCATGCGGCTTGCCGCGTGGGGTGGGCGCGGGCGGGGAAATAAGCCGCGCGGCGATGGTTTCGCGGAACTGCGGCCGTCCCAGGTCATGCGCCCGAGGAGCCGGAAACGGTGCGGGGCACGGCAGTGGTAAACGACGACCATGCCGCCGTTACTTCTCTCGCGAACGATCAGGCGAGCCCAGCGCGGACGCACCACCGCGCCATCGGATCGACCGTCCAAACGCCCGCACGGCAACGCGGCCGGCATTGCCATCGGTGTGGCCGATGACGACCAGTCAGGGCTTCGGGTCCGATATAAAAGGCGATAGAGGCGAGCGACATGTCGATGACATCCTTCGCCTTCCGACAGGCTGCGCCGCGCGCCTGCTGATTGCCGCCGCGCCGCCGGGCCAGGGGCGCGTCGGCTAGGCACAAGATGGCAACACCCTCCGGCGGGAGAGCGGCTTGACGCTCACTTCGCCGGGATCGACGCCGCCGAAACCCAAGCGGGACAGGCCAGATGCAGGGCTGAAATCGCGCTCGGCCGATATTCAGGGCACCAACCGCAGCGGCGGCACCGCGAAATCCCCCGCCGCGAAGTGGGCGAGGATCGCCTCGTAGCTGCCGAGACGATCGACGGTACAACGGCAGATCAGGATATAATCATCCTCGTCGGCAGCATAGGACTGCACCTCGCCCGCGCCGGTGAACACGACGCGCTCGGCACCCCATTGGCCGGATGGGAGGGAGTCACGCGCCTCCCTTCAACGCCCGACCAGCGCGCGAAGGGCAGGCCATGCTCGACGCACCAGCTTTCGAGTTGCTCGAACCGGCCCCAGGCCACTTCATGCGCCATGAGTTCAAGCGGCACGCCCTCGCAAAACATCGCAAGGCTGAAGGGTTCGCCGTCCCATTCGGTGGACAGTCCCTCTGCCTGAACGAGAGCGGCAAGGTCGGGCAGCAGGGATCGCGGCAGGGTGCCGCCGATGGTGATGCTTGCGGATGTGCGGTCGGCCATGATGGTCTCCTTTCCCGCGCGCCCGAGCCCATCAGGGCGAGGGCGCGCGGCCGAGTTTTCGTGAATGAAAGGATGCAGGCGGCGGCTTCCCGCCGCCCGCAAAGGATCAGGCGGCGAGGCGGTCGGCCTCGTCTTCGTTGAAGGGAGCCACGGCACTCCCTTCGACCGGCAGGACCATTACCGCGCCGGGTGCGGCCGGATCAGGCTCGTCGTCGTCCGGCAACCGCCGCTCGATCTCGCGCGCGGCCTGCGCCTTGGCATGGGCCGCGACCGGGCCGACCCCGCCGCGCGCCGTATAGGCGGCGGGCGGGAACGTCATCCAGCGCGGCACCCAGCTTTCGCGCCGGTCGCGCCCGTTGGTGCCGTCCAGATAATCGCGGACGATGCGTTTCAGGGTCTTTGTCTTTTCTTGCCGGTTGGCGCTGGCGACGGTTTCGCCCGCCACCTCGGCGACAATCCGGGTCAGCACTTCCCGGTCGCGGATAGCCGAGAAAAAAGCGTCGTCGGCCTGCCAGCAGCGGGCCATATCGACGCCGATCTCCATGCCCACCGCCTCGACGGCGGCGCTGCCGGACGCCAGCGTTTCGCCCATGACGATGGCGATCACCTCCATGACGACCGCATCGGGAAGGTCGAGCAGCCGCTGGAAGATGCCGACGACGCCATAGTCGTCGCCATTGCCTCCAGTCACGGTCGGTTCCTCGGCACAGAAGCCGAGAACCGCCAGCACCGCGCGACGGCGCTCGTCGAAATCGGCCTCGGCCTTGCTGTTGTCGAGGCTGTCGCGCACCTCGTCGTTGCGGGTGGATTGCGGTTCTGGGCTGACTCGCCACAGGTGCGAACCGCCGATGGCATGGGCCACCATCAAGCGTAGCGCGACGGCCGGATGGCCGGTCAGCGCGGCGCGGACGGCGGCGTGGCGATGCAGATCGACATAGGTCTGCATCGTCGATGTCATTTCGGGCCGCGCCGCTTTCTGGCCGGTCCCGTTCTCCGACCCTTCCGCCTTGGCGATTCGGCGGGCCTCCTTGCCCGACACATAGCCTTCATGGACGATCACCTCGCCGGTCGCGCGCACGTCGATATAGACGCGCCCGCCCTTGCGCTTGCCCGCCTTCTCATATTCCCATGTCGAGAAATGTGTCGTGGGCGGCACGATGATCGCGTCGGCCCAGCCCTGTTCGATATAGGCGGCACGGCGTGCCTCGATCTCGGCATTCTGCGCCGTCCAGAAAGCATCGGCATCGGCGACATAACGGTCCTCGCCGAACAGGTCGGCGATGGTCGCAAGCCCGCTTGCCTCCATGTCGAACAGTGCATGTTTCACCGGGATCGACTGCCCGCCCAGCAGCCATGATTTCAACTGGTGGCCGGTCGGCAGATAGGCATTCTCGTCGTCGGCGAGTGCCAGCCATGCCTTTTGCTGGCTCTTGGACGCCATCGTCAGATGGCGCACGGTCGCCGCGTCGATCTGGTCCTTGCGATAGAGGTCGCGGATGGCGGGGAGCAGATTGCCGAGCGCCAGCACCCGTTTGACGGTGAGGTCGGGCAATCCGAATGTCGCGGCGATCTGCTCCACCTTGCGGCCCTCGCGGACGAGTCGCGTGAAAGTCTCCCATTGCGTCACCTCGTCGGGGTCGAGTCGCGCCATGTTTTCAATCATGGACGCCTCGATGGCGGCGGCATCGTCGCCGTCGTCGAGAATCGCGCAGGGCATCGGCTCGGGTGTCGCATCGCCCGCCGCGCGCCGTTCTTCGGCGACGATCTTGGCGGCATGGAAGCGGCGGCTTCCGGCGACGATCTCGAATCCTTCGGGGGCGCAGTTCGGGCGGACGATGACGGGCTGGATGATGCCACGGCTGCGCACGGTCGGCAGGATGTCGGACACGTCGGGGGCCTTCTTGGCGTAGCGCATATTGGCCTTGCTCACGACCAGCTTGTCGAGCGGGATAAAATCGAGTTTCATGGGTCTACTCCTTGTGAGTGCCGGTCCCGTCGCCACGGGATTCGCGGTTTCGCCGCGTCGGGACCGGTTGCCGGGGTCGTTGACCTCCCCGGCGAGGCTTGCGGCGGGGCGTGCCGCGCGTCATCCGCCTTTCCCTTGCTCGGGATCGGTCGGAATCTTGGGAACCGGCGCGGACTCGATGCGCCAGATGATGGATTGGGCTTGGCTGATCGACCCGGCCCGGCGCGCGGTGTCGGCCCAGACCGACAGGCGGACGGCCGTCGAAAAGCCGATGTCGCGCTCGATCCGCAAGCCGAAGGGCAGCCGGATGGCCGCCAGTTCTGACAGGCTGAAACATCCCAGTTCGGGACAGCCGAAACCGAGGTCGGCCAGCCCGAATAACGTGTCCCCATCATCATACAGCTCGGTTGCCAGCCATGTTGCCGCGCCGAGCGGGTTGAAGAATTTGACGACCGGCGCGGGGTCCGGTTCGTTGGTGCCGGTTTGCATCGCATCACGGTGCGCTGCGGCATTCACGCGCAGCACGGCGTGAAGTTCGGGGGTCAGAAGGATCATGCCGAGAGCCTCTCGTCCTGCGGAGCTTGGCGTTCGCCGGTGTCATCGTGGGAAGTGTCGCCTTGGACAGCCTCAGCTTGGGCGGCGGCGTGCCGCGCCAGCAGCCAGTCGGCGGCCTTGCTGGCGGCGCTGGCGGCGCGGAAGATCGCGCGGTTATCCTCGCGCAGCACCTCCAGCCAGCTTGCCAGATAATCGGCATGACGGACGGTCGGCACGATGCCGAGCGCGGCACAGAGAAAGGCCGAACCCATTTCGGCAATCAATTCCTCGCGGGCATAATCCTTCGATCCGAAGCTGTTGACGAGATTGCGGTTCAACCGGGACGGGTGGCCGCTGCCGTGGCAAAGTTCGTGCAGGCAGGTCCGGTAATAGTTGATCTGCTCGAAAAAGGCCGGTTGCGGCGGCACCTGCACATAGTCCTGCGCGGGCACATAATAGGCGCGATCGCCGCCGACACGAAACTCGATGCCGCTTGCGGCGATCACTTCCTCGGCGATCGGCACGATCTGGCGTTCGGGCAAGGGGGCCGGATCGGGCGCGAGGCCGGGGCGCAATCCCTCGCACTGCGCGACGTTGAACACGGTGAAGCGTTTCAGGAAGGGAATGGACTTCGCGTCGCTGCCGGTTTCGACGGCTCGGGCCTTTTCGGCCTCGGGGGTGAAGCGGTCGGCATAGACGACGGTGGTGCCGCGTTCGCCCTTGCGGACGCAGCCGCCCGCCTCAAGCGCCTGTTTGAAGGTAAGCCAACCCTGCGAGGGATAGCCCTGCTCAATGACCGCGCCCCACAGGATGAGGACGTTCACGCCAGAGTAACGGCGCGCGGTCAGAGCGTTGCGCGGCAGGCCGGGACTGATCGCGCTGCCCTCACCATCGGGATGCCCCCAAGGCTGGACCCACGGAAAGCGGCCCGCCTCCAGTTCGGCGATGATCCGCGTCGTCACCTCGTCATAAAGGTTCGTCCGCGCCGTTTCGGACTCCGTCCGGGCCGTCGCCGCAATGGGGGTTCCGCCATCGGACGCCTTGGGTTTCTTGCCCTTGCCGCGCGCGCGGACGGTCGTGGGAGCACGCATCATTCACCTCCTGCACCGCCCAAAAACCACCATGGCCTCCCCCGGAAGCGGGGGTGGGCGGCAAGATGCGAACCGGAGAGGACCGCTTGAGCGGCGTCGGCACCCAAAGGGCCGCAACGTAAGTGGAGGAGCCGGGCGCAGCACGGCTTGCCGGGGACGCGAGCGGGCCTAGCAGGGAGCGCCGCCCACTCCCGCGCCACCGGGAGAGGCCACAGACAGCGCCGCCGCGCGAGCGGCGACCGCAGCACTTCCCGGCGGCGGAGCCACCGCCAACGAAAGAATGGCCCCCGGCCGGCGCGGTCGGGTCAGCGGTGCAGGGTCGGGATTCGCAGGCCAAGGCGGCACTTGTCGCCAACCTCGCGAAACCGGGCGCACCGCCCGACCGAGAGGACGGAGTACCTGCGGGGCCGCCATCGGGCGCCGCACCCTGTCCGGCTGCGCAGCCGTCCGGCAGTGTGCGTCCTCAGCCCCGCTCCATCAGGTCAGCGGACGCTGATCCGCGCCAGCCGATCGTTACCGCGAGGCCGAGACCCGGCGACGGGGCTCGGCGGCGGGAAGCCTGGCTTCGAGCCGTAGAGCGCGGTCGCGCCGCTTCACCGGCGCGAGGCGTTTGCCCCCACCTAGTTGCGAACCTTTCGGCATCCTCTTTGCGATCCTGAAATCAGTCGTTCACCGTGCCGCCGTTTCGGAGGGAACCGACCCTTAGTTGCCATTCAGGTACCAATTTTGCGTCCCCAGGTGCGGACCGTCCGGTAACCGGCAGGTCGCGACCAAGTTAGGTCATTCCCACTCAGAAGCGAGAGTGGCGGTTGAGGTCGAAACCGGCCGTTCGCGGGAATCTGACGCCCGTACGTGTACTCGCCCCATACGCCGCGGTATGAGGTGCCTAGTTTAAGCTAAGGCAGTGACGGTCCTGAGCTCCTGCACGAAAGCATCAAGCGTAGCGACGAATGCCCTTGCTGCGGCCGACCGATAGCCGCCCTCACGTTGTAGCAATACGACCCTTCGTTCATCGATCGCAGGTAGAAGGGGGCGGAAACGCAGGTCGTCTCTTTCAAAGGCAACCGCATCCGGAAGGACTGTCACCAACGAACTGGACCGCACGAGTTCAATCAGCGTCGTCATCGAACTTGTCTCGATGACGACATTTGGCTTGATCCCATGGCGCTTAAAATGCTTGTCGATGGTTTGACGTGTCGCAAAGCCCCCGTTCAGCAAAACCATCTCCTCCCGCTCGATGCCCGCAACATCAATGGAATCGGTCGCCATAACCGCGTGATCGTATCGGGCAATCAGCGATAGTCGCTCAGTGTGTAGTGGCTGCGCAACGATGCCGGTGACACTCGACGCCCAGAATGCAATCGCGCAATCCAGGTTGTCATCGGCAAGGTCGGTTTCGATTTCGTCTTGGGACACGGCGATCAGATCGAGGGTAATCCTAGGATATTTCTCGCGGAACCGCCGCGCGAGTGGCGCTATCAGATAGCCGCTGAAGCTGGGAGTAAAGCCGACCCGCAGCCTCCCGGAACTCAGATCGTTCACGTCCTGCGCCGCACGGCTCGCTGCGTCGATCTCCCGAAAGGCCCGGTGTATATGGCTCAGATACGTTGCGCCTGCATCCGTTGCGCGCACCGCTTTCCCCGAACGGTCCAGCAGTTGAACGCCTAGTTGCTCCTCCAACTGGCGTATCTGCTGCGATAGCGCCGGCTGAGACACATGCAGGGCCTGCGCCGCGCGTGTGAAGCTACCATGCTCCACGACCGCCGAGAGGTAACGAAGATGGCGAAGGAGCATCTGTATAACGCCTGCTTATAGACCTGATCTGTTTCCAGTCTTGGACAATCAGACGCCGCAAGTCGATACCTGCTTCACCAAGCAAGGAGATCGAAACAATGCAGAGGCTAATCGAAGGCTTCAAGAAGTTCCGTGAGGGCGAGTATCCCGAGCGTATCCCGCTTTTCCATGAACTCGCAACCAAGCAGGAACCGGGGACGTTATTCGTTACCTGCTCTGATAGCCGGGTTGTTCCCGAGTTTATTACCCAAAGCGAGCCTGGCGATATGTTCGTCATTCGCAACGCGGGTAACATCATTCCGTCGTTCGGTCCCCATCACGGCGGCGTCTCTGCAACTGTCGAATATGCTGTCGCCGTTCTGGGTGTCGCCGACATTGTGGTATGCGGTCACTCCGACTGCGGCGCGATGACTGCCATCGCCAACGATGCCGACCTGAGCACGCTGCCTGCCGTTTCGAGCTGGTTGCGCCACGCCGATGCAGCCAAGGCGATCAACGATGCTCACTCGCATAGCTGCAAGACCGGCAAGGTCGCCGGCATGGTGCGCGAAAACGTCATCGCCCAGATCGCAAATCTCCGCACGCACCCGTCCGTCGCCCTGGCGCTCTCCGAAGGGCGCGTCCGCCTCCACGGGTGGGTCTATGACATCGGCGAGGGATCGATCGAAGCATATGACGCTTCGACTGGCCGGTTCGTCGATCTGGTCGAATATCCCGAAGCGAACGCGACCTCCCTCGCCACCGCTGCCTGACGCCCTGCAAGGCAGGACGCTGGATTTCGGCGCCCAGCGTGGGTGCCCCCCTTACCCCCCCATACCGTTACAGATGAAAGGTAGAGCCATGACCCAAGTACAAGTGACCCAGACCGCCCGTAAGGCGCTCACCGAAGCCGTGATCCAGTCGAAGGCTGAGAAGCAGCTGAGCTGGACCGCCATCGCAGCGAACAGCGGCCTCTCGCGCGAGTTCGTCACCGCCGCGCTGCTGGGCCAGCATCCACTGCCAGCGAGTGCCGCCGAAGCAGTCGGCGAGACGCTCGCCCTGACCGCTGACGAGATCGAACTGTTGCAGGCGATCCCGGTTCGCGGCAGCTTCCCGGACGGCGTGCCGACCGACCCGACCATGTATCGCTTCTACGAGATGATCCAGGTCTATGCGACGACCCTGAAGTCGCTCGTCCACGAGGATTTCGGTGACGGCATCATCAGCGCGATCAACTTCAAGCTGAAGCTCGAAAAGCGCGAAGACCCCGAAGGCGGCAACCGCTGCGTCATCACGCTCGACGGCAAGTACCTTCCGACGAAGCCCTTCTGACGCGCCGACTGTTTCGACGCACGAGCCACTAATCGCGGCCCACGCCTACCAGCGCCGCCCATATTTTGGCGCACCCTTCCACACCACTGGCTCTGAAAATGCAGCGTCTTCCAGTCGCTGAACCGGATGCCGATTTACCGCGTAAAAAATGACTTGTACCGATCGGTCAAACGTTGTACCGATAGGTACAAGTCAACAACCCCATAGGGGGAAACGAGTGAACCGCCGCACTTTCATAGCTGCCCTTCCTGCTGCGGCCCTTGCGGCCCCGGCGCTTGCCAAGACCATTCACATCTCGAAAGGAAATCCAATGTCCCGTCCTCCTCTGCCCCCGTTCACCCACGAAAGCGCTGTCGAGAAGGTCCGTCTTGCCGAAGATGGCTGGAACACCCGCGACGCTGCCAAGGTCGCCCTGGCCTACACCCTCGACACCCGCTGGCGTAACCGCGTCGAGTTCGCGACCAACCGCGAGGAAGCGCAGGGCTTCCTTGAGCGCAAGTGGAACAAGGAACACGAGTACCGGCTTATCAAGGAACTGTGGGCCTTCACCGGCAACCGTATTGCCGTGCGCTACGCCTACGAGTATCGCGACGATGCCGGGCAGTGGTATCGCGCCTACGGAAACGAAAACTGGCTCTTTGCCGAAGACGGACTCATGTCGAACCGCCATGCCAGCATCAACGAGATGCCGATCAAGGAATCGGAGCGGCTGTTCTTCTGGCCCCTCGGCCGCCGTCCCGATGACCACGCTTCGCTGAGCGACCTCGGGCTTTGAGTACCAAGCGCGCCCTCACTGATCGCGAAAGTGCGCTGCCGGCGTTGGCAGAGGCATTCCGCGAGCACGGTTTCGAGGGCGCGACCTTGGCCTCTCTGTCGAAGGCGACGGGCCTTGGCAAAGGTAGCCTCTACAACTTCTTCCCCGGTGGGAAGGATGAGATGATGGAGGCCGTCCTTGAGAACATCGACGGTTGGTTCGCTGACGCGATTTTCTCGCCGCTGGAGAATGTTTCTGATCCGGCAGCGGCTGTTACGGCCATGTTCGACGACGTGACTGCGTATTTCCGTTCTGGAAGGCGGGTGTGCGTCGTCGGGTGCCTTGGGCTTAACTCCTCTGGCGAAACCTTCGCAGTAAAGGTGAAGGACTACTTCGCTCGGTGGATTTCGGCTCTGGCTCACTGCCTCGAAGTGGCAAAGGTTCCGCCAGCGATGGCCGTGGATCTCGCTGAAGAGGCAGTGTCTGGAATACAGGGAGCAATTGTCCTGGCCCGGGCGCTTGGTGATGATGCCAGCTTTCAGCGGATCGTTCATCGCTTACAGTCGACCTTGCTCGATGCGATCGGTCGCTACGGCTGACCTTCCTTGAGTTGCCCGGCATTCGGGCGGTTCATTCCAGCTTTCCCAACATTGCCTGCCAGACAGCTTTGGCGCTGCGGCAGTTAGCCCCATTGCGCGATCTAGTGGTGGGCTGATGCTCTGCGCTGTCAAAATCGACATTCACACACGAGGGCATTCCCGTGACCGTTGGCAAACACGTACCCGCAATCAGGAAGTGGTTCAGCCGCATGGCTGACGAAATCCAGCCTGTCATCGTCGCATCGAATGTCGCTGGAATTACCGGCGGCGCGATTGCCGCCGCAGGCCTGATTACCAACCGGGCGCTTCAGACCCACCGATAGGGACGCCTGATACGCGGCCCCCATCAAGTTTCTCGACAGTGCAAGCGGCTGCCCCCCGCGCTGTCGGCTCAACCCCTCCCTTAGAAGAGGGGCCTTGGCAAGCTCAGTTCGGCCTTTCCCCCCCATGCCCCCCGGTCGGGCTGAGCTTGTCCAGGAAATCTCCAGTTCCGAACCCAGAGTTTCCCAAGGAGCACGATCATGGACAGCCTTTCCCGACGCAGCGTCCTCGTTGGCAGCGCCATTGCCGCCACCCTGCCCTGGCTGCCCAATGCAGCAGCCGCTTTCACCAACCCCAACCCTACCCGCAACGGAGAAACGATCATGAGCAACGGATTTGTCACCACCAAAGACGGCACCCAGATTTTCTACAAGGATTGGGGTCCGAAGGACGCCCAGCCCATCGTGTTCCATCATGGCTGGCCGCTCTCGTCGGACGACTGGGACACGCAGATGCTGTTTTTCCTGTCCAAGGGCTTCCGCGTCGTGGCCCATGATCGCCGCGGCCATGGCCGCTCCGAGCAGGTCAGCGAGGGTCACGACATGGACCACTACGCCGCCGACGCCGCAGCGGTGATGGACCATCTGAACCTGCGCAATGCCGTCCACATCGGACACTCGACCGGCGGCGGCGAAGTGGCTGCCTATGTCGCGCGTTACGGCATCCCGAAGGGCCGTGTCGCAAAGGCCGTGCTGGTCAGCGCCGTGCCGCCGATCATGCTCAAGACAGCACGCTATCCCGGTGGCCTCCCGATCGAAGTTTTCGACGGCCTGCGCGCTGGCCTTGCAGCCAACCGCGCTCAGTTCTTCCGCGACGTCGCCGCAGGCCCGTTCTACGGCTTCAACCGTCCAGGTGCCAAGGTGATGGAGCCGGTGGTCGACAACTGGTGGCGCCAAGGCATGATGGGCAGCGCCAAGGCCCATTATGAAGGCATCAAGGCCTTCTCCGAAACCGACCAGACCGACGATCTGAAGGCGATCACCGTACCCACGCTCGTCCTCCACGGCGATGACGATCAGGTCGTGCCTTACAAGAACGCTGGTGTGCTTCAGGCTGAAATCCTGCCTCGCGCCACGCTCAAAATCTATCCCGGCTTCTCGCACGGCATGCTCACCGTGAACGCCGACACCATCAATCCCGATGTGCTTGCTTTCGTGCAGAGCTGATCGGGCACCGCCGGGAGGTCCGCAAGCGGCCGATCTCCCGGCAACGATTGAAAGAAAGGATTTCGCCATGAACCAAGCAAATGAAAATGGCCCCGTGCAAACGCCTTACGAGCGGTCTGCTTATGCTCCGCATCAGGAAGATTTGCTCGACGAGGCGCTGGAAGAGACGTTCCCAGCCAGTGACCCGATTTCTCCGGCCTGATCGCCTAAGGGCCGCGATAATATCGGCCTAATCGAAAACCGCTATGGAGCCAGGGCTACAGTGCAACAATCGATCATCGAAGAATCCCGGAAGATCGCCTCGCGGTTCCTTGAGGCCAACGGCCAGGCGCACAACGCGGCTATCGTAAGCGAGGGGCGCGGGGATGATTTTTCCGAGGTCCAGGCCATCCTTTTCGTCCTGCGTGAGCAGTCCGATCGGATGACGCGGTATGAGCAGGCCCTCGCTTGCTATTCCGATGAAGGCTTCTGGGAAGACGCCAGCGCCGGGTCGCTGGCGGAGCATGATCAGGGCGACATGGCCCGCAATGTGCTCAGCGGAAGAACCCCATTCCGAGATGTTTGCTGAGCGCGGGCGCGCTTCCGGCAGGCACCGATCCTCGACAACAACGGAGATATGACATGGATACCAAGCGGAAAATCAATATCGGGATGACCGAAGAACAGCGGTCGGGCATCGCGAGCGGCCTGTCGAGGCTGCTGGCTGACAGCTACACGCTCTATCTGACGACGCACAATTTTCATTGGAACGTCACAGGCCCGATGTTCAACACCCTGCACCTGATGTTCATGGAGCAGTACACGGAGCAGTGGAACGCCCTCGATTCCATCGCTGAGCGTATCCGCGCGCTGGGGTTTGCTGCACCCGGCACCTATCGCGAGTTTGGCGAACTGACATCGATCAGCGAGGTTGTCGGCGTGCCGAAAGCGCTCGAAATGGTCGATCACCTCGTCTTCGCCCAGGAGGCAACGGCGCGCACTGCCCGGAGCCTCTTCGAAATCGTGGACGCTGCCGCCGATCAGCCCACGGCTGACCTGTTAACCAGGCGGCTCGACGTTCACGAAAAGACCGCGTGGATGCTGCGCAGTTTGCTCGAAGAATAATGCCGATGCGGCCACACGGCGCCGCCTATGCCTACAGATGCCGTGGGGCGCTCGCTTGGCCGAACTTTGCCCATCCTTATGGGGCGGGCGGTTGTCATAACCAGCAGCTCTCGTCGGTCGAGCGCTGATCCCAAAACGGCCAGGGAGGCCCATGTTCGATGGCACAAACATTCCTCAAGACAATGTTCGGCCCAAGGTCGCGCGCTTTGCAGGAAATTGACGGCTCGCGGGCGTCCTATGCTCGAATGGAAGCCCATGCCGGCGAGATGGACGCTCTCACCAATCGAGAGCTTGATTTCATCGCCGCGCGGGACAGCTTCTATCTGGCCAGCGTGAGTGAAGATGGCTGGCCCTATGTGCAGCATCGCGGCGGGCCGGCAGGGTTTCTGCGTCAGATCTCCGGGAACTGCATCGGTTTTGCCGACTATCGTGGAAACCGCCAATACCTCTCGACCGCGAACCTGGCTGCCGATGATCGCGTATGCCTGTTCCTGATGGATTACCCCGCTCGGCGTCGGCTCAAAATGATCGGCCACGCCTATACCACCGATGATCCTGAAAAGGTCGCAGCGCTGATGGTGCCGGGATACGACGCCGAAGGAGAGAGGGCTTTCGTGATCGACATAGTAGGGTTCGATTGGAACTGCCATCAGCACATTACACCCCGCTTCACAGACGCGCAGATCGCGGAAGCTACCCGGCCCCTGCTGGATGAGCTTGACCTCTTGCGCGCCCGCGTCGCCGAATTGGAGCAACAACATCATGACTGAAAAACTGACCTGCGGCATCCACCATGTGGGCCTTACCGTTCCCGATCTCGATCAGGCGTGCGCATTCTTCTGCGATGTGCTGGGCTTCGACCTGGTTGGCGGCAAACCGGATTATCCCTCGATCTTCGTATCCGATGGCACGGTACTTCTCACCCTCTGGCGCGCGGCCGACCCCATGACCGCCCGCGCTTTCGATCGTCGCGGCAATATCGGCCTGCATCATTTGTCACTGGCTGTCGCAAATGATGATGCTCTGGACAAGGCGTGGAGCAGAATTAGCACCCACCCCGAAGTCATTATCGACGTGCCACCCGAGCCGATGCGCCCCGGATCGGCAACGCGCCACTTTCTTGTATTCATTCCCGGCGGCATCCGCCTGGAACTCGCTACCCCCCTTCACCAAAGCCTGACGGGCACGCCAGCGGAGAACGACAATGGCGTCTGCCAAGGATAAAAAAGCCACGATTTATCGCATGGTAATGGAGGAGCATACCTGCCCCTATGGCCTGAAGGCGAAAGACCTTCTGCGCAGGCAGGGGTATGAAGTCGAAGACCACCAGTTCCATACGCGCAAGGAGGTCGATGACTTCAAGGCTGAGCATGGCGTCAGGGCCACTCCCCAGACCTTCATCGACGGTAAGCGTGTTGGTGGTTACGATGATCTGCGCGCCTTGTTCGGAAAGCCTGTGCGCGACCCGAAAGCCGTGACATACCGCCCGGTGGCTGCGGTATTCGCCATCACGGCGCTAATGGCGCTGGCCACCAGCTACGCCGTATTTGCCTCTCCATTTACCGAGCGCGCGGTAGAGTGGTTCATCGCATATTCGATGTGCGTGCTGGCGATGCTCAAGCTTCAGAACGTCGATAGCTTCTCAAGCATGTTCCTGAATTACGACCTTCTCGCCAAGCGGTGGGTGCCTTTCTCATACATCTACCCCTATGCCGAAGGTGTGGCGGGCATATTAATGATAGCTGGCACGCTGCATTGGCTGTCGGTTCCGATCGCACTGTTCATCGGCGTTATCGGCGCAGCATCCGTCATCAAGGCCGTTTACGTGGATAAGCGCGAGCTGAAATGCGCATGCGTGGGCGGCGATAGCAATGTCCCCTTGGGATTTCTGTCGCTCACTGAAAATGTGATGATGGTCGTTATGGCGCTGTGGATGGCTGCAGGAAATATGCCAACTTATCTCACGCCGTAATTGATGGGATTTAAGGGCTGGAATGAGGTGGAAAGCCGCCGTTCCTCAGCATGCTCCTCACGACCGTTTTGTCCCATCATGCGGCATTCGCTGACGGTAGCTGTCGATCCATCCTTGCCGTTCAGAAGGCTTATTTTCATCCTCAAGTGCAGTCGGTCTGCTTTTTCAACCGATGAAGCCTGCAACCGGCCGGTTGCTGACTAGCGGCTCTCGGCTACCACTTTTCGGAAAGCAGACCTTCCTTCAGCCAAGGTCTGAACGGACTGATCAAATATTGATGCTCGGGTGATCGCATCCACTTTGAGGTTCCGGAACGAGGCGGTTGTCAAAGGTAGTTGGGTGCTGGCGGCACCCGCCAGTTCGACTGATCGGGGCGACCAAAGGTTGGCATGGATGGTCATTGGTAAGTGCGGTATCGGTGTCGGATCCCAGCTTCCTCGTTCGTGCACGAGAGCATCGTCGACGAACCAACGGATGCGATCTGGGAACCATTCAATCGCGTATCGATGGAATCCCGCGCTGGCATCGAAGCCCAGATCGATGGTGCAGGGCGAACCGCGGTAGCCATAATCCAGCTCGGTACCCTCGTTACCCGGATTGAAGTAGACATTGAGAATCATCTTGCACGGGTCATTTCCAATGATCTCGATGTCGATCTCCTGCCTTGGTGCGGACCGGTGTAGGAAAAAGCCGGTAACTACGCCCTCTCCCTGCGCGGCCCTCATCTCGATTTCGAAACGGCCGTGCAAGAACCGACGGACCGACGAGAGTGCACCGGACCGGAACGGGCGATCTCCCGTTCCTAAAGCACTCAGCGTGATCGTGGCACCGTTCCGGCCGTGATCGATCGCGTCAGGTGCAAAGTTGGCGAGATTGCCAGGAAACGTCCCACGCATGGCGTGCATCTCAATAGAGGGCTCGGTGAGCGGACAACGCATTTCAGCTACGCCATCTTCCTCTCGAGATACTGGATCGCAGATCGGCGGCGCCCATTCATCGACTGTTCCGAGTGCCCATGGCGTGTCGTCCATGGCCATCGGTCGCGCGACCCGGGCGGCCTCAGCACAGGGCCGGCGATCACGACGTCTGTCGCGGAAGAGACGCCAGTCGGTCGGTGCGCCAGAGGGAAACTCTTGCACCGGTGCATTCATCCCCGCCAGTAAACAGAGCGGCGCCCACCAGTCATCGCTAGGCCCGTCTCCTGGCAGAATGGTCCATAGTTGCTTCAGGCGATCAGAGGAGTCGATCAGGTGTGCTTGCGTCGGCTCTAATACCAAGCCGGTGACGAGGCTGGCGATTTCCTCAGTGAGGGCATGGGGAAGAAATGGTGGATCAATGAGAACGTCGAACGTGCGGAAGAGAGTGGCGACCTCCGCGTCGGTGACGCCAGGCGCAGTAGCGTCGAAAACGAGCACACGAAGCCCCAGCATGGACAGTGCCATCGCCAGCGGCTCGCAAGCCCCACGACTGGTCCAAGCCAGGATCCGGATCCCGAAGGAGCGAGTGGGGGACTCAAGGCTACCGACGTCGACGATACCGGCTCGTGCCAGATAAGGCAGCATCGAATAAGAATTGTCCGAGCCCGCATCAAGCCGCTGCAAGATTGCCGGTGTCAGGGACTGTCAGGATTTCCGTGTGTGGCCGGGCATAATGGGTAACAAGGAGTCCCACTATGTCACGACGCAAAGAGCCTGCCATACCGAATGAGCT
>NZ_JAVDWV010000014.1:0-138378 GCF_031457465.1 Sphingobium xenophagum
GGACCGATCCATCCCGAACTGGGGATCGCCATGGACATGTCGATCCAGTTGAAGAGCGAAAGCGGGGCGATCTGCACCCTGTCGCTGTCGTTCAACAATGATGGGCCGCTCGGCACCTTCTTCCGCTATATCGGTGATACCGGCACCTATATCGCGCGCTATGACGATCTGTTCACGGGCAAGGAAGAGCCGATCGACGTGTCGAAAGTGGACGTGTCAATGAACGGCATCGAATTGCAGGACCGCGAATTTATCGGCGCGATCCGCGAAGGCCGCGAGCCCAATTCGAGCGTCGCCAAGGTATTTGATTGCTACCGCGTGCTGGGCGAACTGGAACAACAGCTCGTCTAATCGAAATCCCTTCGGGGTCGCACGAAAGGGCGCAGTCGGGGCAACCGGCTGCGCCCTTTTGCGTCAGGTCGTCAGCAGCGGATGCGCCATGCGCAGATCGTGCCGGTCGGCGTCGCGTTCCAATCGGCGCGTTCACGCAAATCCGCTCGGCCAGCGCCAGGGCGCCCTCGACAGCGCCGCTGGTCTCGATCACATCATTGACCAATCCGAGTTCGGACGCCCGTAGCAACGAAGCCGCGTTTCACCTCAGGCAGGGCAAATGATGATTGCTCCGACGCAACAGTCATATCGTGAGACAGGGCCAGTTCGCAGCCGCCGCCCACGCACATCGTGGCGCGCTGTGACTGCGCCTCTCGCCTTGTCAGTGACCAGCATGATCGTAGTCATAGAGACGATTTCCTGTGCGAACCGTCCTGCCTCTGCGGCAGCGACTGCACGCCCAGTTCGTTCTGGGCCTAGCGGCTGATATTATCGTGCCGCCCAACTATTCCCGTGGTTTCGAGCATGTTCATGCCCTGGTCGATGATCTGCTTGGCCACGGTGGCGACCGCCATCAGGCCCGATGCGCATTGGCGGTCAATGCTCATTCCCGCGACGGAAATCGGCAATCCGGCCCGTCGCGCACCTTGCCGGGCAATATTTGAGTGAGTTGCCCCCTGCTGCATGGCGCAGCCGAGCACCACATCCTCCACCTCCGCGCCTTCGAGCCCGGCACACTGGAAGGCACGGGCAATGGCATAGTCGGCCAGCGCCTGAGGCCGCGTATCGTTGAACGCACCCGGATACGCCTTGCCTATCGGCGTTCTGACCAACGAAACAAAACCGCTTCACGTCTAGGCGCAGCATGCTCCCCAAAAGCTGCGTCGCTTATTGTTAGGGATCGTCATATATTATTGCACGACCCAATCAGGAGCGTGGAGTGGATCTGTTGTGGGGAAGGCAGGCCGGGCAGTTAAAGTGGCTTCAACCTTCGCCCGCCGTGCCTTGTCTTCTTGTATTGCAAGCATCGCGCGGCAGTTCAGATCGGTCCGCCGCCTATCGCTGAGTGAACCGCACCACCTGACGCCGTCCATCATATAGGACGGTGCGTTCGGACGATATGAGAGCCTGCGTCCTGGTGTCTTTCCGCCCGATGATGGTGATCTTGAGCGGTCGCTGCTTAACCAGGGTAGGGAAAGATCCTTGCCGCTCGCTTATTTGCAACGTCGCTTTTGCATCGTTCCAAACCAGATCATAGCGCGCGGCCGCGCCCTTTTCGTAGGCGTAGGTTTCGTTGTCGTCCTCATAGAGCGTGAAGTGACCGTTCGCACCGGCATAGACGCGGATGTCATAGGGCGCATCGGGACGCTCCGTTGCATATTGCAGGACCGGCCCCATCGGGATGATCGATCCAGCGCGAACATAGAGCGGCAGGACGTCCAAGGGCGCATCACGCTTTGTCGTTTTGCCGCCCGGCAGTTTTTCATTCGTCCAGAAATCGAACCAGTCGGACCCTTCCGGCAGATAGGTCGCCATGCTGAAGTCGGGCGGTGCATGACGTGCAGCAGCGTCCCTTTTGAGCTCGGACGGCGTTCGCCATACAAATTGGAACACCCGCCCTCCTTCGGGATGGAAAAATTCCAGGCGTACGGGCAACTTTTCGCCCTTTTTCAGATTATAACGGACGGTACGTGTCCGCGTCGCGCTGCGGTTCCATTCGTCAATGACCGCCTTGCCACCCAGGAACATCCGCATGCCGTCATTGCCCCGCAGGCCGATTTCATATTCGCCATCCTCCGGCGCGATGATGTCGCCCTGCCATCGGGCTGAAAAATGACTGAGCGAGGTTAGGCCAGGCGGCAGTTCGGCCAAGGGCGGATCTGGCCATGTATGATCAATTTTCTGATCCACCGCTCTGCCACGCGGCGTTTCGAAATTTTCGCCCTGAAAATACTGCACATCGAGCCCCGGCTTGCCATCGGCCGTGCGCAGATCGCTGGCCGCCACGGTCGTCGGTGATGAGGGGAGGATATGATACATGGCGCGCGTGACGGGATGCACTAGCAGAGAAGAGCCAAACATGAAGCTGTCGCTGATGTCGCGCACTGCCGGATCGTCAGGAAAGTCCATCGCCAGCGGTCGCATGAGCGTATAGCCGTCCGACGTCACCTGGGCACTGAGACTGTAGATATAAGGGAGCAGCCGGTAACGCAGATGCACAGTATCGAGCAGCGTTTTGTAGAGCTGCGGGTCCAGCGTCTTGAAGATATAGGGTTCGCGCTCGACGTTTGTCCCATGTATACGCATGATCGGGTTGAAGGCGGCATATTGAAACCATCGGGCGAAAAGTTCGCGCCACGCGGGATTGTTTTCGCCGCCGGGAAAATCACTGACGAAGAAGCCGCCCGTATCCTGCGTCCAATAGGGATTGCCAGTAACAGTCACGTTGACGCCGCCTGCAATTTGCTGGGCGTAGGTCTTCCAACTTGCGTAGATATCGCCAGACCAGGACGCCGCGCCCGTGCGTTGCGCGCCCGCCCAAGCGGACCGAGTCAGCGTGAAGACGCGCTTGTCGCTGACGGCGCGCTGCCCCTTATAGGTCCCCTCGGTCGTCAGCAGCGAATAGGGATTGAGGTAGCGGGTGAAGTCCCCCATCGCATTGCTGCCCAGCGCCTTCGTATCGCGGACATTGTCGACCGGGTTCCACATGGCCGAACTGACCTCCACCTCCGTCCCGTCCATCCACAAGGCGTCGACACCTTTGTCGAGCAGGCCTGACTTTATGTGCTTGAAGTAGATGTCACTCCCCTTGGGGCTAAAGGCGTCATAGACGCGCGCCTGCTTGGAAATCCAGTGGAGCGGTTTGAAGCGCAAGCCATATTGGTCGAGCTCGTGGGCCAGCGGAGTATCGTTGCCGACCGATGGCCAGATCGACACCATCAGTTTCATATTCAGATCATGGATCGTGCGGCTCATCCCCTCCGGATCGGGGAAGCGCACCGGATCCCAAATCATGCCGGACCATTTGCCATCCTTATCGCTGCCCCAATATTGCCAGTCCTGCACGATATAATCGAGGGGGAAACCCTCCCTGCGAAAGGTCTTTGCTACCTCCACGATACGGTCCTGCGTGGGATATCGCTCCTTGCTCATGAAGAGGCCAAAAGCCTGCTTTGGGTACATAGGCGCGTCGCCCGTCAACCAGCGATAGGCACCGATGACGCCATCCATCGTGTCGCCGGCCATAAAATAATAGTCGACCCCGCCCGGCGCGCTTTCCGCCCACAGCCGCGCGCCCTGCACGTCATCCTTGAAGCGCATCTGCGAATAGCTATCCCAAAGGATGCCATAACGCTCCGTGGAGACCATCACAGGAATAATGATGCCAACATTGGTCTGAACCAGCAGCAACTCCTTGTTGCGGCGATTGACCTCGTCATCGCTGGTAAAACCGAGCCCGTAAATCCCCTCCTGGGGCTTGAGCGTGAAGCGGTTCTCCACCTCATAAGTCGGTGCATTGGAAATGACGCGCTTGTCGATCGACTGGGGGGTGTCCGGTTCTTCGCGCGTCAGCAGTCGTCCGGTGCGATCATAATAAGTGAGCGCGCCGCTCGCCTTGTCGATCACCACGCGCACCTTGCTACCCGTCAATTCGAGCGTTTGCGTACTATCCTCCATGGTGAAAGGCACAATGGCGGGTTCACGGATCACCACGAGACTGCGCTGCGTCCAATAAGACTCGCCCAGATGGGCGTTTACCCGTACGATCTGGGGAGAATAGAAGATGACGGATTTCACAACGCCGTTCAGGCGAAACTGCACGCCGTTCCGCAGCGGTTGAAAGGCGAAACGGCCATCCTGCCCCGACACGACCGCACGGGTCCGGCCCAGCTCGTCCAACCCGGTCGGCGTGTCAGCGGATTGGCCGTGGGCTTGCGCGGTCATCATGATGGCCGCGCCAGTCGCTATCAGAAATGCCCTCATATACCCTCTCTCCTGTCGGTCCGCGCGGGATTGCATCAGCGCGTGAAGTGCCAATAATCGAAGTCGAGCGACAACTGGTCTCCGCCAGTCTTGCTTCTGAAATGCCATGGCGGCTGCTCCAAAATGATCCTGCGCTTGAAAAGCCTCGCAACCCAAAACTGTTATGGTTGGACGGACAGCACCGTCACCGATTTGGGCGGCAGCGTCATCTGGATGCGGCCATTGCTGACCTTCGCCGATATTGGTCGCGGCACGACCATGTCCGGCTTCTCGTAACTGTTGACGGCATCCACCCGATCGGCCGTCAGAACGGTGCCCGACGCGAGGCGGGCACGCATGCCTGCAACTTCCGCGTCAATCTGCGCTGGCTTTGTCGGATCGACATTGGTCAGCGCGATCCACAACTTGCCATCCGTGTCACGCGCCGCGATCGCGTCGATGCGCGGAACGCTCACGTCGCCAAAGCGGTAGGTTCCGGCATCAAAGCTGATCGGGAGTCGCGTCGCGTCCTGGAACGGGACATACATTTTGAACAGATGATAGGTGGGGGTCAGCACCATCCTTGGCCCATCCGTCAGGATCATGGCCTGCAACACATTCACCATCTGGGCGATGGCCGTCATGCGCACTCGGTCCGCGTGGCGCGTGAACATATTAAGATTGATGGCGGCGATAATGGCGTCGCGGATCGAGTTTTGCTGATGGAGAAATCCGTCGCGACTGCCCGGCAGCTTGGCAAGCCAAACACCCCATTCGTCGATAACCAGCGGGACTTTCTTGTCCGGGTCATATTTGTCCATCACCGCCGCGTGGACACGGATCATATCCTCCATCTTCAGCGTATCCTGGATGAGCATGGCATATTCGCGCTCACCAAAATCCACACTCGAAAAGGAGGGCGGCCAGCTTATCCATGTATAGTGGTGCATCGAGAGTCCCTCGATGCTCCAACTCCAGTCATGCTCCTTCCAAGCCCGCATGACGGATTCGGTATAGGCCGTATCCAGTCCGCCCGGACCAACGGCAATCCGCTGCATCGGATCAGCCCCTGCGACCGATCCGCCCGCCGGATTGTCCGTCCCCTGCTGCTGAATATTGAGATTGCGGGCGAACCGCGCATAGCGTTTCATCTCATCGACATAATAGTCGGCGCGATATGCGCCGCCGCAACTCCAGCTTTCATTGCCGATGCCGAGAAATTTGACGCGATAGGGTTCGCGATGACCGTTGGCGGCACGCTCGGCTCCCGCAGTCGTGCCCGCATCAGCCGTCATATAGGCCATCCAGTCAGCCGCCTCCTTGACACTGCCAGAACCCATGTTGACGGAAATATAGGCTTCCGAGCCGATCTGCTGGAGGAAGTCGAAAAACTCGTCCGTCCCGAAATCATTTTTTTCCAGCGCGTTACCCCAACTGCCGTTCACCGTCACGGCGCGCTTGTCGCGCGGGCCAACGCCGTCGCGCCAATGATATTCATCGGCGAAGCACCCGCCTGGCCAGCGGACGCTGGGCACTTTCAGCGCCTTGAGCGCTTCCACCACATCGCTGCGAATGCCGCGAACATTGGGGATGGGTGACTCCTCACCCACCCAGACCCCGCCATAGATGCCGGTGCCCAGATTTTCCGCGAACTGGCCGAAAATATTGCGATCAATTTTGGGGCCCTCCCCTTGAGCCTCCACCGTCAGCCTGATCGGCGCTGACTGAGCGAGAAGCGGCGCGGGAATGGCAACAAAAGCCAATGCTACCAAGAGATTGAATTTCATAGATTGCATCCCCTCGTTTCCGCGCGCCCTATTTTCGACGCCCAAATTCAATAAAGCAATACTCATACAAATTCTACCGCCTATCTGCTGCGGTGAGGATATTCGGCCGGTTGACGCCCATTCCTGCTCCCCCGGCGATGCGCCTGTTCGCGTTCTACAGGACTGCAATCACTCTGTTTTGGATCGCGCAATCCACCCCCAAGGCCATGACGCTACGGGTTGCGCCCTATGTTCTACGGTTGCGCAATCCATCGGCAATAATCGCAAACGGATTGACCAAGTGAACGTTATCAATTAGGTGAACGTTCACAACAAGGGTGTCAGACGCCGATTCGCGGCGCGGGGAGGATAAAATGACAATTTCCAAAACTCGGACTCTATCCGTTTATGTGTCTGGCGCGTCCGCGATGGCCCTGAGCATGGGCATGCAGTCGGCCATGGCGCAGGACAGTGCTGTCGACGAAGCGCCAGCGGAAATCGTGGTCACGGGCATCCGGGCCAGTTTGAATGCCGCCCGCGACATCAAACGCAACGCCCAGGGTGTGGTGGATGCGATTTCGGCGGAGGATATCGGCAAATTCCCCGACACCAACCTCGCAGAATCGCTCCAGCGCATTACCGGCGTGTCGATCGACCGTTCGAACGGCGAAGGATCGACCGTTACGGTTCGTGGCTTTGGGCCGGAGTTCAATCTGGTGCTGCTGAATGGTCGCCAGATGCCCACATCGAGCTTGGGCGATGGTGCCAGCGCGCCGGCCAGCCGATCCTTCGACTTTGCCAATCTGGCGTCGGAAGGCGTCGCAGGCGTGGAAGTCTACAAATCCGGCCGCGCTACCCTGCCGACCGGCGGCATCGGATCGACCATCAATATCAAGACGCCCCGTCCCCTGGACCGGCCAGGTCTGAGGGGCAGCTTCGCGGTCAAGGGCGTCTATGACAGTTCGCGCAATGAGGGCAATCCGGTGACCCCGGAAATATCGGGCATCATTTCCGATACCTTCGCCGATGGCCTGTTCGGTATTGCCGTCACTGGATCGTGGCAGAAGCGCAAAGCCAGCGTGAATCAGGCCAATGTCGGTTGGCGCGATGGTTATCTGGGATCGGAAAATAACTGGGGTTCGCTGCCGCAGGCGGGTGATCCGCGCTTTGCCAATATCGACAATCGTCCTGGGCCTAACGACGTCTACCAGGTCCAGCAAAATGCAAGCTACGACCTTAATGATATCGAACGTGAGCGTCTGAACGGCCAGATCGTGTTGCAGGTGCGCCCCGCGGACAATCTGACCGCGACGTTCGACTATACCTATTCGCGCAATACCGTTCAGGTGCGCAATTCCAATGTCGGCGTCTGGTTCAACTTCAACGATGTGTCGAGCGCCTGGACCGATGGTCCGGTGGCGGGGCCGAAATTCTATTCCGAACAGTTCCAAGCGAACGAGGGCAAAGACCTTTCTTATTCAGGTGCGCTGACCGAGAACCGATCGACCAACAAATCCCTGGGCGGTAATATCGCGTGGGATGGGCCGGGCGGATTGCGGCTGGAGCTGGACGCGCATCATTCGACAGCGGAATCGGGCGCGAACAACCCCTATGGCACGAGCACGTCGGTCGGCACGGCGGTATTTGGCGTGCGCAGCCAGACCGTGAATTATACCAAAGACCTGCCAGTGATTTCGGTCGAAATGCATCCGGGCATCAATGCTTTGGACGCGGGCAATATTCAGGCGACCGGCAACGCTTTCCGTAACGCCTATTTCAAGGATCGTATCAACGAAGGCCAGCTACGCGGCCGTTATGATTTCGACTCCAGCATTCTCGACAGCCTCGATTTCGGCGTCACCTATATCGAAAACAAGGTGCGGTCCGCCTATGGCTTCATTCAGAACGACACGTGGGGCGGGTCCACGACCAAGGATCAATTGTCGGACGACCTGTTCACGCTGCAAAGCTTGCCGGACAAGTTCAAGGGTCTGTCGGGCGCGGGCGATCCGGCCATGCTCCAGCAATTCTATACGTTCAATTTCGAGAAGATGGTCGGCTTTCTTGACGATTTGAATGGCATTTGCGGCGGTGATGGCAATTGCCTGTCCACCTTCACAGTGGATCGCCGCATTCGTGAGCGGACCGTCGCGCCTTATGTGCAGGCCAACCTTGCCTTCGACCTTGCCAATCGTCCAGCCCATTTCCGCGCGGGCGTACGCTACGAAAAGACCAAGATTCGCTCTTCTGCGCTGGTGCCGATCCCCACTGGCACGCAATGGGTCTCCGCCAATGAGTTCAACCTGACTTATGGGACTGGTAGTGACTTTACGACCTTCCGAGGGGACTATGAAAACTGGCTGCCCGCCTTCGACATCGATTTCGAACCGATCGAAAATGTAAAGCTGCGCGCCGCCTACAGCCATACCATTACCCGACCCGACTATGCGTCGATGCAGGGCGGTCGTACGGTCGATCAGCTATTCCGTATCGGAGGCGGAACCGGCAGCCAGGGCAATCCCGGCCTGCTTCCGTACAAGTCGAAGAATATCGACCTGTCAGCCGAATGGTATTATGCACCATCCAGTTATGTGTCGGTCGGCTTTTTCGACAAGCGGGTACGTAACTTCATTGCCAGCACCCGGATTGATACCGACGCATTCGGCCTGACCAACCCGGCCGACGGGCCGCGCTATCGGGCGGCGGTCGCGGCATTGGGGGGCAATGCCAGCACAACGGACCTGCGCAACTATATCTTCGCCAATTATCCCGCGTCGGTCATTGTCGATAGCTTTGACCCCACCACAGGCAACTATACGGGCAAAATTCTGGGCCTGCCCGAAGATAGCGCGGTCAATTTCCAGGTATCGACACCGATCAACTCGGATCAGAGTGCCCATCTTTATGGCTTCGAATTCGCGATCCAGCATAGTTTCTGGGATACGGGCTTTGGCACGATCCTGAACTATACGATCGTTCGCGGCGACGCCGTATATGATAATAGCCAGCCGTCCAGCGTCCCGCAATTCGCGCTGACCGGCTTGTCCGACAGTGCCAACGCCGTCCTATTCTATGACAAGAACGGCATTCAGGCGCGTATCGCTTATAACTGGCGTGATAAGTTCCTCGCTGGAACCGGGCCCAATCCCTTCTACATCGAAGCCTATGGCCAGGTTGATGCCAGCGCGAGCTGGGAGTTCAAAAAAGGGTATACTGCCTTTGTGGAAGCCATTGATCTGACCGGCACCAGCCGCCGCGGCCATTTGCGTAGCGAAAATAACGTGTTCTTCGCCTCGCCAGGATATGCCCGTTATGGCGCAGGCCTTCGCGTCAACTTCTGACGGAATGACTTGATAGATTTCCGGCACGATGGGACAAGACCGTACCTGACAGGGTGCGGTCTTGTCCTGCATCGGCCAGGAGAAACATCGGTGGCAATACGGGACACCGGCATCATCGCCAATGGAGCCATTTGCGCGTCATGACCCAGCACCAGATTCTCGATTCCCTTACCCATCGTGACCTGCGCGTTCGCACGGACAGCGGGGCGGCGCTGGGCGATGCGGTGATGGCCTGCCTTTTGATGCCGGCTGAATTTCGACAGGCCCAGGCCCATTTCCCCATATTGTTCCGGCGCGACCTTGAAAGCGGAACATGGTCGGCCGTCGCGCTGTTCGGCTTTGCCAATGGCGAAAATCTCTTTCTGGAAGACGATCATTGGGATGCGAGCTACAAGCCACTGGCACAAGCAGTACAACCCTTCCTGATCGGCCGCTCGCCCGATGGAAGCAGGCCGCCGCAGGTGCATGTCGATATGGCCAGTCCGCGCCTTGTCCATGCGGGCGAGGAGGGCGTGCGCCTGTTCGACGAGACGGGACAGCCGACGGCGTGGCTGGACACTATCGCGCAACGGCTTGGCGATCTCGATGCAGCCTTTGTGGCGAGCACAGACTTTTTCGCCGCGCTGGAGCGCCATGCCCTGCTCGAACCGTTCACACTGGACGTGCCACTAGTCGACGGAACGCATAACAGCCTGGTAGGCTTTCACATCATTGATGAGGAACGGCTGCGCGCGCTCGATGCCGCCGCGCTCGATGATCTGCACCGCGCCGGGCATCTGATGGCGCTGTTCATGGCGGTGGCGTCGATCGCGCAATTCACGGAACTGGTCGCGCGCAAGAACCGTAGAGTAGCCGGTGACTGAGACCGGGCTGGCCAAGCTGCCGCCGGTTCGGGTGCTTGATGCGCCTGACGCTGCGATGCTTGATGCGTTGCTGCGGCAGGAGGCGACCCCATTCGTCATTCGCGGGCTGGTCCGCGATTGGCCGCTGGTGCAGGCAGGACTGGAATCGGACCGGGCTGCACGGGCCTATCTGCTGGCGCACGCCCGCGACCGCGAATTCGTCTTTTCCTCCGCACAGCCGGATGCCGGGGGGCGGCTATTTTACGATGCCGACATGGCGGTTAATTTCCGTATGGGCAAAGCCAAGCTGCCGGAAATTTTTGCAGGATTTGATACGGCCCGAGGGCAGGATGCGGCGCAAGTCCCTACCGTCTACCTCGGCTCGGTCGATATGCATGAATTTTTTTACGGGCTGGCCGACGCGAACCCCATGCCGCTGGGTTCGCGCATCCCGTTGGCATCTTTGTGGATCGGCAATGCGTCCCGCATCGCCGCCCATAATGATTTTCCGGACAATTTTGCTTGCTGCGCCGCCGGGCGTCGACGGTTCACCCTGTTCCCGCCCGACCAGTTCGCCAATCTTTATCTTGGCCCGATCGACATCACCCCGGCGGGGCGCCCAATCTCGATGGTCGATTTCGCGGCCCCAGATTTTACGACCTATCCCCGTTTCCGCGATGCGCTCGCGACCGCGCAGGTTGCCGAGCTTGAGCCGGGAGATGCACTGTTCATACCCTCGCTCTGGTATCATCATGTCGAAGGGCTGTCCGATTTCAATATATTGGTGAATTATTGGTGGCGCGACACGCCACGTTATCTGGGCCAGCCCCATAACGCGCTGCACCATGCGATCATGACCATCCGCGACCTGCCCGAAGAGGAGCGCGCGATCTGGCAGGCGATGTTCGACCATTATGTCTTTTCCGGCGGCGAGGCAGCCCGCGCCCACTTGCCGGAAAAGGGCCGCGGCGTACTGGCCCCGCTCGACGCGCAAACCGCCCAACGCCTGCATCATTTTCTGTTGAGGAGCCTGTCGCTATGAACACGACATCCTTGCCCCTTCGCATCGTCGTCGCCGGGGGCGGCACCGCCGGTTGGATGACGGCCGCCGCACTCGCCCGCACGCTGGGACCAGTTGCGCAAGTCACCTTGGTCGAAAGCGAGCAGATCGGGACGATCGGCGTGGGCGAAAGCACCATCCCGCCACTGGTCGCCTATAATTGCATATTGGGCATCAACGAAGCCGACTTCATGCGCGCGACCCAGGCCACGTTCAAGCTGGGGATCAATTTCGAAAATTGGCGCGTGCCGGGCGAAAGCTATTTCCACAGTTTCGGCGGGACCGGCAAGGATCATTGGTCGGCGGGGTTCCAGCATTTCTGGCTGCATGCCCAAACCCATGGATATGACGCGCCCTATGGCGACTATTGCCTGGAGTTGAAGGCGGCGGAGGCCAGTCGATTCGCACATTTGCCCGACGACCGGATGAACTATGCCTATCAGCTCGATTCGGGGCTTTACGCCCGCTTCCTGCGGAGGATGGCGGAAGCAGACGGCACCCAGCGGATCGAGGGGCGCATCGCCAAGGTCGAACTGGACGGCGACAATGGCGACATCGCCGCGCTCCTGTTGGACGGCGATCGCCAGATCGAAGGGGATCTGTTCATCGACTGTACTGGCTTTCGCGCCTTGCTGATCGAAGGGGCGCTGCATGTCGGCTATGATGACTGGACCCACTGGTTGCCTTGCGATGGCGCGGTGGCGATCCAGACCAGCAGCGTGCGGCCGCCCGTCCCCTATACCCGCGCCATTGCGCATGAGGCGGGCTGGCAATGGCGCATCCCGCTCCAGCACCGGCAGGGCAATGGCATCGTCTATTGCAGCAGCTTCATGGACCCGGACGCTGCGCTCGAAAAACTGCTGGCCTCGGTCGAAGGCGACAGGCTGGTGCAACCCAACCCGATCCGGTTCCGCACCGGGGCACGGCGGCGGCAATGGCATCGCAACTGCGTGGCGGTGGGTCTGTCTGGCGGGTTCATGGAACCGCTGGAATCCACGTCCATCCACCTGATCCAACGGGCCGTGCTGCGCATCTTGCGGATGCTGCCCGCGGGCACCGTAAGCCCGCTCGACATCGCCGAATTCAACGATCAACAGATGACGGACATGGAGCAGATCCGTGATTTCCTCATCCTGCACTATAAAGCCACGGACCGGCGCGATACGCCCTTCTGGCGTCATTGCGCGGCGATGGCGGTGCCCGACAGCCTCACCCACCGCATGGAATTATTCCGGCAGACCGGCCGCGTCTTCCGCAAGAATGAGGAATTGTTCGCGGAAAATAGCTGGGTGCAGGTCATGATGGGTCAGGGCATCACCCCGCAAAGCCATCACCCCATAGCCGGGAAGCTGAGGTCCGACGAACTGAACCATCTCATGACGTCACTCAAGCATCAGGTGTCCCGTACCGTGGCGAACCTGCCGGATCATGCCGCCTATATTGCGCGCTATTGCAGCGCGCAGGAGCCGGTGGCGGCATGATCGCGCGCCTCCTCATCGCGACGCTGCTGTGCGCCGGTGCCGAAGTAGCGGTCGCCGCACCGGAACAGCCGGGCTGGCGCAAGGTTTGGGCGGATGAATTTGATGGTCCGGCGCTGGACCCACGCAAATGGAACTTGGCTGATAATTGCTGGGGCGGGGGCAATGAAGAACAGCAATGCTATACCCCCTCTGCGGCCAACCATCGGGTCGCCAATGGCCTATTGGACATCATCGCTCGGCAGGAGAGACATGAAGGCCCGGCTTTCCCGCCGGATCAGCGCAATACACCTGAGAAGGTGCGCGCAACCCGCACCAAACCCTTCACATCGGCGCGCCTTTCGACCGATGGCAAGGCGGCCTGGCTTTATGGCAAGGCACAGGTCCGCGCGAAACTGCCGCAGGGCCAGGGAACATGGCCCGCCATATGGATGCTGCCCGAAGGGTGGGATTATGGCGGCTGGGCGCAGTCCGGCGAGATCGACATCATGGAAGCCGTCAATCTAGGCACGCCCTGTGATACCTGCCGAGGGCAGGTCGAGGATCGTGTCCTGGGGACGATCCACTTTGGCGGTCTCCCGCCACGCAACCGCTATATCGGCGACGAAACGCCTATGCCGGCCCCGCTTGATGGCTTCCATGTCTATGAAATCGAGTGGGACGTCACTGGCATCGTTTGGCGGGTGGACGGCGTGGAGTTTGCACGGCGCGCGGCGCATGAATGGCACAGTCTGGGGTCGGACAAGCCAGGCGCGCCGTTCGACCGCCCCTTCCATCTCATTCTCAATCTTGCCATCGGCGGCCACTTGCCCGAAGGACGCAACAGCAAGGGCGTCGATCCGACTGGCTTGCCCAAGACGATGCAGATCGATTGGGTGCGTGTCTGGCAGAAAGACGCCGTTCCCCCGACGGAGAATGGGCAGTAAATGGCGCGACGGCGGCTGGCAGTCACGATCAAACATGTTGCGGCAGATGCGGGCGTATCCCTGCAGACGGTGAGCCGCGTCATCAACAGCGAGCCCAATGTCCGCCCGGAAATGCGCGATCGCGTGCAGGCGTCGATTGATCGGCTGGGCTATGTGCCGTCCATTGCGGCCCAGCGGATGAGTGGATCGCGCTCCTATCTTATTCTGGCGCTCAACGATCGCGAACGCACGATCGCGGATTGGCGCGCGCGCCAGGGCACGGACTGGGTCGACCAGATGCTGTTGGGCGGCATGCTGGAATGTGCCGAACATGGCTATCGCATGATCTTCGAACTGGTCGATACCCATGCCGATCATCTGGAACGTGAATTGGGCGCTGCTTTGGCGGCGCTCCAACCCGATGGCGCGATCCTGACGCCACCCCACTCCGATAATCCCCGCATATTGGCGACGCTGAAGCGTCACCATGTACCCTATGCCCGTATCGGGGCGCAGGGGCATGAGGATGGCGCGCTGCCGGCGGGTATCCGCGTGTCGATGGACGATGAAGGCGCCGCGCGACGCGCCACGCGGCATCTGCTGGATATGGGGCATAGGCGCATCGGGTTCATAGCCGGCCCCGCCGAATATCGACTGTCGGGCTGGCGCGTGGATGGCTGGCAGGCGGAAATGGCGGCAGCCGATCTGAAGACCGATGGACTGATCGAAACGGGCGATTTCAGCTATGCTTCCGGCTTGCGGGCTGCGAAGGCCTTGCTTATGCGCGCCGAACGGCCAACCGCTATCATCGCCAGCAACGATCAGATGGCACTCGCCACGATCGAGGCGGCGCGCGACGCGGACCTTATTATTCCTGCCGATCTGTCGCTGGTCAGTTTCGATAACACGCCGCTTGTCCGCTTCACCACCCCGCCGCTGACCGCTGTAGACCAACCCATTGCCGAGACAACGGCCATGGCGGTGCGCCTGCTCATCACAGCGCCCAGTGTGACGCTCGATCCGCCCGCGCCCGTCATCATACCGATGGGTCTGGTCGAGCGGGCTTCTACCGCGCCCCCGCCCGATGTCGCCTAAACAAGCGGCGGCGGGTAGCGATCGTCGCTTCCTGTTTCTCTATGCGCTCGCGTGGGCAGGTGCCGCCATCGCCTACACCCCCTTTTTGACCATCTTGCTGCCCGTGCGCGTTGATCTTCTGGCGGGGACCGACAATGTCCAGTGGCTGGCCATCCTCACTTTTGTCGGGGCCATCGCCGCCAGCCTCGCCAACATCCTCTTTGGTTGGCTGAGTGATGTCAGCGGCTCTCGCCGTCTTTGGGTCTTGGTCGGCTTGTTATCGTCAAGCGTGTTGCTGGGCCTGTTTCCTCATGTCGACCGATTTGGGCCGCTGGTCCTGCTGATCCTGCTCTGGCAGATGGCGCTCAACATGATGCTGGGTCCATTGGCGGCCTGGGCCGGGGACTGCGTGCCTGATAGGCAGAAAGGGCGGCTTGGCGGGTTGCTTGCCTTTGCGCCAGCATCAGGCGCATTGGCGGGATCAGTGGTTACGATGCCCGGTCTTGCCGATCCACCGCTGCGCTTTGCGATGGTCGCTTTGCTGGCAATGTCGTGCATCCTGCCGCTTGTGCTGCTGGGCCAATCCGGCAAGGTAGCAACGCAACGTCCGCGTGACGATGCCGTAGCTCCCCTGCCTTGGCTCCGCGCCATGGTTACCCGCATGTGGTGCGCGCGCCTGCTGGTCCAGATCGCCGAAGCCGCCCTGTTCGCCTATCTCTATTTCTGGTTCCAGACGATCGACGGGCGGTTCGACGATAGCCTCACCGCGCGCATCCTGACCCTGGTTCTGTTTCTGGCAGCACCTTGCGCCTTGATCGCGGGCCGTTGGGCTGACCGTCATGATCGGCCGATCTTTCCACTCTGCATTGCTGCCATTCTTGCCGCCCTTGGCCTTGCCGCCATGGCCATGGCGCGGGGACCAGCCGCAGCGGTTACCGGCTTTTTGGTGTTCGGCCTTTCGAGCAATGTCTTTCTTGCGCTGCACAGCGCGCAAACGTTGCGAGTGTTACCCTATGACGGACGGCGCGGCCGCAATCTGGGGCTGTTCAACCTCACCAATACCGTACCATCGCTTATCATGCCGTCGCTGACCCTGGTGCTGGTGCCGAATCTCGGTTTCTCCGGGCTTTTCCTGGTATTGGCCTTCCTGTCCATTATTGCGGCCGTCCTGTTGCGTCACGCAGATCGGTGCTGACGACCAATTGCCGCAAAAGGCTTGATCCCGCTCGCAACCCATGACAAACAGGGATTGAGAACGTTCACAGAAAACTGACGAGGAAGGATGCCGATGCGCTCAGCAGCGGGAATCATGATCATGGCGCTGGCCATTGGCGGCAATATGCAGGCGTGGGGACAACAGCGTGCAGCGCTCGACCCGACCGTGGTGCCACCGGCGGCGAAAGCCAATCCCGCAGTATGGCCTGCCGCACGCAGCCCTGCGGCGATCACCGATCGCCAAACCGAAGCCGCGATCAACCGCCTTATCGCACGCATGACGGTGGAGCAGAAGGTTGGCCAGACGATTCAGGCGGACATCAGTGCCATCACGCCCGCCGATCTTGCCCGCTATCCCTTGGGGTCCATCCTGGCAGGCGGTAATTCCGGGCCGTTCGGCGACGAACGCGCCGATGCCGCGACCTGGATCAAGCTGGTGCGCGATTATCGGACCGCGTCTGAAAAGGCGGGCGCTGGCATCCCGATCCTGTTCGGCGTTGACGCTGTCCATGGCCATTCGAACCTGCCGGGCGCGACAATTTTCCCGCACAATATTGGCCTTGGCGCGGCGCGTGATCCAGAACTGATCCAGCGCATCGGCATGGCCACCGCCGCCGAAATCGCCGGTTCGGGTATCGAATGGACCTTCGCCCCCACATTGGCAGTGCCGCAGGATCTCCGCTGGGGCCGCAGCTATGAGGGCTATGCCGCCGATCCGGCGTTGGTGAAAGCCTATTCCAAGGCGATGGTCGAGGGCCTGCAAGGTGATCTGTCGATTGGAAAGCCGCTTGGTCCATTGCGGGTGGCGGCAACCGCAAAGCATTTCCTGGCGGATGGTGGCACGGAAAATGGCAAGGATCAGGGCGACGCCCGATTGCCCGAAGCAGAGCTGATCCGCATCCATGCGCAAGGCTATCCTGCCGCCATCGACGCAGGGGCTCTCACCGTTATGGCCAGTTTTTCGAGTTGGAACGGTGCCAAAAACCATGGCAATCCGACCCTGCTGACCGATGTTCTGAAAAAGCGGATGGGGTTTGAAGGGCTGATCGTCGGCGATTGGAATGGTCACGGGCAAGTACCCGGCTGCACCGTCACGGATTGCGCGGCGTCGATCAATGCAGGACTGGACCTGTTCATGGCGCCCGATAGTTGGAAGGGTTTGTTCGACGCCACGCTGCGCGATGTGCGCAACGGCACGATTCCGATGGCGCGAATGGATGATGCCTTGCGGCGCAATTTGCGCGTCAAATATAAGCTAGGCCTGATGGGGCCGACCCGCATCGCGCGCGGCGATCCGGCTTTGGTCGGAGCCGATGCGCATCTGGCGATCGCCCGCGAAGCCGTTGCCAAATCGCTTGTCCTGCTCAAGAATGAAGGGTCGCTGCTTCCGATCCGTCCCGGTGCGAAAGTCCTGGTCACGGGACCGGGTGCCGACAATATGGCGATGCAGGCGGGCGGCTGGACCATAACCTGGCAGGGCACCGACACGAGCGCCGCCGATTTCCCCAAAGGCAGCACCATCGGCCGTGCCATCATTGATGCAGTCAAGCAGGCGGGAGGCAGCGGGCAGTTGGCACCGGCCGGGGATTTTACCGACAAGCCTGATGTTGCCATCGTCGTTTTCGGCGAACAGCCCTATGCCGAATTTCAAGGCGACGTGTCGAACCTCATCTTTCAAGGTCAGGATGGTGAACGCGAACTGCTTGCCAAGTTGAAGGCGCAAGATATCCCGACCGTTGCGCTTTTCCTGTCGGGCCGCCCGCTGTTCGTCGGCCCGGCCTTCAATCTCGCTGATGCGTTCGTCGCAGGCTGGCTGCCCGGATCGCAGGGGCAGGGTGTCGCCGACGTACTGGTGGCGGGCAAGGATGGCAAAGCCGTCCGCGACTTCACGGGTCGCCTGCCCTTCGCCTGGCCAGCGGACGCCCGCTCTCCTGTCACAGCCCCGCTCTTCCCGGTCGGATATGGCCTCGACTATGCGCACCCCCACAGCCAAGGTCCAGTGAATGAAGACCCCCGTGTGGAACAGGGTCCTGCGGTCAGCGACAGCCTTTTTCTGCGCACGGGTCGCGTGCTTGATCCATGGCGACTGGGCCTCGACAGCAACGTGTCGATGCGCGCGGTCGATATCGCCGCGCAGGAGGATGGACGTCAGTTCAAGTGGAGCAGCAAAGGTGATGTCGCGATCGACGGCCCCCCGGTCGATATGCTGCGGCAACTCAATGGCGGCTTTGCCTTGCGCGTTGATTGGCGGGTGGATGCCCGCGGCACTGGCCCGGTTTCGATCGCAATGGGCAATGCGCGGCTGGATGTCAGCGCGCTGGTAGCGGCGGCACCACTGGGCCGGGAAAGCAGCATCCAGATCCCGCTCCAATGTTTCAAAGACAAGGGCTTGGATTTCAAAGCGGTTGGCACGCCCTTCCGTATGGGGGCCGACGCAGCAACGATGGTCAGCCTGCGCAATGTGCAGATCGAGGGTAGCGGGGCGCCCATGGCCTGCCCGCCAGCCGCGCCATGATGACGTGAGTCACGATGCCACCCTTTTACCATGACGGCTTCCCCCCACTGGCCCGCCCCTTTTCCAAGGGGCGGGCAATTTTATTGCATAGCATCGCCCAATCCCGGTCATCTCCGACGCGGGGATGTCTCGTTCACATGATCTTTCGCAACCGGGTCGACAAGGATATATGTTAGCGCTATCACCTATCGGACCGGCAGGGTGAGACGATTCAAACACGTCCTCCCGTTCAGATCGCGACCGATAATTGGAGGAGAGGGACTGATGCACATGGGCCAAGGAATGAGGGGACGGCTGCTGCCCTTCGTCGCATTGATGCTATCTGGTGCGGTGGCCCAGGCCGAACCGGCGCGCTTCGACCGCTTCACCTATGAGGGCAGGTCCATTGAGCAGGTGAAGGCCGGACCAGGCGAATATATCAATCCCATATTGTCGGGTTATTATCCCGATCCCACTATTACCCGCGTCGGCGACGACTATTATCTCGTCAATTCCTCCTTCGCCCATTTCCCCGGCCTGCCGATTTTCAAGTCGAAGGATCTGGTGAACTGGGTCCAGATCGGCAATGCGATCGACCGGCCCAGCCAGCTCGATTTTACCGGTCGCCGCACATCGGAAGCCGTCTTCGCACCCGACATCAGCTGGCATGATGGCGTCTTCTACATCGTCAATACCTGCGTCGCTTGCCGCAACAACTTCGTCATCACCGCCACTGATCCCGCCGGTCCCTGGTCCGACCCCATCTGGCTGCCCTTTGAAGGGATCGACCCGTCCATTTATTGGGAGGGAGACAAGGCCTATATCGTCAACAACCGCGCGCCCGATGAACAGCCCCGCTATGACGGGCATCGCGCCATCTGGATTCAGGAATATGACTGGCGCGCCGGCAAAATGGTCGGCCCCAGCACCCAGTTGATCAACGGCGGCGTCGACATCAGCAAAAAGCCGGTATGGATCGAGGGCCCGCATATTTTCCGCAAGGATGGCTATTATTATCTGACCGCCGCCGAAGGCGGTACCAGCGTCAATCATTCCCAGGTCGTGCTGCGATCGAAGAAACTGCGCGGCCCCTATCTTCCCTATGCGGACAATCCCATTCTCACCCAGCGGGATATGGACCCCAACCGGCCCGATCCGATTGGGTCCGCCGGGCACGCCAAGTTGATCCAGACGCAAAAGGGGGACTGGTGGGCGACCTTCCTGGCGGTACGCCCCTATGAGGGCGACTTCTACAATATCGGGCGTGAAACCTTCCTGCTGCCCGTAACATGGAAGGATGGCTGGCCGATCATTTTGCCCCGTGGCGAAAAGATACCCCATGTGGGCAAGGTGCCTGACCTGCCCGCCCAGCCTGGCCCTGCGCTGCCGATGAGCGGCAACTTCACCTACACCGATGATTTCGACGGCGATCGTCTGGCGATGCAGTGGATCGGCATCCGCACACCCCGCCAGCCCTTCTATCGCGTGACCAACGGCGCGCTGGAACTGGAAAGCGGCACGCCGCTGGGTGATCTGAATGGCGTTCCGGCCTTCGTCGGACGGCGGCAGCAACATGCCATCGCCACCATGTCCACGACCATTCGCTTCACCCCGGAAAAGGATGGCGACACCGCCGGGCTAGCCGCAATCCAGAGCGACCGCAGCCATATAGTGTTCGGCATTACCCAGGTTGGGGGTAAAAAGATGGTCACGCTGGCGTCGCGGGACAATGCCGATACCGATACGCTGGTCGCCTCCGCACCGCTGACCGCCACCGGCCCGGTAACGCTCACCATCCGCGCCGATGGTGGCAAGATGGCGTTCGACTATGAAGTGGACGGAAAGCGGGCGACGCTCAAATCCGATCTGGACGCGACACTGCTGAGCACGCGCAAAGCAGGGGGGTTCGTCGGAACGGTCGTCGGTCCCTATCGCCACACCCCTGCATCCTGAAAAGGGCGTCTCATGACCATCAAGTCATCCATCGCCCTGCTAGGGCTGTCGCTGGCCGCCACCACCCTGCCCGCGCAAGTCTGGCGCGCGGATCAGGGCGATGGCACTTATCGCAACCCGGTCCTCTTCGCCGACTATCCCGATCCCGACATCATTCGCGTCGGCGAGGATTTCTACTTCATCACCACGACCTTCGCCAATGCGCCGGGCATGACCATCCTTCATTCGAAGGATCTGGTGAACTGGCAGATTGCCGACCATCTCATGGATCGGCTGGAGGGCAATCCGCGCTATGATCTGAGCGATGGCGGCGATTATCGTCGGGGCTTCTTCGCCGCCAGTATGCGCTATCACAAAGGCACTTTCTATGTGGCCGTCAGTCCGATCGGGCTCAACACGCGCATTTATCGCGCGAACAGCCCGACCGGCCCCTGGACCTATACCGAACTGGATCGCCACGCTTTCGACCCGGCGCTGTTCTTCGAGGATGATGGCCAAGCCTATCTGATGACGTCGATCGGGACAGACGGCACAGTGACATTGCTGACGATGAACGAGGACGTCACCAAGATTACCGCGTCCAAGGTCGTCCATTATAACAAGGGCGCTGAAGGATCGAAGATCATCAAGCGCGCGGGCTGGTATTATCTGTTCAACGCGCTCCCTTCCAAACTGGCGCTGAGCGTCTCGCGGGCGCGCAGCTTGCAGGGACCGTGGGAGACCCGTCCGCAGATCGACGACACCAGCGGCGGCCATCAGGGCGCATTGGTTGATCTGGCCAATGGCCAATGGGCCGGCTTTGTCATGGTCGATGCCGGATCGATCGGCCGGATGACCAATATCAGCCCGGTATATTGGCAGGACGACTGGCCGATATGGGGCACGCCCGACGCACCGGGCCGCGTACCCGACCGCGCGCCCAAGCCGATCATGGGCCACCCCTTTGCCGAACCGCCCGCATCGGATGATTTTTCCGCATCGACATTGGGCCTGCAATGGCAATGGAACCATAATCCCGATGACCGCCGCTGGTCTTTGCGCGAACGGCCCGGCTTCCTGCGGCTTCACGCAACCCAAGCCGACCGGCTGTGGACGGCACGCAATACGCTGACGCAAAAGGGGCAGGGGCCGGGCAGCCGCGCTATCGTCAAAGTGGACATGCGCGGATTGCGCACAGGCGATGTGTGCGGTGTTGGCACATTCGGCAAGATCAGCGCGCAGTTGTCGATTGTCGGAAGCGACAAGGGTCGCCGCGCCCTGACCATGATGGTGACCGATTCCACGGAGGATGGCCCCCGCACCGAAACCCGTGTCGCATCCGTGCCCGTGTCGGGCCAGACGCTCTGGCTGCGCACCGACATGGACTTCGTCCGTGACGAAGGCCGCGTCGCCTACAGCCGCGACGGACGAAAATGGACTGGCGTAGGCGATCATTTCCCGCTGAAATTCGATTGGCGCACCGGCACGTTCCAGGGGCAGCAATTCGCCCTTTCCTGCTATAATGCGCGGCCGGACGGCGGCTATATCGATATCGACAGCTTCACCCTGTCGCCCTTGCCCGAAGCGGTGGAGGAAGCAAGGCCATGAAATTCAGCCGTCGCGAGAGCGTTGCGGCGATAGCAGCGGGCACCGCCGCCCTGTCATCCGTGCACGCGCGTGGGGCAGCCTTTCGCCCGCCCTCACCTCTTATGCTCTGGTATGAACAGCCCGCATCGGTGTGGACGGAGGCGCTGCCTGTCGGCAACGGGCGAATGGGGGCGATGGTCTTTGGTGGCATCCGCCAGGAACGATTGCAACTCAACGAGTCCACCCTATGGGCGGGCCAGCCCTATGACCCGGTCAACCCTGCGGCGCGTGCCGCGCTATCCAAAGTTCGCGCGCTGATCTTCGAAGGCAAGATTGCCGAGGCCGAAGCCCTGGCGAACGACGCCGTCCTCGCCACACCATCCACGCAAATGCCCTATCAGGCCTTTTGCGATCTCATGCTGGATTTCCCCGGCCTGGGGCAGACGTCCAACTATCGGCGCAGCCTGGATCTGGACAGCGCCATGGCAACCACCAGATTTACCGCCGGTGGCATTAATCATCAGCGCCAAGTGATCGCGTCGGCAGGCGATCAGGTCATCGCAATGCGTCTGACGGCATCGGGCGAAGGACAGCTCAACGTCGATATCGGCCTGGCGTCCCCGCACAAGATCGTCGCGGTTGAGGCCGATGGATCGGCAAGCCTGTTGATGACCGGCCGCAATGGCGATGCCGCAGGCATAAAGGGCGGCTTGCAGTTCGCCGCCCGCCTGTCCGCTTCGGTAGAGGGCGGACGGATCGAGCCAGGTGCAGGCGGCAGATTGCTGGTGCGCGGTGCCGATGCGGTCACGCTGATGATCGCCATGGCGACCAGCCATCGCCGGTTCGATGATGTCAGCGGCGATCCCGTAGCCGCGACCCAGGCCACGCTGGATCGCGTGCGTGGCCGTTCCTTTGCGCGGGTCGCGGCGGACGCAACCGACGCGCATCGGCGGCTCTTTCATCGCGTGTCGATCGACCTTGGCCGATCGGCTGCCGCAGACCTGCCGACCGACAAGCGCATTGCCGCGTCGCCGACCCAGGACGACCCGGCGCTTGCAGCGCTCTATCTCCAATATGGTCGCTACCTGCTGATCTCTTCGTCACGGCCGGGCGGCCAGCCTGCCAATCTGCAAGGTCTGTGGAACGACAGCCTCAGCCCGCCCTGGGGGTCGAAATATACGATCAACGTCAATACCGAGATGAATTATTGGCCTGCCGAGACCACGCATCTGGGTGAGTGCGTCACACCACTGGTCGATATGGTCCGCGACCTCGCCGTCACCGGCGCGCGCACGGCAGCGACCATGTATGGCGCCCGCGGCTGGGTCGCGCATCATAATACCGACCTGTGGCGCGCCAGCGCGCCGATCGACGGCGCGCAGTTCGGGCTATGGCCGACGGGCGGCGCATGGCTCTGCACCCATTTGTGGGATCATTATGATTATGGTCGGGATCGCGCCTTCCTGACCTCCATCTATCCGCTGATGGCCGGAGCCGCTCGCTTCTTCCTCGATACGTTGCAGCCAGAGCCAAAGACCGGCTACCTCGTCACCAACCCGTCCATGAGCCCTGAAAATCCGCATGGCCATGGCGGCACCCTGTGCGCTGGGCCGACCATGGACATGGCAATCCTGCGCGACCTGTTCGGTCAGACGATCGCAGCCGCGCAAATTCTGAACGTAGATGCCGGCTTCGTGACTGAACTGGAGGCCGCCCGATCGCGCCTTGCGCCTTATCAGGTTGGCCGACAGGGACAGTTGCAGGAGTGGCGGGAGGATTGGGACGCCGATGCGCCCGAACAGGATCATCGCCATGTCTCTCATCTCTATGGGCTTTATCCCTCGCACCAGATCAGCGTTGAAGACACGCCGGACCTGGCCGCCGCGGCCCGCCGGACCCTGGAAATTCGGGGCGATCGGGCGACCGGCTGGGCAACGGCATGGCGTATCACCCTATGGGCGCGGTTGCGCGAGGGCGATCATGCCCATCGCATATTGGGATACCTGCTCGGCCCCGACCACAGCTATCCTAATATGTTCGACGCCCACCCGCCCTTTCAGATCGACGGCAATTTCGGCGGCACGGCCGGGATCGTCGAGATGCTGCTCTACAGCCGTGGCGACGTCATCGACCTGCTGCCCGCTTTGCCAAGCGCATGGCCACAAGGACGTGTCACCGGCCTGCGCGCGCGCGGAAGGTGCGGCGTCGATCTCGCCTGGCGCGATGGGCGGCTAACGCGCGTCACGCTGCACCCCGACATGGACGGCCAAAGGACCATAAGGCTCGGTAGTCGGCGCGCGACGGTATCGCTCAAGGCCGGACGCCCGCTCATGCTTGAAGATGGAGATTTTGCCTGATGACGAAGGTTCACGTCCGGGGCTTGCTGCTCGGCCTCACTGCCCTTGCGGCCAGCACCAGCCTGTCCGCCCAGACGCCCGACCCGCTCGCGCCACAGGGGCGCTGGAGCGCCTATCAGGGAGGCAGCGCCGCGCTACCGCCCATGGGGTGGAACAGTTGGAACGCTTTCTTCACCGAGATTGATGAAGAGAAGCTGCTGGGATCGGCACAGCGGATCGTCGATAGCGGGCTTGCCCAGAAGGGTTATCGCTATATCAATATCGACGACGGTTGGTGGCTCAAACGCCGCCCGCGTGATGGCAAATTGCTGATCCGTTCGGAAAAATTTCCTTCGTCGCTGCGCTCTGGCAAAGGTGACCCTTCTTTCCGCCCCTTGACCGATAAACTCCATGCCATGGGGCTTAAGGCCGGCATCTATTCGGACCTCGGCCGCAACAGTTGCTCCCAGGCTTATTCGACCGGCGAAGCCCAATTGCCTGAAGGCTCTATAGCCGAACGCGAAGTCGGACTTTATGGCCATATTGATAAGGATATTCGCCTGTTCTTTGCTGATTGGGGTTTCGATCTCATCAAAGTGGACGGATGCGGCATCCGGGCCTTTGGCGAGGGTAGCGCGCCGGTAAAATCCGGTAAGTATCGCATGCTTGCGCCACTGATCGATCAGACCTCGGTGACGCGATCGGATGTTCCGGCGGTGCAGGATCTGTTCCGCCAGATCAACCAGTCGCTCGCGCGTCACAACCCGGACAATGACTATCTTCTCTCGCTGTGCGTCTGGGGCAGCGCCAATGTGCGCGCCTGGGGCAAGGATTATGGCAATATCTCGCGTACCAGCGACGATATCACCCCCCATTGGGCGCGGATGCTGACAAACTATGACAGCGCCGTGCGCCGGGCGCTCTATGCCCATCCGGGGTCGTGGAACGATCCGGACATGCTGTTCATCGGTCAGGGCGATTTCGATGCGCAGCACCTAACCGAGGCACGGTCGCATTTCGCCCTATGGGCGATGATGAACGCGCCGCTGCTGATCGGCGCGGATCTGCGCAAGACATCGCAGCCCCTGATGGACATTTTCGGTAATGCCGACCTGATCGCCATCAATCAGGACCCGGCGGGCCATCAGGCGATCGTCGCCTTTGACAGCGATTCGCTTCAGATATTGGTCAAGACCCTGGCCAATGGCGACAAGGCTGTCGCGCTGTTCAACCGGGGCCTGGCATCTGTCGATGCGGTGCTGACCGCAGACCATCTCAAATTCCGGGAAGACAGCGCCATCGCGCTGACCGATTTGTGGACCGGAGCGCAGAGTCGCTTTACCGGGGAGCAGGCGATGACGGTTGCGCCGCGACAGACCCTCGTTTTCATCGCAAAGGGCGATCGGACGCTGGCGAACGGTCTTTATCTGTCGGAGCAGCCCGGCAACATCAATCCCGCCGTTGACGGGGTTACCACCCCCGCCCCCGACCCGACCATCTTCCGCTCTATTCCGGGCTGGCGCGGCACAAGAGGGGCTGGTGAACGCCCCATCTACGCAGGCTGGGGCGGCGCGCAAGCCGATGCCACACCCTATAACCAGCCGCTCACCATTGCGGGCAAGACTTATGCGTCCGGCATTGGTGTCCTTGCCAATTCACGGCTGGAGATACGTAACGATGGCTATGGTCGTCTGACCGCCATGGTCGGCGTCGATGACAGTGCAGCGACGGCAAGCCATGGGGTGCGGTTTGCCGTCTATGGCGATGGCAAATTATTAGCGCGCACGCCTGCGGCTCGACGGGGCGAACCGCCAAAGCCGATTTCCGTCGATGTAAAGGGCGTGGCGTTGATCGAAATGATGGCGCAGGCAGAGGATGGGGCTGTCGGTGAAATGCTGCCTGTCAGTTGGGGCGATGCGGCCCTGCTGCGCTGATCCTATGCAGGACGGACGGATAGGCTCCGTCCGTCCTGCACTCAGCGTTCCGCCTCGATCGGCAATTCGAACGAACTGACCGGCAACGGTGCCTCATCATAGAGATTGATGACCGGCGTGTCCGCCCATCCATGCCGCACCCTGACGGCTGGCTGACCATCACCTGGCAGCCGGATGCGTGATCCCTCCACCCGGCCGCTGGCATAACGACAGCTTTGCGCGCCCGCCCCGCACAATTCGAAACCGATCGCCCCGGCGGCGCTGCGCGTCTGCAACTTGCCGGTCAGGCCCGAAAATTCGATGATGGCCCCGCCATCCGACGTAGCGACAGCCCTCACAGCCTGCGGACCGCTGGCGGAATGCCGTTCGCCATAAGCGACCGCCCGCATCGATCGTGCGAGGCGTCGGCCCAATTCCTGCTTTTCGCCCGGATGGATGTCGAACGGATCGCCGATATCAACCGCCGTAGCGAGCGCCGCATGCGCATCGGCCGCGACTGCACGATATTGCGTGTCCCGCATCTGCGCCCAGCCGCTTTCGGACGGCATGGTCGTAGGCTTGCCATAGGCGGCCAGTTGGACGACGACGAACGGGAGATCGCTGGCGCGGAACTGCTCGCGCCATTCCGCCATCATTGCCGCAAGCCGCTCCGCATAACCCGGCATATCGACATCGGACTCCCCCTGATACCAGGCAACGCCCTTCAGTCCAATCGCACCCAAAGGAGCGATCATGCCGTTGTACAGCGTGCCCGCACCCGTGACATTGGCCCAGGGAACCCGCGGCGCGCCGGGCGGCGACTTAGACGCCACGGCATAGCGCCATTTGTCCCCAAGGGGCACATCGCCTCCCTGCTCAAGCCGCAACGCCATGTCGCTCGCCGGTCCCAGCAACCCTCCATTGGCATAATTATCCATGACGTTGATGGTCAGAATGTTGCGACCGGCCTTCAACAGGCCCGGCGGGACAGCCAGGCTGGTGGGTTGCCACGCCTTGGCGCTCATCCCCACCGGACGGCCGTTGATCCACACTCGGCCGACATCATCCATCGTGCCGAGCGATAGGGTTGCCGCCTGGCTGGCCTGGCTAGCGGTCAATATGATTTCTCGCCGGAACCAGACCATGCCATTGAAATCAGCAAGCGCGCTGACGCCCCATTCTTCCCATGGGCCGAGTTTCGGCACATCTGTCCAGCCAAGGGCACTGCCGGGTTGCCAAGGTTCTTTGCCCGCTGCGTCTCCCGTCGCGGTGCGCCACCACTCTTCCCACTCTGCGCTCGCAGCCTGTTCAGCACCGATCGGATCGCTGGCGTGCCGCTTGACCATGGCGGAACGATCCGCGCGACCGATCGCAACCTGTGCCGCCTCGCCCATCCAGGGGCTGATCTGCGACCCGCCCCAACTGGCGGATATGGCACCGATAGGGACGGCCGCTGTCTTACGCAGTTCGCGCGCCATATAATAGCAGGCGGCGGAGAAGTCCGGCACATTGTCTGGACCGGCCGTTTTCCAGGATACCGCTTTGGAGAAATCGCGGCGGGGTTCATCCGTCGCTTCTCGCGGCACCGTCATCAGGCGAAGCTGGTCATCGGATGAACTGCGACTCTGTCCTACAGCGTCCTGCGCGTTGCGCACTTCCAGTTCCATGTTCGATTGTCCCGAACATAAAAAGACGTCTCCGACGACGACGTCGCGCGCCGTCACTCGTCCCTTGTCGCTTTGTGCCGATAACGTGACTGGACCCGCCTTGCTGATGGCCGCGAAACCAGCTTCGAACCGTCCTTGGCGGTCCGCTGCTACGACCTTCGCCTTGCCGTTCAATGTTATCGTGATCATCTCGGCTGGGTCTGCTTTACCGCGCACAATGATCGGCCGTTCGCGCTGGATCACCGCGTGATCGCCAAACAAGGGATCCAGCGCGGGTATCGCAAGGGCCGGTGATGCCATTAACGCCAGTAGGCTAGTCGAATAGGCCGCAACTGGGATTGAACGCTTCATATCTGTTCCTCTCATCCTTTGCGGAACGCTGTCATTTTCGCTCCGAATGATGCCCCCTCAGCATCGACCGGGAGTTTAATGTTAGCGCTAACTATAGCGGCCGTTTTTGTCGCTCCGACTTTGCATCACGCGCTATCGTCAGGGGCGGACCTCAAAATCGAGGTTGGTGCTGAAAAAGGGGATCAGCTTGTCCTGGAAGCGCCAAGCCACTTTGTTCGTATGATCGCCCTCATAGATTTCAAAGCTGTTGGTGATGCCATAACTATCAAGCACATCATGCAGCGTCTGCGCGTCGGCTTTCAGCCCGTCCTTGTCGCCGACATCAATGGCGATTGCGCGATAGCGCCGCAGATTGCTGATATATTGATCGACGAAGGCCAGCGGTGCATTTGCCGCCCACTTCGCGACCACGTCAGGCTGCACCACGCCATCCTTCATCGGCATGTCGAGATAGAGGGGCGGTTTTCTGGGATTGGGTGACCAGGCGGCTGCGGTCGCCAATTGCGCGCGCAACGGAAAGGATAATCCGGCCGAGTCGGTAGGCGATTGTATCGCCTCAAGCTGTTTGAATATCGCAGGGTCAATCTGCGCCGGATCGCGCGGCGACAGACAACATGGACTCATCATATAGAGCGCACCGAACATATCGGCATGTTTCATGCCAATGCGGCTGGTGCCGTAGCCGCCCATGCTATGCCCTGCCAGCCCCCGGCTTTCGCGTTGCGCGATCGTCCGATAATGGCGATCAATATAGCCAACCAGGTCGCGCGATACGAAGGTTTCGAAATCGCCCGTCGTGACCGAACTGGAATACATTGATCCATTATGCACCGTCTTGGAATCGGGTAGAACCAGGATCATCTCCCGCGCACCATTGGCAAAGGCCCCCTCCACGGTGTCCGGCACGTGGATTTCCTTTGCCCATTCCTCAGCCCCTATCGAATAGCCATGCAGTGCATAAACGACGGGATAACGACGCGACGGCTCCCGGCCATAGCTGGGCGGCAGGATAACGAGCACATCGCGGTCCGCCGCTTCACCTTCCAGATTCCCCGCGATCGAAGGGGCATGCACCTTTATCCGCTCGATCTTGACTGGCTTTGCGCCCGCGACAACGGGCGGCGCTCCCGTCGGCACCTGCGCCAGCGCAGGAAATGATGCACCCGCCATCACCAATGCTAGCGCCATCTTTATTTTGAACCGCATGCCAACCGCTCCATCGTTTATGAGATAATCGTCATTGTCCGCGCAGCAGGCGCATCACCAACGCACGTATCCGTCCGTAATTGCCCTGACTGAGCGGCCCCAGCACGCCATGTTGCGCGTCGGGCATATGGGCCAGGGGGTGCCCGGCCGGACGAAACACATAATGGTCGAAATAGGCGCGCCAGGCCGCGCGTTCGGCGGCAGGCCGTTCCGCTATGGCGATCATGGCCAGCAGCATAGTGGTATGGGGGGCGTCCGGCCCTGCGCTGAAACCATCCCACCAATAGTTCACCAGCATATTGAAGGGATCGAGCGCTTCGACCTGATGCCACCATAGTTTCGGCAGGTAGAGCGCATCGCCCGGTGCCAGTTCGACAGTCACGGCTTTGGCCCGCGCTGCGGCAAAGCGCGGATAGCGCGGATCATCCAGCGCCGCGCCCGCCGCCATGGATATCGGCTGGCCCGACAAAGTATGGTCGATAGGACCAACATAGAGGTCGCCGATCGCATCGGGCGGGTATAGCGTGAAGCGGCGTCGACCGGCGGCTACGCACGCCAGATTGTCATAGCTGTCATAATGACAGGCGACCGTCGACGCATTGCCCAGCCAGATGCGCGGCCGCACATCATGCGGCAGATGCGCACAGATATTCGCTTCTGCAAAACCGGGGAAATGGCGGTCGGCGGGAAGCGAGCCAAGATAGCCGGTCTCGCCATGATCGCGTGCATTGGCGGCAATGCGCGCCAGGGCATCCCGAACACTGATGGTTTCGCGGGAAAAGTTGAATCCGCCCGGTCCGTCTCCATAATGATAGCGCCCACACAAATGCGGCGCGGCAGCAAAATATTCGGCCATCAACGGCGTGTCGAAGCTCGCCATATAGGCTATGGCGGCGTCATTGCCCTCGGCACTTGCGCGCACCGCCGGCCAGCCTCTGCAAAGACCGCGAATCACCACCGGAAGGCACTCTTCCGCGATGCGCCGCAAGGCTTCTGGCCCGTTGATGTCAGTGGCGGTTCGTTCGATGATCGGAGCGGCAAGACTCGTCATGGATCAGCCAAAACGCCCCAGCCGGTCATTCCGGCGTCGCGCCATAAGGCTTATATGATGCAGGGAACCAGCGATGGCGTAGGCCAGGCGCAGGTGACCCGCACGAAACAGGGTGAGCGCCGCTGCATCATCAAGATCGTCCAGACCATCAAGACTGACAGTGTACAGGCCATCCAGCCGTAATTTCTCCCCGTCATCAAAGCTCAGCGCGATGTCGATCGGTTCGATCAGCCGGGCGGAAAGCAAGGCAGCAATCAGGTCTTCGGTGGCGTCCGATCCCGTGACCAACCGGCTCAGCGCATTCTGGACAGCGCGCAATTGCGGGGTTGGCTGGCCTTCCGCATCGAACAGGGGATCGCCCTCGCCTGACGCGAAACGGGGATGATCGGGATCAAAGGCAATATTCTCTTGGGCGGTAAAGAAGCCCTCCCGGTCGGCCTCCAACGGCCGAAAAGCAGGGCGGCCGTCAGGCGAATCGAGCAGATGCTCCTCCGGCTTGAACCCGGTCAACACCCCCAGGTAAAAACGCCCCGTTTCGGCATGTTTAGACAACAGGATCGGGCAGGCGGCGGCAGCAGTCGGTACTTCGCTCGAAACGATTCGCACGAACGGGCCGGGGCCCTTGTCCGCCATCCGCACGCGCACCCCCGCATGGGTCACATTGTTGAGCAACTGAAGCGATTCCATACCCTCTCCTTCTGCGGTCCGTTTTCATACCGCCACGGCTTTGTCCGGACGCATTTTTCGTCTCGGACAGCCTAATCTCACGGGGCGATATTTACACATACATTTCGCTTGATTGCCCGTTTCGATAGCGCTACCATTTGTGCATAGAAAAGAAAAGGCTCAGGCGAGGATCAAATCCGTTCGTGCAACGGCACCTCCTCCCAAAGCCTTAAACTGTGATCGTACGCGACAATAGTGTCGCGCCGGTCGGGCGAGAGTTAAGTGGAAGTAAGGGGAGGAACATGAAGACAGAACTCGATCGCGCTCGTTTGGCGAAGCGCAACCGCAAGAGCCTGGCAGCGACAGCCAGCGGCCTGGCCCTGGCAATGGCCTTTCCGGCTATGGCGCAAGAGGCCGATCAGGCCTCGGTCACAAACACCACCAGTGAAGCGGACATCATCGTCACCGGCATTCGGGGATCGCTGCAACGCAATCTGGATATCAAGCGCAATGCGTCCGGCGTCGTCGATGTTATCTCGTCGGAAGATATCGGCAAATTCCCTGACTCCAACGTCGCAGCTTCGTTACAGCGCCTGCCTGGCGTCTCGATCCAGCGGTCCGGCGCGCGCGGCGAACCGCAGGGCATCTCGGTTCGCGGCTTTGGTGGCGATTTCAACGAGACCCTGATCGACGGCCGCCGCCTGTCAACAGCGTCCGGTGGTCGCTCCGTCGACTTCACGACGGTCGGCGCGGATTTCGTTGGCCAGTTGGCCGTGTATAAAACGCCCGAAGTGTCGCTTTCCAGCAGTTCGATCGGTGCGACGCTCGACATTTCCTATCCCAAGCCGTTCGACAAAATGGGCACCCGCATGGCCTTTACGGCCGCTGGTTCGGTTCAGGATGAAGCCGGGAAGCTGACGCCGACCGTTGGTGGCCTGTTCAGCACGACCTTTGCAGACGACACGATGGGGATATTGGTCAACGCGGTTTATACCCGCCGCGACACGCAGGCAAACCGCGTCTATGTTTCGGGCTGGCAGGGTGGTCTGTTCCGCGAATGTCAGTTGACCGCTGCCTGTACCGACGCCCAACTTGCAGTGCCCGGCGATATTCCTGGCTGGTATCAACAGCAATATGGTGCCGATCAGCGCTACACCAAGGATGAACGTATCGACGGCCGCATCGCCTTTCAGTGGCAGCCGTCCGACAATGTTCTTTTGACGATCGACGACAATTATTCGCGTCAGAAGGTCGTTACCAGCATTGATGGTTTTGGCATCTGGTTCAATCAGGGTGACATGCGGAATGTCGAACTGGATGGAAACGGCACTGCCATCAATTTCCTCCAGGCAGGTTCGCCCACCGACTTTACCGCCGGGACCGACAAAAATATCCTGGAAACCAACCAGATCGGTGCGAACCTCAAATGGGATGCGACCGAAAATCTGCAAATTGACGCTGACGTCAGCTATTCGAAGAGCCGCTTGAATCCTGACGGCCATGTCAGCAGCGAAGGCGCCGATATTGGTTATGGCGGTCTTCTCGGCACGACGCTGGGTGTTCGTGTCACCGGCAACAGCAACAAGACCTTCCCGGAATTGACCACTTATGGACCCGCAGGCAATCAGGCTCTGTGGACCGATCAGGCCATTCTGGGCTCCCATGTCACCGTGCGGATGGCCCAGAAGAACAGCGACGAAATCAAGCAATTCCGCCTCGGTGCGACCTGGAAGCAGGATGACCTGACCATCAAGCTTGGCGCGCGCTACATGGAGGATGAATTCTCGCTGGAGAATCGCAACACCTTCGCCAATAATTATTGGCAGGCCTATGCAGGCTATGGCGCGCCATCCGGCCGAACCAGTGGTGTTCCGATTCCCGCGAGCCTGATCCAGGGCACAATCAACACCAAGGGCTGGATCCCCGGCTTCTCCGGCAATCTGCCCCCCGTCCTGCTGAACTATGATGCACGCAGCTATTCCAAATATCTGGAAGGCCTGTGGCAGGGACCAAATACGCCAGGTTATAATCAGGGCTGCTGTGAGAATTTCAACGGCACCATTGATCTCGCGCTGGATCCCGGCAGCGTCCAGAATATCCTTGAAAAGAGCTGGTCCGCTTGGGTCAGCGTAAACTTCAACACTGAAATTGCCGGTATGCCGTTCCGGTTCAACGCCGGTGCGCGTGAGGAAATAACGAAGGTTATTTCAACAGGGATCGGCCGCGTGCCAACTTCTATCGTCGGTAGCGCAGCCGATCCGACACTGCTGACGGTCAACTTCTCCGATTCGCAAGCCGTCACTGCCAGCAGCAGCTATTCCTACTTCCTGCCCGCGCTGGACATGAAGCTGGAACTGACGGACAATCTGCATTTGCGCTTTGACGCCTCGCGGACGCTGACTCGGCCGAGGCTAGACTATCTTGGCCCCGTGCTGAATGTTGGCGCAGGCCAGCGTGTCGGTGCATTGACAGCAACGGGCAATAATCCGTTCCTCAAGCCCTATCTGGCCGACAATTTCGACCTGGGGTTGGAATGGTATTACCAACGTAACTCCTATGCTGCGGTAAATCTGTTCCTCAAAGATGTGTCGAACTTCATCGTTGCGGGCACGCAGCGCCAGACCATCAACAATGTCATTGACCCGACCACTGGCCAACCGGCGATCTTTACTGTGTCGGCGCGCGTCAATGGTCCCGAAGCGACGGTCAAGGGCGTAGAGTTTGCCTGGCAGCATGTGTTCGGCGACAGCGGTTTCGGTTTCAACGCCAACGCCACTTTTGTCGAAACGAACAAGCCTTATGATCGTACCGACCTGTCGCAAAGCGGGTTCGCCGTCACCGGGCTTGCCAATTCCGCAAACCTCGTGGCCTTCTATGACAAGAATGGCTTTGAATTCCGGACGGCAGTCAACTGGCGCGACAAATATCTGCTCCAGTTCGGTCAGGCGCAGAACAATTCGGCCTTTGGTGCTGAACCGACGTTCGTGAACTCGGCACTTCAGATCGACCTTAGTACCAATATCCGGCTGAACGATCAGTTCAGCGTGTTCGGCGAAGCACTCAACATCACTAACGAAACGTACAGCACCCATGGTCGTTACAGCAACCAGTTGCTGGACGTTTACGGTTATGGTCGGCGGTTCACGGCGGGAGTTCGCTACCGCTTCTAACGGTTCTCGCCCTGGAGGGGATGTCGATTGACATCCCCTCCTTTTTCACGGTGATTTCTCTCTTATGGTTCATCCTGTCCGCAACATCGTAATCGTCGGCGGCGGGACGGCCGGCTGGCTGACCGCTGGCATCATCGCGGCCCGCCATCGCACCCGCATTGGCCAGGGTTTCAGTGTCATTCTGGTCGAATCCCCCAACACGCCGATCATCGGCGTGGGAGAGGGCACATGGCCCACGCTCCGTACCACGCTATCGCGCATGGGTGTATCGGAATCCGATTTCTTCCGCGAATGCGACGCTGCTTTTAAACAGGGCGCACGCTTCGACCGCTGGACCACCGGCGCGGTCGATGACGGCTATTATCACCCCCTGATGCTACCCCAGAATTTCGGGCAGGTGAATCTCGCCCCGCATTGGCTGGCCAGCAATCAAGGCGAAAGTTTCTGCGACAGCGTCAGTGCGCAGGGTCGCATCTGTGACGAAGGCCTTGCCCCCAAGACCATTGCCACCGCCGAATATGATGCTCTCGCCAATTATGCCTATCATCTGGACGCGGGCAAATTCGCGCCCTTCATCCAACGGCATTGCTGCGAAACGCTGGGCGTGCGGCACGTTTTGGCGGATGTCGAACAGGTGCTGATGCACGACAATGGCGACATTCGCGCGATCCAGACCGCGCAAGCAGGCGAGATTGAGGGCGACCTGTTCGTCGATTGCACCGGCTTTAAGGCGCTGCTGATCGAAGGCGCAATGAATGTGCCGTTCAAGGACTGCAACGACGTCCTGTTCTGCGACACCGCGCTGGCCATGCAAGTGCCCTATGAGAGGCCGGACAGCCCGATGGCATCCCACACCATCTCCACAGCGCAGACCTCAGGCTGGATCTGGGACATCGGCATTCAGACGCGCCGCGGCGTCGGCCATGTCTTTTCCAGCAGCCATATTTCGGACGAAGAGGCCGAGCGCGAACTGCGCGCCTATATCGGCCCGGCGGCCGATGGGCTGAACGCGCGCAAGATCAAGATCCGGTCCGGCCATCGCGAAACCTTCTGGAAAGGCAATTGCGTGGCCGTGGGCCTCGCCGCTGGATTCCTCGAACCGCTCGAAGCCTCAGCGATCGTGCTGATCGAATTGTCGGCCAAGATCATCGCCGAACAAATGCCCGCCTGCCGCGAGGTAATGGACATTATTGCCTCGCGCTTCAACGCGACGACCCACTATCGCTGGGGCCGCATCATCGACTTTCTCAAGCTCCATTATGTGCTGACCCAGCGCACCGACAGCGATTTCTGGCGCGACAATGTGCGCGACGAAACCATCCCGGATCGCTTGAAGGAATTGCTGCTGCTCTGGCGCTACCAGTCCCCCTGGTTCCACGATGAGTTTGACCGGGCGGAGGAAGTCTTCCCGGCCGCCAGCTATCAATATGTGCTCTACGGCATGGGCTATCGGACCGAAGTCGATCCCGCCTCGCTCAGCCGGGATCATCGCCTGGCTGACCGCGCCCGCCGCGAAAATGCCGCACTGACCGACAAATTATGCGCCGGGCTGCCCCGCCACCGGGATCTGATCAACAAGATCGTCGCGCACGGATTGCCGCCGGTCTGACCGGCGGCAATCCGTTATCGCTTACTTCGTCCCCTTGCTCAGATGATTGGCCGCATTGGCCAGTTCGATCCACGCCGCGCCTTCGGGAATAACATATTCATTCTGGCCCCAGAAATAGGGCCAATCCTCGTGATTTTCGGGGAAATCGGGCTTGATCACCAATATGCCGGGCACGACGCCGCCTGCGATGAAGGAAAAGTCCGCCCGGTTATTGCCATAGGCGACTTCCTTCGACACCGTGCCGACACCCGACACGAAGGAAATATCGGACGCAGGATGGTGGCCGGTCAGGAACGCCATGCCATGGAACACGGCATCGCGACCGACGATGTCGGGAAAGGCCCGATGCAGCGCTTCGGCCGTCAACGCATAGCTTAAAACCGTCCCGGACCCAGCCCAACCGCCAGTCGTGATTGGAACGGCAAAAGGGTTGGCGCGCGCTATCTCCAAACTTTTCGCCTGCCAGCGCTGCACTGCCGGGACCATCGCAGTGCGGTAGGAGGCGGGCATGAAAGGAATGGCCGCCACGGCGGTTTGCGCATTAAAATCGAAACTCTTTTCGATCGTCGGCCAAAGCGCCTGTACCTTCGCGGCATAGACTGGCTTGCGCGTGGTGCGCAGCAATTCCACCGCCGCCGCGAACATTTCGCTATCCAATGGCCCGCCCGTGGTGTTGCCATGGCTGAACAGATCAGGCGCCTGCCCCTGTTCCTGCTGCCAGACACGCTCGGCGGTTTCCAGCGCGCGTTGCGCCAGCGCATCATCCTGCCCGCGTAACACGCGCACGGCCGCCGCCAACCCGGCGATCGATCCATAGTTGAGCGCCGATGACTTGCTGGTGAAGGCCCAGCGATCGTCCGGCGTTCCGCTCCGTCCATTGCGAACCTCGCCCGGTTTCAACACCGGATCATAGGGCAGCCCATCGGTCTTGTTCACCGCATCGCCCAAATGCGTATATTGGGCGACATCCGGCTCCACGATGCCATGAATGGCATGTCCGACAGCATCGAACTGCGCCAGCAATTGCAGGGTGCCATGCGCCACCTGCTGCACCATGTCGGGCTTTCCGTCGGGCACATGGATTTCGACATGCCGCCGCGCCTGATCGACGCTTACCGTATCGCGATCCAGCCGATAGCGCTCCGTCGCATCGGCAAGCGAGCGCACCACCTGATATTGGGACTGGGTGCGGATATCGAAATCGCCGGCATCATACCAGCCGCCGACATTGAGGCCCGGAATATGCTCGCCCGGCTTGAAGCGCGTATCGGTCGTTGGTCCCTGCCGGTACAGGTCGATATGCTCATGGTTCAGCGGTGCCTGACGCGCATCGTCGCGATGGGAATCGCCATGCCAGCTGCGATAGGCTTCGTTGACCGACATATGGTCCATCGCGACCGGGAAATAGACATCGTTGGTCGGGTGCCAGGCATCGGCATAGACATCCTGCGCGATCCGAAACGGCGCGGTGCGGACATCGCCATATTCGAGCATATAGAGGCCCGGTTGCTTAACGGCGCTGAAATCCAGTTGCAGATAATGATAGCGCAGATATTCGCCCCAGGGCTTTATCGGGCCGGTCGCCACCGGCACCGCCGCACCGTTGGCATCCAGGCGCAGCAATTTGATCGGAGGCCGCCGCTTGTCGTTGCGGTCCAGTTCCACCGTGGCGATCTTGGGACCATCGGGCGCATAGCCGAGCTGCGAATGCGCGATGACGGGCGTGCGCAGCCAATCGGGGTCGGCCTGCGGCTTCACCGTCCACTGCAACACCATACCGGTCTTGTTTGCGGGCAGGATCGATCGCAACACGAACCAGCCATTTTGCGCCTGATTGCGCCCATCATAGAGCGCGATCGGCTGATCGCTGCTCACGCTGATCCGGCGCGCGGGGTCTTCCGGTGCCAGGACGAAGCGGCGGCCACTGGCCATCGGCAATGGCTCGGCCCCCGGCCCCTCGCTCCGCCCGCTGGCCGCATTGCGCTCCGCCGTCCGCTCCATGGCGCTTGCAGGATAGATCGGGAAGGTGCCGGTACGCTCGTCCGCCATATAGGCATGGTGGAAATAGGCCGACGGCAGCAATTCCAGGTTGAACCCGGCCTTGCCCGCCAAGGCCTGCGGCACGGGCTTGTCGAGAATGATGCTCAGTTCGACCGCGCCCCCGCGCCGCTCAGCGCGAATGACATATTGCCAGTCATGGGCGGCATAACGCAGCGTGGTTTCAATGACACCGGTCTTGGCATCCACCTTGCGATCCACCAGCGCGCCGATCGCATCCCATTGTCCGGGCGTCGCCGACAAGCGCACGTCGCCATTGGTCGCACTGCGCACACCCTGCTGGATGATTTCGATGCCGCTGATCTTCGCGTCCGCAAACAGGCCGTCATACCAGTTGGAAAAGGCCAGCACATTGACCGCCGGGCCTTCGAAATAGCCCTTTTCGTTCAACTGCAAGGCGGGTTCGCTCGGCGTCTGCGCGATGGCCGCCGTGCTGCTCAGCAGCAGTGCAATCCCGACACAGGAGGCTCGTAAACGCTTCATGTCTCTCTCCCTTGATTGCGCTACCATCATTCGGGCTGCAATTTTCACGCCTTATATCGCAGCGATTATAGATGGGCACAATATCCAATAGGCTGATTGCCATGCGCTTATGATAGCGCTATTCATGATCGAAACATGAAGGAGAGACTGATGCCCCGGACGCGACGGATATTGCTCGGAACCCTGCCCTTGGCGATGGCCCTGTTGACCGCCGGGTGCCAGCAAAGCGCGGACAATGCGCAAGCGCCAGCCGCCAATGCCGCAGACGCTTCGAAATATCTGTCCCAGCCGCTGGTCAAGGACATCTATACCGCCGACCCGTCCGCCCATGTCTGGGACGGCAAAATCTATGTTTACCCCAGCCACGATATTGACGGACCAACCGCCGAGGATGATCTGGGCAGCCATTTCGAAATGCGCGACTATCGCGTGCTGTCGATGGACAAGATTGGCGGGCAGGTAACGGTCGGGCCAGTGGCGCTGGACGTCAAGGATGTGCCGTGGGCGGATCGCCAGATGTGGGCACCCGACGCCGCGCGCAAGAATGGCACTTATTATCTCTATTTCCCCGCCAAGGACAAGGAAGGCGTGTTCCGCATCGGTGTCGCCACGTCGAAAGACCCGATGGGCCCGTTCAAGGCACAGCCGCAGCCGATCAAGGGCAGCTATTCGATCGACCCTGCCGTTTTCACGGATGATGATGGTACCAGCTATATGTATTTCGGGGGCATCTGGGGTGGCCAGTTGCAACGCTATGCAAATGGCAAATATGACCCCAATGGTTCCAAGACCGACCTGGAGCAGGATGACAAGCCCGCGCTATTGCCGCGCGTGGCGAAGATGACCGACGATATGCTTGAATTTGCCGAAACGCCCCGGCCTTTGCAGATCGTCGATGAACAGGGCAAGCCCCTGCTGGGCGGCGACCATGACCGCCGCTTCTTCGAAGCATCATGGATGCACAAATATAAGGGCAAATATTATTTCAGCTATTCGACCGGCGACACGCACTATCTCGTCTATGCCGTCGGCGATTCGCCCTATGGCCCCTTCACCTACAAGGGTCGCATTTTGGAGCCGGTCGAAGGCTGGACCACGCATCACTCCATCGCCGAATGGGATGGGCGCTGGTGGCTTTTCTATGCTGACACTCAATTGTCGGGGCAGACCCGTCTGCGTAACGTCAAGGTTACCGAACTCCATCATAATGAAGATGGCAGCATCCGCACGATCAATCCGATCATAGGCGGTGCCGCCCCGAAGAGCGCTGCGCACTGAACTCTACTGGCCGGGAAAGCGATGGCTTTCCCGGCCTCGCTCATGGGCCGACACGATGCTTGGCCAGGGCCGTCCGGGGATAGTCCCCAGCAATGAATACGACGTCGCAACGACGCATTCAGGGAGATATCGGGATGAAGTCGTCTTTCCTACTGCGCACAGCCAGCATGATGATGCTGTCCAGCCTTTGTACCCACAGCGCCGCGATGGCCAATGACAGCTTGAAAGAGGCAGAGGTCAAGGCACGGGCGATCGTTGATCAGTTGACGCTGGACGAAAAGGTGGAGCAGTTGCTTAACACGGCACCCGCCATCCCCAGACTGAAAATCCCAGCCTATAATTGGTGGACGGAATCGCTGCATGGCGCGATCGGCGCGGTTCCGACCACCAATTTTCCAGAACCCATCGGCCTTGCCGCCACCTTCGATGCGCCGCTGATCAAGACGGTTGCGGGTGCCATCAGTACGGAGGTGCAGGCACTCCATACCCTCGGTCGCCAGACCGGGCATCTCGGCAAGATCGGCACGGGCCTCAACACCTGGTCGCCCAACATCAATCTCTTCCGCGATCCGCGTTGGGGCCGCGGCCAGGAAACCTACGGCGAAGACCCCTTCCTGACCGCCCGGATCGGCGTTGCCTTCATTCAGGGGATGCAGGGCGACAATCCCGATCTGCCCGACATCGTCGCCACACCCAAGCATTTCGCGGTCCATAGCGGGCCCGAACCAAGCCGGCACACCGATAATATCTTTGCCACCAAGCGGGATCTCGAAGACAGCTACCTGCCCGCCTTCCGCGCCGCCATTGTCGAGGGCAAGGCCGGGTCGATCATGTGCGCCTATAACCGGGTCGATGGCCAACCCGCCTGCGGCAGCCCCATGTTGTTGCAGGACTATCTGCGCGATGCATGGGGCTTTACCGGCTATGTCGTATCCGATTGCGACGCCGTCGTCGATATCTACGACCACCATAAATTTGCGCCAGACGCTGCCACCGGCGTCGCGGTCGCGCTGCGCCAAGGCGTCGATAGCGAGTGTAATAATGCGACGCTTAGCGGCCAGACGGGCCTGGGCGATCGCTACAAGGACTCGCTTGCACGCGGCTATATCGGCATGAGCGACATCGACACCGCACTCGTTCGCCTGTTTTCGGCGCGTTATCGTAATGGCGACCTTCCTGGCCTTTCGACCCGCAAGCCCAACGCCATGCCGGTCAAGCGGATTGGGACGGCCGAACATCAGGCGCTTGCCCTGACCTCCGCCGAAAAAAGCATGGTCCTGCTCAAAAATGACGGTATCCTCCCGTTAAAGGCCGGGACAAAAATTGCCCTGACTGGCCCCTTGGCCGACGCTACCCGTGTCCTGCGCGGCAATTATTCCTCGCCACGAAGCGCCCCGCCCATCTCGGTGGCCGACGGCATCAGACAGGCAATGCCCGGCTCCGCCGTCACCCTCATCCCCTTTGGTCCCTCCATTACCGATGGCGATCCCGTTCCCGGCACAGCGTTGCTGACCCCGGACGGCAAGCCGGGCTTGAAGGCCGAATATTTCAACGCCAGCGGCGATGATGGTTTCGAAGCAAGGCCCGTGCTGTCCCGCGTGGAAAGCAGTCTTGTCTCACGCGCAGGCGAATTTCAGCAGGTATCGAAACGCTATAAGGTCATCTGGACCGGGCATCTCGTTGCGCCGGAGACAGGGCTGTACCGTGTCGCGCTAACCGGCGTCAAAGGAACCATCTCACTCGACGGCAAGCCCGTAGTCACTGCCGAAGACTATTCGCGCTGGGCAGAACCGCTCGATCTCACGGACGTCCGCATGACCAAGGGTCAGCGATACGCCATCCGATTGCAGGGCGAGAGCAGCATCGCCCCCAGCCCCACCATTTTCTGGAAGCGCATATCCGACAATGTCGATCGCGATCTGACGGCCGGAGCCAAGGACGCTGACGTCATCGTCGCCGTCGTCGGCTTGACCGCCGATATCGAAGGCGAGGAGATGCCGGTCAAGATCGAGGGCTTTATCGGCGGCGACAAGACGTCCCTCGACCTGCCCCGCGATCAGCGCGCCTTTCTGGAAAAGGCCAAGGCGCTCGGTAAGCCGCTCGTCGTGGTCGTCATGAACGGCAGCGCGGTCGATCTATCCTGGGCCAAGGATCATGCCTCGGCCATCGTCGAGGCCTGGTATCCCGGCCAATCCGGCGGGCTGGCGGTTGCCAATGTCCTGTCGGGGAAGACCAATCCTGCCGGACGCCTGCCCGTCACTTTCTACAAGAGCGTCGATGATCTCCCGCCCTTTACCGACTATGGCATGGACGGGCGCACCTATCGCTATTTCAAGGGCACGCCGGTCTATCCGTTCGGTTATGGCCTCAGCTATACACAATTCAGCTATGCAGCGCCCACATTGGGCGCGACCGACGCCATTGCCAAGGACGGACTGACCGTGCGGACGGTTGTCACCAATAGCGGCGCAAGGGCGGGCGATGATGTCGTCCAGCTTTACGTGACGCCCCCCGGCTTCGATGGCGCGCCCCGCACAGCCCTGCGTGGTTTTGCCCGCGTTTCGCTCAAGCCGGGCGAAGGGAAGGAGGTCGCCTTCACCCTGTCGCCCCGCGACTTGAGCTTCGTCACGCGGGATGGCGTGCGCGCGCTCATCCCCGGCGACTATCAGTTGAGCATCGGCGGCGGCCAGCCCGGCACTGGCAGCTCGGTCCAGACCGTCGGCTACACCGTCCGCGACATGGTCGACCTGCCAAAATGACAGGCGGCCATTTGGGACAGTTAAATAGATAAAAGGCAAAGGAGAGATGCAGATGAAACGCATATTTGGTTTCGCCACAATGATCGGAGCAGCCACCTGGCTCATCACAGCGCCGATCGCGGTCCAGGCCCAGGACGACAAGATGATGCCGATCGCCATCCCCGCCCAGCCGACTGCCATTGAACTTGGAACGCCTGCCCTCCCCGGTGCCACCGCCAAGGAATCCTGGCACAGCCAATATGGCAGCCTGTTCGCCCGCAACGTCACGGTCGCAACCCTCACACCCTTCCTGCCCGATCCCGCCAAGGCGACCGGCGCGGCCATCGTCGTGGCACCGGGCGGCGGATTTCGAACCCTGTCGATGAATAATGAAGGGTGGGATGTTGCCAAGGCGCTGGCCGATCGCGGCGTTGCCGCTTTCGTCCTGAAATATCGCCTGCGCCAGACACCAGCGGATATGCCCGCCTTTGAAAAGTCGATGCAGGAGATGTTTTCTCCTGGCGCTCGACCACCCCGCCCTGCCCCCGACCCCAATTTCGGCGACCTCTCGCCCCAGATCGCCGATGCCCGCGCCGCCTTCTCCCTGATCCGTCAACGAAAGGCCGAATGGGGCGTCGATGCCGATCGGATCGGTATGGTCGGCTTTTCCGCCGGAGCCATGCTGACCATGGCGACGGCGCTTGCGGGTCAGGATGCCAAGCCCGCCTTTATCGGCAATATCTATGGGCCACTATCCTCCATGACTGTCCCCGCTGATGCCCCGCCGCTGTTCGTGGCCCTGGCCGCCGATGATCCCTTCTTCGCCAATGGCGGCATCGCCCTGATCGACGATTGGCGCACCGCCAAGCGCCCGGCCGAATTCCATCTCTACGAACGCGGCGGCCATGGCTTTGGCATGTATCAGAAGGATACCACCAGCACGGGCTGGTTCGAAGCCTTCGTACGGTGGATCGGGATGCACGGCATGCTAGCGCGTCAGGCGAACGCGCCGCAATAATCCTGGCCTGGTTCAGTCGTGGCGGAAGACACGCGCGATTTGCGCGGCAATGTCACGCGGCGTCAGCCGCCCCGGCCGATACCAGTCCGCAACGCTGTTGAGCTGCGACAGTAGCAGGTTGCGGTAGAGTGACGGGTCGATCTCGGCCGGTAGGGGCAGCGCGGCGACGAGGTCACGGAACATGCGTTCGAACCGATCGCGCCGCTCGACCAGAGCGGCGCGCACGGATTCTGGCACTTCGCGAAAATCATTCATCATCGGCATGGTGAGCGAATCGGGATCGAGCTGAACTTCCAGCAGCGCGGCACAGGCCGCTTCCAGCCGCGCCCAAGGATCACATTCTTGGGCCACCGCCTTTGCAATATGCGCTTCCGCGCCGTCGAGCGCGGCGTGATGCAGCTCGACGAACAGCGCATCCTTCGACTTGATATGATGGTAGAGCGAGCCGCCCAGCACGCCCGCGGCCTCGCCAATGTCGCGCATCGACGTGCCGCGATAGCCCTTGCGCGCAAAGAGTTGCGCGGCGATCGCCAATATCTGGCCCCGCCGCGTCCCCGCGCCGTCGGTCTCTTCGCCCTTGGCCTGTGCGTCTGTCCTGCTCATGCAGCGCGACCTAGCATATTCGATCGCCATAGATCATCCGCCTTGGTGCGGGCGCAAAGGGGCGATGCATTATTCACTTGCAACCCTCCCCCGGCTTACTGTATCCCAAGCATACATTCTATCGGGAGCAGGATCATGGAAAACCAAGAAGACGTCGTTTCCTTTGCGGTCGAGGACGGCATCGCCTGGGTGAATTTCAATCGCCCCGCCAAGCGCAATGCGATGAGCCCGACGCTGAACCGCCGCATGATGGAGGTTTTGGACGAGCTGGAATTTCGTGACGATGTCGGCGTGCTGGTGCTGAGCGGCGAAGGCACGGCCTGGTCGGCGGGCATGGACCTGAAGGAATATTTCCGCGAAACCGAAGCGCAAGGGTTGCGCGGCGTGCGCAAGTCGCAGCGCGAAAGCTATGGCTGGTTCCGTCGTCTGCGCTGGTATCAAAAGCCCACCATCGCCATGGTCAATGGCTGGTGCTTTGGCGGCGGCTTCGGCCCGCTCTTTGCCTGCGACCTCGCCATCTGCGCTGATGAAGCGCAGTTTGGCCTGTCCGAAATCAACTGGGGCATCCTGCCCGGCGGCGGCGTGACCAAGGTGGTGGTCGACCTGCTGCCGATGCGCGACGCCATGTGGCTGACGCTGACCGGCGACCTGATCGACGGCAAGCAGGCGTCGGCGATGCGGCTGGTCAATGAAAGCGTGCCGCTCGACCAGCTCAAGGCGCGCACCCGCGAGGTTGCCAACAAGCTGCTGGCCAAGAACCCCGTCGCGCTCAAATTCGCCAAGGATGCGGTACGCCGCGTCAGCACCATGACCTATGACGAGGCGGAGGATTATCTGGTCCGTATGCAGGAAGCGGCCAATTTCCATGACAAGAGCGAAGGCCGCAAGGAAGGCATCCGCCAGTTCATCGACGAAAAGAGCTACAAGCCGGGTCTGGGTGCTTATGACCTGACCAAGGCGAAGGCACCGACCGAGGGCTGAGCAGCCCGATCGTCCTGAAACGCACCGGGGTTCGCCCCGGCACGTATTTTCATGTTTGCGATATATCCACATCCATGAATTTGTGGCAGAATGTCCTTCAACCGGAGGAGGATTTTCATGCCCATAGCCACGACCCATGTCGGCAGCCTGCCGCGCGGCGACGCCCTGACCCCACTGTTGCTGGCCCGCGACAAGGGCGAACCTTATGATGCGCAAGCCTTCGACACGCAAGTCCAGGCCGCCGTTACAGACGCGGTAACCGCCCAGATCGACGCCGGTGTCACCATCGTCAGCGACGGTGAATTGGGTAAGGTCGGCTATTCCACCTATATGATCGAGCGGCTGACCGGCTTTGGCGGCCATATCGACCGCAGGCCCGCCGCCGACCTCGCCCCGCTGCCCGAATTGCGGCAGAAGCTGGCTGGGATCATGGGCAGCCAGGAATTTACCCGCGCCTCCTGCATCGGCCCGGTGCGACTGGTCACGCTGGAACCGCTGCATGACGATATTCGTCGGTTCAAGACGGCCCTCGCGCCCCATGGCGAGGGCGTGCGCGCCTTCATGAACGCGGCCTCGCCCGGCCTCATCACCGCCTTCCAGGTCAATCGCCATTATCCCAGCCACGAAGCCTATCTGGCCGATCTGGTCGATGCGATGCGCGAGGAATATGAGACGATCGTGGCGGCCGGGTTCGACCTGCAATTGGATTGCCCCGATCTGGCGATGTCGCGCCACACTGGCTATCAGGACGCCAGCGACGAGGAATTCCTCAAGATCGCGTCCGCCAATGTCGATGCGCTCAACGCCGCCACCGCCAATATTCCGCCCGAACGGATGCGGATGCATATCTGCTGGGGCAATTATGAAGGCCCGCATGATCATGACATTCCGCTGGAAAAGGTGATCGACATCATCCTGCCCGCGCGCCCGGCCACCGTCCTGTTCGAAGCCGCCAATCCATGCCACGAGCATGAATGGGCGGTGTGGCGCGATGCCACCATCCCCGATCACAAGATCCTGGCCCCCGGCCTGATCGATACCTGCTCCAACTATGTCGAACATCCCGAACTGATTGCCCAGCGAATCGAACGCTTTGCCGGGATCGTCGGCAAGGATCGAGTGATCGCCAGCACTGATTGCGGGTTCGGCACCTTTGCCGGATATGGCAAGATCGACCCGGCGGTGACGTGGAAGAAACTGCGTTCGCTCCGCGCCGGTGCGGACCTTGCGGACGCGCGGCTGTGAGCGAGGAGGAGCGCCGCGCGATCGAGGCGGATTGCGCCAGGCTGATTGCTCGCTACGCCAATCTCAACGACGCGGCCGATTGGCAGGGCGTGGCTGACCTCTATGCCGACGATGGACGGATGGCACGGCCGACCGCGCCGGAGGACTGGACGCAGGGACGTGCGGCGATCCTCGCCGCCTTCCTCGCCCGACCAGCACGGACGACCCGGCATGTCTGTTCCAACGTCGTGATCGACGTGATCAGCCCGACGCAAGCCGTTGGGGAAAGCGCGATGCTGCTGTTCACGAGCGAAGGCGCGCCCAAGGTCGGATCTTTCCACGACCGCTTCGTGCTGACCGCAGCGGGATGGCGCTTTGCCGAACGGCGCGGTAGCCTGACCTTTTAACGGAGGGCGCCCATCATGAATGCCACCACGCCATCCACTGTCAAATCGGCGATGCGGACCATCGACATCATCGAATATGTCGTGGCGCGCCCGGCGGGCGTGGTGGCGCAGGAGATTGCGGCGGGCCTCGCCATTCCGGTGAGCAGCCTGTCCTATCTGCTCGCGACATTGGTGGAGCGGCACTATCTGGCGCGGGAGGGGCGGCGCTATCTGCCCGGCCCGGCACTGGCGCGGCTGGGGTCGCCGCGCGTCGCGCTGTCGCTGGCGGACAAGGTACGGCCGCTGGTCCGGTCGCTGCGGACGCAGACCAACGAAACCGCCTCCTTCTTCGTGCGCGATGGGTGGCAATTGGTGGCGATCGTGACCGAAACGGCGGAACAGTCGCTGCGCTATTCGATCAGCGTGGGCACGCGCATTCCGATGCACAGCTTGGCGGCGGGCAAGGCGTTGCTGGCGAGCCTGGGCGACGACGAGATCGACGCCTATTTCGCGCAGGTGCCACTGGAGCCGTTCACGCCGCAAAGCGTGACCGACGAACAGGCGTTGCGGACCGAGCTGGCGGCGATCCGCGCGTCGGGCGTGGGGCGCACGCGCGAGGAATATACGCCGGGCATCTGTGGCCTGGGCATGGCGGCGGTGGTCGATGGCGTCGCGGTCGGCGCATTCGCGGTCGCCATCCCCCTGCCCCGCTTCACCCCGGACCTCGAAACCCGCGCCGTCGCCCGGCTGGAACAGGCGGTCGCGCTCTTCACCGCCGCCGAAGCGCCGCCGGTTTAGCGACACATGCGTCACAGCGCGAAGTTCACGATGTCGTCGGGCAAAAAGGCCCAATGGTGCGTCAATAGTCCCGGCAACGTACCGCCCAGGTAAGGCTGAAGTCACTATTGGGTCACAATGACGCGACGGCGACGCGCCAGTGACGCGGCATCGGCTCAGGATGGCCAGGGCGGGCATGGGGCGCGTTACGGGAAGCTGATCCATTCATGAGGATAGATCAGAGGAAATCCTACATTGGAAGGGGGGGAAATAGTGCAGCCGCCCGCGCGGGGATGACGGGGCGATATGGCGGTTATGGGTGGATGGGAGGCAGTCCGCTTTCGGTAGGGAAGTGGAATTAGCTGCCTCCGGCCTCTTTGAAGCGCAACTGAGTTGCGCGTATCATCGGCTTTCCAGTTGCTCTGTTGGTGATGACATCTCCCGATAGGAATACAATCGAGCTTACGAAACCAAGATCATCAGCGGGCACAGAGTCGACTATGCGATTATAAATTTGTTTTACGTCGCCATTGGCGGTCGCAAATCCCACGCCGCCGCAATTTCGGCCGCCCGACACTGATGCTCCACACTCGATGCAACCATCATCCGAATTGGCAAAAAGGATCGCTGTCCCTTCAACCCGGTCTCCCACAGACACAGACCAGCAGCGATCCGCAGCTATTTGGACCGGCTTGGAGCCGCAAGACGCAAACGCAAGGGCACTTATTAGTAGTGATAACAATGACCGCATCGAGGCATCATCGCAGACCTGCGCGTTGCCCGCAAATGGTCGCCCTCCGACGACGGTTCAGTTAACCCTATAAATGGCGGATTGCGTCCATGCGGTGGTGCAGGATTCGGATGATGGCGATACCGTAGCTTGTCGGTCGAAAATAGAGGATATGCCGTTCAACGCTGTATCGCCGGTAACCGGCGCGAAGGTTGGCGCAATTTTGGCCGTGTTGCGGTGCTGCGGCCAATTCGGCGCAGGCGGCTTCGATGAGATCGGTATAGTGTAGGGCCTGAGGGAGGCCCCATTTGGCCACCGTATAATCAAATATGCCTTCCAGATCGCGCTGCGCGCGCGGACTGAGGCGATATTCAGCCATGCTGGACAGATTTACGCCGTTTGAACGCGGAAAAATCAAAGGGTTCGGCCGCGCCGCTTTGTTCACCCTCAATCAAGGCCTGGCAGATCGTTTCGACTTCGACGCTGCGTTCCTGCGCGCGGCGGATGAGGTCGCGAATGGCCTCGCTATCATTGGTGTAGCTGCCCGCCTCAATCTGTGCGGCAAGCCAGGCATCCTGCTGAACGGTTAGCGTAATGGACTTACGAACGGTCGCCATGGCGGGCCTCCAGACAGTAGGACACTAATCATAATATGGGTGCAGTTTAGCGCAGAGGGACATGCGCAGCAACGCTCGAACGAAAACGGGGGACGCCTTGCGGCATCCCCCGTTGCTTCCCGCTCAGGAAAAGCGATCAAGCGTTCTTGGTGCGCCAGCCGTCGGCATAATTGTCGCGCGCGGCTTCCGAATAGGGGACCGAGGAAACGATCGCCTTGATTTCGGTCTGGACGTGGCGTTCGACGGTCGGCTTCGACGTGCCGCCATCGGGTTCGCCCCACAGCAGGGTGACTTCGGTGCCGGGTTCGGCAAATTCGGCATCGACCATCGCCAGCGCCAGGAAGCGACCGGCGTTGATGGTGTAGCCGATCCAGGTGGACAGGCCGACCGTCTTGCCGTCCTTGAGCACCGCATCATAGGGATGCATGCAATAGACGGCGCTGGGGAATTCGAGGAACTTGGCCTTGTCGCCGGTCTGGAGCATCGAGCTCATGACGCGAACGATATCCTCATTGTCGAGCGCCAGCGTCACCTTGCGGCGGTGGGGCTGATCCTTGATCTTCTCCAGCGCTTCGCGGCCGATGAAGTCATGGTCGAACTTGACCATGATGCCATAGCCCAGCTCCCAGGGGTTGAGGTAATAATCCTCGATATTGTCGGAGACGAAGCTGCCGCCGAGCGAACATTTGCCTTCATAGCTGTTCTCGCTCGCCCATTCACGGAACGCCTTGGAGCCTTCGCCGGTGTAGGTGGCGGGCAGCGGCGAGGGAATCCAGCCGGATTCCAGCGTGTTGGACGAATAGGTACGGCCACCGCACAGGGTGAGGCCATGATCCTTGCCCGCTTCGATGAGCGCGTTGCGGACGGTGTCATAATCCTTCCAGGGACCAAACAGCTCGTAGCCAGGCTGGCCCGCCATGCCGTGACGCAGCGCGCGCACTTCGACGCCGGCGATCATGATCGGCGCCATGTGGAAGAATTTGAGGTCCGGCGGGGTTTCGCCCATCGCCTTTTCCAGCACCTGCATGGCGTTTGGCCCCTGCAACTGGAAGCGATAGTTGCGGCGATAGCCTTGTTGGTCGAGCGGGCGGGCGGCGGTGCGCTCGTCGCGCTCGACCTTGACGTCCCACTTGCCGGTCGAGGCCCAATATTCGACCCATTCGATCGACGGCGCGCGGCCGACCAGCTCGAACTTTTCTTCTTCCAGATAGAAGAGAATGACGTCGCCGATCACATAGCCTTCGGGCGTGACGGGGGCGAACTGCTTGGCGCGGTTCGGCACGAAGCCCTTGAAGCTGTTGGGGGCGAGGTAGGACAGCATGTCGAACGCACCGGGGCCGGTGACGAGCAGGTCGACCATGTGGAAGCTCTGGTTGAACAGGACCGAGCTTTCCGCCCAGCTACGCTGTTCGTCGCGCCAGTTGCTATATTCGCCCGGAACGCCCGGATAGACGTTGGGACCAACCTGCTGGTTACGCAGGAATTCGACGATATCGCCCTTTTCGTCGAGCAATTGCTGCAGGGATTTACCACTCATTCCATTCTCTCCTTAGACACGGAAAACATACTGAAATCGTCATTCATGCAGGCGGCCATGACAGCCATTCCCGCAATATCTGGTTGAAGGCTTCGGGCGCTTCGGCGGGCAGCATATGCCCCGCCCCTTCGACGACGCGCAGTTGCGCGCCGGGAATGGCGGTGACGATCGCCTCATGCTGGGCGACCGGCGACCATTGATCCTGCCGCCCGACCATGGCGAAGGTCGGGCAGGCGATGGTCGGCAGCAGCGCATCGACCGACGGGCGGTTGAGCAAGGCTTCGATCTGCGCCTCATAGACTGGCAAGCCTGCCGAAACAGTCATGGCATAGAGGCTATCCATCAGCGCTTCGTTGCGCAGCCCCGCAAAGCCGAGCATCGGCGGCAGCCATTGCGCCACCAGCGCGGCCATGCCCTGCGTCCGGCCGAGGTCGCGCAGCGCATAGCGACCTTCGCGCTCGCCAGGCTTGGGCGTGTGGACGCCGGTATCGACCAGCGCCAGCCGCTCGACCCGTTCAGGGGCCTTGCGCACAACTTCGAGCGCGATGCGCGCGCCCATGGAATGGCCCAGCAGCGCCGCGCGGGCGGGCATATGCGCCAACGCATAGTCGGCCATCGTCTCGATCCGGTCCGCACCGCCATAATAGCCGTCGATCGCGCGGCTGTCCGGGAAAGCGCCGAGCGTCGCGCCGAACATGCGCGAATCGCACATCAGCCCCGGAAGGATGATGAGGGGGCTAGCAGCACCGTCCTGATCGGTTGATTTCGCACTCATGAAAATTTCATCTATACGAATGTAGGCAACTGCGCTAGAGGAAAATGCATCGAGGAAAGCCGCGTGGCCCAGCCCGAACACCATCATGGGAGAGAATGATGACCCTGCCGTCGATCCATCCGAACTGGGATCTGCCGCCCAAGGGCATGACCGATGGCTATTCGCTGGAGATCACCGCAAAGGACATCGACGCGCTGCGCGAGGCCGCGCCGACCATGGCGGCCGAAACGCCGGTGGCCGTCACCTTCCTGCCCGGCGAGTCGCTGGAAGCGCGCATTGCTGCGGCGAAGCTGGTGCGATCGCTGGGGTTCGAACCCATGCCCCATTTTTCCGCGCGGCGGCTGGAATCGGGCGATGATTTCGAAACCTATCTGGCTGCGGTCGTGCGCGAAGCGGGCGTCCAGCGCTGCTTCGTGATCGCGGGCGATCCGCCCGAAGCGGCCGGCCCCTATTCGGACAGCATGGCCCTCATTCGCACCGGCGCGTTCGAGCGCGCCGGGATCAAGGCGATCGGCGTTGGCGGCCACCCGGAGGGGCACCCCAATATGACGCCCGACCAATGTTTCGCCGTGCTGATCGAAAAATGCGCGGAAATCGAACAGCGCGGCATGGCCCCGTTGATCGTCACCCAGTTCAGCTTCGATGCCGCCCCGGTGCTAAGCTGGCTGTCGGACCTTCGCCAGCGCGGCATCGACGCGCCGGTGCGGATCGGCATTCCAGGGCCAGCGGGCATCAAGACGCTGATGCGCTTTGCCGCCCGATGCGGCGTGGGGGCATCGGCATCGGTGCTGACCAAATATGGCATTTCGATCACCAAGCTGATCGGCACCGCCGGTCCCGACAAGCTGGTCGATGCGCTTGCCAGCGGCCTTGGCGACCAGCATGGCAAGGTGCGCCTGCACTTCTACCCCTTTGGCGGCCTGACCAAGACCGTCGAATGGATCAATGATTATACGGCCCGCCACTGAGCGCGCATGATTACCGGAGAAGCGATGTGAGTGAAATCTGCACCCTGACCCTGCAATGCGACGACCGGCCGGGTCTGGTCGCCGATGTCGCCACCCTGTTGACCCAGCAGGGCGGCAACATCACCGACGCGCAGCAGTTCAACGACAAGCTGACCGATCGCTTCTTCATGCGGGTGGAATTTGAAATCGCCCCCGGTGCCGTCGAAACGCTGCGGGCGGCCTTTGCCGGACTGGCGAACGAGCGCGGCATGGAATGGAACCTGCGCCGCCGCAACGAGCGGCAGAAGGTGCTGTTAATGGTCAGCAAGTTCGACCATTGCCTGGGCGACCTGCTCTATCGCTGGCGCATCGGCGAATTGAACATGGATGTGGTCGGCATCGTGTGCAACCATCCGCGCGAGGCGCTGACCATATCGCTGATCGGCGACGTGCCGTTCCACCATCTGCCGATCACCAAGGATACCAAGCCGCAGCAGGAAGCGCAGATCAAGGCGATCGTCGAGGAAACCGGCGCCGACCTCATCGTGCTGGCGCGCTATATGCAGATATTGAGCGACGATCTGGCGGGCTTCCTGTCGGGCCGCTGCATCAACATCCATCACAGCTTCCTGCCCGGTTTCAAGGGTGCCAAGCCCTATCACCAGGCGCATGCGCGCGGCGTCAAGATGATCGGCGCCACCGCCCATTATGTCACCGCCGACCTGGATGAAGGGCCGATCATCCATCAGGATGTCGAGGCCATCAACCATGCCGACACGCCCGATGATCTGGTGCGCAAGGGCCGCGATATCGAACGGCGCGTGCTGGCGACCGCCGTGCAGCATCATCTGCAGGGCCGGGTGTTCCGCAACGGCGCACGCACCGTCGTCTTCAAGGCCTAAAGGCCCATGGCGCAGATCATCGACGGGCGCGCCATGGCGCGCGCCCTGTCGGACGAAACGGCGGCGCGCGTCGCGGCGATGGTCGCGGATAGCGGCCAGCCGCCCGCGCTGGCGGTGGTGCTGGTCGGCGACGATCCGGCGAGCCAGGTCTATGTCCGCCGCAAGATCAGCGAATGCGCGCGGGTCGGCATCCGGTCGGTCGAACATCGGTTGCCGGTCGATCATCCACAGGACGCCCTGCTGACTTTGATCGACCTGCTAAACAGCGATCCGGCCATTCATGGCATTTTGATCCAACTGCCCCTGCCCCCCCATATCGACGCAGCGCTGGTATTGGACCGAATCGATCCCGCCAAGGATGTGGACGGGTTCCATCCGGTCAATGTCGGGCGGCTGTCCACTGGCACGGGCGGGCTGGTGCCCTGCACGCCGCTCGGCATCATGCGCCTGCTCGACAGCGTGATCGATGATTATCGCGGGCTCAATGCGGTGGTCATCGGCAAATCCAATATCGTCGGCAAGCCGGTCGCCATGCTGCTGCTGGAGCGGGAGGCGACGGTCACCGTCACCCATATCGAAACGCTGCATTTGCCCGATATCGCGCGCAAGGCGGACATCATCGTTGCAGCCGCGGGCGCGCCGCATCTGGTGCGCGGCTATTGGGTGAAGCCCGGCGCGATCGTGATCGACGTCGGCATCAATCGCATCGCGCAGGCGGACGGATCATCGCAGATCGTCGGCGATTGCGCGACGCAGGAACTGGACCATGCCAGGGCGGTGACGCCCGTGCCAGGTGGCGTGGGTCCGATGACCATCGCCTGCCTGTTGCACAATACGGTATTGGCGGCGGAAAGGGCGAGGACATGAGCGACAGTATCTGCACGACCAAGGTCCGCGTGCGCGACCTTCCGCTGCTGGCCGATATCGGCATCAACCCCGACGAGATCGGACGGCGGCAACCGCTGGTCATTTCGGTCGAACTGACGCTGGCCGTGGGCCAGGTCGAGGCGATCGGCGAGACGGTCGATTATCGCAAGGTGGCGCAGGCCGCCGAAGATCTGGCGCTGGTGCATATCCCGTTGATCGAGATGTTCGCGCAAAGACTGGGCGCCTGCTGCCTCGCCATGAGCGGCGTGGTCGAAGCGCGGGTGAGCGTCGACAAACCCTTCGCCCTGACGCGAGGCATGGCCGGGGCCGAAGTGACGGTCCGCCGGGGCTAAGCGCGCCCTACCCTAGCCATTCTCGTCCGCGTTGCGCATCTGCACTGCCAGCAGCACGGCGGCAGCCCCCAGCGATCCCAGCCCCAGCAGCAGCGAGGTCAACCCGCGCCCGGCCCCGGCGGCCAGCAATTGCCCCGCGAGGAACGGGCCAAGCGCTGCGCCGAAGCGCCCGAAGCCGATGACCGCGCCCGTGCCCGTCGCGCGCAAGGTGGTGGGGAAGACATTGGCGATCAGCGCATAGAGGCCCACGACCGACCCATTAGCAAGGAAGCCCAGCACGAAGGCGGCAATCTGCAGCCAGAGGAAGTCGCCGGGCACCACGCCGAACACGGCGACCGCAATACCCGCGCCCGCCATGGCCAGCAGCAACAACCGCCGCAGGCCGAGCCAGGGCGACAGGAACCCCAGCGTCAGCCCGCCGATCGCTCCACCCATATTCATGAAGACCGACACTATGCTGGCGCGCGAAGGATCGAACCCCAGATCGACCACCAGCGAGGGTGCCCAGCCCAGCGCATAGTAGAAGGTCATCATGTGCAAGCCGTAGACGATGATCAGCGCGATCGTGATGACACGGTAGCGATCGAGGAACAGCGCGCGCATCGACGCCTTGGGCAGGTTCAGCGCGACCAGTTGCGCCGCTTGCGGTTGGCCCAGGCGACGCAGGATGACGTTGATCTTGGCCAGCGCATCGGGTGCGCCGCGCGTTGCCAGCCAGCCGATGGATTCGGGCAGGAAGATCAGGACGAGCGGTATCATCAGCGCCGTCGCGCCCGCGCCGAACAGGAAGATCGCTTCCCAGCCGTCCGTGCGCAGCAATTGCGCCGCGCCCCAGCCGCCGATGATGCCGCCGACCGGATAGCCCGCCGCCATGATGCTGACCGCCAGGTCGCGACGGCGGCGATTGGCGAACTCGGCCGACATGGCATTGATCGCCGCCAGCATCGCGCCCAGCCCAAGGCCCGTCAGGATGCGCAATATGCTCAGCATCACCACCCCGGTCGCGAAGGCGGAGGCAAGCATGCCGAATGTCATGATGACCAGGCACAGCAAAATCTGCCGCCGCCGCCCGATGCGGTCGGCCAATTGTCCCAAGGTCAGCGACCCGATCACCATACCGACCAGGCCGGTCGATACGATGATACCGATCGCGCTTGGGCCGACGCCCCAATCCTTGGCGATGCCCGGCGCTGCGAATGTCACCGCCAGCACGTCGAACCCGTCGAGCGCGTTGAGCAGAAAGCAGATGAATATCGCCACCACCTGCGGCAGGCGCATCGGCCGGTCTGCCAGGATGCTGCGCGGATCATCCGCAGGCAGGGTTATGCTCGACATGGGGGACTTTCTCTCCGGCACTTGTTCCGCCATTGTATGCTAGCGAAACAATTTGCCAAGTCAAATCGCCGGTGCGTCGTCTGTGTCAGAGCGAGATGAGCGCGTCGAGCGCCAACGCCCCCTTGCCCTGCGGATAGACAATCACCGGGTTGAGATCGACCTCGCGGATTTGCGGGGTCGCCGCGACCATCTGGCCGAGCCGCTGCACGACATCGGCGACCGCTTCGATGTCCATGACCGGCGCGCCACGAAAGCCGTCGAGCAAGGGGGCCATGCGCAGTTTGCGAATGCGCGTGATGATCGCCGCGCGCGGCAGGTCGGGCGGGAGCAGGCAGACATCGTGGAGCAGTTCGGCCGCGACGCCGCCAAAGCCGACCAGGATGGTCGCGCCCCAATGCGGGTCGTTGCGCGCGCCGACGATCAGTTCGACGCCCTTGTCCGCCATCCCCTCGACCAGCACGCCGTCGAGCGACAGGTCGGGGCGCGAGGCCGCCAGATTGGCGGCGAGCCGCGCCCAGCCATCGGCCAGTTCCTCGCGGTTCTTGAGGCCGACGATCACGCCGCCCGCATCGCTCTTGTGCGGCAGTTCGGGCGATTGCGCCTTCAGCACAACCGGATAGCCGAGGCGATCCGCTGCCAGCACCGCCTCTTCCAGCGTCTGCGCCAGCGCGAAAGCCGGGAAGGCGATACCGCGCGCGCCCATAATCTCTTTGGACCGATATTCGGGGATAGTGCTGCCTAGCTGTGCCAGATCGGCGACCGGTTCGGCGTTGAGCGGTCCAGCCGCGAAATCACGCGCAGCCGCGCCGCTGATCCGCGCCAGCGCGCGGACGGCGCGCTCGGCGGTGGGGAGATAGGTCGCGCCCGCGTCGCGCAATGCCGCAATGTCCGCATCCAGCACGCCGCCGCCTTCATCGACCCCGCCGATGATGATCGGCTTGGTCGGACGCAAGGTGGCGAGGGCATCGAGCACGGCGGCGAATTTGATGTGCGATGTCGCGGGCGCGGTCTGGATCAGCGTCACCAAAATCGTGCCGATGCGGTCATCGTTCACCAAAGCGGACAAGGTGCGGCCATAGAGGCCCGGATCGACCAGCCCTTGCGCGGTGACGTCCAGCGGATTGGTGACCGGCACGAAATCGGGCAGGGCCGCGCGCAAGGCCGGGCTGTCGGCATCGCTCAGCGCGGGCAGGTCCAGCTCGACCGCTTCCGACAGGTCGAGCATCATCGCCTTGAACGCGCCCGATTCCGCAATGACGCCAGTGCCGCCCGTACCGATCGCTGCGTTGCGCGCCAATATTTCGACCACGTCCCCCAATTCTTCGAGCGAGTCGACCAGGATCACCCCGGCGCGTTCGACATGCACCGCCATGACGGCATGATCGCCCGCCATCGCGCCGGTATGGGTGGCGGCGCTCGCCGCACCCGCCGCGCTGCGGCCCGGATGGAGCAGCACGACCTGCTTGCCCGCCGTCCGCGCCGCGCGCGCGGCGGCGAGGAAACGGGCCGGGTCGCGAATATGTTCGGCGATCATGCCGATGACGGCGGTGTCGGGCTGGTCGACCAGATAGGCGAGATAATCCTCGATCCCGCTCGCCGCTTCATTGCCGGTGGAGATATAGCAGTTGAGCGGTACGTCGCGATGGATCATCGTCGTCGCCAGCACCGCGGCCATCGCGCCCGATTGCGACACGATGCCGACGCGCCGGTCGCCCTGCGCGCGCGCTGGCGGCATGTCGATGAAGGTCAGCGAGACATTGTCGCGGAAATTGACGAGGCCGAGGCAATTGGGGCCTTCCACCACCATCCCCGCCTCACGCGCGATGCGGGCGATTTCCTCCTGATCGGCAAGCCCCTGCGGGCCGTCTTCGGCAAAACCGGCCGAGAAGATCACCGCCGCGCCCGCCCCGCGCCGGGCCAAGCCGCGCATCGCATCCAGCACGCCGACGCGCGGGATCGCCAGAATCGCAGCATCGACGCCTTCGGGCAAGTCATCGACCGACGCGACGCAGGGCCGCCCGCCAATCTCTATCCGCTTTGGGTTGACCAGATGAATGGCCCCGGCAAAGCCCTGCCGCTCCAGATTGGCCAGCACCGATGCGCCGAGCGCGCCCGGCTTGTCCGATGCGCCGATAATCGCCACTGATCGCGGGCGCAGCAGCCGGTCCAGGTTCATCATGTCGGTCACGCGCGATCCTCCCCTACAGGCGGCAAGGCTTCGAATCAGCCGCCCAATGTTGGCAACATTGTGCGCCAGGGATACAATTTACGCAACCCGTTTAGGCGATACCAGTGTCCGCTTCGCTGTCCGACATCGGCTCTTCCCCGCTGATCTTGCGCAGCAGCACCAGCAGTTGTTCAGCCTCTTGTCGGCTCAAACCCTGGGTCATCCGGGCATCAGACTGATGCACCGCTTCGATCATCGCGCCAATCTGCACTTCCCCTTCGGGCAGGAGGAACAGCGCATTGGTGCGAAGATCGCGCCCGGCCCGCCGTTCGACCAGTCCGCGCTCCTCCAATATGTTGACCAGCTTCATCGCGCTGGACCGGTTGACGCTCAGCGCCCGGCCAAGCGCCGTCTGGTCACAGCCCGGATTATCGCGGATCAGCAGCAGCGCGGTGAACTTGGCGGGCGACAGGTCGAACGGCGCCAACGCGGCGCGGGCGTCCGCCCCCATTACGAGGTGCGCGCGCTGGATCTGATAGCCTATCAATCCGCGCAGATCGGTCCCTTGGTTCATCCGCTCCAATCATCCCTTGCCAATATTGTATCCTTAGCACACAAACATATGCTACAATGCGCGGGCGCGGAAAGCGATAGCCAAGCCGCAAGGCGCGCGACCTGATAGCGCAGGAGAGAGAATGATGGACCATGATTTCCGCATGTTGATCGACGGCGAACTCACGCCCGGAGTCAGCCAGTTCGATGTCGTAAATCCAGCGACTGGCAAAGCTTTTGCCCAATGTCCCAAGGCCGATGAAGCGCTGCTGGAGCGCGCCGTCGCGGCGGCCAAGCGCGCCCAGCCCGGCTGGGCAGCTACCCCTGTCGAAACGCGCGCGGCGCTCGTCAACCAGCTCGCCGACGCCCTGGAAGCGCGAATCGGCGAATTTGCCAGCCTGCTGACCAGCGAGCAGGGCAAGCCGCTCGATCAGGCGGGCTATGAGATTATGGGCAGCGTCTTCACCCTGCGCGCCTTTGCTGCCATGCGGGTGGAGCCAAAGGTGCTGAAGGACGAGGGCGGCAACCGCGTCGTCGAACATCGCACCCCGCTGGGCGTCGTCGCGTCGATCACGCCGTGGAACTTCCCGGTCATCCTGCTGATGAACAAGCTGGGACCGGCCCTGGTCACCGGCAATTGCATGGTTGCAAAGCCCGCGCCCACGACGCCGCTGACTACCTTGTTGTTCGGTGAAATGGCGCAGGCGATCCTGCCGCCCGGCGTCCTCAACATCGTGTGTGACCAGAATGAGCTGGGCGCGCTGATCACCGGCCATCCCGACATCGCCAAGGTCGCCTTCACCGGATCGACCGCCACCGGCAAGAAGGTGATGGCATCGTCGGCCGGGACGGTGAAGCGCGTGACGCTGGAGCTGGGCGGCAATGACGCGGCGATCGTGCTGGATGATGTCGATGCGCGGCAAGTAGCGCAGAAAGTCTATCAGGGTGCGATGACCAATGCCGGACAGATCTGCATCGCGATCAAGCGCGCCTATGTGCCCGCCCCCATGTATGACGAATTTTGCGACGAACTGGCGAAGCTCGCCAAGGCGGCGATCGTCGATGACGGGTCGAAGCAGGGCACGACGATCGGGCCGATCCAGAACCAGATGCAGTTCGACAAGGTCAAGGCGCTGATCGACGACGCGCGGACGCGCGGCACCGTGCTGGCGGGCGGCGATGCGCTCGATCGGCCAGGCTATTTCATGCCACCGACGATCGTCCGCGACCTGGACGATGATGCGCCGCTGGTGCGCGAGGAACAGTTCGGCCCGGTGCTGCCCGTGCTGAAATATGACGATATCGACGATGTGATCGCCCGCGCCAATGGCAGCGACTATGGCCTGGGCGGCACGGTTTGGGGCAAGGATCTGGCGCGGGCGACCGATGTCGCCATGCGGATCGATTCCGGCACGGTGTGGGTCAACCAGCATATGGCGATCGACGCGAACATTCCCTTCCGCGGCGTCAAGCAATCGGGCCTGGGCGCGGAACTGGGCGAAGCGGGACTGCTGGAATATACCCAGGCGCATATCGTCAACGCCATCGCGCTCGAAGACGCCTGAACGGCTGACGAATACAGGCATTAGCGGGGGTGAAGGAGCGCAACGCTTCTTCACCCCCTTTTTTTGACATATTCCACCTAGTCATTCGACATATTCGACACTTTCGTTCGTGCAGTCATCATAGCCTTGATCCCTAGGATCAGTCCCCGATCGCGGCGTTTCGGCCTGCCCTGCGCCCGCTCGGTGATGACGTCCCACCTCTTCCTGTTGCAGCAAGGCTTGCTACTCGGAGGAGGCGAAGCTAGATCATAGATGATACAGGGTATCATAATTGGTTCGGGCGGTGCCGCAACGAACCACGGGGAAAAGGGACAGACGCCATGAGCAGCTTAGCGGGCCACGCGCCCTCCACCACCTTCAGTCCCGGCGCAACGTCGCCCATGGCCACAGCCAAGGCGCGTACCCGCCTGATCGCGATTGACGCGCTGCGCGGCTTGGTCATGCTGTTCATGCTGGTCGATCATGTGCGCGAGACATTCTTCCTCTACATGCAGGTCACCGACCCGGTGGACGCGAACACGACCGATCCGGGGTTGTTCTACACGCGCCTGCTCTCGACCTTCTGCGCGCCGACCTTCGTGGCGCTCACCGGCCTGTCAGCCTGGCTCTACGGCCAGTCGCACAGCAAGGGGCAGGTGTCGGAATTCCTGCTGAAACGCGGCCTGTTCCTGATTGTTCTGGAATTTACCGTGGTCGGCTATGCCTGGCCGACGCAGGCCCCCGCCTTTCCGCCCACGGCGATCTGGTTGCAGGTGATCTGGGCGATCGGGATTTCGATGATCGCGCTGGCGGCCCTGCTGCACCTGCCGCGCGTCGCGCAATTTGCGGTGGGCGTGGCCATCGTATGCCTGCACAATCTGCTCGACCCGATCCGCTTGACCGCCGACCAGCCCGGCTATGTCGCCTGGGCGATCCTGCATCAGCGGTCACTGATTGAATTTGGCGGCATTGCGGTCAAGACCACCTATCCCATCTTGCCATGGATCGGCGTCATCCTGCTGGGCTATGCCTGCGGGCCGTGGTTTGCCAAGGGCAGCGATCCGCAACGGCGCATCCGGCGGTTGCTGATGACCGGCCTTGGCCTTGTGCTGGGCTTCATTCTGATCCGCTACCTCAATGTCTATGGCGACAAGCCCTGGTTCGTCGGCGAAAATCCGACGCGCACGGTGATGAGCTTCCTGGCGCTGACCAAATATCCGCCCTCCTTGCTGTTTCTGATGCCAACGGTCGGCACCGGCTGCCTGCTGCTCGCTTTGTTCGAGAAGTTCGAGAACAGCCGTGTGATGCCGCATCTGGCGCTGCTGGGTGGCGCACCGATGTTCTATTATGTGCTGCATCTCTATGTGCTCAAGCTGATCTACAATGTCGCGCTGATGATCTATGGGCCGAACAAGGGCACGGTGTTCGGCGTGGACAATCTGTCCACCGTCTGGATCTGGGTCGCGCTGCTGATCCTGCCGCTTTACTATCCCACCCGCTGGTTCGCGCAGCTCAAGCAGCGGCGCAAGGATATATGGTGGCTCAAATATCTCTGAGGGCATGAACCCTCCGGGTCGCAGGCCGCCTTCCTTATCGGAGGCGGCCATTTTTCGGGGTTTCCACCAAGATCGGCGGCGTAACGACAAGCAGCATTTTCATGCCGTAGGGCCACGCGATTCACAATTTTGCGCCGTCCCATGCGCCAAGTTTGACGTAATATATCCGTAACTCAACCTAGCCTGAATTCAACAAGAGGTGACGGAAACACCCCGTGGCCCGGCTGCCGATGACAGGACGCAATGTCCGCATCGGACCATAAAAGAAGACCAGCCGGTCCCCGTTTCGCAGGACATTCGGGAACAGCGATTTTTCATAGGGGATATCATCATGCGCACATCATCGGCTCTTCGCCTGGCGCTCATCGCCAGCACCGCCGCCATCGCCCTGCCCGCCGTCGCCATTGCCCAGACTCCGGTCGATGAGGAGCAGAGCAGTATCGTCGTCACGGGACTCAAGCGCCAATATTTCGGCGACACGCCCGTCAAGGAAATACCGCAAGCGGTCCAGTTTCTGGAAGGCGCGCTGCTCAACGACCTGAACATCACCCGGCTCGACACCGCGCTGGAACTGGCAAGCGGTGTTTCGAAGCAGAATAATTTCGGCGGCCTGTGGGACAGTTTCGCCATTCGCGGCTTTGCCGGCGACGAGAATTTCCCAAGCGGCTTCCTGGTCAACGGCTTCAATGGCGGCCGTGGTTATGCCGGGCCGCGTGATGCCTCCAATGTCGAGCGGATCGAAGTACTCAAGGGGCCGAACTCGGCCTTGTTCGGGCGCGGCGAGCCGGGTGGCACGATCAACATCGTCAGCAAGAAGCCGACCTTCAAGGAAGGCGGCAGCTTCACGGTCGCGGGTGGCAAGTGGAACACCTATCGCGTCGAGGGCGACTATAACATGCCGCTTGGCGACAGTGTTGCCATCCGCCTGACCGGGGCCGTCGAGGATGCCGAAAGTTTCCGTGACACGGTGGAAACCCGCAAATATGTGCTGAACCCGTCCATCCTGGCGAAGCTGTCGGACAAGACGATCTTCACCTACGAACTGGAATATGTGAACCAGGAAGTGCCGTTCGATCGCGGCGTGGTGGCGATTCCGACGGTGACGGCGACTGGCACCACCTACAAGCTGGGTGCCATTCCGCAGAGCCGGTTCCTGAGCAACCCCAATGACGGCCCGATCAAGATCACGGCGCTCGGCCATCAGGCGCAGTTGCAGCATGACCTGAGCGACGATTGGGTCGTGATGCTGGGCGCTGGCTATAAGGATACGACGTTTGAAGGCTTTTCGAGCGATCCCGAACTGGCGCTGAGCCGCCAGCGGATCGACAATGATGGGCGCACCTTGTCACGCCAGCGCCGCTATCGCGATTATAGCACTAAGCATATGGTGTTCCGCGGGGAAATCAGCGGCAAGCTGGAAACCGGGTCGATCGTCCACAATATCCGCGTTGGCGGGGACTGGGACAAGTTCGAAATCGACACGCTCCAGTTGCGCTATCGCCCGACCGCCGCAGACCAGTCCTATTCGATCGACATCTTCAACCCCAACTATAGCATCCCGGCACCCATACCGAATGCGGTAATTCAGGATGCCAACGAAGTGCAGAAGGCCTGGGGTATTTACGCCCAGGACCAGATTGAGATCACCGAGCAGTTCAAGGTCCGTTTCGGCGGCCGCTACGATGATTTCCGCCAGAATGTCGACAATCGGTTGGGGCCCACGAACCCGGCATCCTACACCAAGTTCAGCCCGATGGCGGGCCTGGTGTTCGAACCGACCAATAGCCTGTCCTTCTATGCGAGCTATGGCAAGGGCTTCCGGCCGAACAGTGGCGTCGATGTGAACAACAACCCCTTCGCCCCCGAAGTCAGCACCAGCTATGAAGTCGGTGCGAAGTTCGTGACGCCGGACGGGCGCATCACCAGCACGCTGTCGCTCTACAAGATGAAGAAGAGCAACGTCCTGACCGCCGATCTGCTGACCGGCCTGTCGGTCGCGGTGGGTGAGGCCAAGAGCCAGGGCGTGGAGTTCGACATCAACGCCAAGCTGCCGGCCGGGTTCGAACTGTTCGTGACCTATGCCTATACCGATGCCGGCTGGGCAGAGGATTATGCCTCCGCCGGGGTGCTTAAGAACGATCCGCTGCTCAATATTCCCAAGCATCAGGGCAATGCCCTGTTGTTCAAGAATTTCTCGATTGGCAATCATGAGGCGATGCTGGGCGCGGGCGTCAATCATGTCAGCAGGCGGCTGGGCCAGACGGCAGCGGACTTCTTCCTGCCGAGCTACACGATCGCGAAAATCTTGGGTTCGGTGACGATCAACGAGCAGTTCAAGCTGTCGGCCAATGTCGATAATCTGTTCGACAAGAAATATTATGCCAGCTCCTATGCGGCCTTGTGGGTGCAGCCGGGCGTCCCCCGCTCCTTCACGATCCGCGGGACGTTTACCTTCTAACCAGGGGCGAGGCGGTCTTCCGCCCTGCTCGACCGTCGGCAACAGCGCCCTCCCGCTGTTGCCGACGGTTTTTCTTTTTGCCCCGCACAAGGATGGCACGCATGACCCTGCTCTACACATCCGATCCCGAACGCGGCCGCATCTGGCGCGCGATTTTCGCGGCCGAAGCGGCGGACATAGGCTTTGCCGATCCGTCTGACCCACATGATCCGGCCACCATCCGCTATCTTGCCGCCTGGAATCCGTCGGCGGACCTGATCGCCACCCTGCCCGCGCTGGACGTGTTGTTTTCGATCGGTGCGGGGATCGACCAGTTCGACATGACGCGCCTGCCGCGCCATGTGCGGGTCGTGCGGATGATCGAGCCGGGCATTCGCCAGGGCATGGTGGAATATGTGACGATGGCGGTGCTGGCGCTGCATCGGCACCTGATCGACCATGGCATTGCGCAGCGCGAGGGCCGCTGGGCACCGATCAAGCTGGTGCCCGCCGAGCAGCGGCGCGTCGGGGTGATGGGGTTGGGCAATTTGGGGCAGGCCGTGCTGGAGGGACTTGCGCCATTCGGTTTCACGCTATCGGGGTGGAGCCGGTCGGCCCACGCCATTGAAGGAGTGGCATGCCATGCGGGCGAGGCGGCCTTGCCCGCTTTCCTGTCAAGTTGCGATATCCTCATCTGCCTGTTGCCTTTGACCCCGGACACACGCGGCATCTTGTGCCGCGAGCATCTGTCGCAATCGCCGCAAGGAGCCGGCCTGATCAATGTCGGACGAGGCGGTCATCTGGTGGAGCAGGATCTGCTGACCTTGCTCGACGAACAGCATCTGTCAGGCGCGATATTGGATGTATTTGATCCAGAACCCCTGCCCGCCGGACATGCTTTCTGGACGCATCCCCGCATCGTCATGACGCCCCATATAGCCAGCATGACCCGCGCAGACAGCGCGGCGCGGGCGTTGATTGCCAATATTCGCCGTTATGAGGCAGGCCAGCCGATGGAGGGCGAAGTGGCGCGCGGCCGCGGCTATTGAGCGCGCGACATTCCATGCTGCATGCTATCCATTTTTGGATGTCGACGCCCATTTTCCTCGGTCCATCGCGCCACCTTGCCGGGCACGGCAAACTATGCCGAATGGAGCGCGATAAAAGCCTATAATCTGCGCTGCGCCGCGTCGAAATGGGGTTCATGTTCCGGTGCAGCCATGTCGTAATGCCCCTGTCACCCGGCTGCCAAGGCCAATGTCAAAATCTGCAAAGGACGCTAAGCCGATGCCCAATTTCCGGCCCAAATTTATCAGCTTCGACTGTTATGGCACGCTGACCCGTTTCCGCATGACGGAGATGGCGACCGCTTTCATGGCCGACCGGATCGACGCGGACAAGCTGCCCGCTTTCTGCAAGGATTGGGGCGCCTATCGCTTCGACCAGGTGATGGGAGCATGGGAACCCTATCAGGAGATCATCCGCAACTCGCTGCGCCGGACCTGCGAGAAATGGGGCGTCGCCTATAACGAGGCGGATGCCGACGCGGTGTACAACGCCGTGCCGACCTGGGGTCCGCATGATGACGTGGCCGGCGGCCTGTCGAAGATCGGCGACAAGATCCCGCTCGTCATCCTCTCCAACGCGATGAACGACCAGATCCATCATAATGTCGCAATGCTGGGTGCGCCCTTCCATGCGGTCTATACCGCGCAAATGGCGCAGGCCTATAAGCCCCGGATGCAGGCGTTCGAATATATGTTCGATCAGCTGGGTGCCAACCCGGAAGACATGATGCACGTATCGTCCAGCTTCCGCTACGACCAGAATACCGCCACCGACCTGCATTTCGGCTGCCGCGTGTTCGTGGGGCGCGGCCATGAGCCGTCCAACCCCTTCTATCGCGATGTCGAAATACCGCATATCGGTTGCCTGCCAGCCGTCGTCGGTCTTTGATCGGCTGATGCGCGCTTCCCCCCTCTCCTACTGGCTCGCCAGCGCGCCGCCCTTCACGGGTGGCGCGGAGGGTGGGGTCGAAGGCAAGGTCGACGTCGCGATTATCGGCGGCGGCTTTACCGGCCTGTCGGCGGCGCTGGCGCTGGCCAAGCGCGGCGCAAACGTGGTGCTGCTGGAGGCCGGGCAAGTCGTGGGCGAAGCGTCCGGGCGCAACGGCGGCCAGTGCAATAATGGCACGGCGCATGACTATGGCGCTTTGTCGGCCAAGTTCGGCAAGCCCGTCGCCAAGGCCTGGTATCGCGCGCATTGCGATGCGGTGGATACGGTCGAGCGGCTAGCACGCGAAGAGGGCATTGATTGCGATTTCGATCGCTGCGGCCGGGTGAAACTGGCGGCCAAACCCGCCCATTATGACAAGCTGGTACGGGCGCATGACTTGTTGGCGGCCGAAGTGGACAGTAATGTCCGGCTGGTGCCGCCGGAGCAGATTCGGGATGAAATAGGGTCGGACGCCTTTCATGGCGCGCTGATCCAGACGACCAGCGCGCAATTGCATCCCGCCCGTTTCGGCGTGGGATTGGCGGAAGCGGCGGCGCGGGCCGACGCGCGCATCTATGAACATGCCGAAGTGAAGGGTCTCGATCGCCTGCCGCACGGGTGGCGGGTGACGTCCGCGCGCGGGACGATCAATGCAACCCAAGTGCTGGTCGCGACGGGCGGGGCGCCTGCCGCTGCGCCTTTCGGTTTCTTCCGGCGGCGGATCATATCGGTCGGCAGCTTCGTGATCGCGACGGAACCGCTCGACAATGCGACGATCGACCGCCTGCTGCCGGGGCGGCGCAACTATGTGACGAGCAAGAATATCGGCAATTATTTCCGCCTGACCCCCGACAATCGCCTGATCTTTGGCGGGCGGGCGCGCTTTGCGATCAGCGATCCCCGGTCGGACCTGAAAAGCGGGCGCATTCTGGAAGAGACGATGGGCGCCCTATTCCCGGCGTTGAAGGGCGTGGGCGTTGATCATGTCTGGGGCGGGATGGTCGACCTGACCGCCGACCGACTGCCGCGCGCGGGCGAGCAGGACGGGCTCTATTATTCCATGGGCTATAGCGGCCATGGCGTGCAGATGGCGACCCATATGGGGCAGCAGATGGCGCGCGTGATGAGCGGCGAGCCGGACGCAAACCCCTGGGCAGATCTCGACTGGCCAAGCGTGCCCGGCCATTTCGGCAAGCCCTGGTTCCTGCCGCTGGTGGGGCTATGGTATAAATGGCAGGATGTGATCCGTTGACCGACATTCTGTCTCCCCTTTCTCGCCGTGGCCTGATGGGTGCGGGTCTTGGCATGGGTGCCGGGCTGCTGCTGCCCGATGGCGCGCTGGCCGCCGGTCGGCCGCGCCGGGGCGGACGCATCCGTGCCGCCAGCCTGTCAAGTTCAACCGCCGACACGCTTGATCCGGCCAAGGGCGCATTGTCGACCGACTATATCCGCCATTATATGTTCTATAGCGGGCTGACCCAGCTTGACAGCCAGCTCAATGCCCAGCCCGACCTGGCCGAGCGGATCGAAAGCGCGGACCAGATTATCTGGCATATAAGGCTGCGCAAGGGCGTCACCTTCCATGATGGAGCCAGCCTGACCGCGCAGGATGTCGTCTGGTCCCTGCTGCGGCACAAGAACCCGGCGACGGCTTCGAAGATGGCGCAGATTGCCGAGCAGTTCGCGCAGATCAGGGCGACCGGCAAACAGGATCTGGTGATCCGCCTGACTGGCCCCAATGCCGACCTGCCCGCCATCCTCGCCCAATCGCATTTCCTGATCCTGCGCGCAGGCACGAACGATTTTCGCACGGCCAACGGCACTGGTCCCTATTTGTGCGCGCAATTTCGTCCCGGCGTCCGCACGCTGGCGCGGCGCAACCCCAATTTCTGGAAGCCGGGCAAGCCTTATCTCGACGAGATAGAACTGATCGGCATTCCCGACGAAACGAGCCGGGTCAATGCGCTGCTGTCGGGGGACGTTCATCTGGTGATCGCGGTCAATCCGCGATCGACCAAGCGAATCATGGCGTCGGCCGGTCATGCGTTGATGGAAACGCAGTCGGGGCTGCATACCAACCTCATCATGCGGCAGGATCGCTTGCCGACCGGCAATCCGCATTTCGTCGCGACGATGAAATATCTGTTCGATCGGCCGTTGATCAAGCGCGCACTCTATCGCGGCTATGCGACCATCGGCAATGACCATCCGATCCCGCCCTTTCACCCTTATTATCGCGCCGACCTGCCGCAGCGGGCGCTCGATCTGGACAAGGCGCGCTGGCATCTGCAACGGTCGGGGCTGGATGGCGTGCGGCTGCCTGTCTATGCGTCGCCCGCCGCCGACGGATCGGTCGACATGGCGTCGATATTGCAGGAATATGGATCGCGCATTGGCCTGAAGCTCGCGGTCAATCGCGTGCCGGCCGATGGCTATTGGTCGACCCATTGGATGAAGCATCCGCTGGGCTTCGGCAACACCAACCCGCGCCCGACCGCCGACTTGTTGTTCAGTCTGTTCTACAAGTCGGACGCAGCCTGGAATGAAAGCGGATGGAAGAATCCGCGCTTCGACCGGCTGCTGCTGGAAGCACGCGGCGAGGCTGATCAGGCAAAGCGCAAACAGCTTTATGGCGAGATGCAGGCGATGGTCCGCGACCATTGCGGGGTCGGCATCCCGGTGTTCATCAACCTGATCGACGGTTATGACCGGCGGTTGAAGGGCATGTTCCCGGTCGCGATGGGCGGCATGATGGGCTATCGTTTTGCCGAACATGTGTGGTGGGAAGGCTGATGGCGGGCGCTTCTTCCCAAAGCGGCATAAAGGCTGCGCTGGCCCTGATCGGCAAGCGTTTCGCATCGTCGCTGCTGACGCTGCTGATGGTGTCGGTCACCATCTTCATCATCGCGCAACTGCTGCCCGGCGATGCCGCGCAGGAGGCGCTGGGCCAGAGCGCGACGCCGGAACAGGTCGCGGCGCTGCGTCATGAAATGGGCCTCGATCGTCCCGCCCATGTCCGTTATGTGAGCTGGCTGACCGGCATGGTCAGCGGCGATCCCGGCCAGTCGATGGTCGCCAATATGCCGGTGGCTGAGGTGATTTCCGCCCGCCTGCCCAACAGCCTGCTGCTCGCGGCGCTGACCGCGCTGGTCGCCATTCCGGTCGCGCTGTCGATCGGCATCGGGTCCGCCATGAACCGGGGCGGACGGATCGACCGGGCGCTCAATATCGTCACGCTGTCGATGGTCGCGGTGCCCGAATTTCTGGTGGCGACGATCGCCGTGCTTATCTTCTCAGTGAAGCTGCGCTGGCTGCCGTCGATCGCGATGGCCTCCAATGACATGGGCTGGGGCGATTATCTGCGCGGCGTCGCCATGCCGATCCTGACTTTGTGCGTGATCGTCGTGGCGCAAATGGCCCGCATGACGCGCGCGGCGGTGATCGACCAGATGGACCGGCCCTATGTCGAGATGGCGGTGTTGAAAGGCGTGACGCCGGTGCGGGTCGTGCTGAAACATATCATGCCCAATGCCATCGCCCCGATCGTCAACGCCATGGCGCTCAGCCTCTCCTATCTGCTGGGCGGAGCGGTGATCGTGGAAACCATTTTCAACTATCCCGGCCTCGCCAGCCTGATGGTCAACGCCGTCACCAGCCGTGACATGCCGTTGTTGCAGGCCTGCGCAATGATCTTCTGCACCGCCTATCTCATCCTGATGCTGATCGCCGACGTCACCGCGATCCTCGCCAACCCCAGGCTGCGCGCGCAATGATCGCTTCTGTTCTCAAACGGGCGAAAGCCCTGCCATTATCGGGCAAGGTCGGCCTGGCGCTGGTCGTCTTCTGGTTGGCTGTCGCGCTGTTCGGGCCGATGCTGGCGCCTTATCCCATCGGTGCCTTCGTCGCCTATGATGTGTTCGATGGGCAATCAGCGGCGCATTGGCTGGGCAGCGATTATCTCGGTCGCGATGTGTTGAGCCGCCTGCTGTCGGGCGCGCGCTATACCGTAGCACTGGCGGCAGCAGCGGCTTTGCTCGCGAGCAGCACCGGCACCGCGCTGGCGCTGACGGCGGCGGTCGGTGGCGCGAAAGTCGACGAGCCGTTGTCGCGTTTCATGGACATGCTGATCTCCATCCCGTCCAAGATCTTCTCACTGGTGCTGGTCGCGGCGTTCGGATCGTCGCTTGGGCTGTTGTTGCTGATCGCGGCCTTTACCTATGTGCCGGGCAATTACCGCATCGCCCGCGCGCTGGCGGTCAATCTGGCGCAGATGGATTATGTACAGGTCGCCAAGGCGCGGGGCGAAGGGCGGTTCCATATCGCCATCGCTGAAATATTGCCCAATATGATCCATCCGCTGCTGGCTGACTTTGGCTTGCGCTTCGTGTTCATCGTGCTGCTGCTGTCGGGCCTGTCGTTCCTCGGCCTTGGTGTGCAGCCGCCCGACGCGGATCTGGGATCATTGGTGCGCGAGAATATTTCGGGATTGGGCGAAGGGGCGCTCGCGATTTTGGCGCCAGCGCTGGCCATTGCGACGCTGACCGTTGGCGTGAATCTGCTGATCGATGCGCTGCCGGGGCGGGGGAAAGGCCGATGAGCGAATTGGCACCCCATGTCGAAGTGCGCGGCCTGACCGTCACCGCGCGCAATGCGGCGGGCGAGATTTTCCCGATCGTCAGCGATATCGACTTCACTTTGAAGCGCGGCGAGGTGCTGGCGCTGATCGGGGAGTCGGGGTCGGGCAAGACGACGATCGCGCTGACGTTGTTGGGCCACGCCCGGCCCGGCGCACGGATTGCGGGCGGCTCGATCCACGTCGGCGATGTTGACCTCACCAAGCTGGATCGCAGCGCCTTGGCGCAGCTGCGCGGCAATCGCATCGCCTATATCGCGCAGTCGGCGGCGGCGGCGTTCAACCCGTCGCGCACCATCATGGAACAGGTGATCGAGCCTGCGCTGATCCACGACCTGATGCCGCGTAGCGAGGCCGAGGCGAAGGCGGTCGAGCTGTTCCGGGGCCTCGCCCTCCCCTTCCCCGACACGATCGGGTCCCGCTACCCGCATCAATTGTCGGGCGGGCAGTTGCAGCGGTTGATGGCGGCGATGGCGCTGATCACCGATCCTGAACTAGTGATATTGGACGAGCCGACCACCGCGCTGGACGTCACGACCCAGATCGAAGTGCTGCGCGCGTTCAAGGCGGTGGTGCTGGAGCGCGGTGCGACGGCCATCTATGTGTCGCACGACCTGGCCGTGGTGGCGCAGATGGCTGACCAGATCGTCGTGCTGAGCCAAGGCCGCATACAGGAGGCCGGCGCGGCGGCGCAGATCCTCCATGCGCCTGCGGATGAGTATACCAAGACGCTGATGGCCGCCGCGCGTCCGGCCATCCGCCCCGCCCCTCCAAAGGCGGCTCTGCCCGCCGCGCCGCTGCTGGAAATCAAAGGGCTGACCGCAGGCTATGGCAAGATAGACAAGGAGGGTCGGCCGCGCATTCCGGTATTGCGCGACATCAACCTGACGATCGAACGCGGCGCTACCCTGGGCGTGATCGGCGAGAGCGGGTCGGGCAAGTCGACGATCGCGCGCGTGATCGCCGGGCTGCTACCGCCTGCCAGCGGGCAGGTGCTGCTCGATGGCGAGATTTTGCCGCCGGGCCTCAAAGGCCGCAGCCGCGAGCAGTTCCGCCGGGTGCAACTGGTGTTCCAGAATGCCGATACGGCGCTGAATCCGGCGCATAGCGTCGGGCGTATCTTGGCGCGGCCGCTGGCCTTTTACCACGGGTTGAAGGGCAATGCCGCGCATCTGCGGGTGCTGGAACTGCTCGACCTCATCCGCCTGCCAGCCACGCTGATCGACCGGCCGATCGGCGGCCTGTCGGGCGGGCAGAAGCAGCGCATCAATCTGGCGCGCGCGCTGGCGGCCGATCCGCAGCTCATCCTGTGCGACGAAGTGACCTCGGCGCTCGATACGGTGGTGGGTGCGGCGATTTTGGAGCTGATGGCGGAGTTGCGCCGGGAACTCGGCATCGCAACGATGTTCATCAGCCACGACATTTCGACGGTGCGGGCGATCTGCGACGACATCCTCGTGCTATATTCCGGCACGATGGTCGAGACCGGACCGCGCGCGGCGTTCGGGACGGCGCCGTTCCATCCCTATACCGACCTGCTGATCGGCTCTGTGCCGGAAATGCGCGCGGGCTGGCTGGAAGAAAGCCATGCCGGAGCCGCGCCGCCGCCAATCGGCGCGTCGAGCGATCATCCTGATCTGTGCCGGTTCCTGCCGCGCTGCGCCGCGCGGGTGGACGGGCTGTGCAATACCACCCCGCCGCCCCGCCAGATGCTGGCCAAGGGCAGCCAGATATTATGCCATCATGGAGATGAAAGTTTGATCCCGTCATGAGCCGTTTCGTTCGCCTGGGCGAAACCGACCGCCCCGGCCTGACCGTGCATGTCGATGGTGCGCCGGTCGCCGCGCTGGAGGGGGACACGCTGATGGTCGCGCTGCTGAGCCAGGGCGCGGCCTTGCGTCAGTCCGAATTCGGGCCGGAAAAGCGGGCCGGATTCTGCCTGATGGGCGCATGCCAGGATTGCTGGGTATGGACCGAAAGCGGCGACCGCCTGCGCGCCTGTTCGACGCTGGCGGCCCCCGGCCAGCGTATCCTCACCAGCCAGCCGGAGGCGACATGGCCGACCCACGCATAATTATCGTCGGCGCGGGACCAGCGGGCACGCGCGCGGCGGAGGCCTGTGTGCAGGCGGGCATCCGGCCGGTCGTGCTGGACGAGGGACGGCGCGACGGCGGGCAGATTTATCGCCGCCAGCCCGACAATTTCACCCGCCCCTATGCCAAGCTCTACGGCACCGAAGCGCCACGGGCGCAGGCGCTGCATGAGACGTTCGACGGCCTGAAGGACCGCATCGATTATCGTGCCGAGACCCTGGTGTGGAACATCGCCGATGGCCATGTGCGGACAGCGACCCGGACAATGGAATCGGCTTTGCCCTTCGACGCGCTGTTGCTTTGCACCGGAGCGACCGATCGGTTGATGCCGGTCAAGGGCTGGCAGTTTGCCGGCAGCTATAGCCTGGGCGGAGCGCAAGTGGCGCTCAAGAGCCAGGCGGTGTCGATCGGCCATAAGGTCGTGTTCATGGGGTCGGGCCCGCTGCTCTATCTGGTCGCGAGCCAATATGTGCAGGCGGGGGCCGATGTCGTCGCGGTGTTGGACACCGCGCCCTATAGCGCGCGGATCAAGGCCTTGCCCGACCTGCTGGCTGTGCCGTCGGTATTGTGGAATGGCGTGGCGCTGACTTTGGCGTTGAAGCGTGCGGGGGTGATGGTCCGCAATAGCGTCAAGCCGTTGGAAATATTGGGCAATGCGGAGGATGGCGTCAGCGGCATCCGCTTCCGCGTCGGTGCTGGGGCCGAACAGACGATCGCCTGCGATGCGGTGGCGATGGGGCATCATCTGCGGCCCGAAACCCAGTTGGCGGATTTGGCGCGTTGCGCCTTCGCCTTCGATCCCGTCACTCGCCAATGGCTGCCAGAGCGCGACGGCGACGGGCGGTCGAGCGTGGCGGGCGTCTATCTGGCGGGCGATGGGGCGAAGATATTAGGCGCGCGATCGGCTGAGGCGAGCGGGCGGCTGACCGCGCTTGCGGCTTTGGGCGATCTGGGCCTGCCGGTGGACAAGGGCGAGATGGCGTCGCTGCGCGGCGATGTCGGCACCTATGCCAAATTCGCGCGCGGGCTGGCCACGGCCTTCCCCTGGCCCGCCGAGCAAGCGGGCGTCCTGCCCGACGAGGCGATATTGTGCCGGTGCGAAGGCGTGACCGCAGGCGATCTGCGCGCCGTGATGCGGGAAACGGGGGCCAAGGAAGCAAACCGCGCCAAGGCGTTCAGCCGGGTCGGCATGGGGCGCTGCCAGGGGCGCTATTGCGGCCTCGCCGCCGCTGAACTGATCGCGGCGCAGGCGGGCGTTCCGGTCGAGCAGGTCGGCCGCTTGCGCGGGCAGGCCCCGGTCAAGCCGCTCAATATCAGCATTGGAGACACGGACGCATGAGCGCCGCCAGCGACGTCATCATCGTGGGCGGCGGCCTGATGGGGTCGTCCGCCGCCCTGTTCCTGCGCGGCCATGGCCTGTCGGTCACGCTGCTGGAAACCGACCTGATCGGGCGGCAGGCGAGCGGCACCAATTTCGGCAATGTCCGGCGGCAGGGTCGGCCGATCCACCAATTGCCGCTGGCCAACCGCGCCATTGATATATGGCGGCGGTCGCGCGAGCTGCTGGGCGCAGATGTCGAATATCTCCAGTCCGGGCATATCCGCGTCTGTTATCGCGAGCGGCCCGAACTGGTTGGGTCGATGGAGGAGTATGCCGACAAGGCGCGTGCCGAGGGGCTGGACCTGGAGTTGCTCAGCGGCAATGCGCTGCGCGACAAATTTCCCTTCTTCGGGCCTGACGTGCTGGCCGGTTCCTATTCCGCGACCGATGGCCATGCCAATCCGCGCCTCGCCGCGCCCGCCTTTGCGCGGGCGGCGGAGCGGCTGGGCGCGGTGATCCATGAGCATACGCAGATCGTGGACGCGCAGAAGATCGGCGAGGATTTCGTCGTCAGTGCAGCGGACGGACGGACGTTCCGGGCGCCCACATTGCTGGTGACAGCGGGCGCCTGGGGCAATGCGCTGTCGTCGCAATTTGGCGAGCCGGTGCCGATCGTGCCGCGCGGCCCCAATATGAGCGTTACTGAACCTGTGCCCTATGCCATCCTGCCCGCCGTCGGCGTGATGACGCCGGTGGAAGAGGAGACGGTCTATTTCCGGCAGGTCGCGCGCGGCAATATCGTGCTGGGTGGCAGTACGCGCGGACCATCTTTCCCCGACCAATATCGCGCCTATGTTGAGCCGCAAAATACGGTCAGCCAGTTGAAGCATATCCGGCGGCTGGCTCCGGCGCTGGGCAAGCTCAATATCATCCGTGTCTGGTCGGGCATCGAGGGCTATCTGCCCGACAGCCAGCCCGTCATGGGGCCAAGCGCGACGACCAGCGGGCTCTATTATGCGTTCGGCTTTTCGGGGTCGGGCTTCCAGATCGGGCCGGGCGTGGGCGAGACGATGGCCGAGATCATTGCCAAGGGCGCGACCGATATTCCGATCGCACCCTACACTATTGGCCGCTTCGCCAAGGGCTGATTTGCGCTATCGTCTGCTGATGACGGACAAGCGCTATACCAAATCGACGCTGCCGGAGAAAATCTGCGCGGCGTGCGGGCGGCCCTTTGCCTGGCGCAAGAAATGGGCGCGCGATTGGGACGAGGTGAAGACCTGTTCGGAGCGGTGCAAGGGCGACTTAAGGCGCAAGAGCCGATGATGCCCGATCGGTCATATGGCGTGTGCGCTCTGCGTCTCGCAAGGCCATTAGTATGATGAATACCTCCCCTCCCCCGGTTGCCGCCTGCATATTCGGCGCGAGCGGCGGTATCGGCGCAGCGTTGGCGGCGCAGCTCGCGGCGAGCGACGCGATTTCGCTGGTGTATGCGGGTGGGCGCGGCCCGGTGGCGCAGGGCGCAAAGATACGGCCCTTTACGTTCGATCTGGAGGATGAAGCCTCGATCGCGTCGGCAGCGCGGGCGATGGACGATGCCCCGCCCCGGATCATCATCGTCGCGACCGGCCTGTTGCACGGGGACGATCTGCGGCCCGAAAAATCGCTGCGCGACCAGAGCGGCGACGCCTATGCGCGGTTGTTTGCGGTCAATGCGACTGGCCCGGCGCTGATCGCCAAACATATGTTGATGCGGGCGCCGCGTCAGGGCCGGCTGGTCTTTGCCGCATTGTCAGCGCGGGTCGGGTCGATCAGCGACAATCGGCTGGGCGGATGGCACGCCTATCGCGCGTCGAAGGCCGCGCTCAACATGATCGTCCGCAACATCGCGATCGAATTGGCGCGGATCAACCCGGAGGCCATTGCCGTCACGCTGCATCCCGGCACGGTGGATAGCGGATTGTCGCAACCTTTTCAGCGCAATGTCGCGCCGGAGAAGCTGTTTCCGCCGGAGCTATCGGCCAGGCACTTGCTGTCCGTGATCGACGGGCTGGGGCCGGAGGCGTCGGGCCAATGCTATGGCTGGGATGGCGCGGTCATTCCATTCTGACGGATCGAGAGGAAGACGGTGGATGCGTGAGGCAAAGGACATAGTGAATGGGTCCGCCCGGCTGCTCGGTTATAGCGGGCTGTTGCCGCAGATGGCCGCCATCGGCACCATGCTGACAGGCGGGCCGGAGCTATACTGGACAGCGATGGCGGTGGCCTATGGCTATGCGGCCTTCATCTTTTCCTTTCTGGGCGGTGTGTGGTGGGGGCTGGGCCTGTCGATCGCACAGCCGCCGCGCTGGATATTCGTTGCAGCGGTGATGCCCAGCCTGATTGCGCTGGCCACCTATCTGCCCTGGGTGCTGGGGTGGGACTGGCCGCGACCGTCGTTGATGATCCTGGCGGTGGCGCTGATCGCCTCGCCGCTGGTCGATCGCCTGATCGTGCGCGGGCGGGAAGGCTTTGGCGGCTGGCTGCAACTGCGCTGGCATCTGTCACTGGGACTGGGCGGGCTGACGCTGTTGGCGGGGCTGCTTTAGCCGCGCCGGGCGACGCCCATTGCGCCCTCATCCTGCGCCAGGCCCAGCATTTGCCCGGCCAGCGCCCTGCCCGACTGCCAGGCCTGCTCGACAAAGCCATGCGCCAGCCAGTCGCCGCACATGCCGATTTGCAGCGCAGGGTTCCATAGCGCGTTGGCGAAGCAGCCCGAAGGCGTCGCATAGCGCCAGCGATGCGCCATGCGGACCACCGGCGTCGGCAGGGTGAGGCCCGTGGCATGGGCCAGGCCGTCAAGCAGCAGGGTCGCGATCCGCTCGGCATCTTCCTCCAGATGTGTCGCTGACCAGTCCGCCGACCCCTGCACCACCCAGGCCTCCGGCCCGGTCCGGCCCGGCTTTGCGCTGTTGCGGACGGCCCAGCCGATCGGCCCGATATGGCGGATCATGTCGGGGCCGATGTCGAGCGGTTCGGCAAAGGCGAACATGCCCGCCCAGCAGGGTTGCGAGCCGACCGTCATGGCGAGCCGGGCCATCTGAAAATCATGGAGCGATATGAGCGGCAATGCCTGTTCGACTGGCACGGCGATGACGACGGCGTCGAACGGGCCAAAGCTTCTGTCCTGACCCCGGCACCACCAATGGCGGCCATCATGGGTGACGCCCGCAATCGGGCAATTCCAGGTAACGGGATGCCGTTCGGCCATGGCCTTGATCGGCGCATTCATGCCCGGCGTTCCGACCCAGGCATCGCGCCCGGCGACGGGCCAGGGCGCGACGACGCCCTGCGCCTGCCATTCACCCACCAGTTGGCGGAACGCCGCGCCGCGCGCAGTGAAGTGCGAAGCGCCATGATCGAAGGCGATGGTGCCGAGCGGGCTTTCGCAGCGGCGGGTGGACATACGCCCGCCCGGCCCGCGCGCCTTGTCGAACAGGGCGGGTTCATGGCCTTCTTCCCGCAAGGCATCGGCGCAGGACAGCCCCGCCATGCCGGCTCCGATAACCGCGACCCGCATCGGTTCAATATCCCATCAGCGCCAGCAATTCCTTGCGGCTGCCGGCATCGGTCAGGAAGCAGCCGAGCAGGCGGCTCGTTACCATGGAGACGCCCGGCGTCCGCACGCCACGCCCGGTCATGCAGCCATGCTGGGCCTCTATCACCACCGCGACGCCATGGGGTTGCAGATGATCCCAGATGCACTGGGCGACATCGGCGGTCAGCCGCTCCTGCACCTGCAGGCGGCGGGCATAGCCGTGCAGAACGCGGGCGAGTTTCGATATGCCCACGACCCGGTTGCGCGGCAGATAGGCGATCGACGCCTTGCCGGTGATGGGGGCGAGGTGATGTTCGCAGTGCGAATGGAAGGGAATGTCCTTCAGCAGCACGATTTCGTCATAGCCGCCGACATCCTCGAATGTCCGGTCGAGGTGGAGGGCGGGATTTTCCTGATAGCCGCTGCAATATTCCTGCCAGGCGCGGGCGACCCGCTTGGGGGTATCGACCAGGCCTTCGCGGTCCGGGTCATCACCCGACCAGCGCAGCAGGATGCGGACCGCTTCCAGCACCGTATCGGGGATGATTTGCGTGTCGGACTCGTCAAACGTGTCATGATCATGCAACATGAAGTTCATCGGGCACCCCTCGATCCGTCATTGCCACGACCTTCGTGCCGCTGCGTCAGGTCAACAATGCCGCTAAGGGGGGGGTGCCACAACATGTCCAACCGGGCATGGTGCATCAGCCATTTACGGGATTAAGATTACGCATGTCCTTAGTAGAAATGATCGCCAACAGTCCGGTCGCGACAGTCATCAGCAATCCGCGCCTGCCCGACAATCCCATCATCGAATGCAATGCGGCGTTTATGGAACTTACAGGTTTCAGCCGCGATGAAATAGTCGGTCATAATTGCCGCTTTCTGTCAGGCGCGGACACGGAACCCTGGCTGACCGAGACATTGCGCACGGCGATCCGCCAGCAACGGCCCGCGTTGGTGGAAATATTGAATTACAAGAAGAACGGCACGCCGTTCCGCAATGCCGTGCTGGTCGCGCCAATCTTCGACGAGGAAGGCGTGCTGGAATATTTTCTGGGGTCGCAGGTCGAGGTGATGGACCCACAGATCGGCATCGTCGCCCGCCGCGCCCAGGCCCATGCGCAGATTTCGCGTCTTTCCGTGCGGCAGCGCGAAGTGCTGATGCTGATGGCGACGGGCAAGCTCAACAAGCAGATCGCCTATGCGCTCACCCTGTCGGAACGGACGGTCAAGATGCACAAGGCCGCGCTGCTCAAGGCGCTGGGCGTAACGACCAGCGCCGACGCCATCCGCCTGGCGGTGGAAGCCGGCTACTGAGCGATCAGTCCTTCTCCACCTCCCGCATGTGTTGGGGCGCACGCGGGATCAGCGCTTCGGGATCGGGACGCACGTCATGCGCGCGCATGGCGGCCTGGACTGACTCGATGAGTTGAGCGGCGTCATAGGGTTTGTTCAGCACCATGTCGCCGGGCAGGGCGTCGCGCGCGGCGAGTTGCCCGTCGCCGGTGGCGAAGAGAATGGCGATGGTGCCGCGTTGTCCACGAGCCGCTTCGGCGAGCGCCACGCCGGACGCGCCGGGCAGATGCAGGTCGGTCACCAGCACGTCCACCGGCGCTGCCTGCAACGCCATCATCGCGTCTTCGGTGCTGCCTGCCTCGATCACCAGGCATCCGGCGTTTTGCAGGATTTCGGCGGCATGTTGCCGGATCAAAGCGTCGTCATCGACCAGTAGCACCGTCGCGCCGATCCGGGCCGCGGGGGTGTCAGCGGGCTGCTGCGCGATGGCGTTGCGTTGCCGCTGATTATCGAGGACATGCCGCAAACGCCGCGCCAGCGCTTCGCGTGTATAGGGCTTGGAAAGAAGCTCGACCCCGGCGTCCAGCTTGCCGCCATGGACGATGGAATTTTCGGTATAGCCCGAGGTGAAGAGGACGGCGAGATTAGGCAGCCGTTCGCGTGCCTTGCGCGCGAGTTCCGGGCTTTTGAGTGGGCCGGGCATCACGACGTCAGTGAACAATATGTCGATCGGCATGCCGCTTTCGATGACGATGAGGCCGGCCGCCGCGTCGGGCGCCTTGAGGACATTATAGCCAAGGTCGGTCAGCACCTCGACCACGGTCGCGCGGACCTCCTCATCATCCTCGACCACCAGCACGGTTTCGGTACCGCCGCTGATCGGGCCGCTGTCCATCTGGACCTCGGCATCTTCGCTTTCGATCGAGCGGGGCAGATAGAGGCGGACGGTCGTGCCTTCGCCCACTTCGGAATAGATTTTCACATGGCCGCCGGACTGTTTGACGAAACCATAGACCATCGACAGGCCAAGCCCCGATCCCTTGCCTTCGCCCTTGGTGGAGAAAAAGGGTTCGAAAACCTTGTCCAGAATGTCGGGGTCCATGCCCGCCCCGGTGTCCGACACCGCCAGCATGACATATTGGCCGGGCGTCACTTCATCATGCGCGCGGGCATAGTCGGCGTCGAGATGGGCATTGCCGAGTTCGATGGTCAGGCGACCCTGCCCGTCCATCGCATCGCGCGCGTTGATGGCGAGGTTCAACAGGGCATTTTCGAACTGGGCCGGATCTATAAAGGTGTTCCACAGGCCGCCGCCCACGACGGTCTCGATCTCCACCCCCTCGCCGATCGCGCGGCGCAGCATGTCGTCCATCCCGCGCACAAAGCGGGTCGCATTGACGACGCGCGGTTCGAGCGCCTGCCGCCGCCCGAAGGCGAGCAACTGGCTGGCCAGTTTCGCGCCGCGCGAAACGCCCGCCATCGCATTGTTGACCCGCTTTTCGACGCGCGGATTGTCCGCGACATCCTTGGCCAGCAATTGCAGATTGCCGGAGATGATTTGCAGCAGATTGTTGAAGTCATGAGCGACCCCGCCGGTCAGCTTGCCGATCGTCTCCATCTTCTGCGCCTGAGCGAGCTTGGCCTCGGCCCGGCGGCGCTCATCGATTTCCGCTATCACGCGCGCTTCGAGCGTTTCGTTGAGCTGGCGCAACTGGTCTTCGGCGCGTTCGCGATGGCGTACCTGCCGCGCGAGGGTTTCGGCCTGTTCGCGCAAAGCCGCTTCGGCTGCGCGTTGGTGGGTGATGTCGGTATGCACACCCACCCATTCGACAATCTCGCCGGTTTCGTTCAGGATCGGCAGGGCGCGGATGGCGCAGACGCGCCACATGCCGTCATGGCGGCGCAGCCGATGTTCATGGACATACATGCGCTTGGCCGCGACCGCTTCGTTCCAGCTGCGGACGCTATCGGCCTGATCGTCGGGATGCACGGCGTTGGCCCAGCCGAAATCCTGATATTCGTCATAGGACTGGCCAGTCAGTGCGGCCCAGCCGGGTTGTTCGCCGACCATCCGCCCGTCGGCGCTGTTGCTCCACAACACGCCATGCACCGCCTCCATCGCCATCCGGAAGCGGCTGTTGCTGAGCGACAGGTCGGCTTCGAACTTGGCGCGGGCGCTATTGTCGACGCAGGTACACATCACCCCGCCGACCGTGCCGTTGCCGTTGAAGACAGGCGTGTAGAACAGGTCGAAAATGACGGTTTGCGACACGCCGCCGCGGTTGAGGACCAGCGGTTGTTCGAGATAGGAACGGCGCTCCCCCGCCATGCCCGCCGCCAAAACGCTTTGGTTGAAATCCCATATTTCCGGCCAGATGCCCGCTACCGTCCCGCCCAGTGCGGCGGGATGCTTTGCTCCGGCAATCCGCGCATAGGCGTCATTATAGAGCATGACATGGTCATCGCCCCACATCAGCACCTTGGCCACCGGCGAATTGACGACATTGGCGACCGTCGCGCGCAATTCGACCGACCAACCGGCAATCGGCCCCAAGCTGGTGGCGGCCCAATCAAAGCCGCGAACGATGTCACCGCATTCGCCGCCGCCGAAGGGCCAGCCCGGCAACACCGGATGGGCGGCCTGTGCGCCATCGCGCAGCGCCTGCAACCCGGCCCGCAACACGGCGTCGGCATCGGTATAAACGCCCTTGTCGATCTGCTGCGCGATGAAGCCGTCCCATTCGGACGTCAGGGCGATGCTGCGAGTCTGGCGGATGGTCATCATCTGGCGCTGCCGCGATGGTGGGAATGTGTCAACTCATGTCACGGAATTTGCGCCGAACCGTGGGCCGCCATGTCCCAAAATCGGCCGCTAGTCCTTCGCCACCATGCCAGCGACCATATCGACCAGCGGCAGGCGCGCCTGCATGCGGACGGCGAGCAGCGCGGTGCCGCTGACCTTGCGCTGGACGAACATGGTTTCGACCGGCGGCAGGTGCCAGCTGGCCGTATCCGCCACGACGGGCGTCGCCTGCTCGCGCAGGCGCGCGACAAAGCTGCGATCGGCGAAATCGAACAGGCCGGGGCGCAGCACATGGGCGATGATGGTGTCGATCATGGCATCAAGCGCCGCGCCATGCCGCATGACAAGGGCGCGCGACACGAAGCCCACGGCGATGAGCGCCGCGCGAAGGCCATCCCTGTCGCCCGTCAGGCCAGCCCGCAACAGCGTGCGATAGGCGTTGCTCGTTTCGGGCGGCACCGGGCGCGCGGCCCCGAAGTCCAGCAACACGATTTCCCCGCTTTCGGGCCGCCAGCGATAATTGGCGAAATTGGGGTCGGTCTGCATATGGCCGAACACGAAGAGTTCGTGCAGCACCAGATCAAGCAGCGCCGCCATTGACTGGTCACGCACCGGCTGCGATGCGTCGGCGAGCGTGTCGATCGAATCCGCTGCGATATAGTCCATCACCAGCACCTGGTCCGTGGTCCAATCGTCCAGCGGACGGGGCACCAGAAAGCGCGGATCGTCGGCCAGCCGATCGGCATAGAGCTGCATCTGCCGCGCTTCGCGCCGATAGTCAGCCTCTTCATGCAACTGGACCTTCGCCTCGCCCAGCAGCGGCGCGATGTCGAGCGCCTGAGGCAGCAGGCCGGAAATGCGCAGCAGGGTCGCGACATTGTCGACATCGGCGTCGATACTGTCGGCGACGCCGGGATATTGCACCTTGACCGCGACCACACGGCCATCGGGCAGGCGGGCGCGATGGACCTGGCCGATCGAGGCGGCGGCGATCGGGCTGGCTTCGAAATGGGCAAAGCGCCGCCGCCAGTCCTGCCCCCATTGCGTGGCCAGCACCTTTTGCAACTGGGCAGGCGGCATGTGGTGGGCGTTGTCGCGCAACTTGGCGAGGATGGCCGTCAGTTCGGGCGGCAGCATGTCGCCCGCGTCGAGCGAGATCATCTGCCCCAGCTTCATCGCTGCCCCACGCAGCCGCGACAATTGTTCGGTCACGCGCTGCGCATTGCCGGGCGTCAGCAACAGGTCGCGCATCTGCGGCCGTTCCCCGCGCGCCAGCCGCCGTGCGCCTTCCGCCACCATGCCCGATGCGACGCCGCCCGCCATCTGGCCGAAAGCGGCAAAGCGCGACAGCCGGGCCGAGGGCACCTTGCGATAGCGATCACTCATCGTTGCCGCCTTTGCAGCGCCGGTCGCCAGCGCAGGAAATAGGTGTAAAGCCGGTCGAGCAGCGCCAGAACGGGGCGATAGCGCGCGAGGAGGCCCAAGGGGCGAAGCAGCGGAATGGCGCGCCACATGGCGGCGAAGGCGGCAGCGCCCTCCAGCATCTGGCCATTTTCGCAGGCGTGGAAGCGCGCCAGTAGGGCGGAACGGTCGATCGGGCAAGTCGCGTCGGGACGGGCCACATCAATGAAATGCAACCGGCCGCGCCGGTCCAATCGGCGCATCAGGTCAATTTCGCGGCGGCATAAGGGACATGCGCCATCATACCACACCGTCACGCGAGCGTCACCAGCAGCAGCGCGATCGCCGTGGGGGAGGGCTGTGTTCATATGTCGCGCTTCCCATGCCCATGCCGTTGGCGCGACATGGTCTTTCGGGCAAAGCGGTCTCCGCGTCAGAACTCGATCAGCGCGACCTTGGTCTTGAGATTGGCGAGATAGGCCTCCCGCCCCAGATCCTTGCCGATGCCCGATTGCTTGTAGCCGCCGGTCGGCAGGATGAAATCGTTGCTGCGGCCATAGCGGTTGACCCAGATGGTTCCGGCTTCGAGCGCACGGGTAGCGCGCAGGGCGCGGGCGACGTCGGTCGTATGCACGCCTGCCGCCAGACCATAGGCGCTGTCATTGGCCAGGGCATAGGCCTCCGCATCGTCGGCAAAGGTCTGGACGGTCAGCACCGGGCCGAAAATCTCACCCTGCACCACCTCACTTTGCTGCGCAGCATTTTGCAGCAAAGTGGGCATGAAATAGCTGCCATCCTGTGGCGCTGCCGCGCGACTGCCGCCGGTCAGGACGTGTGCGCCAGCGGCCACGGCGCGCTGGACGATGCCGTCGATCCGGTCGATCTGGCCTTCCGAAATGATGGGGCCAAGCGTGCTGTCGCTGGCCCAGGTCGGGCCCATTTTGTGCGCAGCAAAAGCCGTGACGATGCGATCGATCACCTGGTCGGCGACACTCTCCTGCACCAGCAGGCGGGAGCCTGCGACACAGACCTGGCCGGCGTTGAGCGTGATCGCCCGCGCGACGATCGCCGCCGCCTTGTCGAGCGCGGCGTCGGCGAAGATGATCTGCGGACTTTTGCCGCCCAGTTCGAGCGTCACCGGCTTCGGCCCGGTCTGGGCGCAGGCGGTCATGATCGCCGCGCCGGTCGCTGTCGATCCGGTGAAGGTGACCTTCGCCACTTCGGGGCGGCGCACCAGCGGATCGCCGACCGAGCGGCCGTCGCCCTGCACGATGTTGAAGATGCCAGCGGGAAGGCCCGCTTCGATCGCCAGTTCGGCGAGGCGCACGATGCTGAACGGCGTCATTTCCGACGGCTTGAGGACGATGCTGTTGCCCGCCGCGATGGCCGGCGCGATCTTCCAGGCGGCCATGACCAGCGGCAGATTCCACGGCGCGATTGCCGCGACGACGCCATAGGGTTCGTAGATGGTGAGGCCAAGCTTGTCGGGCGTGGTCGCCGCCACCTCGCCGCCGACCTTGTCCGCCCATTCGGCGAAGAAGCGTACGGTTTCAGCGGTATAGGTCACGTCCCAGGCGCGGATTTCGTGGATCATCCGGGTGGAGCCGAGCGCTTCGAGCGGAGCGAGCGTCTCCATGTCCGCCTCGATCAGGTCGGCCCAGCGGCGCAGCACGCGCATCCGCCCGCGCGGGTCGGTCTGTGCCCAACCGCTGTTCTTATAGGCGCGCTGGGCATCCTCGACCGCCTCGCCCAGTTGCGCCTCGTCCACGCTGTCGAGATCAGCATAGACCCGCGCGTCGGATGGGCGCCGCACGGGAATTGCCGGACCGCGCCCGATGACACGTCGCCCGCCGATGAAATTGCTTCCCTGCGGCAAGGCGATGAGATCAGGGTTGAAAATGTCCATGGCGCAGATTTCCTGTTGGCGGGCTGGCGGACAGAATATGGATCGTGCGCGGCATGTGTTGCAGTTGCGCAGGAAAATCTGCGCGATAATCTTCCAAAATCGGGGCGAAGGCAGCAGCCAATGCTTGAACGCGGCATTTATGGTCGCCCCGACAATGGGAATCCGACGATTCCGACCAGAACAGGCGGGCGACCCTTTCCCGCCAATGGAGCAAGACGCATGGCGACGGGCATAGAGGCGATGGTGGACCTGCGGCGCATGACCGTGGATGATCTGGCCGCTGGCCATGCCTTGTCCAGCGAGCAGAAATGGCCGCACCGGATCGAGGATTGGGAGATGCTGCTGAGCCTTGGCCTCGGCTATGTTGCGGAGCGCGACGGCGAAGTCATCGGCACGGCCATGGCGTGGCTCTATGGCCTGGATGCGGCGACGCTGGGCATGGTGATCGTCTCGCCCGCCGCGCAGGGCATGGGGCTGGGCCGCCGCCTGATGGAAGCGGTGATGGCTGATCTGGGCGACCGCACCATATTGCTGAACGCCACCGACGAAGGCGCGCCGCTGTATCGCAAGCTGGGGTTCGAACCGATCGGGCCGGTGTTCCAGCATCAAGGGTCCGCCTTTGCCCCGGTGGCCGAACTGATCCCCGATGAGCGGGTGCGGCCGTTGGGCGCGAAGGATATGCCGTCGCTGCACGACCTTGCGCGCCGGGCCACGGGCATGAACCGGGACGCGCTGCTCGACGCATTGGTGCCGGGCGCGCAGGGCGTGGTGCTGACGCGCAGCAACGAGCCGGTCGGCTTTGCGCTGTTTCGCCGGTTCGGGCGCGGCTATGTGGTGGGACCGACCGTTGCGCCCGATGTCGGCGGGGCAAAGGCGCTGATCTCACACTGGCTGGGGTCGAACAGCGGCACTTTCTGTCGGCTCGATATACCGGAAGAAAGCGGGCTGGGCGGCTGGCTGGACGAGTTGGGCCTGCCCTGCGTCGGCCGGGTCATGCGCATGGTGCGCGGGCCGTTGCCGCAGACGGACCCCGCCGTTCAAGTCTTTTCCCTCACGACACAGGCGCTCGGATGACCCTCTCGCTCAACAACCCCGCTCTTTTCGTCGAACGCGCCTATATTGGCGGCGCATGGGTCGGTGCGGCCTCCGGCGCAACGGTGCCAGTCGACAATCCCGCGACCGGCGCGATCATTGGCACGGTGCCCGATTGCGGCGAGGCCGATACGCAGGCGGCTATCGACGCGGCGGAAGCGGCTTTCCCGGCGTGGAAGGCGCGGACGGCGGGCGATCGCGCCGCCATGCTGGAACGCTGGCATGCGCTGGTGCTGGAGAATGTCGCCGATCTCGGCCGGATCATGACTGCCGAACAGGGCAAGCCGGTGGCGGAAGCCGAAGGCGAAATTCGCTATGCGGCGAGCTTCATCAAATGGTTTGCGGAGGAAGCGCGCCGGGTCGAAGGCGGTATGATCCCTGCGCCCGAAGCCAATCGCCGCATATTGGTGATGAAGGAACCGGTCGGCGTTTCGGCGGCGATCACGCCGTGGAATTTCCCGTCCGCGATGATCACCCGCAAATGCGCGCCTGCGCTGGCGGCGGGGTGCCCGGTGGTGGTGAAGCCATCGGAGCTAACCCCCTATAGCGCGCTGGCCATGGCGAAGCTGGCGGAGCAAGCCGGCTTTCCGGCGGGGGTGTTCAACATCGTTACCGGCATGCCGACGGCGATCGGCGGGACGCTGACCGCTAGTCCCGTGGTGCGCAAATTGTCCTTTACCGGATCGACCCGCGTCGGCGCGCTGCTGATGCGGCAATGTGCCGATACGATCAAGCGGGTGAGTTTCGAGCTGGGCGGCAATGCGCCGCTGATCGTGTTCGACGATGCCGACATCGACCTGGCCGTCGCCAGCACGATGGTCAGCAAGTTCCGCAATGCCGGGCAGACCTGCGTCTGTGCCAACCGGATATTGGTGCAGGACAGCGTCTATAACCAGTTTGCCGAGAAGCTGGCCAAGGCAGTGTCCGCGCTCACCGTCGCGCCGGGTGACCAGCCGGGCAGCACGATCGGGCCGTTGATCAATGCCGCCGCCGCCGACAAGGTGAAGGCGCATGTCGAGGATGCGCTGGCGCATGGCGCGATCTTGTTCGCGCAAGCGCCCGAAGGCGCGACGGGTGAGCGTTTTGCCCGCCCGGTGGTGCTGACCGGCGCGACGCGGAATATGCGGCTGGCGGAGGAAGAGACATTCGGCCCGGTCGCGCCCTTGTTCCGCTTCACCCATGAAGAGGAAGGTATCGAATTGGCCAATGCCACCAGCTATGGTCTGGCGAGCTATTTCTACACCGAAAATCTGCACCGCGCCTTTCGCGTGGCCGAGCGACTGGAGGCGGGGATGGTCGCGCTGAACAGCGGAGCGATCGCGATGGAGGTCGCGCCCTTTGGCGGGGTCAAGATGTCGGGCCTGGGCCGCGAAGGCGGGCGTTTGGGGATCGAGGAATATCTGGAGACCAAGGCGTTTCATATTGCCGGGTTGAAACTGTAACCACACCCGAAGTTCCGTTCGCCCTGAGCCTGTCGAAGGGCCGCACTTCACTTCAAGACAGAACAGGGCTTCGACAGGCTCAGCCCGAACGGGAGTTTTTATGGCGAACAATCGCACCTATTCCATCTCCGTCATTCCCGGCGACGGCATCGGCAAGGAAGTGATGCCGGAGGGCATTCGCGTGCTGGAGCGGGCGGCGACCCTGTATGGCTTTTCGATCGCGCAGACGTGGCAGGATTTCGCCTGTTGCGACTATTATGCCAAACATGGCCAGATGATGCCGGACGACTGGAAAGAGCGGATCGGCAAGCCCGATGCGATTTTCTTCGGCGCGGTTGGCTGGCCCGATACGGTGCCGGACCATGTCTCGCTCTGGGGATCGCTGCTCCAGTTCCGGCGTGAATATGACCAATATGTCAATCTGCGCCCGGTGCGGTTGATGCCGGGCGTCCCCTGCCCGCTTGTTGGGCGCGAGCCGGGCGATATCGATTTCTGGGTCGTGCGCGAAAATACCGAGGGCGAATATAGTTCGGTCGGCGGCAAGATGTTCCCCGGCACCGATCGCGAGATCGTGATCCAGGAAACGGTGATGACGCGCCATGGCACTGACCGGGTGCTGCGCTATGCGTTCGATCTCGCCGCGACGCGCGACCGCAAGCATGTGACCTCCGCCACCAAATCCAACGGCATCGCGATCACCATGCCCTGGTGGGACGAGCGGGTGGAGGAGATGGCCAAAAACTATCCGACCGTCACCCACGACAAATATCATATCGACATTTTGACCGCGCAATTCGTGCTGAACCCGGATCGGTTCGATGTCGTGGTCGCGTCCAACCTGTTCGGCGATATATTGTCGGACCTTGGCCCGGCCTGCACCGGCACGATCGGCGTCGCGCCGTCGGGCAATATCAACCCGGATGGCACGCATCCGTCGCTGTTCGAGCCGGTGCATGGCTCCGCGCCGGACATCGCCGGGAAGGGCATCGCCAACCCGGTCGGGCAAATCTGGTCGGCGGCGATGATGCTGGAGCATCTGGGCGAGGTGGACGCCGCAGCCGCGATCATGCGCGCGGTCGAAACCGTGCTGGCGGAACCGGGCCTGCGTACCGGCGATCTGAAAGGCACGGCGAGCACCGAGCAGTGCGGCAAGGCGATTGCTGACGCGCTGGCGTGATGACGGAGACGGCTTAACTTCGCATATTTCCCGCAAATTGCGGCATTTTGTTACGCGCACCTGATCCTATCGGAAAGGCGACTACGTCTTTGCAAAATCCTCCCCTGATAGGGGAGGTGGCAGGGCGTAGCCCTGACGGAGGGGTGTTACCCTCTCGATAGGGCGACACCCCTCCACCGGCTTCGCCGGTCCCCCTCCCCTTACAGGGGAGGATCAGGAGCGGGCAGCATCCGGGGTCGGTTTCTTTCGTCATCGACCCCGGTTCTAAAACCGACCTATCATAGCATGGCGGGCCGCCTGTAGGACAGCGGCATAATATGCTGCGGTGGTTGATGATTAAGGGCGGCGATGGTCGCCATTGGCACCATATCGGGCTTTGCCCCCGCGGCGGGACGATAGGCTGGGGCCATAACCATCCATGGCGAGCAAACCGACGATGCACCAATCCAACCGATCCCTGCTGGACATCGACCGCGATCACCTGATCCATCCCGTCACCTCTTTCCGGGGCCATGAAGCGCGCGGCGCGACGCTGCTGCAAAGCGGCAAGGGGATGTGGCTGACCGACATGGACGGCAAGGAATTGCTCGATGCCTTTGCCGGGCTGTGGTGCGTCAATGTTGGCTATGGCCAGGACAGCATCGCCGAGGTGGCGGCCGAACAGATGCGTCGCCTGCCCTATGCCACGGGCTATTTCCATTTCGGCAGCGAACCCGCGGTGAGACTGGCGCAGCGGCTGGTCGATCTGTCGCCCGAAGGCCTTGACCATGTCTATTTCACGCTGGGTGGGTCGGACGCGGTGGATAGCGCGATCCGCTATATCACCCATTATTATAATGCGATCGGCAAGCCGACCAAGAAACAGTGCATCGCGCTGGAGCGCGGCTATCATGGTTCCAGCACCACCGGCGCGGGGCTGACGGCGCTGGCCAATTTTCATCGCGGGTTCGACCTGCCGCTGCGCTGGCAGCATCATATCGCGTCGCCCTACCCCTATCGCAGCGATCTGGAAGGCGATGACGCAGCGATCATCGCGCGGTCGGTGCAGCAGTTGAAGGACAAGGTTGCAGAACTGGGTGCAGATAATGTCGCCGCCTTCTTCTGCGAACCGATCCAGGGGTCGGGCGGCGTCATCGTGCCACCGGTCGGCTGGCTCAAAGCCATGCGGCAGGCGTGCGACGAACTGGACATCTTGCTGGTAGCCGATGAGGTCATCACCGCCTTTGGCCGGACCGGGCCGATGTTCGCCTGCGAAGCCGAAGGCGTCACGCCCGACCTGATGACCGTCGCCAAGGGGCTGACCGCTGGCTATGTGCCGATGGGTGCGGTGCTGATGTCTGACACCATTTATCAGGGCATTGCCGATGGCGCGGCTGCCGATGTCGTGATCGGCCATGGCGCGACCTATTCGGGTCATCCGGTCAGCGCGGCGGTGGGCCTGGAAGTGCTGCGCCTTTATACCGAGGGCGGCATTTTGGCGAACGGGCAGAAGGTGGCGGCGCGCTTCGACGCGGGGCTGGCGGGACTGGCCGATCATCCGCTGGTCGGCGACACGCGCGGGCGTGGATTGCTGGGTGCGATCGAACTGGTGGCGAACAAGGGCACAAAAGCGCGCCTCGACCCGTCGCTTAAGGTCGCCGATCGCCTCTTTGCCGATGGCTATGCCAATGGCGTCATCTTCCGCGCTTTTGCCGATAATATCATCGGTCTGGCCCCGGCATTGTGTGCGTCGGACGCGGAGATGGACGAGATATTCGCGCGCATTCGGAAAACACTCGACGGACTGCTCGAACAGGCGGATATTCGCGCGGCGCTGGGATAAGATAGGGGAGCAAGGCATATGTTGGGCGGACCCAGACTGGACAGGATCGACCTGAAGATCCTGACGCAGCTTCAGATGTCGGGCCGGATCACCAATGTCGAATTGGCCGATGCGGTTGGCCTGTCGCCAAGCCCCTGCCTCACCCGCGTCAAGCGGCTGGAGAAAGCGGGCTATATCACAGGCTATGGCGCGCATATCAATTTGCACAAGCTGGGCGAATATCTGACCGTCTTTACCGAAGTGACGCTGACCGAGCATCGTGCGGGAGACTTTTCGCGGTTCGAAACGCGCATTCGCAAGCTGGACGAGATCGTCGAATGTCATTTGGTCAGCGGCGGCTATGATTATCTGCTGAAATTCGTGACGCGGGGCGTGGCGCATTATCAGTCGATCGTCGAAGGGATGCTGGAAAGCGACTATGGCATCGAAAAATATTTCAGCTACGTCGTGATCAAATCGCCTTTCATCAAGCATCATTATCCGATCCAGCATCTGTTCGGCGAGCAGCGGTAGGATTGAGACTGGGTTGGTTCCCCGGCGAAGGCCGGGGTCCAGATGAGACGGTTGAACTGGACCCCGCCCTGCGCCGGGGAACGGGATGGGACATAGGGACTAAATATTTGCCATGACCGACATAGCCGACCTGATCGAACCGTTGATCGCCTTTCGCCGCGATATTCATGCCCATCCTGAGCTTGGCTTTGCCGAACATCGCACCGCCGGCTGCATCGCCGAGCAGTTGCGCGCGCTGGGGCTGGAGGTGCATGAGGGGATTGGCCGGACCGGCGTGGTCGGCGTGTTGCGCAACGGGACGTCGGGGCGCAGCATCGGATTGCGTGCGGACATGGATGCGCTGCCGATCCAGGAGCAGACCAACCTGCCCTATGCCAGCACGACGCCCGGCACCTTCCACGGCTGCGGCCATGATGGGCATGTCGCGATGCTGCTGGGCGCGGCGCAGCATCTGACCCGTACCCGCCATTTCGACGGCACGGTCAACTTCTTCTTCCAACCCGCCGAAGAGGGACAGGGCGGCGCGCGCGAGATGGTGAACGAAGGGCTGTTCGAGCGCTTCCCATGCGACCGCGTGTTCGGCCTGCACAATTGGCCCGACCTGCCCGCGGGCACGATCGCGACGCGGCCCGGCCCGATCATGGGCGCGGCGGACAAGTTCGAGATCATATTGGAAGGGCGCGGCGGCCATGCCGCCATCCCGCAGGATACGCCCGACGCGATCCAGGCGGCGGCCGCGATGGTGCAGCAATTGAACGCCATCATATCGCGCCGGATCGCGGCGACGGCGTCGGCGGTGTTGTCCATCACGCAGATCCATGGCGGGCATACGCATAATGTGATTCCGGCCGAGGTGCGCGTCAGCGGTACGGTGCGGACCTTCGACCCGGCGGTGCAGGACCGGATCGAAGCGTCGATCCGCGAGATTGCGGCGGGCATCGGCATCGCCAATGGCGTCACCGCGACCGTCGATTATCAGCGCTATTATCCCGCGACGATCAACGATGCGGAAGCGGCGCAGGAAGCGCTGGATGCGGCCGCGACGGTGGGGAATGCCGTGATCGCGCCCGATCCCGCCTTCACGTCGGAGGATTTCGCCTTCATGCTGCAGGCGTGCCAAGGTGCCTATATCTGGCTGGGGCAGGCGAAGGGTGATGGCGGCACGCCGCTGCACAATCCGCATTATGATTTCAATGACGATGTGCTGGCGCTGGGCATCAGGCTGCACGTCGCCTTGGCCGAGCGGCATCTGGCATAAGATCAGCCTCGTCTTTGCGAGCGCAGCGAGTCAATTCCTCGGCACCCCACTGGATTGCTTCGCTGCGTTTACGCCCGCAGACAATCGCAAGCCCGCCCAGGGTAGATGATCATACCTGAACCTGCCGCCTGTGATCGGCTGCGATATGCGGGTCTTATGCCGGGCGGTAGATGGCGTAGATTTTCTTGACGTGGACCTGGCTGTCCCAACTGCAGGATGCGCCCTGTTCGACCAGGAAGATGTCGCCCTTGCCGAACGTGCCTTGTGCGCCCGCGCCGTCGACGAAGGTGACGCTGCCGTCGAGCAGATACATCAGCTCATAATGGCGGTAGGTCATCGGGCGACGATGATAGGGGGTGGAATCCCAGGTGCCGCAGACGAACTCGCCATCAGCCGAGCGATAGTCGGTGAAGTTGCGGCAGGATGGGGTCGGCCCGACCAGCAGTTCGGCCAACGGCGCGCCGGAGGGTTCGAGCGGGGCGCGCGTGTCGATCGGGACGATCTGGCCATCGGCGAGTGACCCGCCCGTGCGGCGCACGAACAGCAGGCGCGCGCCCGACGCCACGGTCCAGCCGAAGGTCGCGCCCTCGCACAGGACCATGCTGTCGCCTTCGTTCAAGGTGCGTTGGTCGATCTGCACCGTGCCGGATTCGATGATGATGAATTCATCGGCGGGCATGGCGTCGACCCTGCCGCTGCCCTGCGTCAGGGCAATGAGGCCGATCGTGACCGGACCTTCGGGCTGGGGGAGCAGCGCGCGGGCGGACAGGAAGGTGTCGCCCTCCCCTGCTCCAACGCGCGCGCCCGCCGCCCAGGCGCGCAGATCGACGAAGGAGCGGGTCGCGGTTGCGGTGGTTGTCATGGTGGCTGTCCCTGAAAAAGCGCAAGCTGGCGTTGGAAACCGATCAGGGCTGCGCCCCACCTTCATCCTCCCCTTTAAGGGGAGGATGAGTTGAGGGCGTGCAGTCTTAATCCACTCTATTTCTAGCCCGGCGGTAGCGGCAGGTTGCACCAAGCGCATAAGGCCGAACCGCGCTTGGTGCCGTTTGCGTGGTGCGGCACGTTCAAAGCTGCCGCAGGGCGGTGGCCGGGCGCACCGACAGCAAGGGGATTGATCCGGCGAGGCCAATGCCGAGCGTCAGCAATGCGCCGCCACCGAGCGTCGCGAGGACGATCAGCCAGTCGGGCGACCAGGTGAAATCGAAAATCTGGACGATGACGAACCAGGCCGCGCCCGACCCAAGCGCCAGCGCGACCAGCGCCAGCATCATGGCGAGCAGGCCATATTCGAGCGCCTGGCCCCCCAATATCTGCCAGCGGGTTGCGCCGAGCGTCTTCAATATCACGCTGTCATAGCTACGTGCCTGACGCGAAGCGGCGATGGCTCCCACCAGCACCGCGATCCCGGCAAGGATCGCGACCGAGGCGGCCGCGACGATGGCGGCGGACATTTGCGTCATGATCGCGCCAACCTGCTCGATCACTTCGCCCACGGCGATCACCGACACGCCAGGGAAGGCGGCGAGCAGCGCGCGCGTGACCTGATTATCCTGGCGCGGGTCCATGGTGATGGTCGCGGCCAGGCTGTGCGGCGCGGCGGACACGGTGCCGGGCGAAAAGACCATGATATAGTTGAAGCCCATCGTCTCCCAATTGATCTTGCGCAGGGAGGCGATGCGTGCGGTGATTTCACGCCCCAGCAGGCTGACGGTCAGCGTGTCGCCGACGCCGATGCCGAGCGTCTTGGCCGCCTCCGCATCGAACGAGACGAGCGGCGGCCCGGCATAATCGGGCGCCCACCATTGTCCCTCGACCAGTTCGCTGCCTTCGGGCAGCGTCGTGCTGTAGGTGATGCCGCGCTCGCCGCGCAGGAACCAGGCACCGTCGGGCAGTTCCTTCAAATCCGTGACGCGCTGATTCCCATAGGCGACGATGGTGCCACGCAGGGCCGGGACAATGTTGAACTGCGCGTCGGGGGCTTGGGCGCGCACGATCGTCTGGAAGCGGTCCCCCTCGCCTGATGGGATGTCGAGGACGAACTGGGCCGGTGCCGTCTTGGGCACGACGTTGCGGATTTCACTGTCGAGGCTGGTCTGGATACCCGCCAGCGTCACGAACAAAGTGAGCGCGAGGCCAAGCGCGACGATCAACGCGGCTGTCTGCGCACCGGGGCGATGGAGATTGGCGAGCGCGAGGCGGAGCAAGGGCCGTCGCGGGCGTGGCGCGCGCAGGGCGAGTTGGCGCACGCCCCAGCCGATGCCGAGCAACAGGAGCAGGACGGCTGCGGTCGCGCCGAGAACAGCGGCAGAAAAGAGCGGGTCGCGCGCGGTGCCGAGCGCCAGCGCCACCAACAGCGCGCCTGCCCCCGTCATGGCGATCAGGCTACGCCGGTCGATGCCGTGCCGCGCATCAACCACGCCACGAAAGAGAAGCGCGGCGGGCTGAGTCCGGGCGCGGGCGAGCGGCGGCAGGGTGAAGAGGAAGGCGATCAGCAGGCCATAGGCGGCACTGGTGACGAGCGGCAGGGCATGGAGTCGGAAGCCGGGGCTGACCGGCAGCACGTCGCCCGCTAGCGCAACGATGGCAGGCGGCAGGAGCGCGCCGACGACCAAGCCGCAGGCGATGCCGAGCAGCGCGACGCAGCCGATCTGGAGCAGATAGATGCGCGCAATGTCGGTCGAGGTCGCGCCCAGCACCTTGAAGGTTGCGATGCCGGGGCGTTTGAGTGCGAGATAGGAAGCAACGCCATTGCTGACGCCAATGCCTGCGATGACCAGCGCGGCGAGGCCGATGAGCGAGAGAAATTGGCCCATGCGGACGATGAAGCGGCTGGCGCCGGGCGCGGCGCGGTCGCGGTCCTTATATTCCCATCCGGCCGAGGCGTAGCGTTTCTCCAGATCCTCGCGCACCGCCTGCGCGTCTGCGCCGGGAGGCAAGCGGAGGCGATATTTGCTGTCATAGAGGCTGCCGGGCTGGATCAAGCCGGTGCGGCGCAAGCCTTCCAGCGAGACGATCGCGACCGGGCCAAGGGTGAAGCCTTCGCCCAGCCGGTCGGGCTCGTCGGTGATGATGTCGGCGATGGTGAAAGTGGCGGTGCCATAGACCAGCCTATCGCCGGGCTTGACGCTCAGCCGGTCGGCCAGCGCCGGGCCGATGAGGATGCGGTCGGGGGCAAGCGGCGCGCGGTAGACGCCGCTTTGCAGGGCCAGCGTGCCATAGAGCGGATAGGCGTTGTCCACGCCCTTGAGTTCGGTCAGCACGGCGGCCGAATCCGGCCGCTCGCCGCGCGCCATGGCGCGCAGGCGGATGGTTTCGCTCAAGCGACCAAGGCGACGGAAGGCGGCCTTGTCGCCCTCCCCCGCTTCGCGCTGGGTCATGGCGATTTCGACGTCACCGCCGAGCAGCCCCTGCCCCCGTTGGCTCAATTCCTGCGTGATCGCCGAGGTCAGGCTGCCGATCGCGGCCAGCGTCGCCACGCCCAGGAACAGGCAGAGGAAAAGCAGGCGCAGTCCCCGAAACCGGCCAAGCAGATCGCGCCGGGCGATGCGCCAACTCGACGCCCAATCAAGCGCGCTCACGCCGCGCGATCCGACACGATCTGGCCGTCGCGCATTTCGATGATCCGGCCGCAGCGGTCTGCCAGCGCCGGATCATGGGTGATGATGACGAGCGTTGCGCCCGCCGCGCGCTGGCGATCGAACAACAGGTCCATGATGGTGACGCCGGTGGTCGCATCGAGATTGCCGGTGGGTTCGTCAGCGAACAAGATGGTTGGACGCGGCGCGACGGCGCGGGCGATGGCGACGCGCTGCTGCTCCCCGCCCGATAATTGCGATGGATAATGATCGATCCGGTGGCCAAGCCCGACCGCGCGCAGTTCGTCGGCAGCGCGCGCGAAGGCATCGGACACGCCCGCCAGTTCGAGCGGCACGGCGACATTCTCCAGCGCCGTCATGGTCGGGAGCAGGTGGAAGCTCTGCAACACGATGCCGATGCGACCCCGCCGGGCGCGGGCCAGCCCGTCTTCGTCCAGCGCCGTGAAATCAATCCCGCCGATATGAACATCGCCGCCGCTGGCGCGTTCCAATCCGCACAATACCGCCATCAGCGAGCTTTTGCCTGATCCCGATGCGCCAAGAATGGCGAGGCTTTCACCCCGCATCAGGGTGAGATCGACGCCCTTGAGGATCGAGACTGGCGCGTCGCGCGTCCCCAGCGAGAGGGTGACATTGCGCGCACAGATCGCGATAGTGGCGGGGTCGATAGGCATATGCATGAAGAAGGAGCGCTCCTTGGCGGGCAGATTATCGCAATATGGGGCGTTGGCGCTGATTGTCCAACTGGCGAGCGGCTGTTCGGACAGCGCGCCGCCGCCGCCCCCGGTCGCCAACAGCGCGCAGGCTGCGCCCGGTGCTACGCCAGTGGCCGATGGCAAGCTGGTGGTGGCGTTTGGCGACAGCCTGTATGCCGGCTATAATCTGGACCAGGGCAAGGGGCTGGCCCCGATGCTGGAGAAGGCTCTGGCCGCACGCGGCATGCAAGCGCAGGTGGTCAATGCCGGGGTGTCGGGCGATACCAGCGCGGCGGGTCTGGCGCGGCTGGCCTTCACGCTCGACGGGCTGGCGCGCAAGCCGGACCTGATGCTGGTGGGGCTTGGCGGCAACGACATGCTGCGAGGCCTGAGCCCTGAGACGACGCGCGACAATCTCGACGCGATCCTGGCGGAATTGAAGAAGCGCGATATTCCGGTGCTGCTGACCGGCATGTTGGCCTCGCCCAATATGGGGCCGGATTATGCCGCCGCCTTCAACCCGATCTTCCCGACGCTGGCCCAGAAATATGATGCCACGCTCTATCCCTTCATGCTCGACGGTGTGATTGGCGACCGGGCGCTGCAATTGCCCGATGGCATCCATCCCAATGACAAGGGGGTGGAAGTGATCGTCGGCAAGCTGACGCCGATCGTTGCGGCGCAATTGAAAAAGTAAAAAGAGGATAAGGGGCAGAGCGCCTTATCGCACACTCCGCCCCTTATCCTTCCGTCAGGCAGGCTTTTTGGGTAATTCGACTTCGGCCTTGGCGGTCGCCAGCGTGACGCCCGCCTGATTCATCAGGCGACAATCGACCTGCACCATATGGCGGCCTTCCTCATCGACGAACTTGTCGAGGATGGTGCCGGTCGTCACCGTAATATCGCCTGTCAGCGCAGGCCCGCGATAGTTGCAGGCGGAATGGCGCACCATCCCCCATTCCCCCGCCCAGCCCGCGAAATAGTCGGTGATCCAAGCCCCCATCGACGCGCCATAGCCATAGCCGCGCGGCATGCCGATGAAGCGCGCCCAGCGCGGGAAGAGATGCCCGCGCGACGGGCCGAAATAGGCACCGTCGGTAAATTCGGGATTGATCGCTTCCATCACCGGATCATTTTCATGCCCTGCCATCTCCTTGACGAAGCCCAAGGCTTCCATGTCGAGGTCGGTACGGCGATGGGTGCCACCCCATTGGGTGAAGGTATAGGCGCGCCATTCGGTGGTGAAGGAGACGATCGAATGCGGGCCGATCACCCGTTCAGGCAGGGCTGCGCCGATCGTCACATCGTCCCACCAGCGTCGGTCATGACCCAGATCATGCAGCATCTGGATCCATTCCATCTTGCGCGCTTCGAGCGATTCCAGATCCTCGTCGGTCCATACCGGATCATCGAAGCCATCGGTCGGCGCATTATCCTTGCCCGCTTCCTGATTGTAGCGGATCGTCGTCGAACGCTGCTTGCAAATCAGGTCGCCAGCCTGGTTATAATAGAAATTGTCGCCGCGCTGGAAACAGGTGGGGCCAGCAAATTTGGTGTCCTTGACGGTATAGTCGAAGGGAATCCGCTCGTTCCAGATGCGGTCGCCGCCCTGCATGCGCGGACCATAAAACCACCATTCGTCGCCGCCGAATAGAAGATGGCTGTTGGGAATGCCGCCGACGCAGGCGGGTGCGGACCCATGGCCGCAATCCATCGTCACGGCAAAGCTCTGCGGCGCGACCAGCCCGCCCCAGCGGCTTTGCGCGGCATAGCCCGCATCATAATGGAGGCGGTTGGGATAGTGCATCGCCTGCACCCAGCGGCGGATGTCGTTATTGGCGATCGGCTCGACCATACGGGCGGGCTGGATCGGCTTGCCCAGATATTGGTCGATATCCGAACAATCTAGCGTCGGGCTGCTCACACTGTCTCTCCTGCTCATGATCCGCCCCTTCCTGAGCAGGGGCACGCCCTAATGATGCACGCGCAGGCAGCGATGGAAAACCGGCTTGGCCGATCGAAGGCGGGGTTATCGCCGGGCCGATATCCGGGCGCGCTGCTGTCGAGCGGGTGCGAAGCCGTCCATATCGGGTCCATGGCAATTGCGGGAATGAGGGAGATTGGAGCCATGGCTGATGGCGAAGCCTGGCGGCCGCTGGCCGACCGGATGGCGATAGGCGATTGCCTTGCGCGGCTGGCGCGGGGCGAGGACCGGCGCGATGCGGACCTGATCCGCAGCAGTTTCTGGTCCGATGCGACGGTCGATTATGGGATTTTCGCGGGCGATTTCGACGCCTATCTCGCCTGGGTCGTGCCAGGGTCCGACGCGATCGCCGCAACCCAGCATATATTGGGGCAAAGCCTGATCCAGATCGACGGCGATGGGGCGAAGGTCGAAACCCATGTCAGCGCCTATCACCGGATCAATGCGGGCGAAGGCGCGCGCGATATATGGCTCGGCGGACGCTATCTCGACGCGATGACGCGACGCGATGGCGTCTGGCGGATCGTGAAACGGACCATGGTCTATGACTGGTTTCAGGATGCAGGCGCTGCGGCCGACTGGTCGCAAGGGTTGATGGGAATGCCGTTCAGCGCGCCGCATTTCACCGGACGGGTGGCGGGCGATTTCAGCGCCATATTTTTCGCGCAAGCCGATTGAGGACAGATAGGCGATGGGACAATTGACAGGCAAGGTGGCCGTGGTGACGGGCGCAAGCCGGGGTATCGGCAAGGGGATCGCGCTTGCGCTCGCCGAGCAAGGCGCGACCGTCTATGTGACCGGGCGCACGGTCACACCAAGCGCGCATGACCTGCCCGGCACGGTCGGCGAGACGGCGGCACAATGCGATGCGCGCGGCGGACGGGGGATAGCGGTCGCGGTCGACCATGGCGACGACGCGCAGGTTGCAGCGCTGTTCGACCGGGTTGCGCAGGAACAGGGTCGGCTCGATATACTCGTCAATAATGCCTTCGCCTTGCCCGAAGACCTGACCACCCCCCTGCCCTTCTGGGAAAAGCCGCTGTCCAACTGGCAGATGGTCGATGTCGGGGTCCGATCCAATTTCACCGCCGCCTGGCACGCGGCGAAGATCATGACGCCGCAGCGGTCGGGGTTGATCGTCGCCATTTCGGGCTATGTCGGCGTTACATATACTTATGGCACGATATTCGGCACCGCCAAATCGGCGGTCGACCGGATGGCGCGGGACATGGCGATCGAGCTGGAGCCGCATGGCGTTGCGTCGCTCTCGCTCTGGCAAGGGCTGACCTTTACCGAGCGGGCCAATCGCAACCTGGCCGCCAATCCGGACATGAAGGCGCGCACCGTCACCAACCCGCTGGTCGGCTGTTCGCCCGAATTTCCGGGGCGCGTCATTGCTGCGCTGGTGGCCGATCCGGCGATCATGGCGCGGTCGGGCGGCACCTTCATCACCGCCGAACTCGCGCAGGATTATGGCATTAGCGATATTGACGGGAAGACCATCCCGTCCTTGCGGGCCGAGCGCGGTTCACCCATCTGGCGGCCAATCGCGGAGGCTGGCCATGGACGCTGAGCGTATGGCGCGACTGGACGCGCTGCTTGATCGGCAGGATATTGCGGACTGCATCGTCCGTTTCGCGCGCGGCATGGACCGGTTCGACCGAGCCTTGTTCCTATCGGCCTTTCATTCCGACGCGACCATTGCCGCCGGGCCGTTCGTGGGTGGAGCCGAGGCGCTCTATGACTGGGCGACAGGGTTGCACGAGGCCGGGCAGGAGGCGACGCATCATAATCTGTTGAACCAGACCATCGAGATTGACGGTGCCCAAGCCCATGTCGAAACCTATTATCTGTTCGTCGGCCGCAACCGCGATGCAACCAATTGGGTTGCGGGCGGTCGCTACCTCGATCGGCTGGAAAAGCGGGCGGGCCACTGGAAGATCGCGCTGCGCACCAATATCATCGAATGGTCGGGCGTGGTCCCTACCCTGCCGTTACCCTTTGCCGACTGGCCCGGCATCACGGCCAATGGCGTATCCAGGCGCGATGGCAGCGACCCGTCCTATCAGCGACCGCTGGTGAATAACCGGCCTGCCCATGTCCCTGAATGAGCGATATCCGACGTGTTATCGACACGGATGCATCGTGGTTTCGGAATCGCTTGGTCGTGCTATCGGATTGGATCGGACGTGGGATCGGTTTCAGCGGTTGTTCTGCGACTCGTAATGACGGTTGGGTTACAGGCGCATGACGATGGCGCTAACTCTGCTAATCTCCGAATAAATCCCCTAAGCCGATTGACGGGCGAATGGGGGCTAGGTTTGCTATCGAGACCACACCCAGCGCGTAGATAGAGGTTGAAGGGCTATCAGGCAGGAGCAAGCCCCTTCCGCTACGCGACATGGCAAAGGTTGTTGTTTGAGGCTGTTGCAGTGCAGCAAGTAGCAATTCCCAGCAGTCATCTGCTACGGTTTGACTTTGACGCGAAAATGAAGGCATTAAACGCCAACCATTTTCAACAGTCGTGATTCGGCGCTGAGGGGCATCATGTCGTTTACGGTCAACACATTGCGTAACGTAACCACCGCGTGCCAGCAAATGCGCGATCATATCAAGACGATCGTGTTCCGGCCGGACAACCACAAGACACTCGACATCACCTTTGGCCCGACTGTCGCCGCTGAACTGATCGGCCGGACGCCCGAAGCACTCGCCAAGGCGGAGGCTAAGGGGCGCCTGCCCCAGCCCAAGCAGCAGGCCAATGGCCGCCGTTACTACACGCTCGAAGACCTGACCCAGATTCGCGAAGCGTTGGGCATTCATGTCGGCAAACAGGCTGACGAGGATGCGGTCGTGCTGGCGGTGCAGAATTTCAAAGGCGGGGTCGGCAAGAGCACGATCACCAAGCATCTGGCGGACTATCTCGCCTTGCATGGCTATCGCGTGCTGGTGATCGATTGCGATCCGCAGGCATCGACTACGACCATGTTCGACATTCAGCCTGAAACGCTGATCGACGATGAACAGACATTGGGGGCGTTCCTGTCGCCGCGCAGTACTTTCAGCGACTTTTCGCAGACCATCCGCGATACGCCCTGGCCCACGATCAAGATCGTGCCGTCGAGCCTGGGTTTGCAGGATGCGGAATGGGATTTGACCGCGACGTTACGCGAGGGCGGCCAGGCGGTGCGTGAGGGTTTGCAGGCGCTGCGCATCGGCATTGCCAGCGTGACGAAGGATTTCGACGTGATCCTACTCGATCCGCCGCCAGCCATGGGCTTCCTCGGTCTCAACGTGATGGCCGCCGCGACTGGCCTGCTCATTCCGGTGCCCGCGCGGCAACTCGATTATCTGTCGACCATCCATTTCATGGATACGATCGCGGACAATATCGAAATTCTCGAAGAAAATGGCACGCCGGTCGATTATGGCTTCATCCGCGTCGTCTGTTCCGCCTTTTCGCCGAGCAAGCCTGGCGAAAATGACATGTGGCGGATCATGCAGGCGACCTATGCCGGATTGCTGCTGGGGCAACCCATCCTCGCGTCCGAGGAAATCAAGAACGCGACCCAGGCCTTCCGGTCGATCTATGAATCCAAACCGTCCGCATCACACCAGACCTATACGCGGTGCCGTGATAATCTGGACGCGGTCTTTGCCGAAGTCGAACAACAGATCCGCCAGCAATGGCCATCGACCAGCCTGACCGCTGACTCCAGCGTGGGCGTGGCGGCATGAGCCGTCGTTCTCTCATCAGCGAAGCTCTGGCATCAGCGCTGAACGATCCGGCCCCTCCCCCGGCCACGGCCGAGGCCAGCCCGGCTGCCCCGCGCACCAATTTCACCAACAAGCGGCTGGAAGCCTTTGGCGAGGCGGCGCGGATCGTCAAGCGGCCGACGATCCGGTTGAAGCCGGCTGAATGTTCGGTCTGGCCGGGCAATGCGCGTGACTATTCGATGCTGGACGAGCATCGGCTGCGTAGCCTGATCGATTCGATCCTGGCCGAGGGTAGCAATCGCGTGCCTGCGGTGGTCCGGCGCACGCCCAATGCGGAACTGCCTTACGAACTGGTCACGGGAACGCGGCGGCACTGGGCGATCGCCTGGCTCAACGCCAATCACTATCCCGACATCGAACTGATCGCGATTATCGAGGATCTGGATGACGAGGCGGCGTTCCGGCTGGCGGACATCGAGAACCGCGAGCGCGAGGATATTTCCGACCTTGAGCGCGGCATGAACTACAAGGCGGCGGTCGATAATTTCTATGGCGGCGTGCAATTGCGCATGGCCGAGCGGCTCAAGATTTCGAAGTCGCAGCTATCGCGTTATATTGCGCTGACCGAAATTCCCCCTGCCCTTGTCAGCGCTTTTCATTCGCCCATGGATCTTCAGGCGAAATATGCGGAGAAGCTGTTGCCGTTGCTGCGCGATCCGTCTTCGCGGGCGAAGCTAGAGGCGGCCGCCGAGCAGATCGCCTCCGAGCAAAGTTTTCGCCGATCAGGGGATGAACAGCCGATTGCCGGGCCGGAGGTGATGGCGCGTTTGCTCAAGGCCATGGTTGCCAAGGGCCGTGCCCAGAAGGCCGCGATCGAAAGCCCGGTTGGTGCTGCGATCGGTCAGGTAGAAAAAGATCAGCAGAAGATATTGACGCTGTCCCTGTCGCCATCGGACTTGTCGGTTGATGAGATATTGGCAGCGCTGCGCCCTATCATCGAACGGGCGAAAATTTGCACGGCCAAGCGGCGCTAGGCATAGACAAGAAAAGCTAAGAATAGCCATATTATCGTTATATTTCAGATTGTTATATGGATTTTCCCCCTGGGGGGAAGGCAAATGGGATCATCGTGGTGGAACAGGAGAGCGAACTCAAGACGGCGCTGAAAGAGCGCAAGGTCCAGTTCGAAATGTTCTTCACCCTGCCTGATTTCAGCGATATTTCGCTGCGCGATTATCAGGAAACGATGCAGCGTCCCTTCTTCAGCCTGTCGAAGCGCAGGCGCGTGAAGCCCATCGAATATATCAGTCCCGACAAGTCGGTGACGGTCCATGTCTCCGCCAACCCTACCTATGGGATGGCGACGATCTGGGATGCGGACATCATGATCTATCTTGCGTCCCACCTTAACGAGTTGCGCGAGCGCGGGCAGAATGAGTTGTCGCCTGTCATTCGCATTCAGCCCGGTGATTTGCTCAAGCGCATATGCTGGGGCACCAGCGGGCGCGCCTATGAAAGGCTGGTGAGTGCGCTTGATCGACTGCAGGCCACCACGATCAAGACCAATATTCGTGCTAGCGCCAAGAGCCGTGAGACGACCTTTTCCTGGATCGACAGCTATACCCATTTGGTCGATGAGCGCACGCAGCGGTCGTTGGGCATGGAGATCACCCTGTCGAAATGGTTTTTCGATGGCGTGATGGACAAGCGCAATATTCTGTCCATCTCCCCGCTCTATTTCGAAATTACGAGCGGCCTCGGCAAATGGCTCTATCGCGCATCGCGCAAACATGCGGGCGGCAATGGCGCGGAAGGGTTCACCATCGGCTTTGAAACCCTCCACCAGAAGAGCGGTAGCGAGAGCAGCTATCCCGTGTTCAAGCGCAAGCTGCTGGAACTGGCCAAGGGCAACGACCTTCCCGACATCAGCCTGGAAGTGATCGACGGCGACGGGGCGCGGCCCAAGATGAAGATGGTCATGCGTCGTCACCTCGCCGAACAGCCCACCCGCAAACGCAGAACGCCTGCGAATGCAATCGGCGCGAAGGATGATATGGTCGATGCCGGCCTCGCGCTCGGACTCATCTCTCGCGTGTCGGAAGGCATGCGAGTTGCCGATCGGCCTGCCCGCGTCAGCGCGCTGACAGGTGGCGCGCGACCCCCCTCCCCTGCCCGCAGCTCCAGCGCCAGCAAGATGCTCGATACAGATATCTATGCTGCCATTCGGGCTGATTTTCCGGGTTGGGACTATGACGAACTAATGCGGCGGTTCGACGCCTTTCTCGGTGAAAATCCCGCCGAACTGCCACGCAACTATTCCAAGCGCTTCTATGGCTTCGTAAAGGAGCATCATCGCCGGAACAAATATCGGCTTTGATGGAAGAGGGACGGCTATCGCCCTCCCCTATCGTCTTTCAACGTGTTTTCGGAATTTCAAGAAAACTAGATGCGTTCCGCCTATATCGGCGGGCATCCTTCAGCAGACAGGTCGAAGACGGCGCAATTGCGTGACTTAGGCAGCTGGGCTTTCGAACCTTGCGGGTCGCAAGCGCTTTACCGAGGCGATTCTGAAAACACGTCGAACAGCAGGATGATGATCGATCCACGCGACTGACGCCATATCGGCCTTGGGCTATCCCGCCAGGCCTATTGTTAGTCCGCGCTGCACGCTGCCGTGAACGTGTTTTCAGAATCACGCCGGCGGGCTTTGCGTGATGCCTCCAATTTCTCTTTCACGACATTCGCGTGCCTATCGAGCAGAACAAAAAGAGAAATTACGAAATTTGGCCGTGAGAGCCGTCTAGAGCGCGATGCGCTCTTCGGTACAGCTTTGCACCTGACACCGCCTTGTTGGCGCTCAGAGGGCTTCTGGCGAGGTCTCATTTTTTCCGTCGGATGACCAAAATTCATCCTCATGCCAATTTTGATGCAGGGTAGAGGAGGGCAGGGGGCTGTAAGATAGAGACACAGGCATCGCATAGCTGCGATAGCTTGCCTGCCCGGATTGTTCGATCAGCAGTCCAAGATCGGTTGCAATCGTCAACAGCTTGATCGCACCTGCCGACGTCAGGCCCAGCGCGGCGGCCACCTGCCGACTGGTCAGGCGAGGCCGTGCCATGGCGAGCAGCAGCACATCCTTCAATTTCCCTGGACGCCGCCGTCCGGCAACATGGCTCATCGCGCGCCGCGCATAGCTCCGTAACCGCATTTCCAGGTCAAGCTGGACCTGCGCACCCGCCGCGATGGCCTTCAACCAAAGAAGCGAAAGTTCATCACCCTGAGACAGTAACCAAGGGGCGTGGCTGCGTTCAAGGCCCATCGCCGTCAGCCCTCCGGCCGAGCCATCCCATCGCCCCGGCCCCCAGCGATCGCCAATCAACAGGCTCGCCACCAGATCGCTCCGGCCCAGTGGGGCGCGGTGGCGCCAGAGGCGGGCCAGATCGGCACCGTGAAGAAGGGGCGGGGAGGGGGCCAAGGCGCGGACGTCCCGTTGCCATCGCTCGATGGCAATCAGCTTACCCTCGACAGTCTGCCCATCAGCTAGCGGATACCAGTCTTGTCCGAGCCAGCGTAATAGCGCAGGTCCATCGTGAATCAGCGCGTCCAGGCTGATAGCGGTGCCGATGCTATCACGCGCCAAGCTCAGATCGAAAGGCGAGGTGGAGACCCCCCCCCTCGCGCTCACTTCGATATCCAGATCGTCCAGCACCTGTCCGTCGATGCGGGCCAAGGCCTGCCGCTCGGCGATCAGGCACCGTGTGCGCCAGGGGTGGCGCACAGGGCTGAGCCGTCGCCGTTCTTCGATCCGTTCGATCGCCGCCTGCGCCTGGGCATAAGCGAGAAGCATATTATGATCGGGAGACGCCATGGCTATGATCCGATACTACGCAGTGAGGTTCGATCCCTACGCGAATTGCAAAACTATCTAAATGTAATATATACAATATAATACATGCTATAAATAAACGATAAACTAGATATAGAAAGTCACGAATAGGATCGCCGTGTCGATCCTTCGGCAGGCGGTCATCGGGCGCGTTGACGCTGGGATGGGTGCCGATCATCTGTGCATCCTGTTGCTGCCCCGCTGCGTTGATGGCGGACACGCTATTTAGAGGTGCCTTCATGACCATTGCCCTTTCCGACCGCGATCTGCTGCGCCAGCAATGCCTGATCGACGGCGCATGGACCGGTTCGCCCAGCATTGCGGTCACCGATCCGGCGACGGGCGAGACGATCGCGTCCATTCCCGATCTGGGCGTGGCGGAAACACAGGCGGCGATCGCGGCGGCGGATGCGGCGCTCCCGGCCTGGCGGGCGAAGACGGCGGCCGAGCGGTCGCGCATCCTGCGGCGCTGGTTCGACCTGCTGATCACGCATCAGGATGACCTGGCGATGATCCTGACGCGCGAGCAGGGCAAGGCGCTGGCCGAGGCCAAGGGCGAGATCGGCTATGCCGCGAGCTTCATCGAATGGTTCGCCGAAGAGGCCAAGCGTCTCTATGGCGAAGTGATCCCCAGCCACCGGGCCGACAGCCGCATCGTCGTCGTCAAGCAACCGGTCGGCGTCGTCGCCGCAATCACGCCCTGGAATTTCCCGGCGGCGATGATCACGCGCAAGGCGGCACCGGCTCTGGCGGCGGGCTGTACGATGGTGCTGAAGCCCGCGACCCAGACACCGCTGACCGCGCTGGCGCTGGCGGTGCTGGCTGAGAGAGCAGGGGTGCCAGCCGGCGTGTTCAACGTCGTCACCGGATCGTCGCGGGTGATCGGCGGCGAACTCACGGCCAGCCCGCTGGTCCGCAAATTGAGCTTCACCGGATCGACCGAGGTCGGCAAGACGCTGATGGCGCAATGCGCGCCGACGATGAAGAAGCTGTCGATGGAACTGGGCGGTAACGCGCCCTTCATCGTCTTTGCCGATGCCGACCTGGATGCGGCGGTCGAAGGGGCGATGGCGTCCAAATATCGTAACAGCGGCCAGACCTGCGTATGCGTCAACCGCATCCTGGTGCAGCGAGAGGTTGCGTCCGCGTTCGAACAGAAGCTGGTCGCCGCCGTCAAAGAGCTGAAGGTGGGGCCGGGCACGCAGGAGGGCGTCGCCCAAGGACCGCTGATCGACGATAAGGCGGTCGAGAAGGTGGAGGAGCATGTCGCCGACGCGCTGGCCAAGGGTGGCCGGATCGTCACCGGAGGGCATCGCCACGCATTGGGGCGCAGCTTCTACGAACCCACTGTCGTTGCAGACTGCACGCCCGACATGCTGTTGGCGCAAGATGAAACCTTCGGCCCGCTCGCGGCGCTGTTCCTGTTCGATACGGAGGAAGAGGCGGTCGCACTCGCCAATGATACCGAGGTCGGGCTGGCGGGCTATTTCTATACCCGCGACCTGGCCCGTGCCTGGCGGGTAGGGGAGGCGCTGGAGGTCGGTATGGTCGGCATCAATACCGGGTTGATCTCGACCGAGGTGGCGCCCTTTGGCGGCGTCAAACAGTCCGGCATGGGCCGCGAAGGCTCGCGCCATGGCATAGAGGATTATGTCGAGATGAAATATATGTGCATGGCGGGCCTTTAAGGCGTGGACCAGAAAGAGGGCAGGACGATGACAGGCATAGTGGCGGTAACCGGCGCGGCGGGCGCATTGGGGCGCAAGACGGTCGAGATATTGGGGGCTGCCGGGTGGACGGTCGTGGGCATCGATCTGGGCGAGGTCGCTGCGGACGGCGTTGCGCTGGCTCTCGGCGGGGTCGACCTGACCGATGAAGCGGCGATGGCCGGCGCGGCCGCGCGGATTTCGGCCGAATTGGGCCAGCTCGATGGGTTGGTGAACATCGCGGGCGGCTTCGCCTGGGAAACGGTGGCGGACGGCAGCGTTGCGACATGGGATCGGCTCTATGCCATGAATGTCCGCACGGCGCTGATCGCCAGCCGCGCCCTCTTGCCGCTGCTCACCGCCAGTCAGGGCGCGATCGTAAATATCGGCGCGGCGGCGGCGACGAAGGCAGCGGCGGGGATGGGGGCCTATGCCGCGTCCAAGTCCGGCGTCGCCCGGCTGACCGAAGCGCTGGCGGAAGAGGTGAAAGCGGAGGGGGTGCGGGTCAATGCGATCCTGCCGAGCATCCTCGACACCCCGGCCAATCGCGCCGACATGCCCGGCGCGGACTTTGGAAGCTGGGTAACGCCAACGCAACTGGCGGGGGTGGCGGCTTTCCTCCTGTCGCCCGCTGCAGACGCGATTACGGGTGCGCTGATCCCGGTCACGGGTCGGGTTTGAAGCTCTGGGGCGCTTAATGTGAACCGGAGATGAAAAATATCCAAATCTATCGGATATTCCGCCAACATGCGGTAAAATTCTGATGCTAAATTCCGTATCGGCGCGGTGAAAGCCCCTATTTTTCGGCGCTTTTTGGAATTGGCACGCTCCCTGCAGAGCTGTCGGCATGATCCACAACGGATCGCCACACAGTGTTCAGGGAAGATAATCATCATGAAGACCATCGCTTTTGTCGCCGCCATCGCCGCCGCCACCGTCGCCGTTTCGGCTGCTGCCACCCCCGCTTTCGCCCAGCCCACCGGCACCTATGGCCAGGCCAAGGTCAGCTACGACCAGAAGACCGAGCGCTATTGCTTCAAGGAAGCCGTGACCGGATCGCTGATCCCCGTCACCACCTGCCAGTCGAAGGAAGAATGGGCGCAGGCCGGCCTCAACATCAACCACAAGTCGGCGGTTCAGCTCGCACAGCGCTGAATGTCTCCGGCCCGGCGGCCGCCCGATCCGGCGGCCAGCCATCCTGACGGCGGGCGGTGTCCATCCTATGATGGGCATCCCCGCCGTCGCGCATTTGGGCCAAGGCCCGCCCCCCCCTTGCCACTATCGCTAGTTGCCCCGCGCCGTTGGAAGACGAGAATGGCGGGACAAAAGACAGGGGAGGGAAGGGCGAAGAACGACATCGACGTGATCGTGCTGGGGTCGGGCGCGGCGGCGCTGACGGCGGCTGTGACGGCCCATGAATATGGCGCGCGGGTCGCTGTGTTCGAGAAATCGGACAAGATCGGCGGCACATCGGCTTGGTCCGGTGGGCAAATCTGGATACCCAATCACCCCCATATGGCCAAGGGTCGGACCGATAGCCGGGAAGAGGCGCTGGCCTATCTGAGCGCCTTGTCACATGGCATGATCGACCCGGCGATGGCCGAAACCTTCGTGGATACGGGTGCGGACATGATCCGCTTTCTGGAGGCCCGCACACCCGTCCAATTCTACAGCATTCCCGATTTCCCCGATTATCATTCCGAATTTCCCGGTGCCAAGCGCACTGGCGGACGGACGCTGGGATGTCCGCCCTTCCCCTATCAGGAGCTGGGCGACTGGTCCGACCGGATGGAGGCATCGCCTTATTATCCCGACTATACCATGACCGTCGGTGAAACGACGCTAGGCCAGCCCGTGCCTCAGCCCGCCAGTGCGGAGGTCAAGGCACAGCGGCGCGCGGTCGATGCGCGCGGCATGGGGGCGGCGCTGGTCGGGCGGTTGATGAAAGCCTGCCTCGACCGGGGCATTGAACCCCAGACCCGCAAGCGCGCGATCGAACTGATCATGGACGGCGCGGCCGTGGCGGGGGTGCGGTTCGAGGATGGCAGCACGGCCCATGCGCCCAATGTCGTGATCGCGACCGGCGGCTTTGAATGGAACAAGGATCTGGTACGCGCCTTCACCCGCGGGCCGATGACGCATCCGGTGTCGGTGCCGACCAATAGCGGCGATGGCCTGAAAATGGCGATGCGGGTCGGCGCGATGCTGGGCAATATGCGCGAAGCCTGGTGGATGCCGGTGATCGAGGTGCCGACCGATCTCAACAGCATGGGGCGCCAGCTTTTCACCTATGAACGGACCATGCCCGGCGGGCTGATGGTCAATCGCAAGGGCAAGCGATTCACCAATGAAGCCTCCAATTACAATGCGTTCGGCGCGGCTTTCCATGAGCAGGATGTCAGTGCCTTCACCTATGCCAATCTGCCCTGCTGGTTCATCTTCAACGCGGCCTTCTATGGCACTTATCCATTCCTTGTCGGCGGGCTGACCGACAATTTCGAGGCAGGGTCGACACCGCCGCAATGGGTGCCGGGCGCACCGACGCTGCGCGCGCTGGCGGAGCGGGTGGGCATCGACCCCGACGGCCTCGAAAAGACGGTGGCCCGGTTCAATCATCATGCCGAACAGGCCAATGATCCCGATTTCCAACGGGGCGAGGCGAATAACGACCTGTGGTGGGGCGACCCGCGCTGGCGCGGAGACAAGCGCGCGACGCTGGGGCCGCTGGGCGATGGCCCCTATTATGCGATCGAAGTGAAGTCGGGCGCGCTGGGGACCAAGGGCGGTCCGTTGACCGATACCCGTTCGCGCGTCCTCGACGTGGATGGCGCGGTTATCGAGGGGCTATATTGCGCCGGCAACGCGATGGCGTCGCCCATGGGGATGACCTATGGCGGCGCTGGCGGAACGCTTGGCCCGGCCATGGTGTTTGGCTATCTGGCGGGCAAGGATGCGGGCGGGCGCAGCGGGGGCATGACGGGTTAAAGGCGCGTCCCTGTTTCGTTAAGCATCGGTCCAGTCTTGGCCTGCCAGGATTGAAACCGATGCCATGAGACAGGGGATACATGCGGCTATTATTGGACGGAACATTGCGGGGCCTGGGTCGACGATCCTGTGCGCTATTGGTCGCGTCGCTGCTTGCGACCGGCGCGGTCAGCGCGCATGCGGCCAACTATTATATCGACGCCAATCTGGGCCAGGACAGCAATGACGGGTCAGCCACTGCGCCGTGGCGGTCGCTTGGGCGAGTCAATGCCACGACCCTGCGGCCGGGCGATCATATCTTCCTCGCCGCCGGATCGGTATGGAAAGAGCCTTTGGTCATCACCCGGTCGGGCCGCAGGGACGCGCCGATCACGGTTGGCGCGACCGGCATCGGCCAGCGTCCACGCATTGACGCGGGCGGGGTTGCGGAACATGGCGTCGCCATCATGAATGCGGAATATGTCCGCGTCAGCGGGCTGGAAGTTACCAATGACGGCCCACCGGCCGGATCGCGCTTTGGCGTGCTGGTCGCGGCGCAGGACAGCGGGGTCATGCGCGGCATCCGCATCAGCGACATGTATATCCATGACGTGCGCGGCACCAATGACCGCAAGGATAATGGCGGCATCGTGTTCAGCGCGCTTGGTCCCAAACGGCCGACCCGGTTCGAGGACATCCACATCGAGCGCAATATCGTCTGGCGCGTCGACCGGTCGGGCATTGCCGGGATCAGCGACCAGGTGACGAAGCAGCGCTGGTTCCCCAGCGCCGGGGTGGTGATCCGCGACAATCTGGTCGAGGATGTCGGCGGCGACGGCATCGTCCCGCGCGGGACGGACGGCGCGCTGATCGAGCATAATATCGTGCGCTATGCGGGCAGCCGCGCGCCCGGTTACACCGCCGCGATCTGGCAATGGAGCACGGACCACAGCCTGATCCAGTTCAACGAGGCTGCCTTTACCCGCACCCGTTATGACGGGCAAGGGTTCGATTCCGATTTCAATTCGCGCCGCACGACGATCGCCTATAATTACAGCCATGATAATGCGGGCGGCTTCCTGCTTGTCTGTTCGCCCAAGCGTAGCGATCAGGATAATCTGGGCAATCGCGGCACGGTGGCCCGGTCCAATGTCAGCCGCAATGACGGCAGCCGGGCGTTCCAACTGGCAGGCACCGTCACCGATGTGCTGATCGAGGGCAATGTGGTTCATGTCGGCCCGAAGCAGGATATTCAGATGGTGATCGCCACCCAATGGGATGGCTGGGCCAGCGACGTCCGCTTCCGCAACAATGTCTTCGCGGTGGCAGGCACGGTGCGCTACGGCCATGAAGTCGGCCGCAACGGGCCGGATTATCTGATCCAGCCCGGCTTTGGCCCCGCCACCCAGATCCGCTTTCAGGGCAACCGCTATCTTGGCCGCCATATCGACCCGCCGCAGGACGAGAAGGGGGTGATGCAGCCCAACTATGTCCCACCGCCGGTAGATTGGGCGGTGCCGGTGTTCGATCCCGCCAAGCCCGATGGCTTTGCCGCCTTCATGGTGCGGCATCGCGGCTGGATGGAACGGATGCTGGCGCGCGAACTGGGCGCGCCGGTCACGCCGCTGGAGCCGATGCAGACATCCTTTGTCGAATCGCGGCGATAGCGGGCAGGCTGGCGTCGCGGGCTGATCCCCCTATAGTCCTGCCCATGGACAAAGGGGGGACCAAGGCAGCGATGATCCTGAGCGCAGATGCGCTGGCCTTGCTGGCGGCAAGTCACCCGGCGCCGGAGGATTTCGGCCCGCGCAGTGAGCGGCCCTGCCTCGCCTTCGCGCTGGCGGGGAGCGATGCGGGGCTGGCGGACTGGCTGTGTGGCCTTCCCTGCCCGGTTGTCGGCGTCGGGGCTGGGCCATTGGCCAGCGCCTGCGATGTCGTGCTGGCGGACGAGACGGGATTGGCGGCGATCATCGCCAATGTCGCGGTGCGGCCCTTTGCGGCGATGCTGTTGGTGCAGCAATTGCGCCTGAGCGAACAATTGCCGATGGCCGCCGCGCTGACGGCCGAGAGCCTGGCATTCGCGACGATACAGCGCGGCGGCGAATTTCTGGCGTGGCGGGCGGGCGCTCCTGCTGCACCGTCGCACGCCGACGAGGCGGGGCCACCGGTGATCGTGGAGATGGAGGGCAGTCGGCTAATGCTGCGCCTCAACCGTCCGGCCAGATTCAACGCGGTCAATGTGGCGATGCGCGATGCCCTGTATGAAGTTTTGCGTGTTGCTCTGCTCGATCCGGCGATCACGACCATCCAACTGTCGGGCGCGGGGCGATGCTTTTCGGTCGGCGGCGATGTGGCGGAATTTGGTCTCAGCCATGACGTGGCCGAAGCCCATTGGGTTCGCACGTTGCGCCTGCCCGCTACCCTGCTCGCACAGCTTGCGCCGCGCGTGACGGCCCATGTCCATGGGGCGGTAGTGGGGGCAGGGGTGGAGATGGCCGCCTTTGCCGGGCGGGTCGAGGCGCGGGCGGATAGCTGGTTTCAATTGCCCGAACTCAAATATGGCTTGCTGCCGGGGGCGGGGGGTACGGTCAGCCTGCCGCGTCGGATCGGGCGGCAGAAGACGGCCTATATGGCGCTGTCGATGCGGCGCATCCCGGCATCGCTGGCGCTCGAATGGGGGTTGGTGGACGCGATCGTGCCATAGACAAGGCGGCCCGCCATCCATGTCGCGCGCACAGTGACGGCGGCGAGATCGGCGCGGGCGGCGGCCCAGTTGCGATCAATCAGGCACAGGTCGGCGCGTTCGCCGACGGCGATCGTGCGCGGCAATGCAGGGGCGTGGGGATGGCCGGTATAGAGGGCCAGCGCCTCTTCGGGCGTCAGCACCTCGTCGGGGCCAAGATCGTCGGGGCGCTGCACGGCGGCAGCCATCGACGTCCAAGGGTTTAATCCGCCAAAGGGCGCGTCGCTGCCCGCCGCCAGCCCCACGCCCGCCGCGCGCAGCCCGCGCAGGCGATAGAGCCAGGGACGATCCTCGGCGGCCACGTCGCGGCGATAGGCATCGCCCCGCTCGGCGATGAAATGCGGTTGCGACACCGCGATCAGCCCCAGCTGCGCCATCCAATCGGCATTGTCTGGCGTCACGATCGCGGCATGTTCGATCCGGTCGCCGACCATCGCGCCTGCTTCCGCGATCGCCGCGAGGGTGACGACCAGTTCGGCCTGGGTCACGCAATGCGACGCGACGGGGCGGTTTGCTGCGTGCGCGCGGGCGACCTCCGCAACCAGTTGATCGAGCGGCGGCAGCTCATGGTCGTGATAATGGAGTTTTACCGCGCCCCGACTGGCTAGGCCGACCGGCGGCGCATCGTCCAGCGTCGGACCACCCATTACCAGCAGATGTTGCGACAGGCCCGCCTGCGCATAGCGCAGATAATCCGCCCGGTCGTTACGCGGCGTAACCTCGGTCAGCCCCGTGACGCCCAGCGCGGCGAGGCGATTGCCGACTGGCCGCAGGTCGAGCGGGGTCACGGGCAGGCGGCCGCGCAGCCAGGCATCGCCATCGATCAGCCGTCCATCGGCAGGCGCGCCGTCGCCCAGTTCGTGCAGCGCGAGGCTGTTGAAGATCCACATCCGCCCACTGCGATGCTGGATACGGACAGGGCGGGCGGGGCCGTTGCGGTCGAGCCAGTGCCGGTCGATCTCGCCCGCTACGCTGGCATGATAGCCCACACCGCGCAGCCAATCGCCGCCCGGCGCATCATGCAAGGCCGCGATCAGCTCCGCCGCATCCCGCACGTCCGGCGGCCCGCAGCGCACGGACATCAGGCTGGCCGCCGTGGCGTTCAGATGAATATGATGATCATGCAGCCCCGGCAGCAACGCGCCGCCACGCGCATCCAGCGTCGGCTCGTCGGGCAGCGGGGGCAGGGCAGGGGCCATCGCCGCTATCACGCCATCGGCCAGGCGGACATCGCAGCGCTGGCCGTCTATGTCCGCATCGCGGATCAGCATGACGCCAGCACCCGGTCATTGTCCGCACCCGGCAGTGCCGCCGTGCCGACCGGTGCGCGCAAAGGATAAAGCGGCGCATCGTCGGCTTGCGCCTGCGCTTGCCAGTCGCGCAACAGGGCAGGGGCGGCATGGCCCGCATGGCAGGCAAACGCGGTGGTGTTCGCCAGCGACAGCGCGATCAGCCCGGCCTGCCCCTGTTGCCATGCCGCCAGCGCGGCGAGCGCGGCATGCAGCCCCGTCAGCGGATCAGCGATGGCATCACCCGCGAACAGTGCTTCGCCCCATCCTTCGGCCATGATCGCGGCCAGGCCACCCGCCACCGCCGCATCGTCGCCAAAGCCGACCCGGTCCGGGTCGTCATGCGCGGTAAGGCCGATCCAGATCGCGCCGCGCGCCACTTCGGCGTCGCGATCAATCTCCAATTGGCGCAGCGCACGAGGGCGCGAGGCCTCGATCACGATGTCTGCCTGTGCAACCAGCGCGGCCAGCGCGCGCCGGTCCGCTTCGTCCCGGAAGTCGAGCGCGACGCTCGCCTTGCCCGCATTGAGCAGGTCGTAGAAACCGCCATGCCCCGATCGCGCCCCGTCGAGCCGGGTGCGGCTCTCGACCTTGATCACCTGCGCGCCCGCCAACGCCAGCAGCGATCCGCACAAGGGACCGGCCCAGAGCGAAGACAGGTCGACGACCAAGGGCGGGCGATCAGGCGCGGTGCGGGCGGATCGAAGAATCGGGAAGAGCCGGGCAGGGGGGTGGGGTGGTGCCATGGCAGCGATGGCCATGCTCATCTCGACCCCGCGCGCCAGCAGCGCCGCACTGCTACACCCCGCAGCTGCCCGTTCTATCGCGGCCCAGGCTGACAGGTCAGCCGCATGGTCAGCGAGCAGGATCGGCAGCAGGTCGCGGTCCGCCTCCCGCGCCAGGTTGAGCGCGACCTCGCCATCACTGACCCGCATCAATCGACAGGACCGGTTGGCCGACATTCGCCCCCCGCGCGTGAGGCCCAGCAATCGCGCGCGCTCGCCCAGCAGCAGCGCGCCGTTCAGCGGCCAGGATACGTCCGGTACGATAGCGCGCAGGGCCATCATCACGCCGTCCGCGGCGCTGGCCAGCGCCGCGGGGCAGACGAGCGCCGGGCCATCGGCGCGGCCCGTCACCGCCATCAGCCCGGAGCGCCGCCAGGCCAGCGGCGCGGGATCGGCCCGACCATCCAGCGCCACATCCTCCAGCCCCAGTTGCGCCAGCAGCCCGCGCGCATAGGTCGTGGCGGCGTCCGTCACGAAGGCGGCTCAGCCAAGCGTCCGGCGAAACAGCGCCAGTGTCCGCGCCCAGGCGAGGTCTGCCGCCGCCTTGTCGAAACGCGGCGTGGTATCATTGTTGAACCCATGCTCCGCGCCGTCATAGATATGGGCGGTGTAGCGTATCCCGGCCTGTTTCAGTGCCGCCTCATAATCGGGCCAGGCCGCATTGGTGCGCGTATCGTTGCCGCCATAATGGATCAGCAATGGTGCCTTGATCTTGGGCACATCGGCCAAGGTCGGCGGACTGCCATAGAAGGGCACCGCTGCGCGCAGATCGGGCAGGCGCGTCGCCAGCATATTGGCGATCCAGCCGCCAAAGCAGAAGCCGACGGCGGCGATCTTGCCATTGCTGCCCGTCATCGTGCGCGCATGGGTGGCCGCCGCGACGAAATCCTCGCCGATTTTGTTACGATCCAGCGTCGCAAAGGCGGTACGCGCCTTGTCCTCATCGCCCGGATAGCCGCCGATCGTCGTCAGCGCATCGGGCGCGACCGCCATATAGCCATCGACCGCGAGCCGCCGCGCAATATCCTCGATATGCGGATTGAGCCCGCGATTTTCATGCGCGACGATGATGACCGGCAGCTTTGCCCCCGCCTTGCCCGCAGGCCGCGCGACATAGGCGCGCACCGTGCCATGGCCATCGGGCGAGGCGATATCGACATGGCTGATCGCAATCCGCTTGTCGTCGGGCTTGATTACCTGCCCGCGCGCGAAATCGGGACTGAGCGCGGCGAGCGTCGCGGTGGCCGCCACGGTGCCGCCGACATGCAGGGCGCATTGATTAAGGAAGCCGCGCCGGTCGATCGCGCCATGCACATAGGCGTCGAACAGGTCCAGCACCGCGCGCGGAAAGGCGGCCGCTCCTATCCTGTCTCCATTGCCTGCGTCCTGCGTCATCGCACTATCCTTCCGTTCCAAGCCCCTGCCGCCGACTATCGCCGCCTTTCCTGCCCAAGCCAATAGGCTGTGCCCCATGATGCAACCTTATCGCCCCGCTGGCCCAGAGCGCGAAGCCCCGCTAAGGGGAGGGCCACGTCAACGGACACAGGATAACGCCTCGCTCATGAGCCTATTGCCCTCGCCCCGCACTGTCGGTCCCTTTACGGTCAAGGCCATCGGCCTTGGCTGCATGAACCTCAGCCACGCCTATCTGCCCCGGCCCGACGCGCAACAGGCCGTGCGGCTGCTGCGCCATGCGCTTGATGTCGGCGTCGATTTCTTCGATACCGCCGCGCTTTACGGGTTCGGCGCGAACGAGGAATTGCTGGGCCGCACGCTGATGCATCGGCGCGATGCCTTCACGCTGGCCAGCAAATGCGTGCTGGGTGGCAAGGACGGGCAGCGTGGCATTGACGGATCGCCAGCGGCCATCACCGCGACGCTGGAGGATTCGCTGCGGCGGCTACAGGTCGAGCATATCGACCTCTATTATCTCCACCGGCTCGACCCCAATGTCCCGATCGAGGAGTCGGTCGGTGCGCTGGCTCGTGCCGTCGAAGCGGGCAAGATCGGCGCGATCGGTCTGTCGGAAATGTCCGCCGCGACCCTGCGCCGTGCCCATGCGGTGCATCCGATCGCGGCGATGCAGACCGAATATTCGCCCTGGACCCGCAATGCCGAAGTCGCGGTGCTGGATGCGTGCGGCGACCTTGGCGTTGCCTTCGTCGCCTTCTCGCCGGTCGCGCGCGGCGTGCTGGCGGGCGGGGTCGGCGCGGACGGCGTGCCGGAAGGCGATATCCGCGCCGCCATGCCGCGGTTTCAATCGCCCCATTTCGAACGCAATATGGAATTGGCCGCTGCCTTTGGCGCGATCGCGGCGGACGCTGGCTGTACCATGGCGCAGCTCAGCCTCGCCTGGGTATTGTCGCGGCGTCCTTGGGTGATTGCGATCCCCGGCACGACCAGCATCGCCCATCTGGACGAGGATCTGGCGACGCTGACGCTCGACCTGTCCGCCGATACGCTGGCGGCGGTCGATGCGCTGTTCACCTTCGAAGCGGTGTCCGGCCCGCGCTATCAGCGCGCGGCGCAGGCGCAGGTGGACACCGAAACCTGGGACGGCGAACCGATGGCGTGAAGGCGTCAGGCGGCGAGCAGGCGCCGCCCGGCGGCTTCCTCCCAATGGTCCGCGTCGCCGCCCAGCGCGGCGTTCAGCGTCGCGCGCTTGAGGAACAGGTGACAGGGATGCTCCATGGTGAGGCCGATGCCGCCATGGAGCTGGATTGCTTCCTCCGCGATCACGCGATAGACGGTGGCGGCATGGGCCTTCATCGCGCCCATGCTGATCGCATCGGCATCGCTCTCGTCGGCGCGCGCCCAAAACAACGCTTCCGCCGCCACCAGCGCGGTCTTCATGTCAGCGACGCGGTGCTTGAGCGCCTGGAACAGGGCCAGCGGCCGGTCGAACTGTCGCCGCGTTTCGAGATAGTCGATCGTCATGCGGAGCGCCGCATCCGCTCCGCCCAGGCTGTCGGCTGCGAGGGCCAGGCTGCGCAGCGCCGACAGGCGATTGCCGAGCGCCAGCGCCGCTTCCCCTTGCGCCAGCACTATGCCTTCCTTCTCACCGGCATCGACATCGAACAGCCGCCGCGTCTTGTCCCACGTCGCCCGCGCCGTCAGGCCAAGGCCTTTCATCGGCAGCAGCGCCACCCGCTCCGGCTCGACCAACAGCAAATGGCTGGCCCGGTCGGCATCGGGCACGGCGGTCAGGCCTTCGCTCAGCGACGCGGTCATCAGCTCGCCCGCCATCGCCCGGCCGAGCAATTCATCCTGCCCGCCAGCCGCGCTGAGCGCTTCGATGACCAACATCTGCGCAATCGTCGGCCCCGCCACCAATGTCCGCCCCAGCGCCTGATGGATCACCCCCACTGCCTCGCGGCCAAGGCCCAGCCCGCCCTGATCCTCCGGCACGGCCATCATCAGCCATCCCATGTCGGTTATCAGGGTCCAGCGCTGCGCTGCGTCGGGGGTCAGGTCGCCGTCGAACGCCTTGGCTGCCGCGTCCTGCAATTCGCTCCGCGTCATGCTCATGCCGCGCTCTCCTTCAAGGTCCAGCTTTTGGGTTCGCGCGGCATCCCCAGCAGCCGCTCGGCGATGATGTTGCGCTGCACTTCGTCGCTGCCGCCCGCGATCGTCCAGGCATAGCTGTTCATGAAATCGGCCATCCAATTGCCGGTTTCCATGCCGCCGCCAAAGGTGATCGGCGCATGATATTGGGCGTCCAGCCCCCCGATCCGCAGCCCAAGCGCCGTAAAGTCGCGCAGCGTGCGGGAATAGGCGAGCTTGACGATGGAGGCATCGCCAACCAGTTCCTGTCCGGCAATGCGATTGGCCAGGAACTGGTCGGCAACCGCGCAGGTTGCGTCGATTTTCGATGCCAGCTTGCCCAGGTCGCGCAAAATCCCCGCATCGTCCGCCCGGCCTTGCGTGCGGATCATGTCTGCAATCCGCCACATCGCCCCGTGCATGCGCGCGCTCAACTCCAGCAGCGTCAGCCCGCGCTCGGACGACAGGGTCGATTGCGCCACGGCCCAGCCTTGGCCTTCTTCGCCCAGCCGATTGGCCACCGGAATCTCGACATTGTCGAGGAAGATTTCGGCAAATTCCTCGTCGCCGTGGATCTGGTGAATAGGCCGCGCGGTGACCCCCGCTGCCTTCAAATCCAGCAGCAAATAGGTCAGCCCCGCCTGCTTGACCCCTTCATTGCTGGTCCGCACCAGCAGGAGGCATTGGTCGGCAAATTGCCCCATGGTCGACCAGAGCTTTTGCCCGTTGACGACATAGACGTCGCCTTTCCGCTCCGCTCGTGTGCGCAACGCGGCAAGGTCCGACCCCGCGCCCGGCTCCGAAAAACCCTGGCACCAGATTTCGCCCTCCAGGATGCGGGGGATATAGCGCTGCTGCTGTTCCGCGCTGCCCCATTCGAACAAGGTCGATGCGGCATGATAGGTGGACATGAAGGACAGCAGCAGCCGCGGCGTATCGGCGCGGGCAAACTCCTCATAGATCACTTTCTGCTCGGCCAGCGACCGCCCGCCGCCCGGCCAGCCTTCGGGCCAATGCGGCACCGCATAGCCACCCTTCACCAGCGTCGCGAACCAGCTGCGTTGCATGGTGAGAAAGGCGGCTTCGCTCGTACTGCGCGCGCGCCAATTCCTTGGCGCATGAATGGCGAGCCATTCGCGAACCTCCTGCCGCAAGCCGTCCAATGCGTCGCTCAAGTCCCGTGCCTCCACAAAATAGGCATCAGCTAGGCCGCAAGTGGTGCCGTCCGCGCAAGGGGCGCACCCGCAATATCCCCAAGGCGATGGCCTAGATCGCGACCTCGATCATCCCGTCCACCACGCGCACGGCATAGGTGGCAATGGGGTCGCTGGCGGGGCCAGTCAGTGCTTCGCCTGTTTCCAGGTCGAACCGCGCACCATGCGCCGGGCAGGCGATCCACCCCAGCCGCATCCGCCCGCAGGCCAGCGGCTCCTGCGCATGGGAGCACATATTGTCGAGCGCATGGATGCGCCCCTCGAAATGGCAGAGCATGATCGACTGGCCAGCTACTTCCACCGCATGGACGCTGCCATCGGCGATATCGGCCAGCGGCAGCAGGGGAATGTAAGAGGCGGCGTCTGTGTCCATGCCTTTGCATGGTACCGCTCCGCCGCTCTTGTCCAAGCCCGCCTTTGCCATATCACCGGGGCGTTCTCTTGGGCGGTCGTCTATTCTCGCCCTGCGGCATCCCGTAATCACTGGCTCATGGACTTTGCATGGACAGATCAGGAAACGGCCTTCCGCGCCCGGCTGCGCGCGCTGCTGGCCGATACGCTGCCGGACGATTGGGAGTGTTTCTCGCAGCACGGCCCGGCCTCGCCCGCGCTGACCCGCTATGCCGAAAGTTTTTGCGGCACGCTGGCGGAGCAAGGCTTGCTGATCCCGCATTGGCCGGTCGCATTGGGCGGGCAGGGGCTGGACCCCTGGCACCAGACGATCCTGGCCGAAGAAATGTGGATCGCGGGCGAACCGCGCGGCGGCCAATATATGAACGTCAACTGGATCGGCCCGACGCTGATCCGCTACGGCTCGCCCGATCAGCAGGCGCGCTATCTGCCGCCGATCGCGGAAGGCAAGGCGCTGTGGTGCCAGGGCTTTTCCGAGCCCGGCTCCGGCTCCGACCTCGCCTCGCTCCGCACCCGTGCGGAACGGGACGGCGACGTTTATCGCGTGACGGGCCAGAAGATCTGGACCAGCTATGCAGGGTTGGCCGACACCTGTTTCCTCGTCTGCCGCACCAGCGATGACCGCAAGCGCGGCATCTCCATCCTGCTGGTGCCGATGGACACGCCCGGCATCACCGTCCGGCAAATCCCCTCGCTGATCGGCGAAGGCGATATTCATGAAGTGTTTTTCGATGACGTCACCGTGCCGGTCACCGCGCGTCTGGGCGATGAGGGCCAGGCGTGGGAGATTATCGGCTATTCGCTGACCAATGAACGGCTGGGCATCCCCCGCTACGCGCTGGCCCGCGCCGCGCTAGACCGTGCCGTGGCGGTGCTGAAGGAGCAGGGAGAGTTCGATGGCGAAGCGGTGAGGATCGAAGCTGCCCATGCGGCCGCGCTCACCGAAGCGGCCCGCATGGCGAGCTACGCCATTGTCGATCGCCGGGCCAAGGGCGAAGCGATCGGCGCGGAATCCAGCTCCGCCCGCTTTGCTACCGTCATGGCCGAGCGGCGGGTGTGCGAATTTATCGTCGAATATCTGCCCGAAGCGCTGGCCGACGCGCACCCCTATCTCAAAATGCACCATCAGCGCGGCATCGTTGCCGGGATCGCGGCGGGGGCGGCGGAAATCCAGCTCAACATCATCGCCACCGATGTCCTTAAATTGCCCAGGGAGCCGCGCTGATGGATCTGTCGCTCACCGACGACCAGGTCGCGATCCTCGACGCGATCGACACGCTGACCCGGCCCTATGCAGGCGCATCGCTGCATGAAGCAGGCTTTGCTTTGCCGGACGCACAGTTGAACCGCGAACTGGCCGAAGGCGGCTTCCTCGACATCGGTTTTGATCCCGATCTGGGTGCAGTCTCCGCCGCGCTGGTCGTGGAACGGCTCGCCCGCTTGCCGCAAACGGTGGAAGCCGCCGCCAGCGCGCTGATCCGCCCGCTATTGGGCGATGATCTGCCGCGTCCGCTCTGCCTCGTCGAAGACGGCCGCACGACCCGCCCCATCCGCTTCCTGTGCGAAGGCGCGACCGTGCTGATTGTCGGTCGATCCGGCGTTTCGACCTTCACCGCCACGGCAGAGCAGGTCCGCCCTGAACCCGAAGCGCTCTATGGCTATCCCATGGCCACGCTGATCGCCACGCCCGCCGACCGCATTAGCCATGCCGTTTCTGCCGAGGACATCCTGACCCGCTGGCGCATCGCGCTCGCCGCCGAAGCTGCTGGCCTGCTCGCCGCCGCACTCGATAGCACGGTCGCCCATGTCACTGACCGCCAGCAATTCGGCCGCCCGCTCGCCACTTTCCAGGCGCTACGCCACCGGCTGGCAGAGGCGCAGGTGCGCGCCAACGGCGTGCGTTGGCTGGCGCTCAAAGCCGCCGCCACGCTCGACCCCGCCGACGCTGCGCTGGCCGCGCTTCATGCGCAGGAATCCGCCCGCGCCACCGTCTATGATTTCCACCAATTTTTCGGCGCGATGGGCGTGACGCTCGAACATCCGCTCCACCTGTGGACCTATCGCCTCAAGGCGCTGATCAGCGATCTTGGCGGACGGGGCGGGCAAGCGCTTGCTGCAGCTGATGCGCTCTGGGGCTGAGCCATATTAACCCAGCCCGTTCGTCCTGAGTAGCCGCTGAGCTTGTCGAAGCGGCGTATCGAAGGATGCGTATGGGCGCGATGCTTCGATACAGGCCTTCGACTTCGCTCAGTCCCTACTCAGCACGAACGGAGTAGGGTGCGTTTCTAAAACCCCAGATCCAATATCGGCCCGTCGAAATTCCCCGCCAGTTTCTGCGTCCCCGCGCTCAGCTTTTCCGGCTCCACGCCCTTCAGATAGCCGTCGATGATCCGCTGATAGTTGGAAATCAGCCCTTCAATGTCCTTCGACAATCGCATGAAGTCGAAGCCCTGGGCGTGCAGACCCTTCTGCTGGATCGGGATATTGCTGTAATCCTGACGCGGGATCATCGGGAACTGGTCGCTGTCATAGGGCAGCGTCACGGCTTCCATCACCGGCTGCGGCTCCTGGCCTTCGGGGAAGTGGGTCAGCGACCATAGCTCGAACATACAGCTTTCCGGTCCCAGCGGGCGGATGCGATAGGCGGCCATGCTCGACAGGAATGGCAGCAGGAAATAATTGGGGAAGATGAACTCCACCGCTTTCACCGGCGTATTGACCGCAATGTGATTGAGGTCGGGCGCCGGTTCGCCCCGCGCCAGCCCCGCCTGCGTCACGCAATGGTTGAGCGTGCCGAACCACTGCATGATCGCCTGGCCCGGATCGTCGGGCAATTCGACGTCGATCAGCGTGCGCGCCACCGCCACATCCTTGGCGTGGCACATGCCCGCCATGCCATCGCTCAACAATTGCAGATGGTCGACCTGATCGACGATATTGTCGCGCATCGACCGGTTGGGGTTGATCGGCACACCAATCCCGCCCGTGTCCATGCCATACATCATATTATAGAGGATCGGCACCTTCTGCTGCAATTGCGGGTGCGTGCGCATGACATGATAGCCCTCCATGAAGGCTTCCATCGCGGTCTTCCAGTTGGCGGGCAGCACCGTGGCGAATTGCCATTCGGCGCGCATCTTGTCGGCATTGTAGGCGTCCAGACCCGCCGCCAGCGGCCCCAATTGCTGCCGGAATCCTGGCGCATCATCATCGAAATTGATGAACACGCAGCCCATCTCGATTTCGCTGCGGCACGGGCGCAGCGCCAGATCGGCTTCGTCCAACTGCCCCTCGCTGAACAGATGGCGGCCATAGACGAAGGTGTTTTTCCCCTCGATATTCCAGCGCCAGCCATGGAAGGGGCAGATGAACCCCTTGCCCTTGCAATTGCCATGGCTCCCCTCGGTCAGCGGCACGCCACGATGGCGACAGGCATTGTGAAAGGCGCGAATGCCATCCTTGGTCCGCACGATGATGACCGACTGGCCAAGGTTGCTATATTCGATCCAGTCGCCGACTTCGGGCACCTGCTCGACCCGGCACGCCATCTGCCAGACATGCGGCCATAATTGCTCGCACTCGCGCTGGTAGAATGCCTCGTCATAATAGCGCGGCGTGGGAATGCGTTCGGGATCGGTAATCTCGAACGGAACCGATGTCGTCGCTGCCAAATCCTCTGCCATGTCACCCTGTCCGCTACTAGTTTTGAGGGCGAAGGGTAAAGGCTGGGGAGGGGCGTTCAAGACGGATCGGGCCGCCGCCCCGCTTCATCGCCGTGGCGGTGGAAATCTGAAAATCCTCCCCCAGCGGGGGAGGGGGACCGCGCGCGAAGCGCGTGGTGGAGGGGTGTCGTCCTCTCGATAGGGCGACACCCCTCCGTCAGGGCTACGCCCTGCCACCTGCCCTGCCAGGGGAGGAATGGCGTAATTCCCCCCGCACCGCATCCCCATGCGCGCCCAGCCCCGGCGCACCGCCCGCAACCTTCCCCGGCGTCGCGGAAAACCAGGTCGGAACGCCGGGAAAGCGCACCGCGCCATGCTCGGTCTCCAACGTCTCGAAAAAGCCGATGGCGTTCAGATGGTCATTCTCGAACAGCTCATCCGTCGTCCGCAAGGGTGCCGCGGGAATATGCAGCGATGCCAGCAGATCCAGCCATTCCTGCGTCGTGCGCTGCGCGAATGTCCCGCCCAGCAATCCATAGACCCGGTCGATCTGCTTGGCTCGCTTGGGCAAGCTGTCAAACTCCGCGCTCGCCCATTCCGGCCGCACCGCGCCGATAAAGGCGTTCCAATGCTTGTCATTATAGACCAGCGCCGCGATATGCCCGTCCTTGGTCGCATAGGGTTTGCGGTTGCGTGCGACGACGCGGTGATAATGGGCCGGGCCGATCGGCGGATCGAACATCGCGCCGCTGGCATGTTCGGTCAGCATGAAGGCGGCCATCGTCTCGAACATGCCCACTTCCACTTCCTGCCCCTCGCCGGTGCGCTCGCGGTGGAACAGCGCCATCATCGTGGCGTACAGGCCGGTCAGTCCCGCCACCTTGTCGGCGATGATCGTTGCCATGAAATCGGGCTTGCCGGTCATCAGCGCCTGTAGATGCGGGATGCCGCATTCGGCCTGGATGGTATCGTCATAGGCGGGCTTATCGGCTTCTGGCCCGCGCCGACTATAGCCATAGCAATTGGTGTAGACGATGTCGGGCTTGATCGCCTTGACCGCCGCATAGTCGAACCCCAGCCGGGCGATCGCCTTGCCGCGCATCGAATGGATGAAGATGTCAGCCGTCGCGATCAGCGCGCGCAGCACATCCTTGTCCGCCTCGCTGGTCAGATCCAGCACGATGCTGCGCTTGCCGCGATTGACGTTGGTGAACACGCCGCCCAGGTCCGGCGCATTGCCGTCATTGATATAGCGGGTCTGGTCGCCACCGCCCGGCGGTTCCACCTTGATGACATCCGCGCCCATATCGGCCATGATCTGCGTCGCATAGGGGCCAAAGACCATCGCGGTCAGATCGACCACCCGCACGCCTGTCAGCGGCCCGCCATGCCCCTTTGGCTCGCCCATGTCTCTCTCCTGTTCCATGCCGTCGGGCTAGGACAGGCGGCGCGGTGACGCCATGGCCAACCACTTCGCCCCACCGATATGTCGAATGTTGAACAGCCGTTCGATTGTGCGCCTTATCCCCCGCTGATACCCAAAAGGCCGACACTCAGGACCGCCCGTTGCGGCAATCGGGACCAGAAACGTGGATTTTGCCTTTACCGACGACCAGCAGAATATTCGGGACGCCGTGCTGGCCCAATGCAGCCAGTTCAGCGACGATTATTGGCTCGCGCGCGATCGGGATGCCCAATATCCGGTCGAATTTCATACCGCGATGGCGCAGGCGGGCTGGCTGGGCGTCGCCATGCCGGAATCGGTCGGCGGCGCTGGCCTTGGCATCACCGAAGCGGCCATCATGATGCAGGCGGTGGCCGAAGCGGGCGGCGGCATGACGGCGGCCTCCACCATCCATGGCCCGGTATTCAGCCTCGAACCCATCGCCCTGTTCGGCACCGAGGAACAGAAGCAGCGGATGATCCCGCCGATCCTGTCGGGCGCGGAAAAAATGTGCTTTGCCGTCACCGAACCCAATACCGGGCTGGACACGACCAAGCTCAAGACCCGCGCTGTGCGCGAAGCGGGCGGCTATCGCGTCAATGGCGAAAAGATCTGGATCACCAACGCCCATGTCGCCGACCGGATGATGCTGCTTGCACGGACGACCCCGATCGATGACGTGGAGAACAAGACCCACGGCCTGTCGCTTTTCTATACCAAGCTCGATCGCGATAGAATCGAGCATCAGCTGATCCCAAAGATGGGCCGTCATGCCGTCGGCTCCAACATGCTGTTCATCAACGACCTCTTCATCCCCGAAGAAGATCGCATCGGCGAAGAGGGGCAGGGCTTCCGCATCATCCTGAAAGGGTTGAACCCCGAACGCATTTTACTCGCGGCCGAAGCGGTGGGCATTGGCCGCAACGCGATCCAGCGTGCCGCCCGCTATGCCCGCGAACGCATCGTGTTCGACCGGCCGATCGGCATGAATCAGGGAATCCAGCATCCGCTCGCCAAATGCTGGGCGCAATTGGAAGCCGCCAATCTGATGGTGATGCAGGCCGCGACCAAATTCGACAAGGGCGAGGAATGTGGCGTCGAAGCGAACGCAGGCAAATATCTCGCCGCCGAATTTGCGTTCGAGGCCTGCCATACCGCCATGCTGACGTTGGGTGGGATGGGCTATGCCCAGGAATATCATGTCGAACGGCTGTTGCGCGAAGTGCTGATTCCGCGCACCGCGCCGGTCAGTCCGCATATGATCCTTAACTTTCTCGCCGAAAAAGTGTTGGACTTGCCCAAATCCTACTGACCGGAGAGAAGATCATGTCCACACCAGCCAACCTCTCGATCAAGATGCGCTCCTGGCTGTTCGCGCCGGGCGACAGCGAGAAGAAGATGGCCAAGGCCGCCGACAGCGCTGCGGATATCGTGCTGTTCGATCTGGAAGATGCCGTCACGACCGACAACAAGGTGTGGGCCCGCCAACTCGTCCACGATTGTCTCGCCAGCCGCACCGAAGGCCGGGACCGTTTGTGGGTCCGGGTCAATCCGCTGGACGGTCCCTATACGCTGCTTGATCTTGCCGCGATCATGCCTGCGCGCCCCGGTGGCATCATGCTGCCCAAAGTCGATGGGCGGCATGATGTGGAGCGGCTCGATCATTATCTCTCCGCGCTCGAAGTCGCCAACGGCATTGATGAAGGCTCCACCCCGCTGATCGTGCTGGTCACCGAAACGGCGCAAGCCATGTTCCATACCGGCGATTATAAGGGCGCGCCGCGCGTCGTCGCGCTCACCTGGGGCGCGGAGGATCTGGCCGACTCGATCGGTGCCAGCAATAACCGCAATGATGATGGCAGCTATGGCTTCACCTATGAATTGGCGCGCTCCATGTGCCTGCTCGGCGCAGCGGCCGCCGGCGTCACCGCGATCGAAACGATCCAGGGCGATTTCCGAGATCTCGAAGGGTTGAAGGCCCGTGCGGAAAAAGTACGGCGTGATGGCTATCGCGGCATGCTGGCGATCCACCCGGCGCAGGTCGATGTGATCAACGCTGCCTTCACCCCTACCGAGGAAGAAATATCGAATGCGCTTGAAGTTGTTGATATATTTGCGAAAAATCCGGGCGTCGGCGCGATCGGCTATAAGGGCGGGATGCTCGATCGTCCCCATCTCAGCCGCGCTGAGTATTTACTCAGACAAGTAGGGCGATTGTGAAAAGCGAAACCAGTGTCCGCTTCGCTGTACACTTAAAGGCCGGCGACCACATCGTCATCGGCCAGGCCTGTGGCGAACCCACGACTCTGGTCGAGGCGCTGATCGACCAGGGCCGCGACATTCCGGGCCTGTCCGCCTTTATCGCCACTAGCTTTTCCGGCCTCTTCACGCCCGCCACCGCCGACAGCTTCGCCCTGTCCAGCATGGGCGCGATCGGTGCGCTGCGGTCGATGACCAAGGCGGGCAAGCTCCAGGTCATTCCCGTCCATGTCAGCCAGGTCGGCCCGCTCATCACCGCCGGGATCATCCCTTGCGACGTGGCGCTGATCCAGGTCAGCCCGGCGGATGAGCATGGCCATCATAGCTGCGGCCTGATCAGCGATTATGTTCGCGCTGCCGTGGACAAGGCGCGGGTCGTCATCGCCGAAATCAACGAAGCGGTCCCCTTCACGCCGGGCGAAACCATCCCGGCCTCGGCGATCGACGTCGCCATCCCCGTCAACCGGCCGCCGGTCGAAGTCGCGCCCGCCGCGATCGGCCCGACCGACGAAGCGATTGCCCGCCACTGTGCCGCTTATATCGGCGACGGCGCGGTGATCCAGACAGGGGTTGGAGCCGTCCCCGACGCGATCCTGCGCCTGCTGCACGACCGCAAGGATCTGGGCGTTCATTCCGGCATGCTGGGCGATGGCCTTGTCGAATTGGTGGAGGCAGGCGTCATCACCAACGCCCGCAAGGAAGTCGATCCCGGCGTCTCGATCAACGGCGCGCTCATCGGCACGAAGCGCCTCTACGACTGGGCGCACCGCAACCCGGCGATCCGCATGTGTGCGACCAGCTATACCCATGACGCCGCGATATTGGGCCGCCTCTCGCGCCTAGTTACGATCAATAGCGCGCTGGAGGTGGACCTGACCGGACAGGTCAATGCCGAACAATCGGGCGCGGCCTATCTTGGCGGGACGGGCGGACAGGTGGACTTCGTCCGCGCGGGAGCGCGCTCGCCCGGTGGCCGCTCGATCATCGCGTTGTCAGCGTCGGCCAAGGGCGGCACGCTCAGCAAGGTCGTCGCCCAGCTCTCCGGCCCGGTCACCACCGCCCGTACCGACGTCGATGTCGTCGTCACCGAATATGGCGCGGCCGAACTCAAGGGGCAAAGCCTCGCCGAGCGCACCCGCCGCCTGATCGCCATCGCCCATCCCGACTTTCGCGAGGAACTGCACAGGGCCGCCCATGTCATCACGCAAAGGGGATTTTAGATGATCACGCGGAGGCGCGGAGACGCGGAGAGTAGATGGAGTGCCGCAGGCTTGGAAGCAGGCCTTTCTTGCCTGTGGAGAGATCAGACCGGCTTCGCCGCTCAGGCTTCTTCTCTGCGCCTCCGCGCCTCCGCGCGAACCCTCTCCTTTTCCAGCATCGAAGCCCGCCCATGACCGACGCCGTCCTCTTCGACGCCCGCGCCGATGGCATTGCCGTCCTGACGATCAACCGCCCTGACCAGCGCAATTGCCTCAGCCGCGATGTCCGCGAAGGCTTGCGTGCGGCATGGGACAGGTTCGAAACGGACCCGGCGCTGCGCGTCGCCATCCTGACAGGATCGGGCGACAAGGCCTTCTGCGCGGGTGGCGACCTCAAGGAAATGGTCGAAACCGGCATGACCGTTCCGCCGCGCGCCATGTTCCCGCTCCCTTACGACACGATCGAACTGAGCAAGCCCACGATCGCCGCCGTCAACGGCGTTGCCTTTGCAGGCGGCTGGATGATCGCACAGGCCTGCGACCTGTGCGTCGCCAGTAGCACCGCGCGCTTTGCCATCACCGAAGTCAAGGTCGGCCGATCCTCCCCTTGGGCGTCCCCGCTCATCCACATGATCCCGCAGCGGATCATGATGGAGATCATCCTGACCGGCAAACCGATCACTGCGCAGCGCGCTTATGAGATCGGTCTCGTCAACCGCCTGGCCGAACCCGAAGCACTGCTGGACGCCGCCATCGCGCTTGCCGCCGAAATATTGGACGGCGCGCCTTTGTCGGTGAAGGCGGGCCACGACACGGTGATGCTGGCGACCGAGATGGGCCGCTCCGCTGCCCTCCAGGCCGCCCGTGCCGCGTCGGAATACACCTACCAAAGCGAAGACGCACAGGAAGGCCCGCGCGCCTTCGCGGAAAAACGCCCGCCCCGGTGGCAGGGCCGATAGATGACAAGCGAGGATGCCATGACAGATCTGACACAGCCGGTCACCGTCCCGGTCGATGCCTATATATCGCCCGATTATGCCCGCGCCGAACAGGACCGGTTATGGCGCAAGGTCTGGCTGCAGGCCGCCCGGTTGGAGGACATTCCCAATATCGGCGATTTCGTGACCTACGATATCCTTGAAGACTCGGTCATCGTCATGCGCACCGGCCCGGACGAACTGCGTGCCTTCCACAATGTCTGCCCGCATCGTGGCCGCCGTCTGATCGACACGCCGGCGGGCGCTCGCAACGCACGCGGCAACCGGACGAGCATCATCTGCGGCTTCCACGGCTGGACCTTCGATCGGGCCGGGCAATGCACCTTCGTCAACCATCAGGATGATTGGCAGGGCAAGCTGACCGCGGAACGCACCGCGCTGGGCAAGGTACGGGTCGACACATGGGGCGGCTGGGCATGGATCAGCCTTGGTCCCGACGGGGAGTCGCTGACCGACTATCTGGGCGTCGTGCCGGGCATGCTCGACCCCTTCGGCCTCCAGAATATGCGCTATCGCTGGCGCAAATGGATCATCTTCGACTGCAACTGGAAAGTCGCGCTCGAAGCCTTCAGCGAAACCTATCATGTCCAGACCACCCACCCCGAATTCAATGCCTTCGGCGAATTTCGCGGCTGGGCGCGCCAACATGGCCTGCACAGCAATATCGGCTATGACGCGCCCAAGAATATGGACGAAAACCAGGCCAAACTGCGTGTCGGATCGGGCGAAGATCCGCGCCTCTCGACGGCGGAGATGCAGCTCTTCACCTGGGAAAATGCCAACACCAATACGACCATGACGCTGGTCAACGCGGCGCAGCGGTTGAAGGACGAACTGCCCGAAGGCACGCCCGCGCCCCAAGTGCTACAGCACTGGTTGGCCACCGCCCGCGCCGACGACGCAAAGCGCGGCGTCATCTGGCCGGTGGTCGAACCATCCCATACTGCCAAGAGCGGCACCGCCTGGCAGATCTTCCCTAATTTCCAGATCGGCCACGCCGTCAACAACATGCTCTGCTATTCGGCCCGTCCCTATCAGGGCGATCCCGACAAATGCATTTTCGAGGCAGCGGTATTCGAGTTGTTTCCCGACGGCGAAGCGCCGACGACCGAGTGGGAATATACCAAACCGGAGGAATGGCCGCCGGTCCTGCAACAGGATTTCACCAACATGGCTGCCGTCCAGCAGGGCATGAAGAATATCGGCTTCCGAGGCACCCAGCCCAACCCCTATATGGAGCGTTCGGTCGCCAGCCTGCATCAGAATCTGGCGCGTTACATGGGCACAGGCGCACCGCTGCTGGTCGAGTGACATGCTTGCCCTGTCCTCGATATCCCCTATATTGAGGACAGGGAGTTAGCGATGTCCAAACCCATGACGCTCAACGTCCGTGTAAGCGGCGTGCTCAGCGAATTTGTCGCCGCCAATGTCGGCGAGGCCGGAGCCTATGACAATGTCAGTGAATATGTTCGCGACTTGATCCGTCGCGACAAGGAGCGGGTGGAAGCCGACCACTTCATCCGGCTGAAAGCTGAACTGACCCGCGCCTTTGCCGCACCGGAATCCAGCTATCAGACGTTGGACGCCGATGCGGTCATTGCCCGCAACCGTCGCTCCTAAAACGCATGGTCTCATTCCGCGTACAGGAAGCAGCAGGTCGCCGTCTCGACGACATCTATATCTATACCCGCGATACATGGGGCGAAGCCCAGGCGGATCACTATATCCGCGGGCTGTTCAGCACATTTGAAGCGATTGCCGGGCGGGCCGTAGCATGGCGGACCATCCCGGCCGAATTCGGGATAGAGGGCTATTATTGCCGATTTGAACGCCATTATATCTATTGGCGGCTGTTGTCGGACGAGGCCATCGGCATTGTCACCATCCTCCAAGAACGGATGCACCAGGTAGATCGCTTTCGCGAGGATCTCGGTTAACGAGGTTGTGCCGATAGAAGCGCATGAAAAAGGCCCGCTGCGGTCTCCCGGAAGCAGGCCTTGATCCTGTCGGGCATGAAGCCGTCTTATTCGAACGGCTCTTCGCCCTGCAACTTGGTGCGATGCATCATGCGGTTGGAGCTAGGATCATAGGCCTCGGCGCGGTGCATGGTGCCGGTATTGTCCCATATCACGAGGTCGCCCACGCTCCATTCATGGCTATAGCTGAATTCTTCCTGCGTTGCCCATTCACGAAGCCCAACCAGAATTTTCGCACTTTCCATGGGGGGCACGTCTTTGACACGATGTGCGGTGCAGCCAAGGACCAGCGACTTGCGGCCCGACTTGTGATTCCACACCAGCGGTAGCTCATTCTCGCCAATCCGCTGCATCCCCTCAATCTTGGCGAGGCTGGGTTCGGGCTCATAATAGAAGACCGTCGCCCATACCGAATGGATCACGCGCAATTTCTCATATTCCGCTTTCTGTGCGTCGCTCAGCGCTTCATAGGCGGCATAGGTGTTGCAAAAGCCGGTATTGCCGCCCCAGGGCGCCTTGACCTTGCACGACAGCAGCGACGCCAGGATCGGCGTGTCGTTCATCGTGCCGTCGATATGCCAGTAAAGCGAGCCTTTGAGATATTCGGCGCTCTGCGGGTTTTCCTTCACGTCCAGCGTGATCTTGTGAATCTTGTGGTTGGTGCCGTCCTGCATTTCGGGCGCGAACGTGCCGAGCGTCTTGGTGAAGGCGATCTGTTCGTCGTCGTCGAAATCGATCTTGGGAAAGACCAGAACGCCGCGCTGTTCCAGCAGCTCGCGGAGCTGCGGTCCCAGATCGCCCGCCAGCAGTTCCGCCTTGCTGTTCAAAATGCGGCTACCGATGTTCGGCTTGATCTCTTCATGCGCCATGCGCGTGATTGCGGTGCTTGCCATGTCCGACTCTCCTCAGTCTTCCCTGTGTCTTGAACACATGTTCAGCATGGGGTCGAAAAAAAGTCAACATATCTCATTTTTCAGGCGAGGAGCGTATCCAGCCAGCGTTCGACCGCCTGGCGCGCATCGTCATGCCCGGCGCTGACGTCCAGACCCTTTTCCATGACCAACGCCCGTCCTGCACTCGCGAGCAGCACGCTCATGGCCGCAGCCGTCATGCCTTGCTCGGCCAGTTTCGGACCGAGCAGCCGGTCGAGACAGGCGGTCTGGCGCGCGCGCATCGCTTCGCTGTGGCGCGTGATTTCTGCGCGGATCGCTTTGCGGTGATTGGCCAGCGCGACAAACTCCATCGCCAGCGCGGTGCGGCTGGTATCGGTAAAGAAATGCCACAGCGCACGCACCGGATCGTCGCTGGCCAGCGCCTGGTCGATCATCGCGTCACTTTGCTGCGCGCCGCGCCGGAATACGGCGAGCAGCAGGTCATCGGTGGTGGGGAAATAATAATGCACCAGCGATGGCGGCAATTCCGCGCGCAGGGCAACGCGCCGCGAACTGGCGGCGGCATAGCCTTCATCGCGGATCACCTGTTCGGCAGCGTCGACGATGCGGGCGCGGGTTTCGGAGCTCTCGGCTCCAATGCGACGTTTCTGGACCATGGTGCCAGCATAAGAGCCGATGGCGCGCACGCAAGGCGCTTGGGGCACGGCTGTCCTCTGTTCGGGCTTAATGCGATCCCATATAGCGGCCGCCGTTGGTGCTGATCGTCTGGCCGGTAATGTAGCTGGCCTCCTCCGATGCCAGATAGGCGCAGGCGGCGGCAATATCCTCCGGCTTACCCACCCGCTTCATCGGCAGGGTCTGAGCAAAAGCATCGACGTCGATCGGTGCCGCGCGCAGCATGGGCGTGTCGATGAAGCCAGGCGGCACCATGTTGAACGTCACGCCGCTGGCGGCGAATTCCAATGCCAGCGCCTTGGTCATGCCCATCAACCCGCCCTTGGACGAGACATAATGGCCCTGGGCAAAGGAACCGGACTGGACCGAGGAGGAGGTGATGTTGATCACACGGCCCCATTGGGCGGCGAGCATGTCGGGCAAGACTTCCTTAGTCAGCAGATACGGTCCGCGCAGGTTGATGTGGATGACCTTGTCGAACAGGGCGTCGTCAATCTCCATGAACGGGGTAAAGGGCGCGATGCCGGCATTGTTGACAAGGATGGCGACGGGGCCGAGCGTGGCGCGCGTTTCCTCCGCCGCAGCGTGAATGGCGGCCTTGTCCGAACAGTCGGCGGCGATGGCAATGGCGGTGCCACCGGCATCCCTGATCATCTGTGCGGTTTCGGCGGCACCGTCGGCATTGATGTCCCAAATGGCGATCTTCGCCGTATCTTCGGCCAGTCGGATGGCGATGGCCCGCCCGATGCCCGACCCCGCGCCCGTCACCACCGCGACCTTGCCATTGAGAGAGCGTGTCATCGAAAAATCCTTCCTGCCATGCCGACCATTTCGTCGTTTGAACGGGTGATCAACATCGCTGCCGACCCTGTCAAGCAAGGCCTGGTTTGATCGCCTCGGCGAACCGGCGGCGCAGCGTCAATGCCGCGCGAACAGCGCCGCAGGCAGCACGGCGTAGGTTGCGTCCTGGGTGGGATCAGGCTTATCGCCATGATCGTCGGCCGGAAGCAGCAGCTTCATGTCGAACTGGACGTCGCGCCGCGCGAACAGCCAGCGGCCGTTTTCCTTGCGATAATTATCCACATAGCGGACGCTTTGGACGTCATGCGCGAGGCCACCCTTGCCATCGGGGATCAGGTGCCAGGCGATGGCGTAGACTTCACCTTGCGCCGTGTCGCCATCGACGCTGACCAGATGATTGCAGATATGGTGACTGCCGATATGCATGTGGGGCAGCGACCGTTCGAGAAAGGCGTAGTAGTTCGTGACCGGGCCGCTCGAATAAGGGCCGTGATTGTCGATCGCATCGTCCGTGTAGAGCGTGCGCAGCAGCGCGAGATCCTTGCGATCGACGCCACGCGAATAAAGCTGCGCCAGCTGTCGTATCTCTTCCTTGGCGACCAGTTCTGCAAGCGCTTCCATATCGTCTCTCCTGTGATTTTGGGCGAGGCTAGCTGCAAAACTTCGCGTTCGTCAGCCTTCTTGGATGTGCGCGACGTCCGACCAGCCCGATATCGGTACGGCGATCCACTGCATGAACAAAAGCGTGTTGGGCGGGCGATGATGGTGCGATAGGCGTGATGCGGTGCGAAGTCGTCGCAGGAGAGGGGAGTGCCATGAACAATCAGGTCGTCGCTACGCAGTCTGGTCTCGTTCGCGGGTCAAGCGCCCAAGGCGCACGGCGCTGGCTGGGCATACCCTATGCGCAGGCCGCCCGCTTTACCGCGCCTGTCGCGGCCCCGACATGGGCCGACGTGCGCGATGCGACCGTACCGGGTCCGCAATGCCCACAAATGTATGGCAACGCGGCAAAGCGCGCGCGGATCGCCCAGCCGGATTTTTCCGAAGATTGTCTTACTGTCAACATCTACGCACCGGACGATCTGGGCGAAGATGAACGTCTGCCCGTCTATGTCTGGATTCACGGCGGGGCTTTCGTCGCGGGCAGCGGCAACAGCTATGACGGCTCCCAACTCGCACGCGATGGACGGATCATCGTCGTCACGATCAATTATCGCGTCGGTGTACTGGGTTTCGTAAATCTTGGGGCCGCGCTGAATAGCGCAGATATGCCCTCCAACCTCGGCGTGCGCGACCAGATTTCTGCACTGACATGGGTGCAGAACAACATCGCCGCATTTGGGGGTAACCCTGATCGGGTGACGATCGGCGGGCAATCCGCCGGGTCAATGTCTGTCTCGCTGCTGCTGCACATCCCGGCAGCGCGGCCACTGTTTCAGCAGGCGATCATGCAGAGCGGTGCCGTAAGCCTGATCCATAGTCAGGCGAAGAGCGAGGCAATTGGCCGCCAATATGCCGCCGCATTGGGTGCAGGGGGACGCGACCTTGCGGCACTACAGGCGCTGGATTTGCACAGCCTCTTTGAGGCGCAGGCGTCTGTTGGCGCGGCCAACCCGGGGACTATTCCCGCATCGCCCTGGCTGGACGGCGATCTGGTGCCAGGGACGCTCGCGGCCATTCAGGAGGCAGAGGCCGCGCCAGTGCCGTTGCTGGCGGGAGCGACGCGCGACGAGGTGCGATTGTTCGAGTTGATGCCCGGCGATATTCTGCCAACCAGTTGGTCCGCGCTGGAAACGCTGTTGCACGGGCAATTGGGGGTGGAACAAGCGCAGGCGATATTGGCCACCTATCCGCGCAGCAAGGCGGGGCGGCGGGCGCTGGCCAGTGACCTGACGTTCGTCATGCCGACCCGTCATTTCGCTGATCGCCATGCTGCGCACAGCCCGACTTGGTTCTACCGCTTCGATTATGCGCACCCCATCGCCGGGGCGACCCATGGGCTCGACCTCACACTGACCTGGCCGATGCACGGGTTGCGCGCCACGCTGGCGCGGGGGGGACGGATGACCGGGCAGCGTGCCGCCTTGGGCCAAAGGATGACGCGGCATATTGCCCATTTCGTGCGGCATGGCAGGCCGGAGGAGGATTGGCCCGCCTATGATGCCGCCCAAGGCGAAGTAAAGATATTCAACCTGGTCGATCGGGTCGAAGCCCGGCCCGATGCGGATCGCTGGCACGCATGGGCGGGGCAGGACGTGGGCGTCGGGCTGGTCGCCTGACGCCATAGTCTGTCAGGCGGTCTGTTCCTCCGGCCAATAAAGCTTCATCGGATTGTCGATCAGCAATTTGCGTTGCAATTCTGCTGTTGGTGCGATGCGTGGGATCATGTCGACCAGATGCCCGTCGTCGGGGATGGCGTCCTGCATATTGGGGTGCGGCCAGTCAGTGCCCCATAGCACGCGGTCCTGATAGTCGGCGACCAGCGGCGCGACGGCATCGGCGAAGGCGTTCCATGGGGCACCACTGGCATCGAGGCGGTCGGGACAGGTCGCCTTGAACCAAATGTCGTCGCGGGAATCGAGAAAGGTGCGAAAGGCCTTCATATCCGCGCCGTCCGGCCCCTGGGAAACGTCGGGGCGGCCCATATGGTCGATCACCAGCGGCACGGGTATGGCGTCCATGAAGGGACGCAGCTCTTCCAATATGTCCGCCTCGAAATAGATGACGACATGCCAGCCTACAGGCAGGCGGCTGGCGACTTCGAGGAATTTATCCTTGGGGGCGTCATCGACCAAGCGCTTGAGGAAATTGAAGCGGATGCCGCGGATGCCGCCGTCGTGCAGGGCGGCAAGCTCTGCGTCCGAGATCGCCGGATCGACCACGGCGACGCCTCGCGCCTTGCCATTCGACTTGGCGATGGCGTCGAGCGTGGCGGCATTGTCGGTGCCGTGGCAGCTCGCCTGGACGATGACGTTGCGGGCAAAGCCGAGATGATCGCGCAGGGCGAACAGCATGTCCGGCCCGGCATCTTCGGGCAGATATTTCGCCTTCGCGCTGAACGGGAGGTCCGTCATCGGCCCGAACACATGGCAGTGCGCGTCGATCGCGCCGGGGGGGCGGGGTGTAGAGCGGTTTGGACGGGTTGCCGTGCCAGGAGACGATCCGAGTCATATCCTAAAACTCCGTTCGCCCTGAGCCTGTCGAACCGTAGGTCGGCGAAGCCAACGGCTGTTTTTCTTTGAGAAACGTGGAGGGCTTCGACAGGCTCAGCCCGAACGGTCAGGAAAAAATCTCTCCATCCATCAGCTTGCGGGCGGTGCGCAGCATGGCGGCGCTGGTGACGGTGCCGTTTTCATCCAGTTCCATGACGCAGGTGGTTTCACCGGTGGGATGTTCTACCGACAACGTCTTGCGAGGACCGTCGGGGATGTTGGCGACTTCGGCCGCCGACGAGCCTTCGATCAGGCAGGCCGTCGCGACGCTGACCGCGCCCAGCACGCCGATCGACGCATGGGTGCGGCGCTGCCGGGGACGCCGTCGATGCGAGCATCGCCATCATAGCGGACGATGCCGCCGGGGGTCTGGACCGTGGCGATGGCGACCCGCGTTTCGTCCTGCTGCGCGGCGACGAGGCCGCGCTCGATGGCGAAGGGACCGATCCTGGCGAGGATATTGCCGCAATTTTGCGCATCGCTGACGATCGCCTGATCGACGAAGACCTGCAGGAAGAGATAGTCGATATCGACGCCATCCCTGGCAGATTTCTTCACCACCGCGACCTTGCT